>VMTC01000020.1 GCA_013791765.1 Rhodoferax sp.
CCACACCCCGTTCTTCAACAACTACCGTCCCCAGTTCTACTTCCGTACCACGGACGTGACCGGCGCCATTGAGTTGCCTGAAGGCAAAGAAATGGTGATGCCAGGCGACAACGTGTCGATCATCGTCAAGCTGATCAACCCAATCGCCATGGAAGAAGGCCTGCGTTTCGCCATCCGTGAAGGTGGCAAGACGGTCGGCGCTGGTGTGGTTGCTAAGATTATTGCGTAAGGACTACCATGGCCACCAAACAAAAAATCCGCATTCGCCTGAAGGCTTTTGACTACAAACTCATCGACCAATCGGCCGCTGAAATTGTGGATACCGCCAAACGCACTGGCGCTATTGTGAAAGGCCCTGTTCCTTTGCCAACGCGCTTCAAGCGTTTTGACATCTTGCGCTCGCCGCACGTCAACAAAACAAGTCGCGATCAATTCGAAATCCGTACGCACCAGCGTCTGATGGACATCGTGGATCCAACAGACAAGACAGTTGACGCGTTGATGAAGCTCGATTTGCCCGCTGGCGTTGATGTAGAAATCAAGTTGCAGTAAAAATTGTTGCGGTAGACGCCTCAAATGGGGCTTCTACGCTTCTTGAGTGAGCGTCTGCCTTGCTTCAAGGTGAAGTTGGCGCTATACTATCAGGCTCTGTTGACGGACCTCGTTCGCCAACAGAGTTTTATTAACAGTCTCTCACGCACAAACGGCGCAGCCAATTGCAGTTGCTACGGTGAGAGTTACGGAGAAAAAAATGAGTCTGAGCAACTCCCTAGGGTTGCTGGGCCGCAAGGTTGGCATGATGCGCCTATTCACCGATGAGGGGGATTCAATCCCTGTCACGGTGGTGGATGTGTCTAACAACCGTGTGACTCAGGTCAAAACCCAAGAGAATGACCGCTACGTTGCCTTGCAGGTGACGTTTGGTGCGCGCAAAGCGTCGCGCGTTACCAAGCCTGCAGCTGGGCACCTTGCAAAAGCAGGTGTCGAAGCGGGTGAAATCATTCGTGAATTCCGCCTGACCGCCGATGTGGCTGCGCAGTACAAAGCGGGCACCACAGTGCCTGTGACCTCTGTTTTTGCCGTCGGTCAAAAGGTCGATGTGCAGGGCACTACCATTGGTAAGGGCTTTGCGGGCACGATCAAGCGCCACCATATGAAGTCCCAGCGCGCATCGCACGGCAATAGTCGTTCGCACAATGTGCCGGGCTCGATTGGTATGGCGCAAGATCCTGGTCGCGTATTTCCTGGCAAGCGCATGACGGGCCACTTGGGTGACGACTTGGTCACTACCCAAAACCTGGATGTGATTCGCATTGACGAAGCGCGTCAGTTGCTCATGATCAAGGGTGCTGTGCCTGGTTCGGCAGGCGGTTTTGTAACCGTTCGTCCTGCCATCAAAGTCAAAGCAAGTAATCCTGAAACGAAAGGAGCGAACTGATGCAGATCGAACTCCTGAATGACCAAGGCTTGGTTACTTCAAACTATGAAGCGCCGGAAACCGTCTTCGGTCGCGCTTACAACGAAGACCTGGTTCACCAGATCGTAGTTGCTTTCCAGGCCAACGCCCGTCAAGGCACGCGCGCCCAGAAGGATCGTGAGCAGGTCAAGCACTCGACCAAGAAGCCTTTTAAGCAAAAGGGTACAGGTCGCGCTCGTGCTGGTATGACCTCTTCGCCGTTGTGGCGCGGCGGTGGTCGGATCTTCCCGAACATGCCTGACGAGAATTTCACACAAAAGATCAACAAGAAGATGTACCGCGCCGGCATGGCGTCCATCTTGTCGCAGTTGGCCCGCGAAGGACGCTTGGCTGTGGTTGATTCCATGAAAGTGGATTCGCCCAAGACCAAGCCATTGGCTGCCAAATTCAAAGCCATGAATCTGGAATCCGTGCTGGTGATCGCCGATGAAGTCGACGAAAACCTGTACCTGGCTTCCCGCAATCTGGTGAATGTTCTGGTGGTTGAGCCACGCTATGCTGATCCAGTGTCCCTGGTTCACTATCGCAAGGTGATCGTCACCAAAGCGGCGATGCAAAAACTGCAGGAGATGTTCGCATGAGCCATGGTCCAAATCTGACTACATTTGACGAAGGCCGTCTGATGCAGGTGCTCGTTGCGCCCATCGTGTCTGAAAAGGCAACGATGATCGCGGACAAGAGCAATGCGGTGACCTTCAAGGTACTGCAGGACGCTACCAAATATGAAATCAAGGCCGCTGTGCAATTGATGTTCAAGGTTGAGGTTAAAGGCGTGTCTGTGGTTAACACCAAAGGCAAGACCAAACGTTTTGGCAAGTCCGTTGGCCGTCGCGATAATATTCGCAAGGCCTATGTGACGCTGAAGCCCGGTCAAGAGCTCAATCTCGGTGGGGAGGCTGCGTAATCATGGCTGTTATCAAAATGAAACCAACTTCTCCAGGCCGTCGTGGCGTGGTGAAGATTTCGCGTGACCATTTGCACAAGGGTGAGCCTTATGCGCCTTTGTTGGAGCCTCAGTTCCAGCATGCTGGCCGCAATAACAATGGTCACATCACTACCCGGCATAAGGGTGGCGGTCATAAGCACCATTACCGCGTGGTTGACTTCCTGCGCACGAAGGATGGCATTCCAGCCAAAGTTGAACGCATTGAGTATGACCCGAACCGTTCGGCACATATCGCACTGGTGTGTTATGCCGATGGCGAGCGTCGTTACATCATTGCGCCGCGTGGCCTTGAGATCGGTGCATCCATCATGAGCGGCGCGGAAGCGCCGATTCGTGTCGGCAACACCTTGCCTATTCGCAATATTCCGGTGGGTTCCATCGTGCATTGCGTCGAGCTGCAAATTGGCAAAGGTGCGCAAATTGTGCGCTCCGCCGGTACCTCTGCAACCTTGCTGGCCCGTGAAGGCATCTACGCTCAGGTGCGTATGCGATCAGGTGAAGTCCGCAAGATTCACATTGAATGCCGCGCCACACTGGGTCAAGTCGCCAACGAAGAGCACAGCCTGCGCCGTCTCGGCAAAGCCGGTGCAAAGCGTTGGAAGGGCATCCGTCCGACCGTTCGCGGTGTGGTGATGAATCCGGTGGATCACCCCCATGGCGGTGGTGAGGGCAAGACCGGCGAAGGCCGTCACCCAGTCGATCCTTGGGGTAATCTGACCAAGGGTTACCGTACCCGTAACAACAAGCGCACGCAGGTCATGATCGTGTCGCGTCGCAAGAAGTAAGGGGCAGGTAAATGACTCGTTCTCTCAAAAAAGGTCCATTTGTCGACCATCACTTGGTCGCAAAAGCCGAAAAAGCTGTTGCTACCAAAGACAAAAAGCCGATCAAGACCTGGTCGCGTCGCTCAATGGTTTTGCCCGATTTCATCGGCTTGACCATCGCGGTGCACAACGGCAAACAGCACGTGCCGGTCTATATCACCGATCAAATGGTTGGCCACAAGTTGGGGGAGTTCGCGCTCACCCGTACTTTCAAGGGTCATCCGGCTGACAAAAAAGTCCAAAAGAAATAAGGAGGTGACCATGGAAACACGTGCAACCCTTCGTGGCGTTCGTTTATCGGTCGACAAAGGCCGTTTGGTCGCGGACTTGATCCGCGGCAAGAAAGTGGATCAAGCCTTGAACATCTTGCAGTTCACGCAGAAAAAAGCTGCTGTGATCATCAAGAAGGTTCTTGAGTCCGCTATTGCCAACGCTGAGCACAATGATGGTGCCGACATTGACGAACTGAAGGTGAAAACCATTTTCGTTGAGCAAGGTGCATCGCTCAGGCGCTTCACGGCCCGCGCAAAAGGTCGTGGCAACCAGATCAGAAAACCCACGTGCCATGTGTACGTGACGGTTGGTAACTGAAAGAGGCCAGGAAGATATGGGACAAAAAATCCACCCAACCGGCTTTCGCTTGTCGATCAGCCGCAACTGGGCATCACGCTGGTACGCCAATGACCGTGATTTCGCTGGCATGTTGGCTGAAGACATCAAGGTGCGCGAGTACCTGAAGGCCAAGCTGAAAAACGCGTCCGTGTCGCGTGTGTTGATCGAGCGTCCTGCCAAGAACGCCCGTATCACTATTTTCTCGGCACGACCGGGTGTTGTGATCGGCAAAAAAGGCGAAGACATCGAGAACTTGAAGCGCGAGTTGTCGCGTCAACTCGGCGTGCCGGTTGCAGTGAACATTGAAGAGGTGCGCAAGCCCGAAATTGATGCCAAACTGATTGCCGACAGCATTACCCAGCAGCTTGAAAAACGCATCATGTTCCGTCGGGCCATGAAGCGCGCAATGCAAAATGCCATGCGTCTGGGTGCCCTGGGCATCAAGATTATGTCATCGGGACGCTTGAACGGTATTGAAATCGCTCGTTGCGAGTGGTACCGCGAAGGACGTGTGCCGCTTCATACGCTGCGCGCTGATATTGATTACGGCACTTCTGAGGCGCAAACCACTTACGGCATCATTGGTGTCAAGGTCTGGGTGTACAAGGGTGACACCTTGGGTCGCACGGATTTGCCCGCTGCTGTTGAAGCACGTACCGATGACGAGCGCCGTCCTCGCGGTCCCCGTCGTGATGACCGTGGTGCCCGTCCGGGTACAGACCGTCCGGCGCCCCGCGTTGCACGTCGGCCCCCAATGGGTGCCAATACAGCGCCTGCCGATGGCAGTGACAAGCCTGCGGAGGCCACTGGGGCCATCGCACCTAAACCCGCCGTTCAGCGCGTCCGCAAGGTAGCCGCGCCAGCTGCAGCAGCTGACGGTAAAGGAGAATAATTATGTTGCAACCCGCTCGTCGCAAATACCGCAAAGAGCAAAAGGGCCGTAACACCGGCATTGCGACCCGAGGCAGCTCGGTCGCATTTGGTGATTTCGGTCTGAAGTGTATTGACCGTGGCCGTTTGACAGCTCGTCAGATTGAAGCCGCGCGTCGTGCCATTTCCCGTCACGTCAAACGCGGTGGTCGTATCTGGATTCGCGTCTTTCCTGACAAGCCAATTTCCCAAAAACCTGCTGAAGTGCGTATGGGTAACGGCAAAGGTAATCCCGAATACTACGTGGCTGAAATCCAGCCGGGTAAGATTGTTTTTGAAATCGTCGGTGTCACAGAAGAGTTGGCTCGTGAAGCGTTTCGTTTGGCAGCCGCCAAACTACCTTTGCGCACGACCTTTGTGGCGCGCATGATTGGCCAGTAATCAGGAGAACATGCTTTGAAAACTACTGAACTACGCCAAAAAGACGTTGCCGGTCTGCAAACTGAGGTCAAGGCGCTGCAAAAAGCCCACTTTGGCCTGCGTATGCAAAAAGCCACGCAACAACTCAACAACACCGCTACGCTGCGCTCCACGCGCCGTGATATTGCTCGAGCCAAGACCATTCTTGTCGAGAAGCAAAGCGCTGATAAATCCGCCAAATAAGGAGCGATAAATGACGGAAGCTAAAAAATCCCTCAAGCGCACCTTGGTTGGCAAGGTGGTCAGCGACAAGCGTGCCAAGACTGTGACTGTGCTGATTGAGCGTCGTGTCAAACACGAACTCTATGGCAAGATTGTTGGGAAATCCAGCAAGTACCACGCTCATGATGAGACCAATGAGTACAAGACGGGTGACATCATCGAGATCACCGAAAGCCGTCCCATTTCAAAGACCAAGAACTGGGTCGCGACCCGTTTGGTGCAAAAGGCGGCTGTGGTTTAAGCCTTTGCAGTCATGAGACTGCAGGCTTCATGGAAACGGCTCACAATGTGAGCCGTTTCTATTTGTAGAGTTCTTTGAGGCAGCCTTGAACAGCTGCTTTGCCAATTTCAACCAACCATTTGAGGATCATCCAATGATTAAAGTAGGCGATCAACTTCCCGCAGCCACGTTGATGGAGTTTTCGGACGTCGAGGGCGGCGGTTGCAGTCTCGGACCTAATCCCGTGGACGTGACGAAAGCCAGCGCAGGCAAGACCATTGCCCTGTTTGCCTTGCCCGGTGCCTTCACGCCGACTTGTTCTGCCAAGCATGTTCCGGGCTACATTCAAAGCCTCGATGAACTGAAGGCCGCTGGGGTTGATGAAATCTGGTGCGTCAGCGTAAACGATGCTTTTGTCATGGGTGCCTGGGCGCGCGATCAGCAAACCAGCAGCAAGGTGCGCATGCTGGCAGATGGCGATGCAGTCTTCACCAAGGCGACTGGTTTGACGTTGGACCTGACGGGCAAAGGAATGGGACTGCGCAGCAACCGTTATTCCATGCTGGTCAAAGATGGCAAAGTGCTCACACTGAACATCGAAGCGCCCGGAAAGTTTGAAGTCAGCGACGCAGCCACCCTGCTCGCACAAGCAAAGGCCTGAGCCTTCAGTTGCATCGACAAGCTGGTCACGCCACAGTTGTGGCCGGCTTCATAGATTTACTTTGAGGTAGTGCGCCCCTTCAATCGGGTTGTGGTAGTAGGGTTCGATTTCTTCGAAGCCAATATCTTCGTACAACGCGCGCGCGCTTTCCATCTCATTGAGCGTATCAAGCAATACGCAAGCGTAGCCCGCCACACGCGCACAATCCAAAATAGCTTCAGCCAATTGGCGCCCAACACCGTGACGGCGGAAAGCGGGTCGTACATAGAGGCGCTTCATCTCGCAAGCATTTGGGTAGTCCACGGTATCGAGTGGCCGTAACGCGCAGCAACCCGCGAGTTCCTGACCTACCGTAGCCATGAGCAATGCGCCACGCGGCGTAGCATAGTCGCCCGGGAGTTCAGCCAGCTCAGCCTCAAAGCCTTGAAAACACAAGTCAATTTGCAAGCCGTGTGCGTACTCGCGCAACATGCGGCGCAACGCGTTGAGTTCTTCCCGTGTGCTGGGGGCGACAAATTCGACAGAGGGTGTCATCACAGCTGCAGATTGTGCACGATGAACAAGCCGTGTGCGAGCAACTGACGAGGCTTGAGTCCAGACCGCTGCACGACCCGAACGGGCGTCCGCTAAGCCAGTGGCTCGGTGTTTTCCCTAGGTTTGAGCCTCATTGCTCTGATTAAATGTTTTCATCAGAAAACTGTAAGCAATCGCCGTGATAGTCCACCCCGCAGCACCGCGGTCCCTGGCCCGCGCAATGTACTGGTGCAACGGTTTGCCGTTGTTATTTAACTATTATTCTCGAGGAGACTTCATGAAGGAAGACCTAAGTAGCGGCGCCTACTGGAAAGAGACACTGAAGCTGCTGAGGAACGTTTTGATCCTCTGGTTTCTGGTTTCTTTCGGGGCCGGCATTCTGTTCGTTGATTTTTTCAACCAGTTCCACTTCGGTGGCTACCCGGTTGGATTCTGGTTTGCCCATCAGGGCGCCATTTACGTCTTTGTGATCCAGATTTTTTACTATGCCTGGCGCATGAACAACCTGGACATCAAGTTTGATGTTCATGAAGACTGAGGACTAAAACATGGATCTTCAAACCACAATCTACATCATGGTGGGCTTGAGCTTTTCGCTCTACATCGGCATTGCCATCTGGGCCCGTGCCGGTTCCACCAGTGAGTTTTATGCGGCGGGCGGCTCGGTGCACCCGGTGCTCAACGGCATGGCCACTGGCGCTGACTGGATGAGCGCTGCGTCCTTCATTTCCATGGCTGGCCTGATCTCCAACATGGGCTACGGCGGCGGCCTGTTCCTGATGGGCTGGACCGGCGGTTACGTGTTGCTGGCGATGTTGCTGGCACCTTACTTGCGCAAGTTTGGCAAGTTTACGGTGCCGCAATTCATCGGCGACCGCTTCTACTCCAAAGGTGCCAGCTTTGTTGCCGTGCTCTGTTTGCTCACAGCCTCGTTGACCTACATCATTGGGCAGATGACGGGTGTGGGTGTGGCGTTTTCGCGCTTCCTGGGTGTGTCAAGCGAAGTAGGTATCTACGTCGGTATGGGCATCGTGTTCTTGTACGCCGTGTTTGGCGGCATGAAAGGCATCACTTATACCCAGGTGGCACAGTACATTGTGCTGATTTTGGCCTACACCATCCCGGCGATCTTCATCTCCCTGCAACTCACTGGCAATTTCTTGCCGCAACTTGGTCTGGGTTCGAACATAGTGGGTCAGGATGTCTCCCTGTTGGCCAAACTGGACTCGGTGGTGACTGACCTGGGTTTTGGCAAATACACCACGACCACGGCCGGCAGCACGCTGAACATGTTTGTGTACACACTGTCTCTCATGATCGGTACTGCCGGCCTGCCGCACGTCATCATGCGATTCTTCACGGTCCCCACCGTGAAGGACGCACGTTCATCGGCTGGTTGGGCTTTGGTGTTCATTGCAATCCTGTACACCACAGCACCTGCCGTGGCGGCCATGGCCAAAATCAACCTGATTCGCACTATCACACCGGGTGTGGTCATGAGTGGCACTGACATTTATGCCAAGGATTCAGCCATCGAAGCCGAGAAGCGGCCTGATTGGATGAAGCGCTGGGAAAAGACCGGGCTGTTGAAGTTTGAAGACAAGAACGGCGATGGGCGTATCCAGTACTACAACGACAAGTCCAAGGATGAAGCCTTCAAGGCCAAGGCGGCGGCTGCCGGTTGGAATGGCAATGAGCTGACGGTGAACGCCGACATCATTGTGTTGGCCAACCCTGAAATCGCCTTGCTGCCCAACTGGGTGATTGGTTTGGTCGCTGCGGGCGGCTTGGCTGCGGCGTTGTCTACGGCGGCTGGCTTGCTGATGGCGATTTCTTCGGCGGTGTCGCATGACCTGATCAAGAACATCTTTGTTCCTGATATTTCTGAAAAGGGGGAACTGCTGGCCGGCAAGATTGCCATGGCAGGGGCGATCGTGGTGGCGGGCTATCTGGGCTTGAATCCGCCGGGCTTCGCGGCCGGTACCGTGGCTTTGGCCTTCGGTATTGCGGCGAGCTCGCTGTTCCCGG
Source organism: Rhodoferax sp. (assembly GCA_013791765.1). GTDB lineage: Bacteria > Pseudomonadota > Gammaproteobacteria > Burkholderiales > Burkholderiaceae_C > Rhodoferax. The sequence goes on from VMTC01000020.1 coordinate 8,875, forward strand.
CCATCATGATGGGTATTTTCAGCAAGAAGATGAACAAGGAAGGCGCCATGGCCGGTATGCTGGCAGGCCTGTTCGTTACCTTGTTCTACGTGTTTGCACATAAGGGCATCTTTTTCATCAAGGGCACCGAGTACCTCGGCCTCATCGGTGGACCCAACCCCTTCTTTGGCATCACGCCTGAAGCCTTCGGTGCCATTGGTGCGCTGGTGAACTTTGCTGTGGCGTTCCTGGTTGACAAAGTCACCCCAGAGCCACCCGAGCACATCCAGCACATGGTGGAAGCAGTGCGTGTCCCGCGCGGCTCCAAGCTGGTGGATGGTGCCCATTGAGGGTGCGTTGTTGACCTGAGTCACCACCCTTTCTGCCCAGTTAGGCAGGGGTGACAATCAAAGCCCTGCCGGTCATGCTGGCAGGGCTTTTTTACTTGAACTGGAGTGTGAAATGGTGTTTGACATCAGCGTCGCGATGACGTGGATTCTATTTTTGGCCTTGTTTCCGATCAGCTTCGTCTGGCTGCGCCGCGCCTGGCGCATCGTCATGAATCGCGATTTTTCCGAGGTGGCTGTCAAACGTGGTGAAGCGCCGCCTGACCCGGCCAAATTTGCGCCCTACGAGATGGCGATCAACCTGGTGGCCGGCGTGATTCTGGTGTGTGTGATTGGGGCGGTGCTGGCCGGGTTCTGGGAGTACAGCACCTGGAGCGCCATTGCTGGCAGCACGATCTGGTGCAAATTCTTTGCCAGCTTTGCCTTGTCGCGACACGCTCATGCGAGTTGGGACAAATCCAAGACATGAGAGGGTGCCAGCGCGCCGTGTCACTCAGCTTGGGCGTAGAGCCTGGGCGATACATCGGGCACAATGCCCGCAAAAGGGCTCGCGCCAATGACGTGCAGCCCGCCATTTGGAGACTGCCATGTTCAAAGAGATTGACGCACAGCGTCTGGTCGCCTTGTTTGTAGGGGGCTGGCTGCTGTTTAATTTCCCTTTGCTGGGCCTGTGGGATCGCGCTGAAACACTGTTGGGTGTTCCGCTGTTTCCGGCGGCGCTGTTTCTTCTCTGGGGATTGTTGATCGCCGCCATGGCCTGGCTGATGGAGCGGCCGGGGTCACGGCAACTGCAAGACTAGCCATGCTCTCGCCTGGGTTGGTTATTGGCGCTTCCTTTGCCTATTTGCTGTTGCTTTTTGCGGTGGCCTATTGGGGCGATTGGCGCGCCGCGCAGGGCCGCTCCCTCATTGCCAATCCCTGGACCTACGCCTTGTCGATGGCCGTGTATTGCACCGCGTGGACCTACTTTGGCAGCGTTGGGCGCGCGGCCTCCGGTGGCGTGTGGTTTTTGCCGATTTACCTCGGGCCAACTCTGGGCATGGTGCTGGGCTGGATGGTGCTGCGCAAGATGATTCGCATCGCGCACACCTACCGCATCACCTCCATTGCCGACTTCATTGGCAGCCGCTATGGCAAGAGTCCCATGCTGGCGGGTCTTGTCACGCTGATAGCCGTGGTTGGCATCATTCCCTATATTGCGTTGCAACTCAAGGCCGTGTCGGCGGGTTACGCCTTGCTGACGACGCCGCTCGGGGCTGATTTTGCGGCTCAGCCGCACTGGAGCCAGGACAGCACTTTTTACATGGCGCTGGCACTCGCGGGTTTCACCATGGTGTTTGGCGCACGCCACCTGGACTCGACCGAGCGGCACGAGGGCATGGTGGCGGCGATTGCCTTTGAATCCGTGGTCAAGCTCGTGGCGTTTCTGGCCGTGGGCCTGTTTGTGGTCTACGGCTTGTTCGACGGGCTGACTGACCTGTTCGCCCGGGCCCAGGCGGTGCCCAAGCTGGCGGGCTTGCTGCGGCTGGAGCAAGGGGGCAATTTCGCCTGGACGCAATGGTTTGCCTTGACGCTCTTGTCGATGTTGTCGCTGATGTTCTTGCCGCGCCAGTTTCAGGTGATGGTGGTCGAGAACGTGCGTGAGAGCCACTTGCGCCGCGCAGTTTGGGTGTTTCCCTTGTACCTGCTGGCCATCAACCTGTTTGTGCTGCCGATTGCGCTGGGCGGGTTGCTGTACTTTGGCCCGGGGCAGATGAATGCCGAAACCTTCGTGCTGTCCCTGCCACTGGCCGCTGGGCAAAACGCGCTGGCGCTGTTCGCCTTTATAGGCGGCTTGTCTGCGGCCACTGGCATGGTGATTGTCGAGACGATCGCGGTGTCGACCATGGTCTGCAACGAACTGGTGATGCCGCTGTTGCTGCGCACGCGCCACTTCCGGCGCGACGCCGGGCGCGACCTGACCCGGGTGCTGCTGGGCATTCGCCGGGTTGCGATTCTGGGCGTGCTGGTGCTGGGTTATGTGTACTTTCACCTGGCGGGAGAGGCCTACGCGCTGGTCAGCATCGGGCTGATCAGCTTTGCGGCCGTGGCGCAGTTTGCCCCCGCTGTGCTGGGCGGCATGTACTGGAAGGGCGGTACCCGGCGCGGCGCAGTGGCGGGCTTGCTGGCCGGTTTCCTGATGTGGGCTTACACGCTGATGCTGCCGTCCATTGCCAAGTCAGGCTGGCTGGGCGATGAGTTCCTGCACCAGGGCTTGGGCGGTCTGAGCTTGCTGCTGCCTGAGCAGCTGATGGGCATGCAGGGTCTGGACAGCCTGACGCATTCGCTGTTTTGGAGCCTGCTGGTCAACGTCGCGGTCTATGTGGGTTTGTCGCTCTGGCGTGCGCCTTCTGGTGCCGAGGCCAGCCAGGCGCTGCTCTTTGTCGACGTTTTCCGGCGCACCGCCGGGGCCAGTCCGGTGTTCTGGCAGGGTCAGGCCCGGGTGCCTGATCTGCTTCGTTTGTGTGAGCGCTTCATGGGCGTGCGCAAGGCGCGAGCGCTGTTTCGGTCCTACGCTGGCCCGGTGCAGGGGCGCCAGATGGACGCGATCCGCGCCGATGCCCGGTTGGTGCAGTTTGTTGAAACCCAGTTGGCCGGCGCCGTCGGCAGCGCCTCGGCGCGGGCGTTGGTGGCGTCGGTGGTGCAAGAAGAGGCGCTCACGCCTGAGGATGTGCTGCGCATTCTGGACGAGGCCTCGCAGTTGCGGGCGCATTCGCGTGAGCTCGAGGAGAAGTCAGAATCCCTGGAGCGCGCTACGACAGAACTGCGCCAGGCCAATGAACAGCTCAAGAGCCTGGACCGACTCAAGGACGACTTCATGTCCTCGGTGACGCATGAGCTGCGCACGCCGCTGACATCGATTCGGGCCCTGGCCGAATTGCTGCGCGATGACCCCAAGATTGCGCTGGCGCAGCGGCGCCAGTTCATCGAGATCATCGTCAGCGAGACTGAGCGCCTGTCGCGTCTGGTCAATCAGGTGCTCGACATGGCCAAGATCGAATCCGGTCATGCCGAGTGGCACACCGACGAGGTGGACATGCGCGCGCTGGTGAGCCAGGCGGTCAGCACCACGGCCGAACTGTTTCGCGAACGCGACGTGGCGGTCGAGCTGTCACTGCCCGATCAGGCGCCACCTTTGATGGCCGACCCGGACCGACTGATGCAGGTCATGCTTAATCTGCTGTCCAACGCCGCCAAGTTTGTGCCGCACGTGGGTGGTCGGGTTGGTGTAAGCCTGAGCAGTGACGATAGCGGGGTGACGGTGGCAGTGAGCGACAACGGCCCGGGGGTCGCGCCGGGGCAGCAGGCGCTGATCTTTGACCGCTTCCGCCAGGGCGGCGATAACGCCAACCGGCCGCAGGGGACCGGGCTGGGCCTGCCGATCAGCCGCCAGATCGTGGAGCACTTTGGCGGGCGCTTGTGGCTGGAATCTGATCCGCCGCAGGGTGCCCGCTTTCTGTTTCACTTGCCCAGAGACACCACGAGTTGCGCACCGGACGCAAACGCAACAGGAGACACGCCATGAACCACAAAATATTGGTCGCCGACGATGAACCGAACATCGTCATTTCACTGGAATACCTGCTCAAACGCGAGGGCTACAGCGTGCTGATTGCACGCGATGGCCAGGAGGCGCTGGAGCGCATTGCACGCGACAAGCCCAACCTGGTGTTGCTGGACGTGATGATGCCCAAAAAGACCGGTTTTGAGGTCTGCCAGGAAGTGCGGGCCAGCGACGCTGCATCGTCCATCAAAATCCTCATGCTCACCGCCAAGGGCCGTGACACCGATGCGGCCAAAGGCCTGGCGCTGGGCGCAGACGCTTACATTACCAAGCCATTTTCTACGCGGGAACTGGTGCAGAAGGTGGCAGAACTGTTGGCCCGGCCGGCATGAAGCTCGACCGTCGATTAATTTGGGCCATCGGCGTGATCGGCCTAGCCTCGGTGCTGTGGCTCTTGATCACGATCGGCCTGATTGCGTCGACATTGGCCCCAGAACAACGCGCCTTGGTGGCCGAACAGTTGGCGCCGCGCTTTGTGCTGATTGGCATGACCTGGCTGTTTGGCCTGGTCAGCATTGCGGCCACGCTGCGCTGGCTGTTTCGCCGCTACGCCAGCGCGCCGGCCCGCCTGCTGGAGCAAACCCGGGTGCTGCTGGCGGCACCCCAAGCCGCGCCCATGAACCACCATGGCACCAAAGAAACCAAGGCACTGGCCGAGGCAATCTTTCAGCTGGCAACCCAGCGCGATACCCTGCGCGCGGATGTGGCCGAGCAGATCGCCCAGGCCAACTTCAGTGTGCAGCAAGAAAAAAGCCGTTTGGCAGCGCTGATGGCCGAGCTGACCCAAAGCGTGGTGGTGTGCAACCTGGACGGGCGCATCATTCTCTACAACAGCCGCGCCCGCTTACAGTTCAAGGCCCTGTCGGTGGCGCCGACGCTGGCCGGTGGCGCCGAGCTGATCGGGATCGGGCGCTCCATCTATGCGGTCTTTGACCGCCAGCTGGTCGCGCACGCGCTGGAGAGCATCCAGCAGCGCAGCTTGCGCGGCGCGGCCAGCCCGTCGGCCCAGTTTGTCACCAGCACGCAGGCCGGGCAGCTGCTCAAGGTGCAAATGGCGCCGGTGCGCAATGCCGATGCGGCCGGTGGCGTGGCCGAGATCAGCGGTTTTGTCCTGATGCTGGAGAACGTGACCCGCGCTTTTGAAGAGGAGCACTTGCGTGACCAGTTGCTGCATGGCCTGACCGAGGGCAGTCGCTCGTCGCTGGCCAACATGCAGGCGGCGCTCGACATGCTGGCTTACCCCGATCTGGAGCCGCCCATGCGTGAGCGCTTCTTGAGCGTGGTGCGCGAAGAGGTGCACAGCATGAGTGCGCGCATTACCGACCTGACGCAACAGGCCACGCAAGGCCTCAAAGCGCGCTGGCCGCTGGAAGAAATGCTCGGCGCTGACGTGCTGCTGGCGAGCCAGCGCCGCATCGAGGCGCGCAGCAAACGCAGCGTCACGCTGGAGAACCTGGACGCCGCCATCTGGCTCAAGGTGGACAGTTTCAGCCTGACGCAGGCGCTGGACTACCTGGCGATGCGACTGGTCGATGAGTTTGATGTGCGCTTCTTCCGGCTGCGCCTGCAAGCCAGCGGCAACCGCGCCCAGCTCGACCTGATCTGGAGCGGCCAGGTGATGAGCACCGAGACCGTGATGAGTTGGGAGATGGACAGCATGCGCTTTGGCTTGGATAGCACGCCGCTGACCGTGCGTGACGTGGTCGAACGCCATGGGGGCGAGATGTGGTTTGAGCGCGAACGCATCCGCCATGAGGCGTTTTTCAGGTTTTTGCTGCCACTGGCCAGCGTGCAAGAGCAACTCGAGGCCACGCAAATCCTGCAGAACGACAGCCGCCCCGAGTTCTATGACTTTGACCTGTTCCAAAGCAGCGACCAGAGCAGTGCGCTCGAAGACCGCTTGCTCAACGAACTGTCGTTCACGGTGTTTGACACCGAAACCACCGGCCTGCAACCTTCCGAGGGCGACGAGATCATCCAGATCGGTGCGGCGCGCATTGTCAACGGCAAGCTCTTACGGCAGGAAAGTTTTGAACAATTGGTGAACCCCGGTCGTCTGATTCCGGCGGCCACCATTCCTATCCACGGCATCACGCAAAACATGGTGAAAGGCCAGCCGCCCATCACCGAGGTACTGCCGGCGTTCTACACCTTTGCCCAGGACACCGTGCTGGTGGCGCACAACGCCGCCTTTGACATGAAGTTTCTGCAAATGCAGGAGCGCCACACCGGCCTGGTGTTCCGTCACCCGGTGCTTGACACCTTGCTCTTGTCCGCCGTGGTGCACCCGAACCAGGAGTCGCACCGCTTGGAGGCCATTGCCGAGCGTTTCAACATCACGGTGCTGGGCCGTCACACCGCGCTGGGCGATGCCTTGGTGACGGCAGAAGTCTGGCTGCGCCTGATCCCGTTGCTGCAAGCCATGGGCATCAACACCTTGCGCCAGGCCCGGGAAGCGGCGCAAAAGACCTATTACGCGCGCTTGAAGTACTGACGGGGCAAGTCATTCGCTTCAAATGTGATAGCTGCTCACGCTCATTCCACGCGGGCTACGGCCTGATTTGATATAAATTTGCCTCGAATTTTGCCGCGCTAGTAGCGCTGTTGCAGCACGCCTTGCAGGGTTTGAACTACGCTGAACGCCTCCTTGAGGTGACTGCGCTCGAAGTTGGACAACTCTTCAAGGGCCAAAAAATTGTCCGGCGCCTGGTTTTGTTGGATCTGACGCGCCTGGTGCGCGATGCGCAGCTTGGCCAGGAACTCCAGCGCATCGCGCAAATCGCGCGCACCCTGCTCGCTGACCTCACCGGCCTGTCCCACCGCTTCGAGCCGGTCGTGCGTGTTGACTGCGGCAATCCCGCCCGCCAGCGCGTAGACCCGTGCCAGATCCACGATCGGCACGATGCCGCTGTGTTTGAGATCGATGGTGCGGGCGTTCTCGCCGCCGCGGATCAGCGAAATGGTGCCAAACAGGCCCAGTGGTGGCCGGTGCTTGAGTGCATTGCCGACCATGTGCGCCAAAAACAGGCTGTTGCCCTTGGTGCGCGCCAACACCTCGTAACGCAAACCATTGAGCAGCTCGGTCTTGCCATGAATGGCGCGCAGGTCAAAGAAAACGCAGGTCAGCATCAAAGCCTTGGGCTTGGGTTGTTCCACCCAGGTTCGGAAGTACTCGGCCCAGACCCGGCGCGGCTGGCGCCAGGTGTCGGTCATCGCCATCATCTCGCCCGGGCAGTGGATGTAACCGCAGGCCGCCAGGCCGTCGCAGACGAATTTGGAAAATGCGCGGAAATAAGCGCCATGCGCAGTCTCATCAAAGTTGTCGTCCAGGATCAGGCAGTTGTCCTGGTCTGATTTCGCGGTTTGCTCGCTGCGCGCCTGCGAGCCCGCCGCCACCCAGACATAGTCGATCGGCGCTGGCCCCAGCTGGGCCTCGGCCAGCTGGATCAGGCGGACCGTCAGCGCGTCGGTGATGGCCGTGACGATATGGCCCGTGCTGTAGGCGCTGGCGTCGGCTGCGGCCAGGTTCTGCTGCAACAGCTTGACCTTGCGGCTGACCCGGCTCAAGCCTTCGAGTGAACCCTGTTTGTAAATGTCACCTGCCAGGTAAACCGCCGAGGTGCTGTGCTGCTCGGTCAGGTCGGTGGCGGTGATCATGCCCACGATGCGCTGGCCGTCCATCACCGGCACGTGGTGGATGTTGTGGCGCGCCATCAGCAGCAGCGCCTCAAAAGCCGGGCTGTTGGCGTCCACCGTCAGGGGGGCCAGCGTGGCAATGTCCGCCACCGGGCGCTCGCTGTCCAGGCCCTGCGCCACCAGCCGGTTGCGCAGGTCGCGGTCGGTGACCACGCCAAAGAGCAGGCCCTGCTCCACCAGCATGACCGAGGACACGCGCAAGTCGCTCATCAGCTGCGCGGCGGCGCGAATGGACGTGGCGGGCGCCAGCGTGATCGGCTCGCGCTTGATCAGCGCGCGGATCGGCGTACCCAGCAGGTTCAGCGCCGCCCCCGCTTCGGAGGCGTGGCTCACGACCTCGTCCTGGCTGAGCGGTAGTGCAATCGACGGCAAAAAATAAGCCAGCGCGGGATGAGACTGGCACTGGGCCAGCAGCGTCTGGGGTGCCAGCCAGGCAATCTGGCACGGGCTCGCCGCCACGGCTTGCCAGGTCGCCAGCTGCTGCGTGGGCGTGGCGCCCAGGCCAAACAATTCGCCGGTGCGCAGGCGCACCGACAGTCCCAGGTCCGGGTCGCGCAGGTCGACCTCGCCGCTCAGGATCAGCCCCAGGCGGCGGTGCAATTGCCCCTGCCCCAGCAAGGTCGCGCCCGCCAGCGCCACCTCCTGCGTGAACTGTGCGGCCAGTGCCTTGCGGCTGGCCAGATCGAGTTGGCCCCAGACACGGTGTTTGGCCAGGGTGTTGACCAAGGAGGGGGGTGCGGTGGCTTCAATGGGCATGGCGGGCAAGCTTCAAAAAATGTTGACGCGATGGCTGCATTGTTGCAGAGCCGTTCAAGCCACAGGGCGCAATCGACAGGGCGGGGGTTCCTACAATAGGCGCATGACCTTTCTTGACATGCTGCGCGCCGCCGAGCGCCAAAACGCTTCGATGCTGTGCGTCGGGCTGGACCCGGAGCCGACCCGCTTTCCGGCGCACTACAGTGGCGACGCCGGCAAAATCTACGACTTTTGCGCCGCCATCGTCGATGCCACCTTTGACCTGGTGTCGGCTTTCAAGCCGCAAATTGCCTACTTTGCGGCGCACCGGGCCGAAGCGCAGCTGGAGCGCCTGATCGCCCACATGCGCCGCGTGGCGCCGCAGGTGCCGGTCATTCTGGACGCCAAGCGCGGCGACATTGGCAGCACCGCTGCGCAATACGCCAAAGAGGCCTTTGAGCGCTATGGCGCCGACGCGGTCACGCTCTCGCCCTTCATGGGTTTTGACTCGCTTGAGCCCTACCTGCGCTACCACGGCAAAGGCGCTTTCCTGCTGTGCCGCACCTCCAACCCCGGCGGCGACGACCTGCAGTCGCAGCGCCTGGCCAGCGTCGAGGGCAGCCCTTTGTTGTACGAACACATTGCGCGGCTGGCGCACGAGCACTGGAACCTCAACGGCCAACTCGGTCTGGTCGTGGGGGCCACTTATCCCGCAGAGCTGGAACGCGTGCGGGCGTTGGCGCCCACGCTGCCGCTGCTCATTCCCGGTGTTGGCGCGCAGGGCGGCGACGCACTGGCCACGGTGCGGGCCGCCTGGCGCGGCGCTCCCGGTGTGGACGGCCAAGTGTGCGAGACGCTGGCCCCGATCATCGTCAACTCCTCGCGCGCCATTCTTTACGCCTCCTCTGGCGCTGATTTTGCGCAAGCCGCGCGCCTGGAAGCCATCCGCACCCGCGACTTGCTGCAGGCGGCCCGGCCCTTAGTCTGCCTGGTGCCCTGAACCGCGCAATCCGGGTTCCTCTGGCGTTGTTTGCGCCCGCCTGCGTGGCGTTGAGAAATATCAAGTGACTGCAGTAGCAGATTTCTAGACTTGGCACTCTAGGCGCTCATGCGTCGGCCAGGGCGCCGGGCAGCGCTCAACCCGAGGAGCGCACATCATGGAAAAAATCTGGTTGAAGAATTACCCGCCCGGCATCGCCGCCGAGGTGGACGTGCACGAGTTCGACTCCTTGCGCGAGGTGCTGCGGCGCAGCTGCGAGCGCTTTGCCGACCTGCCGGCCTACAGCAACATGGGCGCGTCCATGAGCTACGCCGAGCTTGACCAGCACAGCCGTGACTTTGCCGCCTACCTGCAAAACACGCTGGGCCTGCTCAAGGGGGACAGGGTCGCGATCATGATGCCCAACCTGCTGCAGTACCCGGTGGCGCTGTTTGGCGTGTTGCGCGCCGGGCTGGTGGTGGTGAACGTGAACCCGCAGTACACCGTGCCCGAGTTGGCGCACCAGCTCAAGGACTCCGGCGCGGTGGCGATCGTGGTGCTTGAGAACTTTGCCCATACCCTGCAGGAGGTGCTGGCGCAAAACCCGGCGCTCAAGCTCAGCGTGCTGACCACTGAGGTCGGCGACCTGTTTCCCATGATCAAGGAGCTCATCACCAACGTGGTGGTCAAGTACGTCAAGCACATGGTGCCCGCGTGGCACATTGAGGGCGCCACCGAGTTCAATGCCGCCTTGCGCACCGGCCGCGATCTGATGCTGCACCATGTCCCGTTAAGTCAGGACGACATTGCTTTTTTGCAGTACACCGGCGGCACCACCGGCGTCGCCAAAGGCGCTGTGCTCACGCATGGCAACATGGTGGCTAACCTGCAGCAGCTGGGTGCATGGATTGCGCATGACCTGCTCGACGGCAAGGAAGTGTTTGTCTGTCCGTTGCCGCTGTACCACGTCTTCGCCCTGAGTTCTAGCCTGGTGTTCATGAAGATCGGCGCGCACAGCATCCTGATCACCAACCCCCGGGACCTGCCGGCCTTCATCCATGATCTCAAAAAATACCCCTTCACGGCCATCGTCGGCGTGAATACGCTGTACCGGGCGCTGCTTGATGCGCCTGAATTTGCCGAGGTGGACACCCGCAGCCTCAAGGTTGTCATTGCCGGCGGCATGGCGGTGCAACGTGTGGTGGCCGAACGCTGGAAGAAGGCCACGGGCAAGCCCATCATTGAAGCCTACGGCCTGACTGAAACCTCGCCCGGCGTGACGGCCAACCCGCTCAACATCGTCGACTGGACCGGCACCATCGGCATGCCGTTCCCGTCGACCGAGGCGACGATCCTGGATGACGACGGGCATGAGTTGCCGCTGGGCGAGATCGGTGAAATCGGCATCCGCGGCCCGCAGGTGATGAAGAGCTACTGGAACCGTCCCGACGAGACCGCCAAGGTGTTCACTCAAGAGGGCTGGCTGCGCACCGGCGACATGGGCTTCGTGGACGAGCGCGGCTACTTCAAGATCACCGACCGCAAGAAGGACATGATCATCGTGTCGGGCTTCAAGGTGTTCCCGAACCAGATTGAAGACGCCGTGGCCTTGCACCCAGGGGTGGCCGAGGTCGCCGCCATCGGGGTGCCTGACGAGAAGTCGGGCGAGGTGGTGAAGATTGTGGTGGTCAGGAGCGATCTGGCTTTGAGCGAGCAAGTACTGCTGGCCCATTGCCGCCAGCATCTGACAGACTACAAGGTGCCCAAGATCATCGAGTTCCGCACCGAGCCGCTGCCCAAGACCAACCTGGGCAAGATACTGCGGCGGCAGTTGCGCAACCTGCCTGCGCCCTGAGCGCAGGCGCGAGTCGACGCCAGCGCGACTGAGCGCAGGCTCGCCTAAGCCGTCAGTCAGCCGACAGCCGATCCGGTCTCATAATGTTTCCAGTAAAAATGAGCTCTAGCCCTCGTTAAATAAGTGTTCGTAGCTATAAATTAGCGAGCACATAAGCGACCTTGCAAGCATGACTCAGGCGCGTTTTTAGGCGCAGTCTGTGCATAATCTGCGTGTTTCACTTTTGCACCGCAGACTCGCATGTCGCCTCACCGCCCGAGCTCTCCATTTTCGCGCAGCCTGCAATGGGCCGTGGCGATGGCGTGCGCCCTGATGGCGGTGTTTGCGGTGTACGTCTACTCGGAGAAGCGCATTGACCGCGCCCATGAGCTGCGTTACCTCTCGCACCAGCTCGCGGGTGAGTTGCGCCAGTCCAGCGATGATTTGACGCGCATGGCCCGCACTTACGTGCTCACCGGCAACCCGCAATACCAGCAGTACTACCGCGACATTCTCGCCATTCGGGACGGCCGCAAGCCACGCCCGCTCCATTACGACAGCGTTTACTGGGATATGGTCGCGGACGAGGGCACGCGGCCCCAAGCCGGCAGCGCTGCCCCAGTGGCTCTAAAGACATTGCTGCAGCAAGCCGGCTTTGCGGCGGACGAGTTGCAGAAGCTGGCGCAGGCCCAGGCCAGGTCAGACCAGCTCACGGCCATTGAATTGGCGGCCATGGCGCTGCTCGATGCAACTGACGCCGATCTGCCCGAGCGCCGCCGTCAGGCTGGCGAGCTCTTGTATGACCGTTCTTACCACCAGGCCAAGGCCGACATCATGCGGCCGCTGGCCGAGTTGCACGAGTTAATGGAAGGCCGCACCTTGCAAGTGGTGCGCGCGGCTGAACGCCAGGCCTTCTGGCTGCGCCTTGTGTTTCTGGCTCTGGCGCTGGCCCTGCTGCTGGCCTTGTGGCGCAGCTTCAGGGTCTTGCGCAGCACGCTGGGCGCGCCGGTGGACCAAATTTACGCCCACCTCAGCCGGATCGGTCACGGCGACTTCAGCGCGGCCATTGACGTGGCGCCCGGGCTGGACTTCAGTGTGCTCGGTCGGCTCTTGCAGACCCAGCGCCAGCTCCAGGCGATGGCGCGCGCGCGTGAGTCGGCCGAGGCCCAGTTGCAGCGACTGAACCGGCTTTATGCGGCGCTGAGCGACTGCAACCAGGCGATCGTGCGCTGCGCCGATGAGGCGGCGCTGTTCGCGCAAATCTGCCGTACGGTCGTGACGCACGGCGGCATGAAGACCGCCTGGATCGGGCTGCTGCAGCCCTCGCAGCGGCTGGTAAGACCGATCGCTTCCTACGGCGATGGCGTCGAGTACCTCAAGGATATTCATGTCACGGCCGATGTTGATGAACCCAGCGGGCGCGGCCCGACCGGCATCACGCTGCGCAAGAATCAGCCGGTGTGGTGCCAGGATTACCAGCAGGACCCGATGACTGCGCCCTGGCATGCGCTGGGCGCGCACCTGGGCTGGGGCGCCTCGGCGGCTTTGCCGCTGCACCGCAACGGCCAGGTTATCGGCGCCCTCAATGTCTATGCGGGCGAAGTCAATGCCTTTGATGCGCAGGTTCAACGCCTGCTGGTGGAAATGGCTTCGGACCTTGACTACGCGCTGGGCAATTTTGAGCGTGAAGCGGCGCGCTTGCGCGGCCAACAAATGGATGCCTTGCGCAGCTTCATGCTCGAGCGCCTGAGCAGTGACTCGTCACTGGCAGACATATGTGAGGACTTCGTTCTGAAAATTGAAGAGGCGCTGCCCGGCGCGCTGGCGTCGGTCTTGCTGTTGGACCTGGACGGCCAGCGCCTGCGGGTCGGGGCCGCGCCCCATCTGCCCGATGGTTTTAATGCTGCCATTGAAGGCGTGCAGATCGGGCCGCAGGTGGGCTCGTGCGGTGCGGCCGCCTTTAGCGGCGAGCGCGTGATCGTGGCTGACATTGCCAGCCATCCCAATTGGGCGGCCTACGCCGAGGTGGCGCAGCAGGCCGGGCTGGCGGCCTGCTGGTCAGAGCCGATTCGCACGGCCAACAGTCAAGTGCTGGGCACCTTTGCCCTCTACCACCGCAGCAGCGCCGTGCCGCAGCCCCATGAGCTGGCGCTGATTGAAATGGCGGCGGCCTTGACGGCCATCGCCATCGAGCGCAAACGCGCCGAGCTGCTGCTGCAGCTCAAAGCGCGTGTGTTTGAGCAGGGCAATGAGGCGATTGTGATCACCGATGCCCAAAGTCGCATCGTGCGCGTCAACCGCGCCTTCACCCTCATTACCGGCTTCAGCGAGACCGAAGTGCTGGGGCGCAACCCGAGCCTGCTCTCGTCGGGCCGGCAGGACGGCGCGTTCTACCGGGAGATGTGGACCTCCTTGCTGGCGCACGGGCGCTGGCAGGGTGAGTTGTGGAACCGGCGCAAAGATGGCTCGCTCTACCCCGAGTGGTTGTCCTTGAGCGTGCTGCGCGACCGCGCCGGCGCAGTCATCAACTATGTGGCAGTGGCCACCGACATCAGCCAGCGCAAGGCCGATGAAGAAAAAATCCGGATGCTGGCCGACTTCGACGCGCTCACCGGCTTGCCGAATCGGCGCCTACTACAAGACCGCATCGACACCGCGCTGAGCCAGGCGCAGCGCCAGGGGGAGCCGCTGGCGCTGATGTTCCTGGACCTGGATCGCTTCAAAAACGTGAACGATTCGCTCGGTCACCATGCCGGCGACGAATTGCTGATGCAGGTGGCGCAGCGCCTGACATCGGTGCTGCGTGAGCAAGACACGGTGTGCCGTGTCGGGGGCGACGAGTTTGTGCTCTTGTGCACCGGCACTGACACCGTCGGTGCGGGGCACGTGGCCAACAAGCTGCTTGAAATTGCGGGGCAGCGCTACCTGGTTGAGCAGCAGGAGCTGGCGATCACCTTCTCCATCGGCATTGCTTTGTTCCCCGACGACGGCGACAGCTTCGAGAAGTTGTCCATGAGCGCCGACACCGCCATGTACCGGGCCAAACAGGCCGGGCGAAACGCCTACCGATTCTTCACGGCCGAGATGCAGCTCGAATCGAGTCGCCAGTTGGAGCTGGAAAACGGCTTGCGCCGGGCGCTGGACCTGAACCAGTTGTCGCTGGTGTACCAGCCGCAGGTGTCGCTGATTGACGGCCGGGTGCTGGGCGTGGAAGCTTTGCTGCGCTGGCAACACCCCACGCTGGGCCAGGTGTCACCGTTTGAGTTCATTCCGGTGGCGGAAGAAAGTGGCCTGATTTTGCCGATTGGCGAATGGGTGCTGCGCACCGCGACGCGCCAGCTGCGTGCCTGGCAGCAAGCCGGACTTCCCGCCTTGCAGCTGGCGGTGAACCTTTCGGCGGTGCAGTTCCGCCATGCCAATTTGCCGGATCTGGTGAGTCAGGTGCTGCTGGACGCGGGTCTGGCGCCGCACTACCTAGAGCTGGAGCTGACCGAGAGCGTGGCGATGAATGACCCGCTGGGGGCCATCGCGGTCATGAATAATCTGCACCAGCGCGGTGTACGCATGTCGATTGATGACTTTGGCACCGGTTATTCATCGCTGAGCTACCTCAAGCGCTTCAAGGTCTACAAGCTCAAGATTGATCAGTCTTTTGTGCATGATATTTCGACCGATCCGGACGACAAGGCGATCGTGGTCGCGGTCATCGCGCTGGCGCGCAGCCTGGGCTTTCAGACGATTGCCGAAGGGGTGGAAACGCAGGGCCAGCTGGACTTTCTGCGCCAGCAGGGCTGCGACGAAGTGCAGGGCTATTTTTACAGCCAACCCTTGCCGGTCGATGAATTCGAGGCGTTTGTGCGGCGGCACCTGGGTTGAAGGCCCGGCGCCCTTTGTGGAAGCGCCGGCGCCCTTTCACACCCTATCCCGCCGCGATGACGATGCTACCTTGATGTCGGGTTCGTGCTTGGGTTGGACTGGGTTGGCATTTTTGACGTTCTTACCCCCACTCACTCACCCCCGCCTCTCTCTCGCCCCGCCGGGCGAAAGAGAGGAGCCAACCGCCACATTTGGCCGCGTTTTTTAAGGTGGGAACTCTGTGAGTTCGACTGCGCCTTGGTCTCAAAGGGACTGCAACCCAGCGACCGGTCGCTATAGCCAAGTTCGGCGTTGCATCAACTCGCCTGGCCTGTACTTCCCGATCTGCCGCCCAGAAACAGCGAACGCAGATCAAGCAGATCAAGCGCCGTCGCAACGCCAATTGGCCTAAACCTGCCTGCAACCCCTCGAAAACCCGCGCACTCAGTTTGATGGCAACGCGCCCCTGCGCACCTTTTTCCCACCTTCAAAGACGCGGCCAAATGGGGCTGTTAGCTCCCTTTCCGCCCCGGCGGGGGTGCAGAAGGTTGGGGTGAGGGGGGGAATACAACGCCTGAAAACAAGAGCGCCGCCAAATGACCAATGACCAACCAACCAACCAAATCCATCAATCAACGCAATTCAAGTAAAAAATATAGCGACAAAGCTATATTGCACGTGGGCTAGAGCCATAAAAGCTATAAATTTTCCGGGTTCAAGCCCTCACAACAACCGCTTCAAATAGTGCCCGGTGTAGCTCGCCGGATTCGCCGCCAGCGCTTCGGGCGTGCCGATGCCCACCACCTGGCCGCCGCCGGCGCCGCCTTCGGGGCCCATGTCGATGAGCCAGTCGGCGGTCTTGATCACATCGAGGTTGTGCTCGATCACCACGATGGTATTGCCGGCATCGCGCAACTGGTGCAAGACCTTGAGCAGCAGGTCGATGTCGGCAAAGTGCAGGCCGGTCGTGGGCTCGTCCAGGATGTAGAGCGTGCGCCCGGTGTCGCGCTTGCTCAGCTCCAGCGCCAGCTTGACGCGCTGCGCCTCGCCGCCCGACAGCGTGGTGGCCGATTGCCCGAGCCGGATGTAGCTCAAACCCACGTCCAGGAGCGTGTGCAGCTTGCGCGCAATGTTGGGCACTGCCTTGAAGTACTCATGCGCCGCTTCGACCGTGAGGTCCAGGATTTGCGCAATGTTCTTGCCTTTGTAGAGCACCTCCAGCGTCTCGCGGTTGTAGCGTTGGCCCGCGCAGACGTCGCAGGGCACGTAGACGTCGGGCAAGAAATGCATCTCGACTTTCACCATGCCGTCGCCCTGGCAGGCCTCGCAGCGCCCGCCGCCGCTGGACTGGCTCACGTTGAAGCTGAAACGCCCCGGGCCGTAGCCGCGCTCGCGCGCCATCGGCACCTCGGCCATCAGCTCGCGAATCGGTGTGAACAAACCCGTGTAGGTGGCTGGATTGGAGCGCGGCGTGCGCCCGATCGGCGATTGGTCGACGTTGATGACCTTGTCAAAGTGCTCGATGCCCTCGATCGCTTCATGCGCGGCCGGCTCCTCGTGCGCGCGGTACAGCGTGCGCGCCACCGCCGCGTAAAGCGTGTCGTTGACCAGCGTGGACTTGCCCGAGCCCGAGACGCCGGTGACGCAGGTGAACAGGCCAACCGGGAATTCAACATCAACACCCTGCAGGTTGTGGCCGCTGGCGCCCAGCACGCGCAGCGACTGCAGCTTGCCTTGCGTGGCCCGGTGCAGCGCCTCGCGCTCGGCGCGGCGCACCGCGGCCGGGCTCGGGGCGTGATGCGCAGATTTGTATTTGTCGGGCGAATCCTTTGACAGTACGGTGGGCAGCCAGGGTGTGCGTCGCTTGGGCACCGCAATCTGCAGCGTGTGCGCCAGGTACTGGCCGGTCAGCGAGTTGGGCGTGGCCTTGACCTGCTCGAACGTGCCCTGCGCCATCACGCGCCCGCCGTGCAGGCCCGCGCCTGGGCCCATGTCGATGATGTGGTCGGCCGCGCGCATCATGTCTTCGTCGTGCTCGACCACCAGCACGCTGTTGCCGATGTCGCGCAGGTGTTTCAGGGTGTCAATCAGGCGGTCGTTGTCGCGCTGGTGCAGGCCAATGCTGGGCTCGTCGAGCACGTACATGACGCCGGTCAGGCCCGAGCCGATCTGGCTCGCCAGCCGGATGCGCTGCGACTCACCGCCCGATAGCGTCTCGGCGCTGCGGTCCAGACTGAGGTAATTGAGCCCGACGTCATTGAGAAACTTCAGGCGCAGGCCGATCTCGCGCACGACCTTGCTGGCGATCTCGCCCTTGGCACCGTGCATGGTCAATGCACTGAAATACTCAAAACTGTCGCGCAGCGTCAGGTGGCTGAGCTCAAAAATGGCGCGTGCCTGCGCGCCTTCGCCAATCTTGACGTGACGCGCCTCCAGCCTGAGCCGGGAGCCGCCGCACGCGGGGCAGGGCTGGGTGCTGCGCAAGCGCGCCAGGTCTTCACGCACCACGGCCGAGTCGGTCTCGGCGTAGCGCCGCTGCATATTGGGGATGATGCCTTCGAACGGGTGCTTCTTGCTCAGCTTCTTGCCTGCGGATGCGCCCGAGTCCATGACGTAGCTGAACTTGATGTCCTCGCTGCCCGAGCCCATCAGCACGGCCTGTTGCACCGTTGCGGGCAACGATTCAAAGCCCTTCTCAATGTCAAACTGGTAATGCGCCGCCAGGCTCTCCAGCATCGCAAAGTAATAGGCGTTGCGCCGGTCCCAGCCCTTGATCGCTCCGCTGGCCAGGCTCAGCGTGGGGAATGCCACCACCCGCGCCGGGTCAAAAAAATCATTGGCGCCCAGGCCGTCACAGGCCGGGCAGGCACCGACGGGCGAGTTGAAGGAAAACAGGCGGGGCTCCAGTTCGGCAATCGAGTAGTTGCAGACCGGGCAGGCAAACTTTGCATTAAATATATGTTCAACTGGCCTCTGGCCCCCGTCTTTATTGGCTGTATTGCTATTTATTTCTACAGCAATGGCGCGCCCGCCGGCCAGGCGCAGGGCGGCCTCAAAGCTCTCGGCTAGGCGCTGGCGCAGGTGCTCGAAGTCGGTTTGCGCCTCTTGGCGGGCGGCCTGTGCTGGCGCCATGCTGGCTGAGTCGGCGTCGGTGCGGGTGTTGTTCGGGCTGGCGGTGTCGGCTTCGCGGCCCGGCGTGGCGCTTGCCAATGAGGTCAGCGGCGCTGGTGCGTGGCGCACCTTGATGCGGTCAATCACCACGTCGATGTCGTGCTTCTCGGTCTTTTTGAGCGTGGGCAGATCCTCGGCGTCAAAGGCCTGGCCGTCGATCCGAAAGCGCACATAACCCTGCGCCTGCATGTCGGCAAACACGTCCACGAACTCGCCCTTTTTCTCGCGCGCCAGCGGTGCCAGGATCATCAAACGGGTGTCAACCGGCAGCGCCAGCACGGCGTCCACCATCTGGCTCACGGTCTGGGACTGCAACGGCAGGTCGTGCTGCGGGCAAAACGGTGTGCCGGCACGCGCAAACAGCAGCCGCAGATAGTCGTGAATTTCGGTCACGGTGCCCACCGTGGAGCGCGGGTTGTGGCTGGTGGCCTTTTGCTCAATCGATATCGCCGGGGAGAGGCCCTCGATCAGGTCCACATCGGGCTTGTCCATGAGCTGCAGGAACTGGCGCGCGTAGGTTGACAGGCTCTCGACATAGCGGCGCTGACCTTCGGCGTAGAGCGTGTCAAAAGCCAGGCTGGACTTGCCCGAGCCGGAGAGGCCCGTGATCACCACCAGCTGGTTGCGCGGAATGTCGAGGTCAATGTTCTTGAGGTTGTGCGTGCGCGCGCCCCGGATGCTGATGTTCTGCAGTTGCAGCGCCCGGCCCAGGTAGCGGCCTTCGGGCCGGGGCGTGGGGGTGTCGTCGTCGGTGGATGCGTTCAAGGTGAAATCTGGTCGGGGAAACCTGCCATGATAGTCAAAGCGGCTTGGTTCGGCACTTTTTCCTTGACGTGGGGGTGCGGTTCAAAGTGAGTGGGCTTCAGATGAATGATTTTTTTCGAAGCACTCAGGTGCGTCTATTGGATTGGGGATCGGGGCTGATATCACGGTGGTGGGTGAATCAGCCGGGCGATACGCTTTGCTACGTGTCCCCCGCCCGCTTCGCGTGCTCCTCCTTGACCTGCGCAAAGCGTATCACTCAGCTGATTTTGCCAGCGGTTGGGCACGCCGGCAGGGGGGAATTCAAAAGTTGCCTGCGTTGCAGGTTGCGCGAATTGATGTGCGCCTTTTACTGCAGAAATTCTGACTTCGACGGCGCCGGGCCGGGTTTTATACGCAAAGCCGAGGCAGGTTTGCCTCAACCGGTGCGGCGCTTGGCCGCTGCCTGGGCAATCTCCGGCGGCAGGCGCTTGAGCAGCCAGTGGATCGCCAGCGGCACCAGCACCAGGTCGTCAACAGCGCCGATCAAAGGCAGTGCATCGGGGATAAGGTCGATGGGCGACAGCAGGTACAGCACGATCAGCGCTGTTCCCAGCTTCAGCCAGCGCGGTGCTGCCGGGTGGCGCAGCGCAAACCACAACTGGCGCGCGTCGCCGCGCAGCACGACCCAAAGCAGGGTCAGGCGTTTCAACATGGCAGAGCTTCCTTGATAAGCGGTCCCGGTGGGCCCGTGTCCAGCCCAGATGGTGCTGACGCAGGCCACTGCAAGGGTCTTTTTACCGCACGTTACATAGCACCCAAAGACTGCGTGCCAAGTTCAGGAACGTTCAAAGTCAATAAAGCTTCTTTCCGCATCCACCGCCAGCAACCTGACGCGCGCCGTATCGCCCACGTCGAGCCCTTCAAAACCGCGCACCACCCGGCCTTCGAGCATGGGGCTGTGGATGCGCACAAAAGTGCCTTTGGCGGCAGCGCCGGTGACGAGGGCGTCAAAGACCTCGCCAATACGCCCGTGCAAGAGCCAGGCGCCTGCGGCTTTCAGCACCTGGCGCTCGACCTTGCTGGCGTTGTCTTCCTGCAGCGTGCAGTGCTGGGCGATTTCGGTGAGTTGTTCGGGAGAATAGGGCGACGCCTGGCCCGCAATGGCGGCTTTCAAGAGGCGCTGGGTCACCAGATCGGGAAAGCGCCGGTTGGGCGCGGTGGAATGCGCGTAGTCGTTCACTGCGAGCCCGAAATGGCCCAGTCCCGTGCCCGTCGCTGCACCGGCCGCTGCAGCGGGTGCGGCCGCGTACTCGCCCGAGCCCAGCAACTTCACCACTGCCAGCGACAGGTCGGCAAAGCCGCCCGGGTCGGCCAGGCGGCGCGCGCTCAGATAGAGGTCCAGCGCCGGTGCATCGGGTGTGGCTGGCAGTTGCACGCCGTGACCCGCCGCCAATGTGACGATGCGGTCCCAGCGGCGCGGCGCCTGCAGCAGGCGGCGCAGCGACGCAAAGCCCTTCTCCGCCAGATAGCGCGCGGTCGCGCCGTTGGCCGCGATCATCAGGTCGGCGATCAGGTCCTTGGCGCGGTTTTTGTTGTCGGGGCGCAGGTCCACCAGCTGCCCGTCCTCAAATACCGGGCGCGCGGACAGGGTGTTGACATTGAGCGCGCCGCGCGTCTGGCGCCACTGCCGCAACTGGCCGGCCACGGCGTCGTGCAGGCGAAGTTGATCTTCCAGCCCGTCCACGCTGGCGAGCTGTGGCGGTGGGGGCGCCTCGCCATCGAGCCACGCCGACACGCTGTCGTACGTGAGCTTGGCGCGGTTGAGCACCGTTGCCCGGTAGACGCTGGACATGGAGACCGTGCCGTTCGCTTGCACCTGCATCTCGACCACCACGCTCAAGCGCTCTTGGCCTTCATGCAGTGAGGTGAGGTCGGTGGACAGCACCTCCGGCAGCATCGGGAACACTCCGGCTGCCGTGTAGACCGAGGTGGTGTTGAAGGCCGCATGCCCGTCCACCGCGCCGCCTTGCGTTACCTTGGTGTCGACATCGGCCACCGCCACCAGCAGGCGCGTGGCGCCATCGGGCAGCGCTTGGGCCACGCTGAGCTGGTCCAGGTCGCGCGTGTCGTCGTTGTCGATGGAAAACCAGGTCAGGTGGCGCAGGTCGAGGATGGCACTGCTGCGTTCGGGACTGGCCTGGCGCGCGTTTTCTGCCTCTTGCAGGGCCTGCGGCGCAAAGGCGGGCAGCAGGCCCCGGGTAAGCATGGCCTCGATGGCGATTTGCTGGAGGTTGATGGGGTTCATGGGGTTCATAAGAGGCCCGTGGTTGAGTCGCCTCAATGTAACCGCTGGCTTGCCTGCACCGGGTCCCGCGCCTGCAGCACAACGCCACGGTCGGGCCTGTCGCAGCCGGGGGTGGTCAAACATGCGGGCTTTTCAAGCTGCCCCGACCTGCGCACACCGTTCAGCTATGAAATAGCTTGAAATTTATGCAAAATAAGGTTCTAGCCCGCATCCGTATTGCGCTATTAGCTATCATTTTTGAATCCAATTGGCAGCCTGCCGGTGATCCGCCAAATGGCGTCAAAACACCTGGCCAGGGCGTTGGCGCAGATCGGGGACAATGACCCAATTTTTTCGGCAGCCATTTTTGGCTTGGTGCGTTGGGGGAGTCCTGTTTTGTCCAAGATGAATACCGCGGTGGCGGGAAAAGGTGCGGTTGGCACCTTTGCGATGACGCCGGTCGAGTTGCGCGCCAGTTTTTCGCTGGCCAGTATCTTTGCCCTGCGCATGCTCGGGCTGTTCTTGATCTTGCCGGTGTTCGCCATTGAGGCGGCCAAATACCCCGGTGGCGACGACTTGGCCCTGATCGGCCTGACCATGGGGATTTATGGTCTGACCCAGGCGATGCTGCAATTCTTGTACGGCATGGCCTCGGACCGGCTCGGGCGCAAACGCGTCATTATTTTTGGCTTGCTGTTGTTTGCCGTTGGCAGCTTTGTCGCGGCCTGGGCGCCCAGCCTGACTTGGCTGGCGATTGGCCGGGCGCTGCAGGGCGCGGGTGCCGTCTCCGCGGCGGTGACCGCTTTGCTGGCCGACCAGACGCGCGACGAGGTACGCACCAAGTCGATGGCGCTGGTGGGCATCAGCATCGGCCTGATGTTTGCGCTGTCCCTGGTGGCAGCGCCGATGTTGGTGGCGCTGGTTGGGTTGAACGGGCTGTTTGCTGTGACCGGCACGCTGGCCTTGGCGGGCGTGGCCGTGGTGATCTGGTGGGTGCCACCGGAGCCGCAGAAGCACAAGGACATGCCCCGTGGCGGTTTGATGGAGGTGCTGCGCCTGCCGGCCTTGCTGCGGCTGAACTTTGGCGTGTTTGTGCTGCACGCAGTGCAACTGGCGATGTGGATGGCGGTGCCGACGCTGCTGGTGCAGGCTGGCCTGGCGCGCGACCATCACTGGTGGGTTTACCTGCCTGCGGTGCTGGGTTCGTTCGTTGTC
>VMTC01000031.1 GCA_013791765.1 Rhodoferax sp.
ACGTGCCCTTGAGCCAGGACATTGCCACGTATTTCAAGCGCGAAGTGTTGCCCCATGCGCCCGATGCCTGGATCGACCCCGACAAAACCAAGGTGGGCTACGAGATACCGTTCAACCGCCACTTTTACGTCTTCAAACCACCGCGCCCGCTGGCCGAGATTGATGCCGAGCTGAAGGGCGTGACCGACCGCATCCTGACGATGATCGGCGGGCTGACTGCATGAGGCGGGGTAAAATGGGGCCATGCAAGTTACGCAGCAGCTTAAAAAACGCCTCGACCAGGCTGTGCGTGTTTCCATGCGCATTGAAGGCTACCGCCCCAGCCCATCGCTCCAGGTTCAGGCCCGCGCCAAAGCACTGATGGAGCAGCAGCGTGTCCAAGTATCAATTCCAACAAAGTGACATCTACCAACCGGGGACTGACCTCCCCATCAATCGGCCGAATATCGGCGATACCGAAATCCTTCAGGAAGTAGAGGCCCAGCTCCTGCAACAGGCGTACCAAACCTTTGTGCTTGAGCTGACGGCAGACACACGGTTTGATGAGGCCTACTTCTAATCCCTGCACCTGCGCACCTTTGAGTCCCTGTATGCCTGGGCGGGCCATTACCGCACACAGGCTATGGTCAAAGGCGGATCGATGTTCTGCCGCGCCATTTTTTTGCCGAACGAATCCCGCCGTATCTTCGCCGAACTGGAAAAAGAAGATTTCTTGCGCGGTGCTGCCGCATGGCCCCCTGGCCGTTTTGCAGACCGCTTGGCTTACTTTCAAAGTGAGCTGATTGCCCTGCATCCTTTTTATGAGTTGAACGGCCGCATCACCCGCTTGTTTTTCGACCTGATCGCCATTGCCAACGGCTACGGCCCCATTGACTACGCCAAGGCCCTGTAGACCGACCCCGAGGTGGACAACAACTACATACGCGCCTCGATCCATTGCGTGCAGCGCGCCGACTACAGCTTGTTGCAAACGCTGATAGCAGCGGGTTTGACGCCGAATGAGGCTGCAGCATGAGCTTGCCGCGTTACCCCAACTACAAGGACAGCGGCGTGGAGTGGCTTGGGGTGGTGCCAGGGCATTGGGGAAAATACATCAAATGACAAAAAAATCAAACCTCACAGTGAAGGCCCCAGGCGCAGTCAATGAAGTCGCCTTGCTTGCCGACCTGCGTGGTCTCATTCAAGCGGCACGGCTGCGGATTGCGACGGCGGCCAATTCGACCCACACCATGCTGTGCTGGCATGTGGGCCAGCGGCTGCTGAGAGAAAATCTGCAGGACGGCAGGGGCGCTTACGGCAAACAAATTCTTGCAACAGTGGCGCAACAATTGGTGGCGGATTTTGGTGAGGGCTACAGCTACTCGTCGCTTACGCGCATGGTGAGATTTGCCGAGAGCATGGCCGACCAGGCAATAGTTGCAACGCTGTCACAAGAATTGAGCTGGTCGCATTTCCAGGCCTTATTACCCATCAAAGACCCACTGGCCCGTGATTTTTACGCCGAAATGTGCCGAATCGAGCGCTGGAACGTCCGCACGCTGCGGCAAAAAGTTGGCGGCATGCCGACATCACCTGCGCTCGATCAGCGGGCGTACGGCATGAGCGCCGCCACCAGCGTGGTGCAGGATTTGCAAGAAATTCGTTTTTAGACGAAAATATTCATGTACGAAATCAGTCACTACGTCACCTCAGAGGCCCGACGAGACATTTACGTCGATTGGCTCGAAAAGCTCAAAGACGTCACCGCCAAGATTGCTGTGGTCAGGCGCGTGGCCCGAATGGAGTCGGGAAACTTCGGCGACCACAAATTTTGCCGGGACGGTGTGTCAGAGTTGCGCATCGATGTCGGTGCTGGCTACCGGGTGTACTACGCCATGGCGGGCAAACAGCTTGTGCTGCTGCTGTGCGGTGGTGACAAGCGCACGCAGGACGCGGACATTGACCGCGCCTGCGCTTATTGGAAGCATTGGAAACAGGAGAACGGGCAATGAACGACAAACCGCATGACGACGCCATGATCGAGATGTATCGCAAAGACCCCGAGTTCGCGCGCCAGGTGATCAACAGCATTCTGGAAGACGAAAACGGCGACCAAGGGGAGCTTTTGGTCATCCTGCGGCAGATGGCCAGTGCTTTTGGCGGTGTGCCGGCGATTGCAGCGCAAGCGCATCTGAACCCCACGCAGCTGTATCGCACCCTTTCACCGGAGGGTAATCCTGCTTTGAGCAGCCTTTCTGCCATTCTCAAAGCCATGGGCCTGCGGCTTGCCGTTTTGCCCATGAACGCTCCGTCTGCACATGCTTGAATCGTTGGTCATCGAATGAGCTTGCCGCGTTACCCGAACTACAAGGACAGCGGCGTGGAGTGGCTGGGGGAGGTGCCGGGGCATTGGGCTGTACGAAAGTCCCGCTGGTTATGTGAGATAAAAAAACGTATCTCAGGTGAACTTGGCCACGATGTTTTATCCATCACACAGCAGGGAATTCGGGTGCGTGACTTGGAGAGCAATAACGGTCAACTTTCCATGGACTACTCCAAGTACCAGTTTGTTAAAGTCGGAGACTTTGCAATGAACCACATGGACTTGTTGACAGGCTATGTTGACATTGCGTCTGTCCGTGGCGTTACGAGTCCAGATTACCGTGTGTTTTCCATTCGCGATCCAGGGGTGTGCTTTGATAAGTACCTTCTGTACCTGTTCCAAATGGGTTACAAGAATCGCATTTTCTACGCCTATGGACAAGGAAGCTCCCAGTTAGGCCGGTGGAGACTTCCGACGGAACAGTTTCAAGAGCTGGCATTTCCGCTACCACCAGCAACCGAACAAACCCAAATCGCCGCCTTCCTCGACCGCGAAACCGCCAAGATTGACGAACTGGTGGCGGAGCAGCGGCGGCTGATGGAACTGCTGAAAGAAAAGCGCCAGGCCGTCATCTCCCACGCCGTCACTCTGGGCCTGAACCCGGACGCCCCCCTGAAGCCGTCTGGCATCGAATGGCTGGGGGATGTTCCGGAGCATTGGGAGGTTGGTCCACTCAAACGCTACTGGAGCGTTACTGACTGCAAGCACGTGACCGCAGAGTTTGTAGACGAAGGCATCCCCTTGGCAAGCATCCGTGAAGTTCAAAGTCGATGGGTGTCATTGGAGAACGCCAAATGCACAACCGACCATTTTTACGAACTGCTGATCGAGGGTGGCCGTTGCCCACTTCCGGGTGACCTCATCTTCTCTAGAAATGCGACCGTAGGGGAAGTGGCGCAGGTCAGTGCAGACCATCCCCGCTTTGCGATGGGCCAAGACGTTGTGCTGCTTCGCAAGCAGTCGCCAGAATATTCGTCAGACTACCTTCAGCACGTCATTCGATCACCGATCATCATCCTGCAACTCGCCAACATGATGATTGGCTCAACTTTCAAGCGGATTAACGTGGAAGAGATTCGGTCGTTTGTGGTGCCATCTCCGCCAGCTACAGAACAAGCTGAAATTTCGGAATTCCTTGAACGTGAACTTGGTGGCTTCGACACCCTCACCTCCGAAGCCCAACGCGCCATCGACCTACTGCAAGAACGCCGCACCGCGCTGATTTCCGCCGCCGTCACCGGCCAGATTGACGTGCGGGGCGCGGTTTCAGCATGAACGCAAATGCTATTAAAACAATAGCTGCTTGCGCAATCTCCACGAGGGCTACAGATCGATTTTGCATGTATTCTCTGCCGCAAAGGTCCGCCGCGCAGCTACAACTCCAACATCAAAATATACCTTTTCAGGTAAGATTGACCATGTCTCAACAAGACAAGCCGCTCGCGTGGATAGGCAGCAGCAAGAAGGATTTGATGGCCCTGCCGCTGGAGGTGCGCAAGTTCTTTGGCCATGCGCTGGATTTTGCCCAGCGTGGCAGCAAGCACGACGCGGCCAAGGTGCTCAAGGGTTTTTGGCGGCGCGGGTGTGCTGGACATTATTCGCGCACGGCTCAAGGTGGCCGAAGCGCTTGCCAAGGAGCTGTGACATGAAAAAGCAAGCAACAACACGCACCATCAACGGCATCGAGGTGGAAATGGGTTCCGGCAATGTGTTTGCCGACGTGGGCCTGCCTGACGCCGACAAACTCAAGATCAAGTCCGGCCTGGTGATTGAAATCACCCGGGCGATTGCACAACTCAATCTCACCCAAAAAGCCGCCGCCGAGCGCATGGGCATTCCCCAGCCCAAGGTCTCAAGCATGTTGCGCGGCGACTTCTCGAACCTGTCCGAGCGCAAGCTAATGGATTGCCTGAACCGGCTGGGTTATGACATTGAAATCAAGGTACGCATAGCGGCGCAGCCGGTGGGTCATTTGATGCTGGCGGTTGCGTGAATGCAAAAAGCTATTATTTACATAGCTACATACGCATATGATACAAGGGCTACAGCCCAATTTAGCTTATAAAAATGACAAACTGCCCCGACGGCAGCGCCCCAGGGAGAACACAAGAATGAGCCTGCACAAAGAAATCAGCTTCGAGAGCGAGATTTGCCAGCACCTTAGCCAATCAGGCTGGCTGTATGCCGAGGGCGACGCCGCAGTGTATGACCGCGCCCGCGCCCTGTTCCCTGCCGATGCGCTGGCCTGGGTGCAAGCCACCCAGCCAAAGGCTTGGGAAACGCTGACCAAGAACCACGGCAGGAAGGCCGACGAAACCCTGCTGGCCCGCCTGCGCGACCAACTGGACCAGCGCGGCACACTGGACGTGCTGCGCCACGGCATAGAGCTTCTGGGCCTCAAAACGCCTTTGAGACTGGCCGAGTTCAAACCGGCGCTGGCGATAAATGAGGACATTTTGGCCCGCCACGCCGCCAACCGGCTGCGCGTGGTGCGCCAGGTGCGCTACTCGCTGCACAACGAGAACAGCATTGACCTGGTGCTGTTCCTCAACGGTCTGCCGGTGGCGACCGTGGAGCTCAAAACCGACTTCACCCAGAGCATTGGTGATGCCATCGACCAGTACCGCTTTGACCGCAACCCACGCAACAAGGGTCAGCTTGCCGAGCCGCTGCTGAGTTTTCCGCACGGGGCGCTGGTGCATTTTGCGGTGAGCAATAAAGAAGTGGCGATGGTCACCCGGCTGGACGGCCCGGCCACGGTGTTCCTGCCCTTCAACCTGGGTGACGAGGGCGCGGCGGGCAACCCGGTGAATACCGCTGGCGGCCATCGCACTGCCTACTTGTGGGAACAGGTGTGGGCGCGGGACAGCTGGCTGGAGATTTTGGGGCGTTACCTGATCGCGGTGCGGAATAAGAAGAAACAGATTGAGCGCATCATCTTTCCGCGCTATCACCAACTGGATGTCACGCGCAAGCTACAGGCGGCGGTGCTGCTTGACGGCCCTGGCGGCAAATACCTGATTCAGCACTCTGCCGGCTCGGGCAAGACCAACAGCATTGCCTGGACGGCGCACTTTCTGGCGGAGCTGCACCGCGCAGATCATTCCAAGGTGTTTGACACCGTGCTGGTGGTGAGCGACCGCAACGTGATCGACTCGCAGTTGCAAGAGGCCTTGTTCGACTTCCAGCGCACCACCGGCGTGGTAGCCACCATCAAAAACACTGATGGATCAAAAAGCGCCGCGCTGGCTGAAGCCTTGTCGGGCACCAAGAAGATCGTGGTCTGCACCATCCAGACCTTCCCCTTTGCGCTGGAGGCGGTGCGCGAGCTGGCCGCCACGCAGGGCAAGCGCTTTGCGGTGATTGCCGACGAGGCGCACAGCTCCCAAACCGGCGAGGCAGCATCCAAGCTCAAGGCGGTGCTGAGCTTGGATGAGCTGAAGGACCTGAACGACGGTGGCGAAGTCAGCATGGACGACCTCTTGGCCGCCCAGATGGCGACCCGCGCCGATGACGGGGGCATCACCTTCGTGGCCTTCACCGCCACGCCCAAGAACAAGACCATGGAGCTGTTTGGCACCCGCCCAGACCCTACGCAGCCCGCCGGACCGGGCAACCTGCCCCAGCCGTTTCATGTGTATTCGATGCGGCAAGCCATTGAGGAAGAGTTCATTCTGGACGTGCTGCAAAACTACACGCCGTACAGCTTGGCGTTCAAGCTGGCGCACCATGGCGTGGATGGCGTCCGGGAAGTGACTGAGACCGAGGTGGAGCGTAATGCCGCCATGAAACGCATCATGGGCTGGGTCAAGCTGCACCCCTACAACATCGCACAGAAGGTGCAAGTGGTGGTGGAGCACTTCCGAGAATTTGTGTCACCGCTGCTCAGCGGCAAAGCCAAGGCCATGGTGGTGGTCGGCAGCCGCCTGGAAGCGGTGCGCTGGCAGATCGCCATCGAGAAATACATCCAGACCCACGGCTACGCCATCGGCACGCTGGTGGCATTTTCTGGCGAGATCAACGATCCGGAATCTGGCCCGGATGGCTTCACCGAAAACAGCCCGGCACTCAACCCCAAGCTCAAAGGCCGCGACATCCGCGAAGCTTTCAAGGGTGATAAGTACCAAATTTTGCTGGTGGCCAACAAGTTTCAGACCGGCTTTGATCAGCCGCTGCTGTGCGGCATGTATGTGGACAAGCGCCTGGCAGGTATTCAGGCAGTGCAGACGCTTAGCCGCCTGAACCGCGCCCACCCCGGCAAAGACACCACCTATGTGCTGGACTTTGTGAACGACACCGAAGAGGTGCTGGCGGCGTTCAAGACCTACCACACCACGGCCGAACTCTCGGCCACGACCGACCCGAACCTGGTGTTCAACCTGCGCGCCAAGCTGGACGCCGCAGGGCACTATGACGACTTTGAAGTGGAACGCGTGGTGGCGGTTGAACTGAACCCCAATGCCAAGCAAAGCGCGCTGGTCGCCGCGCTTGAACCGGTGCAGGACCGCATCATGCGGCGCTACAAAGCAGCATTGGCCCGTCATCGCGAGGCCGCAGACCGTGTCGATCCAACGGCACTCAAGGCCGCGCAAGACGAACTGGACGCGCTGGTCTTGTTCAAGGGCGATATGGGGGCGTATCTGCGGCTGTACACCTTTCTGTCGCAAGTCTTTGACTATGGCAACACCGCCATCGAGAAGCGCGCCATCTTCTACAAGCGCCTGCTGCCACTGCTGGAGTTTGGGCGGGAGCGCGAGGGCATCGACCTGTCCAAACTGGTGCTGATACGCCACCACTTGACCGACAAGGGCGAACGCACGCTGCCGCTGGGCACGGGTGACACCCCGAAGCTGGCACCCATCCTTGATGCGGGTAGCGGCATGGTGCAGGAGCAGCAAAAGACCTACATGGCCGAGCTGATCGAAAAACTAAACGAATTATTCGGCGGCGACACCACCGAACAAGACCAGTTGAGCTATGTCAACGGCACCATTTTTGGCAAGGTGATGGCGTCAGGCAAGCTCAAGCAGCAGGCCGACAACAACACCAAAGAGCAGTTCGCCAACTCACCCGACCTGACGCAGGAACTCAAGAATGCCGTCATGGATTCGTATGACGCACACACCAGCATGAGCACCCAGGCGCTGAATTCACCGATCGTGCTGCGCGGGATGTTGGATGTTTTGCTGAATCATTCGCAGCTGTATGAGGCGTTGCGGGCTCGGGCTGTCGAGTGACGCCATTAATTTAAAGCGTCAACAGCCTGTAGATACCGCAACCAGATTCTCTGCACTCGCGTAACCGGTGCAAGCCGACCCTGGGCAACCTTCACACCTCCCACCCCTGGGCTTTGCCTGCTGCGCGGCAGCGCGGTGTACCCGTCCGTCCCCCCGCGAGGGCACCCTCAGAGCCGAACTTGGGGGCTGGGGGCAGCGGGCTGATTCATGGCAGGGCTGCGCCCTGCCAAAAAAACGCAATCGTGAGCGATGTGGCTGACGGCGGGGCTAAATCTTGTTAGTCGGCGCACAAACAAAATGGGTTACAGCAAAACTGCTGTAACCCATTAATTTGTCTGGTCGGAATGAGAGGATTCGAACCTCCGACCCCTTCGTCCCGAACGAAGTGCGCTACCAGGCTGCGCCACATTCCGAAATTTCTGTTGTTTATTGCCTGCGGTTTTATGACTGGCGCTGCAACAACTGAGTCGCTAATTGTAGCAAACAGTCGCTGTGCGGACCGGCCGGCAGTTGCTTGGCGGCGGCGATGGCGCGTTGCGCTTCCTGGGTTGCGGCCAGGCGGGCCACATCGAGTGCACCGGTCGTTTTGACGATGTCGACGACTTGATCGAGCATG
This sequence comes from Rhodoferax sp., assembly GCA_013791765.1. Lineage (GTDB taxonomy): Bacteria > Pseudomonadota > Gammaproteobacteria > Burkholderiales > Burkholderiaceae_C > Rhodoferax. Next base: position 8,216 of record VMTC01000031.1, read on the forward strand.
GCCACGCCGCCGGTCTCAATTGCCTCCTTGATGAGCGCGCTTTGGCTGGCAGTGCCGCGTTGCATGGCGGCAATCAAAGGCAGCGTGGTCTTGCCTTCACGCAGATCGTCGCCCAGGTTCTTGCCCATGACGGCCGCCTCGCCGGTGTAGTCAAGCACGTCGTCAATCACCTGGAAAGCGGTGCCCAGCGCCTGACCATAGTCGGCGCAGATTTCTTCCAGTTCAGGCGAGCTGCCGGCCAGAATCGCACCAACTCGGGCGCTGGCCTCAAACAGTTTGGCGGTTTTGGAACGAATCACCTGCAGGTAGCCGGCTTCATCGAGCTCGGCGTTGTGCATGTTCATCAATTGCTGCACCTCGCCTTCGGCAATCACGTTGGTGGCGTCAGCCAGCACCTGCATGATGCGCATGTTTTGCGCATCCACCATCATCTGAAAGCAGCGCGAATATAAAAAGTCGCCGACCAACACACTGGCGGCGTTGCCAAAGGTCTCGTTGGCCGTTGGGTTGCCGCGCCGCAGGGACGAATCGTCCACCACGTCGTCGTGCAGCAAGGTGGATGTGTGGATGAACTCCACCACGGCCGCCAGGTTGAAGCGTTGCGCGCCTTTGAACCCGAGCGCGCCACAAACCAGCAGCAGCAGGGCAGGGCGCAGACGCTTACCACCCGCTGCAATGATGTAGCGCGCGACTTGGCCAACCAGTGGCACCCCGGAGTCAAGTCGCAGGGCAATGACCTGATCAACTTCACGCATGTCTTGCGCAATGACTGACATGGAAGGGTTGGGGCTCGATGGATTAACTTGCAAGACAAATGACCAGTTGTGTGCGCGGATTATAGAAAGGTGGCGCTGCTGAAAATGGGGCTCAATGGGGTGGTGGATGCTGCCAGGCCCCTATGTTATAGTAACGGGCTCTGCGAAAATCCGTTTGCAGAGCTAAATTCAAGAGGTCAACATGTACGCGGTCATAAAAACCGGCGGCAAGCAATATCGAGTTGCAGCCGGCGAAAAAATTAAAGTAGAACAGATTGCTGCGGACGTAGGCCAAGAGATTGTGTTCAACGAGGTTCTGGCGGTCGGCAACGGCGCAGAACTGAAAGTTGGCACGCCCTTGGTGTCCGGCGCAACGGTCAGTGTCACGGTTCTGGCACACGGCAAGCACGACAAGGTCAGCATCTTCAAGATGCGCCGTCGCAAGCATTATCAAAAGCGCCAGGGGCATCGTCAGCAGTTCACTGAACTGCTAGTCAATACCATCTCTGCATAAGGACAACGGTCATGGCACATAAAAAAGGCGGCGGCTCTACGCACAATGGGCGCGACTCCAAGCCCAAGATGCTCGGTGTGAAGAAATTCGGTGGCGAGTTGGTCAGCGCAGGCGCAATCATCGTGCGTCAACGTGGCACCAAGTTCCACCCCGGCACCAATGTCGGCATCGGCAAGGATCACACCTTGTTTGCGCTGGTGGACGGCCATGTGGCCTTTACCACCAAAGGCGCCATGAACAAGTCGACCGTGAACGTTGCAACGGCCTAAGGCCTGGCCAATGCTCCTCCAAGACCCTGCGCATGGCGCGGGGTTTTTTATTTGTAAAACGAGCCCTTGTGGGACAGACCAAGAGATACACGAAGTGAACTTTGCCCTGTCCCCAACTGATTAAAGACATGAAATTCGTCGACGAAGCCTATATTGACGTTTCTGCCGGAGACGGCGGCGCGGGCTGCGTGTCGTTCCGGCATGAGAAGTACAAAGAATTTGGTGGCCCCAACGGGGGCGATGGCGGCCGTGGCGGCCACGTCTTTGCGGTGGCCGACCCGAACCTGAACACGCTGGTCGACTTTCGCTTTTCCCGGCGTCACGATGCCAAGCGCGGCGAACACGGCATGGGTTCGGACATGTTTGGCGCCGCTGGCGACGACATCACGCTCAAAATGCCGGTCGGCACAATCATCACCGACGCCGAAACCGGCGAAGTGCTGTTTGAGTTGTTGACACCCGGTGAAGTGATCACCATTGCCAAAGGGGGCGACGGCGGTTTTGGCAATATGCGCTTCAAGAGCGCCATCAACCGCGCGCCGAGGCAAAAAACGCCGGGCTGGCCCGGTGAAAAACGCAACCTCAAACTCGAACTCAAAGTGCTGGCAGATGTCGGGCTGCTGGGCATGCCCAACGCGGGTAAGTCCACGCTGATTTCGGCCATCTCCAACGCGCGCCCGCGCATCGCTGACTATCCGTTTACCACCTTGCATCCCAATTTGGGCGTGGTCCGCGTCGGGCCCGAGCAGAGCTTTGTGGTAGCGGATTTGCCGGGTTTGATCGAAGGCGCGTCTGAGGGTGCCGGCCTGGGCCATCTGTTCCTGCGCCATCTGCAACGCACGCGCTTGTTGCTGCATGTGGTTGACATGGCACCGTTTGATGAAGGTGTGGATACCGTCGCGCAAGCCAAAGCGATTGTGAATGAGCTCAAAAAATACGATCCAGCCCTGTACAACAAGCCACGTTGGCTGGTGTTGAACAAGCTGGACATGATTCCGCTCGAAGAGCGCGAAGCGCTGGTGAAGGACTTTGTCAAACGTTTCAAGTTCAAGGGCCCGGTGTTTCAGATTTCAGCGCTCACGCGCGAAGGCTGCGAACCGCTGATCAAGATCATCTACCAGCATGTGAAGGCGCAGCAAAAGGCCGAGCAGACGCCCGAGGCGGTCGACCAGCGTTTTGCGCCGGACACCGAATAGCGCAAATAATTGCTACATATTAAATAGCTACTGACCCAGTTTATACGTGGGCTAGAGGCCAAAATGACTAAAAAGTTTGCATCGGTGGTGTTGCGTGATGCCAAGCGCATCGTGGTCAAGGTCGGCTCCAGCCTGGTCACCAACGAGGGCCGTGGCCTGGACGAAGCCGCCATTGGCGAGTGGTGCCGCCAGATCGCCCTGCTGGTGCAGGGCAAGCGTGAAGTCATCATGGTCTCCAGCGGTGCCGTGGCCGAAGGCATGAAGCGCCTGGGCTGGGCCACGCGCCCGCATCTCATCCACGAACTGCAGGCCGCCGCTGCCGTCGGTCAGATGGGGCTGGCGCAAATGTACGAGACCAAGCTGCGTGAAAACGGCTTGGGCAGCGCACAAGTGCTGCTCACGCACGCTGATCTGGCCGACCGGGAGCGTTACCTCAATGCGCGCTCGACGCTGTTGACCTTGTTAAAGCTGGGCGTGCTGCCGGTGATCAACGAGAACGACACGGTTGTCAACGACGAAATCAAGTTTGGTGACAACGACACGCTGGGCGCGCTGGTGGCCAACCTGGTTGAGGCCGATGCGCTGGTCATCTTGACGGATCAAAAAGGACTCTTCACGGCGGACCCGCGCAAGGAGGCGTCGGCCACCTTTGTGCACGAGGCCAAGGCCGGTGACCCGGCTCTGGAGGCGATGGCCGGCGGCGCGGGCTCCAGCCTGGGGCGCGGCGGCATGATCACCAAAATACTGGCGGCCAAGCGCGCAGCCGGCTCCGGTGCCTCGACCGTGATCGCCTGGGGCCGTGAGCCCGATGCGCTGGTGCGCCTGGTTCAAGGCGAGTCGATCGGCACGCTGCTGGTGGCGCAGACCCAGAAGACGCAAGCGCGCAAACAATGGATTGCCGACCACTTGCAGTTGCGCGGCTCGGTGACGGTGGACGGCGGTGCTGTGGTCAAACTGCGCGATGAGGGCAAAAGCCTCCTGCCAATCGGCATGACGGCCGTGGCGGGCGACTTTTCACGCGGTGACGTGATCGCAATCCGCGCGGCTGACGGCACCGAGATGGCGCGCGGCCTGGCCAACTACGCTGCGATCGAGGCCAGACTCATCTGTCGAAAGTCATCAACGGAATTTGAAAAACTGTTGGGCTACGCGGCTGAGCCGGAGATGGTGCACCGGGACAATTTGGTGTTAAGCCGCTAAGCCTGCACCACTGAACACAGCGTTGGGGTCAACGCTCCGGCACCGGCGCCGGGCTTTTCAAAGCTCGCACGATGTCGGCCGCCGAACGGGCTGGCATCGCACGACCATCACACGCGCCTTGCCGGGCCAACGCCATCGCATGGCGGGACGGCTGGTTGTCGTTGAGCGCCTGCCACTGCGGCTCTTTCACGGCAGACCAGCGGCCAATGGTGCTGTACCTGGCATAGGTTTTGACTTCGCCGCTGGCACAGCGAATGCCTTCGTACATCGCGCTGATGGAACCCGTGGCATTTTTGGCCACCATCACATAACGCACGATGCCGTCCGGCGTAATGGCCAAAGTGGCTGGGTCAACGCCAAAGCGCAGCGTGACGTAGCTCGGCATGTCCACTGGTACCAAACGGTCCGGGTTGAAAGCCGGAGGCGGCGGCGCTTCGCTTTCTGTCCAGTCGGGCTTATCCACAACCTGGGCTCCGCTACCGACGGCCAGCAGCATGAGGCCAAGCCCGAGCAAGTTCTTAAATTTCATGGGTTTTGTCGCTGGTATCCAGAACACGGATGGTCTGCTGATCGGGCTCGAATGAACCGCCCGGGGGAAGTGCGAAATTGGCACCCGGCAGGGCGTCAAAGCCTTCATCCGCGTCGTGCGGGCGCATGCCCTGGCGCAGGAATCGGTTTCTGATCTCGTGACGCGGCAGATAACGGGCCAACTCCGTCAGGGCCACCTCGTAGACGCCGCGCTTGAATTCCACCACCGCGTCCAGTGGCACCCAGTAGTCGTTCCAGCGCCAGGCGTCGAACTCCGGGTGGCTGGTGGCGCGCAGGTTCAAATCCCAGTCGTGGCCCACCAGTTGCAGCAAGTACCAGATTTGCTTCTGGCCTTTGTAAAAGCCGCGTGCATCGCGGCGAATGTAGCGGTCTGGCACCTCATAGCGCAACCAGTCTCGGGTGCGGGCCACAATGCGAACGTGCTCACGCAAGAGCCCCACTTCTTCATGCAATTCACGAATCATGGCCTGTTCCGGCGTCTCACCCCGGTCAATGCCACCTTGCGGAAACTGCCAGGAGTGCGTGCGAATTCGCTTGCCCCAAAACACCTGATTTCTCTGGTTGAGCAGGACGATGCCGACGTTAGGCCTAAAGCCTTCGCGGTCAAGCATAATCAAACCCCAATTTTTAAATTGGGTCCATTATGCACAGCAAGCGCTGCGCTTCAAGGGGCGAAGCCCTTAGTCATTCCCGGATTTTTGCCATGAAAGCCTCTCAATTCTTCATTTCCACCCTCAAGGAGGCCCCGGCCGACGCCGAAGTGGTCAGCCACAAGCTGATGACGCGCGCGGGCATGATCAAAAAGCTCGGCGCCGGCATCTACAGCCTGATGCCAATGGGCCTGCGGGTGGTGCGCAAGGTGGAGCAAATCGTACGCGAGGAAATGAACCGCGCCGGTGCCGTGGAGCTCAGCATGCCGGTGGTGCAGCCGGCTGAACTGTGGCAGGAGACCGGACGCTTTGAAAGCAATGGCCCGGAACTGCTGCGCATCAAGGACCGCCATGGCCGCGATTTCGTGATCCAGCCCACCAGCGAAGAAGTGGTGACCGACATCGCGCGCCAGGAAATCAAAAGCTACAAGCAGTTACCAAAGAACTTCTACCAGATACAGAGCAAATTCAGGGACGAACGCCGCCCGCGTTTCGGCTTGATGCGCGGGCGTGAATTCATCATGAAAGACGCCTACAGCTTTGACCGCGACCAGCTTGCTGCCAAGGCCAGCTACCAGGTGATGGCCGCAGCGTATCGGCGCATATTTGACCGCTTTGGCCTGAGCTACCGTGCCGTGGCAGCCGACAGCGGCGCCATTGGGGGCGATTTGAGCGAAGAGTTCCAGGTGATTGCCGCCACCGGCGAGGATGCCATCGTCTACTGCCCGAGCAGCGACTACGCCGCCAACATGGAAAAAGCCGAGGCGCTGGCCCCCCATGGCCCACGGCTGGCCCCAGCGCAGGCCTTCGCCAAGACCCCCACACCGGGCAAAAGCACCTGCTTTGATGTCGCTGAACTGCTGGGTGTGCCACTGCAACACACCGTCAAGTCATTGGTGCTGGCCACCGACACGCTGGGCAAGGATGGCGAGATTGTCAAGACCCAGGTCTGGCTGCTGCTGCTGCGTGGCGACCACGACATGAACGAGGTCAAGGTCGGCAAGCTGCCCGGACTGGCAGCTTTCCGCTTTGCCACGGAGCCCGAAATTGAGGCGCACTTTGGCTGCCTGCCGGGTTATCTGGGCCCGATCGGTTTGAAGAAGCCGGTCAACCTGGTGGTGGACCGCGAGGTGGCGCTCATGAGTGACTGGATTTGTGGCGCCAACGAGCCTGACTTTCACATGACCGGCGTCAACTGGGGCCGCGACCTGCCCGAGCCCGACATGGTGGCGGACTTGCGCAACGTGGTGGCGGGCGACGCCTCCCCGGACGGCCAGGGTGTGCTGGCGATCGAGCGTGGCATTGAAATCGGCCATGTGTTTTACCTCGGCACCAAATACAGCCAGGCCATGAACGCCACTTTTCTGGACGTCAACGGCAAGCCGCAGTTCATGGAAATGGGCTGCTACGGCATCGGCATCACGCGCCTGCCGGCTGCTGCCATTGAGCAAAACCATGACGAGCGCGGCATCATCTGGCCCGACGCCTTGGCGCCCTTTACCGTGGTGCTGTGCCCGATCAGCCCGGAGCGCTTTCCGGATGTCAAGGCCGCTTCCGATAAGCTGTACGACGAGCTGCTTGCCGCCGGTGTCGATGTGATTCTGGACGACCGTGGCGAGCGCCCGGGCGCCATGTTTGCCGACTGGGAGTTGATTGGCGTGCCGCACCGCGTCACGATTGGCGACCGGGGCCTCAAAGCGGGCGAGGTCGAATACCAGCATCGCCGCGATGGGGTGGCCACCACAGTGCCTGCGAGCGACATCTTTAGCCTGCTGCAAACCAAATTGAAAGCCTGATGCCGCCCGTGACATCGACTCTGCTTTCAAGGAGAAGCAGCCTCTCTTCACTGCTGGCAGGGCTTGGGCTGCTAGTGATCAGTGAGCCGTCAGATGCCGGGCGACAGATGGAGGAGCCGCTGGTGGACTCGGTGCGCAGCGCCTTGAGTTCAGCCATTGCCAACCACGCGCCGCCAGTGCCGGAGTTCCCGGACACCGAGTCGCGCCTGGCTTACCTGCGCTGGCTCGGGGCCATGAGCGAGCGCTTGCGCAAGAAAAAGCCGGACTGGAATGTGCGCCGTGAGTTCCTGCAAACGATCTGGTATGAGAGCCGCCGGGCCGGGCTGGATCCGGCGTTGGTGCTGGGCCTGGTGCAAGTGGAGAGCAATTTTCGCAAGTTTGCCATCAGCAGCGTGGGCGCGCGCGGCTACATGCAGGTGATGCCGTTCTGGACGCGCGTGCTGGGCGATGGCGATGCCGGCAAGCTGTTTCACATGCAGACCAACCTGCGCTTTGGCTGCGTCATCCTGCGCCATTACCTCGACCGCGAACGCGGTGACCTGTTTCTGGCGCTGGGCCGCTACAACGGCTCGCGCGGCCGCGCGCCCTACCCCAACGCTGTATTCGGTGCCACCCGGCAGTGGCAAGGCTGAGCTGACTTAAGCGGCTTTGGCCGCCAGCGCCTGCTGCAGTTCGCCGTTCTGGTACATCTCCATCATGATGTCAGCGCCGCCGATGAATTCGCCCTTGACGTAGAGCTGGGGAATGGTCGGCCACTTGCTGTAGTCCTTGATGCCGGCACGAATTTCCTCGTCTTCGAGCACGTTGACGGTCTTGATGGCCTTCGGGTCGACGCCGCAGGCCTGCAAAATCTGGATCGCGCGGCCGGAAAAACCACACTGGGGAAAGGCGGCGTTGCCCTTCATGAAGAGCAGCACCTCGTTGGATTTCACCAGTTCGTCAATGCGTTGTTGTGTGTCGCTCATGTCAGATAAATCCTTGAAAAAGAGGGATCGATTATTTCACCTTTGGGCACATCCCCGGACCCTTAACCTTGCCAGTGGCAGGGCTTGTACTAAAATGCTATAAAAAATATAGCTACATATTCTTTATTCATGTGGGCTAGAGCCAGATTTACTATAAAAATACCCGCAATCCGGCGGCCACAGTCAATTTTGGAGGTATCCGCCGATGGGCGAAAATAGCGCCTTGATCATGAGCACCAACACAGGCACAGCTATGAAAATTGGAAAAAACACCGCAGTCACCTTGCGCTACAAGCTCAGCGACCGCCTGGGCAAACTGCTTGAGCAAAGCCAGGAGCCGATGGTTTACCTGCACGGCGGCTACGACAACACCTTCCCAAAGCTCGAAGCCGCGCTCGAAGGCCAAATGCCAGGGTTCCAGACCACGCTCGACCTGGAGCCGCAAGATGCTTTTGGCCTGCGCGACGAAAGCCTGGTGCAGACCATCCCCAAGAGCCAGTTTCCACCGGGCGTCAAGGTGGGCGGGCAGCTCGAAGGCCGGGGTGAAGATGGCCACGCGCAGGCCTTTACTGTCATGAAGATCAAGGGCGACACGGTCATGCTGGACGGCAACCACGCGCTGGCGGGCAAGGCCTTGCGCCTAAGCGTCACCGTGGCCGAAGTCCGCCCCGCCTCGCCCGAAGAGATCACGCACCGCCACGTGCATGGCGAGCATGGGCATCATCATTGACGGCAATGCCTGAACGGCAGGCCTGAGTCCCCTCATTCCATTTCCATATCAATCCGACACGTTGTTGCTTCGCCTTGCCGTACGTCTGTACTGTCTGCGGCTTCGCGCCTAGTGTCGTATCGATCTGGAAACGGAATCACTCGTCCAGGCTGAGCCCGAGGCTTGAAATCCTGCCTGCGATCAGCTTGCGCACGATGAGCGTGGCGCTGCCCAGGCGCACACGGTCCCCGGCAATGGGCGGTCGTCCCAGTTCGCCGGCCATCCAGTCGCCCAGCGCCTGGGAAATCTCGGGCGGCGCCGGCAAACCGTAGAAGGCGCACAGCGGCCCCACCGGCATCGCCGGGTCCAGCGCGAAGTCGCCGAAAACGGCGCGCACCTGTTTTTCGTCTCCGGGATCGGGCAGCGCCACGCCAAGCCGACGTGCCACCGCGCCAATGGTGCTGCCCTGCAGCAAGAGCGACACCAGCACCACCACAAAGGCCACATTGAACAGCAGGTGGGCCTGCGGCAGGCCCGCCAGCAGTGGAAACAGCGCCAGCACAATCGGTACCGCGCCGCGCAGACCAACCCAGGAGATGAACCAGGTCTCCCGCGCCGTGAAGCGCAGCGGTGCCAGGCACAGCCAGACCGCCACCGGGCGCGCAATGAACATCAGGCTCAGGGCTACAGCCAGCGCAGGCAGGAGCGTGGGCAGCAATGACGAGGGCGTGACCAACAGCCCCAGCAACAAAAACATGCCGGCCTGCGCCAGCCAGGCGTAGCCGTCCATCGCCGCCAGCGTCGGCGTGACGGCCGCGCTGGCCCGGTTCGCCACGATCAGGCCAAACAAGTACACCGCCAGAAAGCCCGAACCCCCGATCAGGCCGGTCGAGGCGAACACCGCGAGCCCCCCGGTGCACAGCAACAGCGCCAGGATGCCTCCGCCAGCGTCCTTGCCCGCCAGGCGATTGAGCAGCGCCGCCATGGCGAAGCCGCTGCCCAGACCGAGCAGCGTGCCCCAGCCGAACTGCTGCAGGAAGGACCATGCCAGTGTCGTCCACATGGACCCCGATCCCAGTGTTGTCGTGGCCGTCGCCAGGGTGATGAAAGTCAGCGTCAGGTACACCGCCATCGGGTCATTCACGCCGGACTCGATCTCCAGCGTCGCCGCCACGCGTTCGTTCAGACTCACCCCCGAGCGCGTGAGCAGGGCGAACACCGCGGCCGCATCGGTGGATCCGACGATGGCCCCGAGCAGCAGCGCCGTGGGCCAATCGAGTCCGACGAACAGCACCCCTGCCAGCGCCGTCAGCAGCGTGCACACGACGACGCCGACCGTGGCGAGCAGGAAGGCAGGTTTGAGACCGGTTCTGAATGTGGTGAACGCGGTGCGCAGACCCCCGTCCAGCAAGATGATCGCGAGCGCCACGTTGCCGACCCAAAAGCCCAGCCGGAAGTCGTCAAAGCGGTAGCCGCCAATGCCGTCTTCGCCGGCGAGAAGCCCGGCCAGCAGGAAAACCAGCAAGAATGAAAAGCCGATGCGTGCGGAAAACAGGCCGGTCAGCACACTCGCGAATACCAGTGCCGAGACTGCGAATAAAGGAAGGTTGACGAAGTCCATGCAGGTAGTATCCACGACCCGCCGAAAAGGCGCAAAAGGTCTTTGCCAGGAAAATCAGCGCTTACGCGGCGCTCTTCTGAGCGCCTAATCTGGTGTTGAAGGCGCGTCCGCCGGCTTCGCTGCCATCCAGGCGATCAGCGTGGAGCGCATGGCTTCTTCGACCGACATCTCGATCGGCTCAATCCAGCTGCGCGGCACAAACACGGTGTAGCCGCCAATCATGTAACCCATCGGCAGGTAGACAGCCACCTGGTTGTCGAGCGCCAGGCCTTGGGGAAGACCCTGCATGCTTTGGCGCGTCACGAGGCCGACGATGGACAGGTCCTGGCCCGGCTTGCGCAGGACCACAACTTGCTGGCTGTCCTTTTTCTGCGTTGAAAAGAAGTCGGCGAAGTTTTTGAGCGAGGAATAGATGCTCTTGACCACCGGCACGTTGGTGAATGGCAGTTCGACCCAGGGCATTAGCCGCGCCGCTTGGGGCTGCGAAATCACAAAACCGATGCCTATGATCAGCCCCACGCCCAGTGCAATGCCGAGCCCGGGCAGGTAGAAGTCGCCAATGAGGGGGCGCACCACGCTCATGGCGATGGCATCGATCCAGGAGGCAATCAGGAACAGCACATAGACCGTTAGGCCCACGGGCAGGATGGCGAACAGGCCGCGGAAAAAGTATTGGTACAGAGGTTTCATGAAGGATTTAAATCAAATGTTGCGTGCAAGGGTTCAGTGCCAGCATAGCAGCCGGGCAGCGCGGCCTGTACCAGCGCCCGCTCCACGTCCTTCTGCTTGCCTTCCATGATGCAATCCCGCTTGTACGGCAGGAAGTCGGCGCGCTACTGACACCGGCAGCCTTTGGACGGCGCTCGGAACCACAGCGACTGGCCTATGTCGGGCCTGCGCCTGATCCGTTCGATTGCTTGCAGCTTCGCATCATGCTTTGAACAGTGCGCCCATGCCACCACGTGCCGCGCAACCTCCGGGCCGCTGAGCCTGGCCGTGTCGCGAGCCGGGTTCTCCTTCAATTCGGCCCAGCTCATGTACCACAGTGAGTAATTGGCGTCAAAGTATTTGAACCATATCTGGTTTCTGTCGCTTCTTGTTTGATACACACCAGATTTTGTGGGGCCCTGGTTGGGCTGTTCATTCCAGCCCGTGCCAACGTCGTTGGCAACTGCAGGCGCTGACGGTTTACGCATGCTTGCCTTCAAAATTGTCGTCTGTTGTCTGGTGTGAAACCTGGTCGCTCAGGCTAGCTTGAAGACACTCACGGTATGCACCAGGTCTTGCGCCTGCGATTTCAGACTGCTGGCGGCGGCGGCCATCTCTTCCACCAGCGCGGCATTTTGCTGCGTCACCTGGTCCATCTGTGTGACGGCTTCACCGACCTGGGACACGCCCTGGCTTTGCTCGTTGCTGGCGGCGCTGATCTCCCCCATGAGGTCGGTCACATGTTTGATTGAGCTCACGACCTCGGCCATGGTTGCCCCAGCCTGATCGACCAGCAGGGTGCCTTGCTCCACGCGCTCGACGCTGGCATTGATCAGGCTCTTGATTTCCTTGGCCGCATCCGCAGAGCGTCCGGCCAGGCTGCGCACTTCGCTGGCCACCACGGCAAAGCCGCGGCCCTGCTCGCCAGCGCGGGCGGCTTCCACCGCCGCATTCAGGGCCAGGATGTTGGTCTGGAAGGCAATGCCGTCGATGACGCTGATGATGTCGGAGATCTTTTTGGAGGAGTCGTCGATGCCCTTCATGGTGTCCACCACCTGGGCCACGACGGCACCGCCTTTGATGGCGACGGTGCTGGCACTCAAGGACAACTGGTTGGCCTGGCGGGCGTTGTCGGCGTTTTGCTTGACGGTGGAGCTGAGCTCTTCCATCGAGGCGGCGGTTTCTTCCAGTGCACTGGCCTGTTGCTCGGTGCGGGCACTCAGGTCATGATTGCCCTGGGCGATTTCGGCACTGGCGGTGGCCACGCTCTCGGAGCCCTGGCGAACGTTCGAGACGACCCGGCTCAGGTTGTCCTGCATGGTGGACAGGGCCTGCAGGAGTTGCCCAATTTCGTCTTTTCCGGCAACACTCACCCGGTGACTCAGGTCGCCCTCACCAATGCGCTGTGCGGCAACCCGTGCCGTATCGACACCTCGGGCAATGCTGCGCGACAGACTCCAACTAATGAAGACAGCCGTTGCCAGGGCCAGCACCAATAGCCCTGCACCCAGCAGATACAGTTGCCTGAACATTTCCTTGACTTGTTGTTGGACCGCGTGGACATTGGCCGCCTCTCCATCAACCAGCAGCTGCGTCGCACGAATGTAGTCGTCTGTGACCGGTACAAACTTGCTTTGCACCAAGGTTCGGCCACCCGCGTCGTCCCCGGCGGTCTTCAAGGCGTTAACTTGGTCGCGGGTCGCAATCCATGTCTTGCGCACCTCCCCCACGTTTTCGGCGCGCTGTCTGGCCTCGCTGTCCTGCACCTTGGCAAGAAAAGCCTTTTGTGTCTCGGTCGTTCCGCGTGACGTAGCGGCCATCGTCTCCTTGAAGAAGTCGAGCATGGTGCTTCCCTCTGAATAGCCAACCGCCAGAGAGCGCGCGGAGTTTTGCCGCACGTCACCCTGCCAGCTGCCCGCCAATTGCAGAAGTTCGGCAGAACGCGCCATGCGCGTCGTCGCCTCGGAGACCATTTCTACACGCCACGCAGTAACACCCGCCAGCAGAAGAAACACCGCGATGATCACGGCAAAACCAAGATTGAGGCGGGTGGAAATTTTCAAGTTGTTCATTGATTGATTCAAGGCAATTGGTTGTGCGCGATCAAATCCGGAGCGCTTGCGGACGTGCGTTTGCTCAATGGCCCGCCAGATTGACGGGTGAGCGCTGGTGAGCCCGCGTGAGCGAGCCCGGCCAAGAGCTGACTTAGAAGCTGTCCCAACCATCACCACCAGCCTTGGCAGTCTGCGTGGCGGCAGGCGCTGACAGCGCTTGTCGTGCAGGCGCTTTAGCGAAAGAAGCTTTGCTGCTGTTGCCAACTCTCGACGCACTGACGCTGCTCAGTTTCTTGGGGGCCGGGGCAGCCGATACCGGGCGAAAACTAGGGGCCGAGGCGGCTTCGCTGCGGGCGCCAGAGCTGCCGCCTTCAGACGACAGCTTGAACACCTCCACGGTTGCGACCAGGTCTTGCGCCTGCGATTGGAGGCTGGAGGCCGCAGCCGCCATCTCTTCCACCAGCGCGGCATTTTGCTGCGTCACTTGGTCCATTTGCTGGACCGCTTCACCGATCTGGGACACACCCTGGCTTTGTTCGTTGCTGGCGGCGCTGATCTCCCCCATGAGGTCGGTCACATGCTTGATGGCGCTCACGACCTCGGCCATGGTCACCCCGGCTTGGTCGACCAGCAAGGTGCCTTGCTCCACGCGCTCCACGCTGGCATTGATCAGGCTCTTGATCTCCTTGGCGGCGTCAGCGGAGCGCCCGGCCAGGCTGCGCACTTCGCTGGCCACCACGGCAAAGCCGCGGCCCTGCTCGCCGGCGCGGGCGGCTTCCACGGCAGCATTGAGAGCCAGAATGTTGGTCTGGAAGGCAATGCCGTCGATGACACTGATGATGTCGGATATCTTTTTGGAGGAGTCATTGATGCCCTTCATGGTGTCCACCACCTGGGCCACCACGGCACCCCCTTTGACCGCGACGCTGCTGGCACTGATGGACAACTGGTTGGCCTGGCGGGCGTTATCGGCGTTTTGCTTGACGGTGGAGCTGAGCTCTTCCATCGAGGCGGCGGTTTCTTCCAGTGCACTGGCTTGTTGCTCGGTGCGCGCGCTCAGGTCATGGTTGCCCTGGGCGATTTCCGAGGAGGCGGTAGACACGCCTTCTGAGCCCGTGCGCACCGTGGACACAACCTTGGCCAGACTGTCACGCATGGCTTTCATCGCCGCAAGCAGACTGCTCGTGTCACCCGTGGCAACTTGGACCTCGACCGCCAGGTTCCCTGCTGCAATTTCGCGCGCCACATTGGACGCGTAATCGGGTTCACCACCAAGCTGTCGGGTGATAGAGCGGGTCAAGGCCCAGGCGATCAGCCCCCCCAGCACAGCGGCCACCGCGGCAATGATCAGCATCAAGGTGCCAGTGGTTGAGGCAATGCTTTGCACTTGTTTGGCCGAGTCGTTCATTAATCTCTTTTGTAAATCACTCAGCTCACCAAGTGCCTTGAAGTAAGCTGCCTGCAAGGGCCGGTTCTCTTTGACCAGCACATCGCGTGCTTCTTCACTCCTATTGGCCAAGCCCAACGCCACGGCCTTGTCGATGGATTCGTTATAGGGCGGACGAATGTCGCTTATTTTTTTCATGATCGCACGGCCTTCTGGCAGATTGAGGATTTGATCGAGTTTTTGGATCAGTTCGGTATTCTTGGTGCGGGCTTCGCCAATACGCTGCTTTTCCGCCTGCATGACAGCTTCATCGCTGGTCAGCGCGATGTTGCGTACGGCGCGAGCCACCACGTTCAGGTTGTCTTGAATATCGCCAGCCAGTTCGACCTTGACCATGCGGTCATCGACCAGACTGGTGACCTCCGCGTTGGCGCGGTCGAGTTGGATGCTGCCAAACACCGCCACCACCAAACCGGCAAGAATGACCAGCGCAAAGCCCAGGCCCAGACGCATTCCGACTTTCATATTGGCAAAATTCATGCTGTTTCTCCTTGATAAATGGGTTTACTGAAGCGCCTGAGCCACCAGGCCCATTTCGGCACTGGTCATGAGTTTTTCGATGTCCAGCAAAATCAGCATGCGGTTTTCGATGGCGCCAATGGCCATCAGGTGATCACTGTCGATGGCAGAAGAAAATTCAGGTACCGGGCGGAGCTGATCGGGCGTGAGCGTGATGACGTCAGACACACCATCGACCACCATCCCGACGACCTGCTTGCCGATATTGAGCACGATCACCACGGTCAAGTGGTCGTAGTTAGCCTCACCCAGGTTGAACTTCAGGCGCATGTCGATGATGGGCACGATCACACCGCGCAGGTTAATCACCCCTTTGATGAACGCCGGGGTGTTGGCAAAGCGGGTGGGCTCTTCATAAGAGCGGATTTCCTGCACGCGCAGGATGTCGATCCCGTACTCTTCGGTCCCCAGTTTGAAGGCCAAAAACTCGGTGATGGAAGCAATGGCTGCTTTGGAAGAGGCGGCCTGTGCGGGGCTGGCTCCGCCATGGGGTGCAAGTGACTGATTCATGATTGCTGCTCTGTTTGATGGTTAGTGACATTCCTCATGCGCAAGAATATCGAATCGAAAGCAGCGTGTCAATCGTTTTAATCGTTTTTGTCGCTTAAATCGTAAAAGCCGTTTGAACCGATTTAAACAGGCGATTCAGTGCCTGTGCTCTGCGCGAGTTCCTCAGCCAGGGCCTGGCGCAGTTCCTGGACCGCGACCGGCTTGGCAAAGCAGTGGCGAATCCCGTGGCGTAGCAATTCGGCGTGGTCAAGGTCAGCACTGTTCCCGGAGCACAAAATGATGGGCAAAGCGGGCCGCAGGCCGTGCACGCGCTGCGCCAGTTCCACACCGCTCAAACCGGGCATGGTCTGGTCGCTAATGAGCAAGTCAACCTCGTTCGGTGCACTCTGAAGCGCTGCCAATACCGCGTCTGATTCGTTGAACTGCCTGACCCGATAGCCCCAACCGGTCAGCAACTCCGCGAGAAAACGGGCCACCGCGGGTTCATCGTCAACCACCCAGATGAGCTGACCCTGGCCCGAATCCGAATTTGCCAGACTGGCTGGCTCAGCCGCAGGTGCTTGCGTCGCCGCAGCGATCGGAAACAGCAACCGGAACCGACTGCCTTGACCCAACTGAGAGTCAACCACGACATGCCCCCCGCAGCGCCGCAAAACGCCTTGCACCATCGACAAGCCCAGCCCCGTTCCCTTGCCAACATCTTTGGTGGTGAAGAAGGGGTCGAACAGTCGTGGCTTGTGCTGCGGCGCAATACCGCTGCCGTTGTCAGACACCTCCAGTGCCACACAAGCGCCGGACAGGCGCTGCTGGCAGCAGGCACAAATTTGCTCATCGAGATCGACGCGATCCAGGCAGACTTCAATCATGCCGTGCCCGTCGATGGCATCACGCGCATTGATGAGGAGGTTGACCAGAATCTGGTTGAGTTCGCCGCTCTCCATGGTGATGGGCGGGTTAGCCCCGATGCGGCTCTTGAGCTCGATGCTGGATGGGATTGATGGCCGCATCATGGCCAAGACCTCTTGCACGACGGCAGCGGGAGAAATCACCTGAGCACTTGCATTGGGATGGATGCGTGCGAAAGTCAGCATCTTGGCGATCAGGTCACGCGCGCGCTCACTGGCCGTGATGACCTCACGCAAATAGACGGCCAGTTTGCCGTGCTTGTCTGGCGCAAAGCGATCCAGTGCCAGATTCGAGTAACCCAGAACGGCGGTCAGAATGTTGTTGAAGTCATGGGCGATACCGCCCGTGAGTTGCCCAAGCGCCTGCATTTTCTGGGCCTGCTGCAACTGCCGCTGCAGCTCTTGTCTGGCCGCAGCGGCGTGCACATGCTCGGATCGATCATGCAGAAAGACAAAGAAATTCTTCGACTCGCTGTCGTAGGTCGCTGAAAGGTCAATCGCTATTTCGTGTCCCAGCTTGTGCCGATGGCGCGTCTCAAATTGACAGCGCCCCTGCGCCATGATGGTCCTCATGCGCGCCTGGATATCGTCCAGGAACTCAACCACTTCCAGTTGGCTGATGTTCATGCTCAGCAGTTCTGCCACCGGGTAACCCGACATCCTTGCATAGGCCTCATTGACTTCGAGCAATCGGCCCTGGGCGTCGACGATCCAGAAGCCATCAATGGCGGTCTCGAGCACGCGCTGGTGGCGCAGACGGGCCTGCGCGCCTTTTGTCACGTCCTCGGCAACGGAAACATAGCCTTCGATGCCGCCGTCATCGTTGCGCAAGGGCGTCACGGTTCGATCCAGGATGAGCCAATTGCCCAGACCATCCTTGAAGTCAACCAATCCGCGCCAGACCTTGCCGGCCTCGACGGTCTGGCGAATGCTGTCGGCCACCTTGCGCTCAGGTGTGACGAAATCATCAAACAGGTTGAGCCCGTTTTCTGACTCACTATCCGTGCCCGCAGTCAACTGGTGCGAGGCCCTGTTGCGCCATTGCACCTTGCCGTGCAGGTCGGTCACCAGCACCGGCATGGCGGTCGAGGCCAGGGCCAGCGAGCGGGTGCGCAGTTTCTCGTTGACCCTCAGAAGCTTCGCCGATTGCTCGGCCAGCTTGCTGTAGGGTCTTTGAATGCTGGCCACGAAAAAAGCTTGGTAGATGAGGGCGTAGCTGACGATCTTGTACAGGTGACCGAGCAGATTCTGGAGATCATTCGCTTCTTGATAGCGGACAAAAAAGAGTTCGCTCAGTGCCGCAATCGAAGCAGCGCTGAACAGCAAGGGGAACACCCGACTGTCCGTCCGACTGTCCGACCGACTGGCCAGGCGCTGGTAGCGCCACGCCGCCAAAAGCAATAGACCGGTAATGAAGAATTCAAAGCCGCTTTTGAGTGGTGTCAATCCCGCGCCGTCGATGTAGGTCCTGGGCAGCTCGGCTTCATGAAAAATAACCACCCAAAAGACTGCCAGGTTGATGATGGCGTAGGCGCCGAGCATTGCATAACGAGCCCCTATCGACGGCGGCTTGAGGTGCGGGTAAATGCTCGCACCAAGCAGGGCGACCGCGACCATCAGTCGGGCAGCCAACCAGAATGCGATCCCTTTTTCGACGGAGGCCGGTGTCACCAGGGCCGGCATGCCCTTGAAGGACAAAGTGTGGGCAAAATCCAGCCACCCCGCAGCAAACAGGGCCAACGCGATCAAGAGCAACGAGGCCGAGATCTCCTTCGCCGGTGTATGCCATACCGTCGCAAAAACAAGAAACGCCACCCCAATTGAAGCGAACTCTAAAGTAGTATGGATGGGCAGGTAATGCTGCAGCGGGATCGGCAAACTCTGCAGCAGCGAAAGCGTCAGGGCGAGCAGCGCCAGCAAGCCAAAGATGAGCACCAGAATGACCTGTTGCGGCAGGGCGTGGCGCTCAGCCGTTGCGCTTGTCATGTGTCGCGCCGGGTGCTTTGTGCTGCCCGGTGGTCCCAGTCCAAGGCGCCCGTGCTTCGGATCTGGCTGAAGAGGCTGACCCCAAGATCGTCATCGCAAGCCAGCGAGGCCGCCAGCGCGTCAGGACGGGTTTTGACAATGCGCACGAACAGGGCCGTCAAGTCCGGATCGCGCCAGCCGCGCGCGGCTTCGTCCTCCAGCACGGCAAGTGCTTGCTGCCAGCCCAGCGCAGCTTTGTAGGGGCGCGCGTGGACGAGCGCGTCGTAAATGTCTGCCATCTGAAAGATTCGGGCCAGCAGGGGGATTTCCTCCCCGCGCAAACCGTCGGGGTAACCGCTACCGTCCCACCTTTCATGGTGGTGGCGAATGATCGGCACCGTCAGACGCATGCTCTTGAGTCCCTCGACGAGCCGTGCGCCAATGGTGACATGCTGGCGCATGATGACCCACTCTGCATCGGTCAGCTGTCCTGGTTTGAGCAAGATGCTGTCAGGTATGCCGAGTTTACCGATGTCATGGAGCACCCCGCCACGACGTAGCGCCATCAGTTCATCGGCGCCAAGACCCAGTGCCTGGCCCAATACCACCCCACTGCGTGACAGGCGTGAACAGTGGTCGCCGGTGTTGCCGTCTTTGGCCTCCACCATTCTGGCCAGCGCGAACAGCATGGATTCAGCACTGTCGAGTTGGTCGGTCAGCCGCTTGTGGGACAGCGCGACATCCAGGCGCGCCAGCAGCTCGCTTGGCTGGTAGGGCTTGCGCACAAAGTCACTGGCACCTGCGGCAAAGCTCAGAGTCAGGCTGTCGGCCGCGTCATTGGCGGTGAGCATCAGTATGGGCAACATGCTTAAGCCCAACTCGCCGCGAATGCGCCTACAGACCTCTTCACCACTGATGCCCGGCATACGCTGATCCAGCAGGACGGCATCAAAACTCTGTGCGCGCAAGAGCCCCAGTGCCACCCAACCCGAACTGGCCTGGCTGACCCTGTATTTGGCTGCGTCCAGAATATTGCGGACCAGACTGCAATGAACGGGGTCATCGTCCACGATCAGCACGTGGAACGGGTCGCTGTTGAGCCTTGACTGAATACTCTGGTGAACCATATTTTTATCTTCCCCACCCATTTTTGTCTGCCCCCAGTTCCTTTGACCCCTAGTCTGCAAGCCCCAGCAACTTGAGCAGGCGAGCCGTGTCAAGCGGCTTGGCCAGGCAGCATTCAGCCCCGGCAGCCAGCAGCTGCGCCTCATTTTCCGGACTCAGATGGCCGCTCATGGCGATGACGCGCACATTGGCCTGCCCAGGAATTTGCTTGATCTGGCGGCAAACCTCGGTCCCCTGGATGCCCGGCATCATGAGGTCCAGCAAGACGATGTCAGGAGAAAAGGTATGCACCTTGTGTCCGGCATCGAAGCCATCGGAGGCCGTTTCCACCACGGTCTGATGCTCACCGCCTTCGAGCAATTCCCTGAGAAAACCGAGTACCGCGCGGTCGTCGTCCACGATCAAGATGCGCAGCGGCCCCTTGTTGCCGATGGGATTCCACTGGCGAGCAAATCGCTCAACCTCCTCCCGACGAAAGCGGCGATGTCCGCCGGGTGTGACTTCCGCTTGCAACAAGCCCTTTTGGGACCAGCCACGAACGGTGACGGGTGACACCATCATCCATTGCGCTACCTCGTGGGGTGTGAGGTAGGGCTTGCTCTTGAAGTCTTCAGTCATAATTTTGCAGAAATTTGGTTGAATATTTCGATTTAAGCGATTATGGTACTTTAATCGATATTGTGGAGCTTGTCCTTGTTGCCACCAACGAAGGACAGACATTCGCTGGCTTGACGATCCGGGCTGTCAAAAGTAATGGATGCGCTGGTGTTAACCGGGCGCGAGTCGCCCGCCGCTGCAGCGCTCGATGCCGTTCAAATCGCGGCGCAATTGCACTTCCTTGAAGCCCGCCGCCAATAGCAAGTCACGCACCTTGGCCGCCTGGTCGTAGCCGTGCTCCAGCAGCAGCCAGCCGCCAGGATTTAAATGGGCCGGGGCCTGACTGATGATCTGGCGGATGTCATCGAGGCCGTCGGCGCCACTGGTCAGGGCTTGCAGCGGCTCGTGGATCAGGGCGGCCAAATGCACGTCCTGCGCGGCAATATAGGGCGGGTTCGAGACGATCAAGTCAAAGCGGGCCAAGGGCTGCGCCAGGGCGGTCAACCAGCTGCCCTGATGCAAGCGCAGCGCCAGTCCGAGGCGCTGGGCGTTGGCCTGCGCCACGGCAAGCGCATCAAAGCTGAAGTCAAGCGCGCTCACGTCCAGCGCAGGCCGGGTCGCTTTGAGTGCCAGCGCGATGGCGCCGCTGCCGGTGCCCAGGTCAAGCGCGCGCAGGGCGCGGGTTGCCTCTGGCGTTTGTGCAACGGATGCGGCCTCCAGTACCGCCAGCGCCCAATCCACCAGCGTTTCGGTGTCGGGGCGCGGCACCAGCACACGCTGGTCCACCCGCAGCGCCAGGCCAAAAAACTCCTTGTAGCCGGTGATATAGGCCAGCGGCTCGCCGCAGGCGCGGCGTTGCACACCGGCCTGCAGCGCGGCTTGCGCCGCTGCCGGTAGTTGGTCCGTGTCGTGCGACAGCAACCACGCGCGCTCCCGCTCCGACTTGCCCAGTGCGTGCAGCAACAGCAGCTGCGCGTCAAGCCGCTCCAAGCCCCGAGCTTGGGCCTGGAACAGGGCTTGCGCGACGGTCAATGCGTCCATCGGGTGTCTATGTTTGTCAAAAATAAGAGCGTTATAGCCATATTACACGTGGGCTAGAGGCAAATTTCATCTAAAACAATGGCCAAATCAGGCGCCGGCGCCCACTTCCAGCGCCGCCAGTTGCTGCGCGGCCTCATAGGCCTGCAGCGCCTGCACCACGTCGTCGAGCTCGCCTTCCATGATGTAGAGCAGCTTGTAGAGCGTCAGGTTGATGCGGTGGTCGCTCAAGCGCCCCTGCGGGAAGTTGTAGGTGCGAATGCGGTCGCTGCGGTCGCCGCTGCCAATCAGTCCCTTGCGCTCGGCGGCGTCCTTGGCCGCGCGTTCGCTGCGGTCTTTTTCATGGATGCGAGCGGTCAGTACCTTGAGCGCTTGCGCCTTGTTGCTGTGCTGGCTGCGCCCGTCCTGGCACTCGGCCACGATGCCCGTCGGCAGGTGCGTGATGCGCACGGCCGAGTCGGTCTTGTTGATGTGCTGGCCGCCGGCACCGCTGGCGCGGTAGGTGTCGATGCGCAGGTCGGCCGGGTTGATCTGGATTAGCACCGCTTCATCGGGTTCGGCCAGCACCGCCACGGTGCAGGCGCTGGTGTGGATGCGGCCCTGCGTCTCGGTGACGGGCACGCGCTGCACGCGGTGGCCGCCAGACTCGAACTTGAGCGCGCCATACACGTTGTCGCCCTCGATCTTGAGCACCACCTCCTTGTAGCCGCCCAGTTCGCTGAGCGATTCGCTGATGATATGGGGCTTCCAGCCACGGCGCTCGCAGTAGCGCGTGTACATGCGCAGCAGGTCGGCGGCAAACAGCGCCGATTCGTCACCGCCGGTGCCGGCGCGGATTTCGACAAAGGCGTTGCGCGCGTCGTCCGGGTCCTTGGGCAACAGCATGCGCTGCAGCTCGCCTTCGAGTTTTTGCAGCTCGGCGCTGGCGCTGTCGATCTCTTCCTGCGCCATCGCCGCCATCTCGGGATCGTTGGCGGAACCACTGAGCAGCTCCTGGGCGCCGCTCAGGTCGGCTTCACATTGCTGGTATCGGGCCCAGCGCCCTGCCACGGCCAAGACTTCGGTGTGCTCGCGTGACAGCAGCAGAAACTGCTTCATGTCCTTCATGATGTCTTCGCGTGAGAGCAGGAATTCAAGCTCACCGAGGCGGTCGGTGTAGCGGGCGAGTTGTTGGCGTAGAAATTGTTTCATGGGGGCAATGGAGTGGTTCTTCGGCGGGCAACTTCGCCCGGCTGTGTTCGAACGGTGTGGAGAGCGTCGCGGCGAAGCGGCGACAGCACGCCGGGCGCAAGCCCTGGAGCAGCGCCGCTAACGCTCTTTGCGCAAGAAAAAGTGCTGGATCGCAGCGCTGGCGCGCTCGCGTGCTTGCGTGTCGCTGGCGCGCAGTTCGGCCATGGCGCCGTGCAGCATCTTTTGCGTCAAGCCCTTGGAGAGCGCCTCCAGCACCGCGTCGACGTCTTCGCCCTTGGCCAGCAGCTTGCGCGCACGCGCTAATTCTGCCGTGCGCCAGTCATCGGCCTGGGCGTTGAGTTGCTGAATCAAAGGCACCGAGCCACGCTGATCGACCCAGTGCATGAAGCTCAGCACGCCGGCGTCGACAATTGCCTCGGCCTGCGCCACCGCGGCTTGGCGGCTGGCCTGCGCCGTCTGCACCACGCCGGCCAGGTCGTCCACGGTGTAGAGGTAGACGTCTTCGAGCGCCTTGACTTCGATCTCGATGTCGCGCGGCACCGCCAGGTCCACCATGAACATCGGGCGGCGTTTGCGTTTTTTCAACGCCCGCTCCACCGCGCCCAGGCCAATGATCGGCAGCGTGCTGGCGGTGCAGCTCACCACCGCGTCAAATTCATAGAGCCGGTCCGGCAGGTCTGCCAGGCGCATCACCTCCGCGCCAAATCGGTTGGCCAGCTTTTCGCCGTTTTCCAGCGAGCGGTTGGCAATGGCGATGGACTTGGGGCTCTTGGCAGCAAAGTGGGTGGCGCACAGCTCGATCATTTCGCCCGCGCCCACAAACAGAACCTTCACCTGGCCCAGGTCTTCAAACAACTGCCCGGCCAGGCGCACGGCAGCGGCGGCCATGCTGATGGAGTGCGCGCCGATTTCGGTCGAGCTGCGCACCTCCTTGGCCACGGCAAAGGAGCGCTGGAACAGCTGGCTCAGCGTGTTGCCCATCGCCCCGGCGGCCTCGGCGGCACGCACCGCGTTCTTGATCTGACCCAGAATCTGCGTTTCACCGAGCACCATCGAGTCCAGGCCGCTGGCGACGCGAAAGGCGTGGCGTGCCGCCAGATCGTCTTGCAGCGTGTAGGAGTGAGAGCGTAAGAGGGTGGACGAGACGCCACCGGTCTGGGCCAGCCAGTCCAGCGTGTGATCCAGCTCGGGTTTTTCACCGGCGCAGTAGATCTCGGTGCGGTTGCAGGTGGAGATCAGCGCGGCCTCGGGCTGGCGCGACATGGACGAGCGCAAAGCCCGCAAATTGGGCTCAATCTGATCAAGGGCGAACGCAAACCGACCGCGCAGATCGAGCGGTGCGGTGGTGTGATTGATGCCCAAAGTCCAGACTGCCATCGGTGAATTATAAAATCATCGCGCGCCGCCAAATGCCCCCACACCTTTCATGGCCCTGGACCCCCTTATTGATGGACCCGCTTGCTGTTCTGAATCATCTGTTCAATTTCGTCGCGCCGGCCCTGTGGCTGGCGCTGCTGCTGCCGATTCTGGCGCGGTTATTTATGAGGAAACGACCTCTATCCCTCTCCCTGTATGCGCAGGCAGCTATCAATTTTTTCGCTTGTGCGGGGGTATTGGTAGTCGGTCTGTGGGTATTTGGCGATGACGGCAAGATGCTCACCTACCTCGCCATGGCGCTGGTTGGCGCCAGCAGCCAGTGGCTGATGCGCCGCGCCTGGCGCCATTGATCAGTTAGCGGGCGGCTGGCGCGCCGGGGCAAAGCAGTCGATGCGGTCGGTGATCAGGCCGTCGAGCCCCAGGTCGATCAGGCGCTGCGCCTGGGTCGGCTCGTTCACGGTGTAACTCAGCAGTCGAAACCCGGCGCTGCGCGCCTGGCTGCTTGATGCGGCGTCCCAGAGCAGCTGCTCGCAGACGATGGCAACGCAGTCCAGCGACCGGGCCGTCTCCAGCCAGCCGCTCCACAACGAATCGAGCAAGAGCGCGCGCGGCAGTTGCGGCTGGGCGCCCTGGGCGGCTTGCAGCGACTGCACATCAAAGGAGCTCAGTAGCGGTGGCACGGCTGCATCAGCCCAGAGCCGGGCCGCATGCTCGGCCACCACCGCACCGGTCTGGCGCTCCAGGCCGGGTGTCGGCTTGATTTCCAGGTTCAGACAATAGGCGTTCGCCAGGCAAAAGTGCGCGATGGCGCCCAAGCTGGCGAGCGGCTCGCCGGCGAAAGCGCGCGAATGCCAGCTGCCGGCGTCCAACTGCGACAACGTGGCCCAGGGGTGGTCACCGCCCACGGCACTGAGCCCGGCACCCAACTGCTCATGGGCGTTGCTGGTGCGCACCAGGGTATCGTCGTGCAGCAGGAAGGGCACGCCGTCCAGGCTCAGCTTGACGTCGCACTCGAACATGCGGTAGCCGTGGCTGGCGCCAACCCGAAACGCCGCCAGCGTGTTCTCGGGCGCCAGTTGGCCCGCGCCGCGGTGCGCGATCCAGCGCGGGTAGGGCCAGGGCTTGACAGGATGGGGCATGGTTTTGCGCTCAGTGGGTGGTGCCGCCCTGAATCATAGAGGTGTCCGGGTGCGATTCAAAGTGAGTGTGGCACCCTGAAGATATCAAGCCTCACGTCAAGCCCGGCACTGCGTGTTGAACCCGGCCCGTCGAAGTCAGAATTTCTGCAGCAAACGGCCACATCAATTCGCGTCACACCCAACGCAGGTAATTTTTGAGTTCCCCTGATGCGTACCCAATCACTCGCAGAATCAGTCGGGTGATACGCTTTGCGGAGGTAAAGGAGGAGAACGCGAAGCGGGCGGGGGACACGTAGCAAAGCGTATCGCCCGGCTGATTCACCCACCACCGTGCTATCAGCCCCGATCCACGATCCAATAGACGCACCTGAGTGCTTCGGAAAAGAATCATTGATCTAAAGCCCACCCCACTTTGAATCGCACCCGAGGTGTCCACCACGGCGGTAGGTGCATGTGCGCTGCGGTAACATCGCCTGCCCAGCCCGGGCGCGCCTGTCTTTTGTGCAGGGTTGCCGCAAGAGGGCTGTAATCACAAGAAACCGATGAACGCACCCCTCAAGCTCACGTCTTTGCTGCCCGCAGGCCTTAGCGCGCCGCACAGCCAGGAACGCATTCGCGAAATCCCTTACAACTACACCTCGTTTTCTGACCGTGAAATCGTCATTCGCCTGCTTGGGGCTTCGGCCTGGGACTGGTTGAACCGCCTGCGCGACGAGCGTCGAACCGGTCGCTCGGCGCGCATGTTGTATGAGGTCTTGGGCGACATCTGGGTGGTGCAGCGCAACCCCTATTTGCAGGACGACCTGCTGGACAACCCGAAACGCCGGCTGCTGCTGGTGGGCGCCCTGCACCATCGCCTGGACGAAGTGCAAAAACGCCGCACGCCTGATGTTGATCCCGAGCGCGATGCCCTGGTGGGCGAGCTGCTCAAGGCAGCTGCTGGGGCGGTGCAGGCCTTTGACGCCTCTTTTGTCGAAGTTGCCGCCTTGCGGCGAAAGTCCCAGCGCGTGCTGATCAGACTCACCGCCAAAGACAACATCAAGTTTGATGGCCTGTCGCGTGTGAGCCATGTCACCGACGCCACCGACTGGCGCGTCGAGTACCCCTTTGTGGTGCTGACGCCCGATACCGAGGCCGAGATGGCGGGCCTGGTCAAAGGCTGTATCGAACTGGGCCTGACGATCGTGCCGCGCGGCGGTGGCACCGGCTACACCGGCGGCGCGATTCCTCTGACCTGGAAAAGCGCGGTGATCAACACCGAAAAGTTAGAGGCCATGACCGAGGTCGAGATGGTGCAGCTGCCCGGCCTGGAGCAGCCCGTGGCCACGGTGTGGACCGAAGCTGGGGTCGTGACGCAGCGCGTGTCGCAGGCAGCCGAGCGGGGCGGCTACGTGTTTGCGGTCGATCCGACCTCGGCCGAAGCCTCGTGCATTGGCGGCAACATCGCTATGAACGCGGGTGGCAAGAAGGCCGTGTTGTGGGGCACCTCGCTGGACAATCTGGCGAGCTGGCGCATGGTGACGCCGCAGGCCGAGTGGCTGGAAGTCACCCGCATTGGCCACAACCTGGGCAAGATTCACGACGCGGCGCTGGCCAGCTTTGAGCTGAAGTATTTCAAGGCGGACGGCAAGACTTTGATTCGCACCGAGCGGCTCGACATTCCCGGCAAGAGCTTCCGCAAGGAAGGCCTGGGCAAGGACGTGACCGACAAGTTCCTGAGCGGCCTGCCCGGCATTCAAAAAGAAGGCTGCGATGGCCTGATCACCAGTGCGCGCTGGGTGGTGCACCGCATGCCGACGCACACCCGCACCGTGTGCCTGGAGTTCTTTGGCAATGCCAAGGACGCCGTGCCCAGCATTGTCGAAATCAAGGACTTCATGTTTGCTGAGGCGGCGCGCTCGGGCGTGCTGCTGGCCGGGCTGGAGCATCTCGATGACCGCTACCTGAAAGCAGTGGGCTACGCAACCAAGAGCAAACGTGGCGCTGCCTTGAGCAGTGGCGGCGTGCCCAAGATGGTGCTGTTTGGCGACATTGCCGGTGACGACGCCGATGCGGTGGCGCGCGCCACCAGCGAGGTGGTGCGCATCGCCAACTCACGCCACGGCGAGGGCTTTATTGCCATCAGCCCGGAGGCGCGCAAGAAGTTCTGGTTGGACCGCAAGCGCACCGCGGCGATTTCCCGTCACACCAACGCTTTCAAGATCAACGAAGACGTCGTCATTCCGCTGCCGCGCATGGCCGAGTACACCGACGGCATTGAGCGCATCAACATCGAGCTCAGCCTTACCAATAAGCTGGCGCTGTGTGACGCGCTGCAGGCATTTTTTGCCCAGGGGAATCTGCCCCTGGGCAAGCAGGACGATGCGAATGGCGTCGCCTCAGCCGAGCTGCTCGAAGACCGCGTGGCGCAAGCGTTGGGCCTGTTGGCCGAGGTGCGTCTGCTCTGGTCCGGTTGGCTGCAGGACGTGGACGCCTTGTTCCCGCAGTTGCAGGAGCACAGCCTGCGCGCGAGCTGGAAGACGCAGTTGCGGGTGCCGTTGCAACAAATCTTTTCTGGGGCCGCGTTCGAGCCGATTCTGCGCGAGTGCAACGCCATTCACCAGCGCGTGCTCAAAGGCCGGGTCTGGGTGGCGCTGCACATGCACGCCGGTGACGGCAATGTGCACACCAACATTCCCGTTAACAGCGACGACTACGAGATGCTGCAAGCGGCGCATGCGGCTGTTAAGCGCATCATGGCGCTGGCGCGCTCGCTCGACGGCGTGATCTCGGGCGAGCACGGCATCGGCATCACAAAATTAGAGTTCCTGAGCGACGCGGAGCTGCAACCGTTCACCGACTACAAGGCCAGGGTCGACCCCGAAGGGCGCTTCAACAAGGGCAAATTGCTTCGAAATAGAGAGC
Organism: Rhodoferax sp.; assembly: GCA_013791765.1. Taxonomy (GTDB): domain Bacteria; phylum Pseudomonadota; class Gammaproteobacteria; order Burkholderiales; family Burkholderiaceae_C; genus Rhodoferax. The sequence continues at coordinate 35,919 of VMTC01000031.1, forward strand.
TGCATAACCAAGAAGGACGTGGGCTAGAGCCTGATTTGATGCATTCTGACCTGCGCAACGCCTACACCCCCAGCTTTGGCCTGATGGGGCACGAGTCGCTGATCATGCAGCAAAGCGACATTGGCGCCATTGCCGACAGCGTCAAGGACTGCCTGCGCTGCGGCAAATGCAAGCCGGTGTGCGCCACCCACGTGCCGCGCGCCAATTTGCTCTACAGCCCGCGCAACAAGATTCTGGCGACCTCGCTGCTGGTGGAGGCGTTCCTGTACGAGGAGCAGACGCGCCGTGGCATCTCGATTCGCCACTGGCAGGAGTTTGAAGACGTGGCCGACCACTGCACCGTGTGCCACAAATGCCTGTCGCCGTGCCCGGTCAACATCGACTTTGGCGACGTCACCATGAACATGCGCAACCTGCTGCGCAAGATGGGCAAAAAGAGCTTCCGGCCAGCGGGCGCCGCCGCCATGTTCATGCTCAACGCCACCAACCCGCAGACGATCAAGTTGGCGCGCGCGGTCATGACGAACGTGGCCATCAAGGCGCAGCGGCTGACCACCGATCTGCTGCGCACGCTGTCGCGAGCGCAGACCAAGGCGCCACCGGCCACGCTGGGCCCGGCACCACTGCGCGAGCAGATCATTCACTTTGTCAACAAGAAGTTGCCCGGTGGGCTGCCCAAGAAGACGGCGCGCGCCTTGCTCGACATCGAAGACAAGGACTACGTGCCGATCATCCGCAACCCGCAGACCACCACGGCCGAGACCGAGGCGGTGTTTTACTTCCCCGGTTGCGGCTCCGAGCGCCTGTTCAGCCAGGTTGGGCTCGCCACGCAAGCGATGCTGTGGCATGCCGGCGTGCAGACCGTGCTGCCGCCGGGCTACCTGTGCTGCGGCTACCCGCAGCGCGGTGCGGGCCAGTTCGACAAGGCCGAGAAGATGATCACCGACAACCGGGTGCTGTTTCACCGCGTTGCCAACACCCTGAACTACCTCGACATCAAGACCGTGGTGGTGAGCTGCGGCACCTGTTTTGACCAGTTGCAGGGCTACGAGTTCGACAAGATATTCCCCGGCAGCCGCATCATCGACATCCATGAATACCTGCTGGAAAAGGGCATCACGCTGGCCAATGCGGGCGCCTTCCTGTTCCATGACCCCTGCCACAGCCCGATGAAGCTGCAGGAGCCGATCAAGACCGTGAAAGCCTTGCTGGGCAACAACGTGATCCAGTCGGAGCGCTGCTGCGGCGAGTCGGGCACGTTGGCACTGAATCGCCCGGATGTGTCGACGCAGGTGCGCTTTCGCAAGGAAGAAGAAATTCTCAAAGGCGAGGCCCAGTTGCGTGCCCAAGGTTTGTTGGGCGCCAAGGAAAACGTGAAGATACTGACCTCATGCCCGGCCTGCCTGCAGGGCCTGAGCCGTTTTGGCGAGGACCTGAACAACGGTTTGCTGGAGGCCGACTACATCGTGGTCGAGATGGCGAACCAGATTCTGGGTAAAGAGTGGATGCCGCAGTACGTCAAAAAGGCCAATGACGGCGGCATTGAACGCGTGCTGGTCTGACCCATGACTGCATCCAGCATGAACGAGCCAGCTTGTGCCCTGTGCGCCGCCACGGGTGGCGCGTTGGTGTTTCAGGCCGAAAAGTTCCGGGTGATCCGCGCGCAGGAGGCCGGCTTTCCGGCCTTTTACCGCGTGGTCTGGACGGCGCATGTGGCGGAGTTCTCAAGCCTTGATTTGAATGATCGCGCCCTGTGCATGGCGGCGGTGTGTGCGGTGGAGCAGGTTTTGCGCGAGCAGTTGCAGCCGACCAAGATCAACCTTGCGGCCCTGGGCAACGTCGTGCCGCACCTACACTGGCATGTGATTGCGCGCTTTGGCTGGGACAGCCATTTTCCGGCGCCGGTGTGGGGCTCGCCGCAGCGCCCGGTGGACGGGGCGGCCGTGGTGGCACTTGCCGCACGCCTGGACGAGGTGGACGACGCGATAGCGCGGGCACTGTCGGCGTGACGTTTTAGTTAGTTTTTTTTGTTAATTCACAGAGAGGTGGTTCATATGGCAGGTTTACAGGCAGGCGCGCCCACGCCCCAGGCGATCACGGTGCACAGCCAGTCCAAGATGCTGGAGGTGACATTTTCCGACGGCGCCAACTTTCGCATTCCTTTTGAGTTGATGCGCATTTACTCACCCTCGGCCGAAGTCGCGGGACACGGGCCGGGGCAAGAGGTGTTGCAGACCGGCAAGCGAGATGTCGAACTGGCCCGGCTGGAGCCGGTCGGCAACTACGCCATCCAGCCGGTGTTCTCGGATGGCCACGACAGCGGTATCTTTTCCTGGGACTACCTTTATTTTCTGGGTTCCCAGCAGGACAAGCTGTGGGACGAGTACAGCGACCGTCTAAGCGCCGCCGGTGTGGATCGGGATGCTTTGATGCCCGAGGCAACCGGGCACAGCTGCGCCAGTCATTGAGGCGAGTTTTTGTTTAAATTGATAGCTGCTTACGCAATGGCTACGTGGGCTGCAGCTTGATTTCATCTAAAAATTCTTCCAACCGCCAGGGCCTGCGGTCTGCCTGATAATTGGCTTTCTATTCTCAGTTTGGTATTGCACTCATGACGACAACACATTTTGGTTACAAGTCGGTAGACGAAGCCGAAAAGGCAAAGCACGTGCGGGGCGTGTTTGACTCCGTGGCGCCCAAATACGACCTGATGAACGACTTGATGTCGATGGGGCTGCACCGCGCCTGGAAGGCATTCACGGTGATGGTGGCCAATGTGCGCGAGGGCTATCAGGTGCTTGACATTGCCGGTGGCACCGGTGACCTGGCGCTGGCTTTTTCCAAAAAAGTGGGCAAGAGCGGGCAGGTGGTGCATACCGACATCAACGAGGCGATGCTGCGTACCGGGCGCAATCGCTTGCTCGATGCCGGAGTGGCGCTGCCCACCGTGGTGTGCGATGCTGAAAAGCTGCCGTTCCCGAGCAATCACTTTGACGTGGTCAGCGTGGCGTTTGGCCTGCGCAACATGACGCACAAAGACTTTGCGCTAGCCGAGATGAACCGGGTGCTCAAAACGGGCGGCAAATTGCTGGTGCTGGAGTTCTCCAAGGTGGCGCCGCCCCTGGAAAAAGTTTACGACTGGTATTCCTTCAAGGTGTTGCCCAAGCTGGGGCAGCTGGTGGCTGGCGACGACGCCAGTTACCGCTACCTGGCCGAATCGATTCGCATGCATCCGGGGCAAGAGGAGCTCAAAGTCCTGATGAAAAATAATGGCTTTGGTCATGTGGATTACCACAACCTCACCGGTGGGCTGGTAGCCTTGCATCTTGGAATTAAATGTTGAGACAGTGGTGATGCCGGAAAGCATCCTCAGTTGGTAAATTTTTTTTGGAGACATCATGAAGATTTGGTCTTTTATTTTGGCGGCATTTATGTTGATGACCGGCTTTCATGCCGAGGCAGCCCGTTTCGGGGGCGGCAAATCCTTTGGCAAGCAGTCGAGCAATGTGACGCAGCGCCAAGCCGCGCCCAAGCCGCCTGCTGCAGCGCCAGGGGCCGCTGCGGGAGTGGCGCCCAAGAAGCCTTGGGGCGCCATGCTGGGCGGTCTGGCTGCTGGCTTGGGCTTGGCCTGGCTGGCCAGTTCCCTGGGTTTGGGTGAAGAGATGGCTCAATTCATGATGTTCGCCCTGCTGGCGCTCGTGATCATGATGGCCTTTGCCTGGTACAAGCGCTCGCGCCAGGGTGCTCAATCGCCAACCACGGGTAAATCGCCGTTTGCCTTTCAAGGCGCAGCACCGACCGGAGGCGCGCAAATGCCCGCCAGCTATCGGCCCGAGAATGTAGGCAACGACGCATCTGCCCGTCCCTGGGAGCGCAGCAGCATGGCCTTTGATGCCCTGAAGACAGCGCCGGCAGCGGGTTCGATGATCGGCTCGGGCCTGGCCGGTTCTCAAAGCTGGGGCGTTCCGGACGGCTTTGACGCCGAGGGTTTCCTCTCTTCGGCAAAAGGCAATTTTGTGTCGTTGCAGGCAGCTTGGGACAAGTCCGACATCAACGCCCTGCGCGTCATGATGACCGACACCATGCTCAAAGAGATTCAGGCTCAGCTCGCAGAGCGCGAGGCCCACTCAGGCGGTCCGGTCAACCTTACCGATGTCGTCATGATCGAAGCGCAGCTTTTGGGCATTGAAGACACGGGCGACGAATACATGGCCAGTGTCGAGTTTTCCGGCATGATCCGCGAAGAGCCGTCGGCTGGTGCCAGCCCGTTCCGTGAAGTGTGGAACATGACCAAGACCAAGAGCGGCAAGAGTGGCTGGCTGGTCGCCGGGGTGCAGGCGCTGCAATAGCGTTTAAGCCGCACATGATCCGGGGCCGCATTCGCTGTTGGCTGCGGTAACAGCTTGATTTCAGGGAATAATCGGGGACTATGGCAACACAGTCCCCTTTTTCATTGTTGGAGAGTCTTCTCCAAAACCTCCCCCCCCTGCCCAATTTGCAACCGCCCGATTGGGCGGTTGATGAGGCGCAGCGGCGCATGGTTCTGCTGCTCAATCACATCTTGATGCAGGAAACTGAGGCGACCAGCCGCTTGGCGCGGCAAAAAGGGCGGGTCGTTCTGATGCAATGGCGCCCCTTTGCGCTCAAGCTGACCGCCACGCCGGCGGGTTTGCTTGACCGTGCCACGGCGCAAGCCAAGCCCGACCTGGTGCTGGCCGTTTCTGAAGAGTCACCTTGGGCGCTGGTGCAGGGCGCACTGCGCGGCGACAAGCCGCCGGTGCGCATTGCAGGCGATGTGCAATTGGCCGCCGAGGTGAACTGGCTGGTCGATCACGTGCGCTGGGATATTGAAGAAGACCTGGCGCGGCTGATGGGCGATGCGCCCGCGCATACCTTGGGTCAAGCGGCCCGTAGCATGGCGGCGAGTCTGCGCCAGTTTCTGGGCAATGCGGTGGCACCGGGGCCGACCAAGGCGCCAACATGAGGCGTCTGTTTCGCGGCGTCTACATTGTCTGGATGTTGCTGCGATTTGGCCTTGATGAGTTGTTTTTGACCAGCTTTCAAAAGCCCTGGTTGCATGCCCTGTCGCGCATGGTGTCAATTGGACGCAAGCTTGACGCGCCGCGCGGGCAACGAATTCGGGAAGCGCTGGAGAGCCTGGGGCCCATTTTCGTCAAGTTCGGTCAGGTGCTCTCGACCCGGCGCGACTTGCTGCCGCGCGATATTGCCGATGAACTGGCCCGTTTGCAAGACCGCGTGCCGCCGTTTGACAGCGATGTGGCGATTGCCTCGATTGAGCGCGCGTTCAACAAGAAGGTCGGCGATATCTTTGTCTCGTTTGAACGGGTACCGGTGGCCAGTGCCTCGATTGCCCAGGTCCACTTCGCGGTGCTCAAAGACCGGGACGGCCGCGAGCGCGAGGTCGCGGTCAAGGTGCTGCGCCCCGGCATGATGCTGGCGATTGAAAAAGACCTGAGCCTGATGCGCATGATGGCGGGCTGGGTTGATGGCTTGTCAGCAGGCGGCAGGCGGCTGAAACCGCGTGAAGTGGTGGCCGAGTTTGACAAGTACCTGCATGACGAGCTTGATCTGATCCGTGAGGCATCCAGCGCCGCGCAGTTGCGCCGCAACATGGCAGGGCTCAATCTGGTGCTGATTCCCGAGATGTTCTGGGACTATTGCACGACCGAAGTCATCGTGATGGAGCGCATGCACGGTGTGCCGGTCAGTCAGGTGGAGCGACTCAAGGCCGCCGGCGTTGACATCCCCAAACTGGCACGCGACGGCGTCACGATTTTCTTCACGCAGGTGTTTCGCGACGGCTTTTTTCATGCCGACATGCACCCCGGCAACATCCAGGTCAGTATTGATCCGGCCACTTTTGGGCGCTACATCTCGCTCGACTTCGGCATTGTGGGCACCTTGACGGGGTCGGACAAAGAGTACCTGGCACAGAATTTCACCGCTTTTTTCCGGCGCGACTACAAGCGCGTCGCCGAACTGCACATCGAGTCCGGCTGGGTGCCGCCTGCCACCCGGGTCGATGAGCTCGAATCAGCGATCCGCTCGGTATGCGAGCCCTACTTTGACCGGCCGCTCAAGGACTTTTCGCTAGGCATTGTCTTGATGCGTCTGTTCCAGACCTCCCGGCGTTTTCATGTCGAAATTCAGCCGCAGCTGGTGCTGCTGCAAAAAACGCTGCTCAACATTGAAGGGCTGGGTCGGCAACTCGACCCTGATCTGGACTTGTGGAGCACGGCCAAGCCATTCCTGGAAAAATGGATGATTGACCAACTCGGACCCAAAATGCTCGTCGATCAACTGCGCAATGAAGCGCCGCTGTACGCCAAGCTGATCCCGGAACTGCCGCGCCTGCTGGTTGACTTTCTCAAGCACAGCAAATCAGGCCCAGGGCGGGAACTCGCCGCCTTGTTAGCCGAGCAAAAGCGTACCAACGGCCTGCTGCAATCGGTCCTGTACGGGGGCTTGGGCTTTGTACTGGGCCTGCTGGTCATGCAACTGATTGTGCGGGTGCGGGTTTTCTAGTTAGTGCTTGAAATGGGTGGCCCTTTATAATGCTGGGCTTTGCTACCTGAAACCCGAGCCGTATTGCCATGCCAATTTATGCCTATAAATGTGAGTCCTGCGGGTTTACCAAGGATGTGCTGCAAAAAATGTCGGACGCGCGGCTCACCGAGTGTCCGTCCTGTGGAGCCTCTAGCTTCCAGAAACAACTGACCTCGGCCGGCTTTCAACTCAAGGGCTCTGGCTGGTACGCAACTGATTTCAAGGGGGCTGCACCTGCGATCGCTGCCACTGATACTGCCACTCCCGGCGCCGACTGCAGCCCCAGCACGGCGGCCACGCCGGAAGTCACCAAACCAAGCGAAAGCGCCACACCCAAACAAGTGGCCGCACCGGCAGCCGCAAGCACCGGTGGCTGCGCCGGCGGTTGCGCCTGCCATTAACGCTCGCCAACCAGAAACGCTGGAATTCTCGTGCCCATCAAAAAATACCTGCTCACTGGCTTGCTGGTCTGGCTGCCATTGGCCATCACCATTTGGGTGCTGCTGTGGCTGGTCGGGCTGCTTGATGCCATCTTCGGTGGTGTACTGACGGGCTTGGTGGCCTTGACGCCCAGCTCGGCGGGCAGCTTGATCGAGCCCCTGCGCCACATTCCCGGCCTGGGTGTCGTACTGGTCTTTAGCGCCTTGCTGATCACCGGTGCGTTGGTCTCCAACGTGGCGGGTCGCTGGTGGCTGGCGCAATGGGACCGGCTGTTTGCCCATATTCCCGTTTTCAAGACCATTTACAACAGTGTGAAGAAAGTGTCAGACACGCTGTTTTCCAGCAATGGCAATGCGTTTCGCAAGGCCATGCTGGTTCAGTACCCGCGCCCGGGTGTCTGGACCATTGCGTTCCAGACCGGCAACCCCGGCGGCGAGGTGGCCAATCATCTGGGGCCCGATTTCATCAGTGTCTATGTGCCGACGACACCCAATCCGACCAGTGGTTTCTTCCTGATGCTGGCGCGCGCTGAAGTGATCGAATTGCAGATGAGTGTGGACGAAGCGCTGACCTATGTGATCTCCATGGGCTCGGTGGCGCCGCCGCCCCCGATTCGGCTGGCACCCAAGCAAGTTCCTCTTTGATTTTCCAATAACCTGTGCCGCCTTGCGAGGCGGGCTCTGAAAGCTGTTTATGGCCATGCGTTCTCATTATTGCGGTCTTGTGACCGACGCCCTGTTGGGTCAAACCGTGACCCTGTGCGGCTGGGTCAATCGCCGGCGCGACCACGGCGGTGTGATTTTTGTTGACATTCGCGACCGCGAAGGTCATGTGCAGGTGGTGTGCGACCCGGACCGGGCTGACATGTTCAAGGTGGCCGAAGGTCTGCGCAACGAGTTCTGCATTCAGGTCAAAGGCCTGGTGCGCGCGCGCCCTGAAGGCACGGTCAATGAAGGCCTCAAGAGCGGCAAGATCGAGGTGCTGTGCCATGAATTGACGGTACTCAACCCCTCGGTCACGCCGCCGTTTCAGCTTGACGATGACAACCTGAGCGAGACCACGCGTCTGACGCACCGGGTGCTGGACTTGCGCCGCCCCTACATGCAAAACAATTTGATGCTGCGCTACCGGGTGGCCATGGAAGTGCGCAAGTTCCTCGATGCCAACGGTTTCATCGACATCGAGACCCCGATGCTGGGCAAGTCCACCCCCGAGGGCGCGCGCGACTATCTGGTGCCGAGCCGCGTTCATGACGGTCACTTCTTTGCCTTGCCGCAAAGTCCGCAGTTGTTCAAACAGTTGTTGATGGTGGCCGGCTTTGACCGCTACTACCAGATCACCAAGTGCTTCCGTGACGAAGACCTGCGCGCTGACCGCCAGCCCGAATTCACGCAGATTGATATAGAGACCTCGTTCCTGAGTGAACAAGACATTCGCGACATGTTCCAGGGCATGATCACGACCGTCTTCAAGACCACTTTGAATGTCGACCTGGGCGAATTCCCCGTGATGGCCTATTCTGAGGCGATGCATCGCTATGGCTCCGACAAGCCCGATCTGCGCGTCAAGCTCGAATTCACCGAATTGACCGATGTGATGACCGACGTGGACTTCAAGGTGTTCTCGGGTGCCGCGACCATGAAGGGCGGCCGCGTTGTGGGTCTGCGCATTCCGGGTGGCGCAAGCGAGACCGGTGGCTTGACTCGCGGTGAGATTGACGCTTACGCCGAGTTCGTCAAGATTTACGGCGCCAAGGGGCTGGCATACATCAAGGTCAATGACCTGAGCAAGGGGCGCGACGGCTTGCAGTCGCCGATCGTCAAGAACATTCACGACAAGGCGCTTGCCGAAGTGCTGGCCCGCACCGGTGCGCAAAACGGCGACCTGATCTTCTTTGGCGCGGACAAGGGCAAGATCGTCAACGACGCCATGGGCGCCTTGCGCCTCAAGATTGGTCACAGCGAGTTTGGCAAGAAGAACGCCTTGTTTGAAAAGGGCTGGCGCCCGCTGTGGGTGGTGGACTTCCCGATGTTCGAGTATGACGAGGAAAACCAGCGTTACACCGCTGTGCACCACCCGTTCACAGCGCCCAAGGAAGGGCATGAAGACCTGATGGTGACCGCGCCTGAACAGTGCATTTCTCAGGGCTATGACATGGTGCTCAATGGCTGGGAAATGGGCGGTGGCTCGGTGCGCATCCACCGCGCCGATGTGCAGCAAAAGGTGTTTGATGCCTTGAAGATCACACCGGAGGAAGCGCAAGACAAATTCGGTTTCCTACTCGATGCGCTGCAGTACGGTGCGCCACCGCATGGCGGCCTGGCTTTTGGCTTGGACCGGATCATCACGCTGATGACCGGTGCCGAGTCGATCCGTGACGTCATCGCCTTCCCCAAGACCCAGCGCGCCCAGTGCCTGCTGACGCAAGCGCCGTCCACCGTGGACGAAAAGCAATTGCGTGAACTGCACATCCGGCTGCGCAGCCCTGAATTGGCAAAAGCGGTTTGATCAAGCTCGCTTGAGCGGGCTTCAGGCAAAATGAAAGGGTGCTTGATCAAGCACCCTTTTTTATGCCATCAACCTACAAAATTCCCGAATCCGTCTTAGTGGTGATTTACACCCCGGCGCTCGATGTGCTGCTGATCAAAAGAGCTGACGCCCCTGATTTCTGGCAATCGGTGACTGGCAGCAAAGACACGCCAGATGAGACCTTTGAGCAAACGGCGGCGCGTGAAGTGCTGGAGGAAACCGGCATTGACTGCGGCCCGGATAGCGCGCTGGCGGTTCATTTGCACGACTGGCAACTCGAAAACGTCTATGACATTTACCCGCGTTGGCAGCATCGCTACGCGAGCGGGGTCACGCGCAATAGGGAGCATTTGTTTGGTTTACAGGTGCCCCGCGACAGCCCGGTTCGCCTGAGCCCGCGGGAGCATACGGATTTGCAATGGTTGCCGTACCGCCAAGCGGCGGCTGCGTGTTTTTCTCCTTCCAACGCAGAAGCGTGTCTGATGCTGCCCAGGTTTGCGCATCAAAAGGTATCCCTGTGATCCTTGAGCGTGTCGCCGCCGACCCAACTCACAAGGGCGGGCAGGGCCTTGGCCCCAGCGCCTGACGGACGCCATGCCACAACCACGCCCCGGTCACCAGATGCAGCTGCTGCAGGGTGCTTCAGCGTTGTTCCCGGCGCTGGTGAGCGCGATCGAGCATAGCGCGCATGAAGTTCGCATGGAAACTTACATCTTCAGTGTCGAGGCAGCTGGCGAGAGTGTCGCCATGGCATTGGAGCAGGCGGCCCGGCGCGGCGTTGCGGTGTACTTGGTGATGGACGGGGTTGGAACGCCGAGCCTTGCGCCGCCATGGGCGTCTCGTTTCGATGCGGCCGGTGTCAAGTGGCGCATTTTCTCGCCGCTCGGGCGTTGGGGGTTGCTGGTGCCGAGCCGCTGGCGGCGCCTGCACCGCAAGCTGTGTGTGGTGGACGGCAGCGTGGCATTTTGCGGTGGCATCAATGTGCTCGATGATTGGTATGACCCCAACCATGGCGCGCTAAAGGCGCCGCGCTTTGACTTTGCCGTGCAGGTCACCGGCCCGCTGGTACAGGCCGTGCATGCGGCCACGACCCAGTTGTGGTGGCGCTCCCAGGTGGCCAGCACCATGCGTCAAAGTGATTTTTCGGCCGCCTGGCTGGCACTGCAGGAGGCGGTCAAAGTCAAGCTGCAGGCGGGCTCGGCCACGGGTACACCAAAAGAAGCAAGCGCATGGGCCAGTGAGGCTGCGGGCCACAACACCAGCGCCGACTTGGTGCTGCGCGACAACTTGCGCAATCGTTCCCGGATTGAGCGCGCCTACCGACGAGCGATTGGTGCCGCCCGCCATGAAATCATCATTGCCAATGCCTACTTTGTGCCGGGCCGCAAGTTGCGCAAGGGCCTGATGCATGCCGCCCAGCGCGGGGTGCGGGTGCGTTTGTTGTTGCAGGGGCGCTATGAGTACTTCATGCAATACCATGCAGCCCGCTCCGTGTATGGCGTTTTGCTGGCGGCAGGCGTCGAAATTCACGAGTATTCGGTCAGTTTCCTGCATGCCAAGGTAGCCGTGATTGATGGCCACTGGGCAACGGTGGGTTCATCCAACCTGGACCCATTGAGCTTGTTGCTTGCGCGTGAGGCCAATGTGGTCGTTGACGATGCCGCCTTCGCGCAGGATTTGCGCGCGCGGCTTGAGCAGGCCATGGTGCAAGATGGTGTGCGCGTGGACCCGGCGCAATATGCCAGGCGCCCGTGGCGCCAGCGCTTTCTCGATCGCTTGGCCCTGGGCGTGATGCGCATTTTGCTGTTTTTAACTGGCAAACGCTATTAAACAAAGAGCAAACTATTTCGATTAGATGAGGGTTAATGCTAAAAAACCCTACAGAAAAAACGCTGCTACCATTCTGACATGTCAATAAATAGTGAAAGCACCATGAACCTAAGCGAAGCCGATGAGGGGACGCCCGTTTCCGTCAAAATTCGGGAGCGCCTGCTGGCGGCGCGCAAACGCTTCCATGCCAACGACAACATTGCTGACTTCATCGAGCCCGGTGAGTTGGAGCAGTTGCTCGATGAGGTCGAAGAGAAAATGAAAGGCGTGCTGAGCAGCATGGTGATTGACACCGACAACGATCACAACACCGACAAGACGGCCCGCCGGGTTGCCAAGATGTACCTCAAAGAGGTGTTTAACGGCCGCTACGTCAGCGCGCCCACCATCACCGAGTTCCCCAACGCCGAGCACCTCAATGAGCTGATGATTGTGGGCCCGATCACGGTGCGCAGTGCCTGCAGCCATCACTTGTGTCCGATCATTGGCCAGATCTGGATTGGTGTGTTGCCCAATGAGCATACCAACGTGATTGGCTTGTCCAAGTACGCACGCTTGGCCGAGTGGGTCATGGGTCGACCGCAGATTCAGGAAGAAGCGGTGGTCCAATTGGCAGACCTGATCCAGCAAAAAACCCAGCCCGACGGCTTGGCGATTGTGATGGAGGCCAGTCACTTCTGCATGGGCTGGCGCGGTGTCAAAGACCTCGACAGCAAGATGATCAATTCGGTCATGCGCGGCGCCTTCCTCAAAGACCCCAATTTGCGCCGTGAATTTCTATCACTTATCCCGAAGAAAGAAGGCTGATCATGTTGGTTCGTTTGCTTTATGCCAGTCGCGCCACAGATACCAGTCTGCAAGCCATCGAGGCCATCTTGCTGCAGTCTCGCCAGCACAACCCCGAGTGCGGCATCACCGGCATTCTTTGCTACGGCGGCGGCATTTTCCTTCAGGCCATTGAAGGCGGGCGCACGGCCGTGAGCGAACTCTATGGCCATATTCAGAAGGATATTCGCCACAAAGATGTGATGCTGCTGCATTATGAAGAGATCACCGAGCGCCGCTTTGGCGGGTGGACCATGGGGCAGGTCAATATGTCCAAGATCAACGCGTCCATTTTGCTCAAGTACGCGGAAAAACCGGAGCTGAACCCATATTTGGTGTCGGGCAAGGTGTCGCTGGCCCTTCTCGAAGAATTGATGGCTACTGCTTGCGTCATCGGGCGCGCGTGAGTCCTGGGCCGCGTCGCAGGTCGGCCCAAGCGCATGCTCTGATGCTGCTGTGACGGGGACGGCGCTGGTGGGGTGCGACTTTTCAAGTCGCCCATCCCACAGGAAACCGATTGTTTTGGCCTTCGGGGCCTTGGAAAATGAACGTGTCCAGTTGCTAAAGCTGGAACGACTGGACTCGCTGGAGGCCTTTTCCCACTGGTTAACGCAGCCTTTGTGCTGGCTTGGCGCCTTTGACTTGCCCTTCGGGTTGCCGCGTGAGCTGGTCGAAGCCCTGGCTTGGCCCACGCAGTGGCAAGACTGTATGACGCATTACGCCAGCTTGAGCCGACAGCAGATACGCGACACATTTGCTACGTTCTGCGCCGACCGGCCAACCGGTGGCAAATTTGCCCACCGGGCAACCGACCGCCTGGCCGGTTCCAGCCCGTCCATGAAGTGGATCAACCCGCCCGTGGCCTACATGCTGCATGCCGGGGTCCCGCTGTTGCTCGAGGCGGGGGTCCAACTGCCGGGACTGCATGCGGGCGACCCCAACGATGTCGACGCCTGTGGCCAAGCCCGCCGCGTGGCCTTGGAAGGCTATCCGGGTTTGTTGGCGCGCGAAGTTTTGGGCCGGCGCAGCTACAAGAGCGACGACCAGGCCCGGCAAACACCAGAGCGACTGATTGCCCGCAAAGATTTGATCACAGCACTAGAGCATGGGCAGACCCGTCTCGCTCTAAGGCTCAAGCTGACGCACGCCCAGCGTGACGCGCTTGTCGATGATGGCCGTGGTGACGCGCTGGACGCGGTACTGTGCCTGATTCAGGCCGCTTGGGCCTACAACCGCCAACAACAAGGTGATGCGCGCTACGGCTTGCCGGTTGACATGGATCCGCTGGAAGGCTGGATCGTTAGCGCCTGAAGTGACCGCTGTTATGCAGCGTTTTGCTTGATGATGGTGTCTTCCAACTTGCCTGCCAACTGGGAGATGGCCATGGCAGCGGCGCAGCCAGGCATTGATTGCATCAGCAACTGACGGCGCATCACGGCCTGTCGGACCGAAGGGTCCGAAGGGATGTCGCCGAGGTGGATCAAACGAATCGGGCGACCCGGCTCGGTGACCACAAAGCGGTCCAGCACCTGCTGGAGTTGGGTGGTGATGGCGCGGCCATCGCCCAGGCGTGCGGTCTGGTTGATCACCATGCGAATGGTTTGCCGCTTTTGCTGCCCCACCAGCACCTTGATGGTGGCATATGCATCGGTCAGAGAGGTGGGCTCTGGCGTGGCAACCACCAATACTTCGGAGGCGAGCGAGACAGCAAACAAAACCACATCGGAAATACCGGCACCGGTATCGAGCAGCACAATGTCGTAGTGCGGAATCAGCCCGCCCATGATGCGCAAGAAATCGTCACGCACTTCGGGTGTGAGGCGAGAGTATTCGACCATGCCGGAGCCCGCCAGCAAGACCGAAAACCCGCCGGGTGCCCGCACGATGGCTTCTTCAAGCGTCGCCTTGCCGGTAAACACGTCGTGCAGGGTAACCTTGGGGTAGAGGTTGAGCACCACATCCAGATTGGCCAGCCCCAGGTCGGCATCGAGTACCAGCACCCGGTGCCCGCGCTTGGCCAGTGCGGCGGCCAGATTGGCAGAGACAAAGGTCTTGCCAACACCGCCTTTGCCGCTGGTCACGGCCAGCACCTTGCCCAAAGGCTTCAGGGGTACGGTGGGCGGGGTTAGCACATTGCTCATTGGCGGATTCAAGACGTCGCTCATTATCAGTTCATTCCATTCATGGCGCTGCCAGTTGCACTAAGCGACGCGTCGCTTGAAACACTTTCTAACCAGGCCGGAGCCCCGATGGAGAGGTGGCCAAACAACATCTTTTTTTCCTCTGCACTCACAGCGATTTCCTGCTGCTGGTCGATGCAAACGCGGTTGCGACCTTCAGACTTGGCGCGATAAAGCTGGATATCGGCCCGGTCAGTCCAAAGGGATGTAGTGGAACGAACCCATTCGGGCGCGTAGGCGCCCCCGATACTGATCGTGACCTGCAAACTGAGCAGTGGCGCCACCAACACATTGAGTGAACCGACCGTGGCGCGGATTCGTTCAGCCACGATCTTCCCAAATGAGGGAGGGCAGTTGGGCAGAATCGCTGCGAACTCCTCACCACCGTAGCGCGCCACCGTGTCCATTGGGCGCACACAGGACGCCAGCGCTTTGGCGACGGCCTGCAACACCAGGTCACCAGCCAGATGGCCGAAGTCGTCGTTGACCTTCTTGAAATGGTCAATGTCCATCATCAACAGCAAGGCGGATTCACCCGAGCGGGCCACGGCGTCAATTTCGCGGGCCAATACATTGCGGAAATGGCGGCGATTGGCCAAACCCGTCAGAGGGTCTTTCAAAGAAAGTTCACACAGTTGATCGATGATCCTTTGCAGGTACTGGGTGCGTGTTTCATCGGGCACATGCAAACTCCCAGAGGCATCGTGCGCCAACAGGGCGTGTGCATCATCCAGACGCAAATCATGCAGATCGATCATGGCAGATACAGTTTGAAAGGTCACGGCAGGAATGGGTTACAAGACCAAACCAGTCTAACAGGATCAATTTTGCAATTTGATGAGAAGACGACTGCTTTTGCCTTGCAATCACGGCGTTATGGCGGGGTCTTGGGCGCGTGGCGGTCCTTCAAGCCGTTGTAGTGACAATCGACCAGATGAAGCAAAAACGCTCACGCCAAAAAATTGCCAGAGGTTTTCTCTTTCTTTTTCTTTTGGCTGCGATTCTGGTTGCAAGCCACCCGGCAGGGGCGAAAGAAGTCTTTGCCGGCACGGTGACCTTTGTCACCGACGGTGACACGCTCTGGGTGCGCCCGCACGCCGGGGGGGCGCCGCGCAAGTTGCGCATTGAGGGCATTGATGCGCCCGAGATATGCCAGGACGGTGGCGAAGCAGCGCGCGAGGTGCTCAAGCGCCGGGTGCTGCACCAGCAGGTCGTGGTGACGGTCAGAAGCCATGATGACTACGGCCGCGGCCTGGCGCGCATTCGCGCCAACGGCAGCGATCTTGGCGCCGAGTTGGTGCGCACGGGCCAGGCTTGGTCCTACCGCTGGCGGCGCGACCTGGGACCTTATGCGGCAGAGGAAGCTGCGGCGCGCGCTGCGGGCTTGGGCCTGTTCGCCGCGACCCAGGCCGAATTACCGCGCGCTTTTCGCCAGCGCCACGGCCCCTGTCTTGCAGCGCCACGCTGACTCAACGTGGTCAGCGCGTCTCGCCACAGACTGGGCAGCCGGCCTGACGTGCAACACGTACCTCAGTGAATTCCATGGAACGGCCGTCGAGCATCAGCAGGCGCCCGGTCAAGGGCCGTCCGGCACCGCTAAGCAGTTTGAGCGCTTCAGCCGCCTGGATCGATCCGACAATGCCCACCAAAGGTGCGAAGACGCCCATGGTGGCGCAGCGCGTTTCTTCGAAGCTGTGGTCTGGGGGGAAAACGCAGGCGTAACACGGGGAACTCGCGTCACGCGGGTCATAAACGCAGATCTGGCCATCAAAGCGGATCGCGGCGCCAGACACCAAGGGCTTGCGGTGCTTCACGCAGGCTGCATTGATGGCATGGCGCGTGGCAAAGTTGTCACAACAGTCCAGCACCACATCGGCCTGCGCTACCAGCGTGTCGAGCAAGGGGGCGTCAGCGCGCTGCATCAGTGGCGTGAGCTGCACTTCGGGGTTGATGGCAGCAATGGCGGCCTCAATGGACAGTACCTTGGACTGTCCGACGCGCGCCATGGTATGCGCGATTTGCCGCTGCAGATTGGTTATATCCACCGTATCGTGATCGACCACGGTGATGTGCCCGACACCGCCCGACCCCAAGTAGAGCGCCACCGGCGAACCCAGGCCACCCGCCCCGATCACCAAGGCATGGCTGCCTGAAATCTGCGCCTGCCCTTCAATGCCGATTTCGTTGAGCAGAATGTGGCGCGAGTAACGCAGCAGTTGCTCGTCCTTCATGCGCGGGCTTTCACTCTTCTTTTTTCTCTTCCAGGCGTTCTACCAAAGTCTTGCTGACCAGCACCGGCTCGCCTTTGAGCTGCTTGATGGCCTGGATTAACTGAAAATCCTTGTCGGTGCCGTACTCCGGCAAGCGGCGTTCAGCCAGCGGTTTCTTGAGTTCGTCTTCCAGCCGCTGGACGGCTTCTTCCCGCGCCTTTTCGGTAGCCGCATTCTTTTGTTCGTCGCCCTGGCCGTTGCTCAGGTGCTTTTCCAGATCGGCTTCGCGCGTGCGCAGGGCGGCAAACAGATTGCCGTCCTCGGTTTCATCGAGCATGACGTCGGGCACGATGCCTTTGGCTTGAATCGACTTGCCACTGGGCGTGTAGTACCGGCTGGTGGTGAGTTTCAAAGCTGCCGTGGGGCAGTTGTCCATGCGAAAACCAGAGTCCAGGCAAACGGCAGTCTGCACCGATCCCTTGCCGAAGGTCTGGTTGCCCATGAGCTTGGCGCGCTTGTGATCTTGCAGCGCACCGGCCACGATTTCACTGGCAGAGGCCGAGCCTTCATTAACCAGCACCACCAAGGGTACGTTTTTCAGCGCGCCTTTGGTCACATCGAACAGACGCTTGAGCGGGTCGGCACCGCCACGGCGCTGGTAATACTCGGGTGCCGCCTTGTAGGTGAATTTACTTTCGGCCAGTTGCCCGTTGGCCGACACCACCGTCACGTTTTCCGGTAAAAAAGCGGAAGAAATCGCTACGGCGGCGTCCAGGTAGCCGCCCGGATCATTGCGCAAGTCCAGCACCAGGCCCTTAAGGTGGGGCTCCTGCTTGTAGATTTCTTCCATCTTGCGTGCGAAGTCGGCCACGGTGCGCTCCTGGAACTGGCTCAGGCGAATCCAGGCGTAACCGGGCTCGATCACCTTGCTGCGCACCGACTGGGTGCGGATTTCTTCCCGCGTGATCGGGACCGGGAAAGTCCGGTTTTCGGACTTGCGGAAAATCGTCAGGATCACTTTGGTGTTGGGCTCGCCACGCATGCGCTTGACGCCTTCGCTGAGCGTTAGCCCCTTGACCAGGGTGTCGTTGATCTTGATGATCAGGTCATTGGGCTTGATGCCCGCCCGAAACGCGGGCGAGCCTTCAATCGGCGACACCACCTTGATGACACCATCTTCCTGCGAGATTTCAATGCCGACACCGACAAACTTGCCGGTGGTGCCTTCGTTGAAGTCCCTCAAAGCCTTTTTGTCGAGATAGACCGAATGCGGGTCCAAGCCCGCCACCATTCCGGCGATGGCATCGGTGATGAGTTTTTTGTCGTCGACCGGTTCCACGTAGTTGCTTTTGACCATGCCAAAAACGGCAGCCAATTGCTGCAACTCCTCCAGCGGCAAGGGCGTGAGCGTGCCACGTGCCACCGTTTGCAGGGACACAGTGGTCAGGGCGCCGGCCATGACACCGATGGAAATCCAACCGGTGATTTTCAATTTTTGACCCATGGATACCTCTAAATAATTGGGACAGAGCTTACGCTGCTTTGGATCGCGATTTTCTCAGCAACATGTTTTAACCGCGTGCAATGTACACGCTTTGACCGATATCACAGGGTGAGGTTCCCGGTTTACTCAAGCTTTACCCTGTGAGGCCACAGCCGCAGCGGCCTTGGCCGCAGCCTCGGCGTCGCCCAGGTTGTAGTGGCGCATCGGCTTGAGGTTCTCGTCGAGCTCATACACCAACGCAATGCCGTTGGGGATGTTCAGACCCCCGATGTCGTCGTCGGAGATGTTGTCCAGGTGTTTGAGCAGCGCCCGGATCGAGTTGCCATGCGCCGCCACCACCACGCGTTTGCCGGCTTTGACAGCGGGTGCCAGCGCCTCGTGCCAAAAAGGCAGGACGCGCGCCACCGTGTCTTTCAGGCACTCGCCCAGGGGAATCTGGTCCTGCGCCAGCCGGGCGTAGCGCGGGTCTGTGCGCTCGCTGCTCGGGTCGCCCGGTTCCAGCGCAGGGGGCACTGTGTCGTAGCTGCGCCGCCAGGCCAGTACCTGGGCGTGGCCATATTGCTTGGCGGTCTCGGCCTTGTTGAGCCCCTGCAA
>VMTC01000059.1 GCA_013791765.1 Rhodoferax sp.
GTCACGATAAACCAGAACGGGCGGTCACGATCGGCCGGAATGAGCGGTCACGATGAACCAGAATCGCCGGTCACGACAAACCGGAATGACCGGTCACGATCGACCGGAATACCCAAGCATCGCGTATCCGGCGGCATTCGCCCAAAAATAGCCAAGCACCGACGAAGAAAAAGGTCGTATCCACTACAGATACGACCTTGAATCAATGCTCCAATTTTGCCAAAAAGCCATCAACACTTTAATGTAATGGCTAGCGTTGATTTGACTGGGGTTTTTTTTCTAAGCGTCCCGCAAAGTTTTTTGACCTCAACGGCCACAGGGGCATATTTGGGGTCATAGCTTTGGCCAAGTCATCAAAATGCGCCACGTCAACTACACCCTCAGCAGAATTTCCTAAACCGGCCTCACGTATACCTCCGGCCGTGATCAGGCGCACCTTCCCTTGTTGAGTTGTAAAAAAGCTTGAGCAACCTTTGACGCCGGTTGTCAGAGACTTGTTGCGAATAGGTCGCATTTGCGTTTATACTGTGGACTCGCCAGTTGCGACGCAGGTAATCCAAGACCTGCTCTCGTGAACTGATCGCACCAGCCAGCAGCCGCCAGCCCGTGCCTGTTTCATCAGAGATACAGACATGCTTGAAAAAACTTCCATGGCGGCTGCCATGGCCTGCTTGACGGTGCTTGCGCCTTGCCCCGCCTGGAGCGAACAAACTCCAAATCCCCAGTCGCCCCGCAGCCGCGGCACATTGCCGTTGGTGACTGTGCAGGCCGATGCCGAGCGGGACGCCCGAAAGGCACGCCAGGACGCGGCGGTCGCAAAGATCGTTGTTGACGAGGTCGAGGTAGAGCGCTTCGGCGACGCCACTGTGGGCGATGTGCTGCGCCGCTTGCCTGGCATGACCTTCACCGGCCCGGCCGGCGTGGTCAAGGACATCCGCATCCGCGGCCTCGACAAGGGTTACACGCAGTTCCTCATCAACGGCGAACCTGTGCCCAGCGCCACCAAGGCCCGCCAGTTTCAAGTCGATCGTCTACCCGCCGACATGATCGAGCGCATCGAAATCGTGCGCAACCCCAGCGCGGCCATGGACGCCGACGGAATCGGGGGGGCGATCAACATCGTGCTCAAAGAAAGCGTGGACAACCTCACCCGCCTGCGCGTGGCGGTGGGACGCAACGGTTCCCTGCCGGTGGGCGATGTCGTGGCACAGATCAGCAGAAAACTCGATGACCTGGATGTGGTGTTGGCGCTCTCGCACACCCGGGGAGCCGAGGACATTGAAGAAGACAAGAATAAGCTCAATGCCTCGGGCGCGGTGACCGAGCGCGAGTTCAAGACTCGTCCCACCCGCAAGAGCGAGACATTGTTTTCTCCGCGCCTGACCTGGCGCAACGGGCAGGATCGGCTCACGCTCGATTCATTTGTTTCCGAGGGCACTGAGGACAAGGATGAAGGCTCATCGATCCGAGATGCGGGCGGCATCTACAAAAAGGGCACGAACAAGACAGAAACAAAAAACGACAGCGTCTGGCGCCTGGGCACCCGCTACGACGGCGTGAACACCTGGGGCACGTGGTTTGCCAAGGTTGGCGTGCAACAGGCGCGCATCGGCAGGGTCTCGTCCAGCACCGAAAACAGCGCCAGCGGCCAGGTGACCAAGCGCGCACAGGACAACGAACGCGTCAACGACGAGGCGGCTTACGCGGGTGTGGGTGCGGCTTGGTCAGTAGGAGGCGATCACCAGCTGTCGACCGGCCTGGAGGTGCGGGAGTCCAGCTTTGACACCCGAAAAACAAAAACAGAAAACGGCGCGGATAAGACGGCGTTGAGCGACGTCTTCAACATCGAGGAAAGCCGCCTCATCGCCTACGTGCAGGACGAATGGCGGGTGACCCGCCGTCATATGCTGACGCCGGGGCTGCGCGTGGAGTCGGTGCGCCGCATAGCAATCGACGGCACTGGGTTGAGCCGACCCGGCGACGACCGCTTTGCCAACCCTTCGCTGCACTACCGCTGGGAAGCAGCGAAAAACACCAACGTGCGAGCCAGCTGGGCCATGACGTCGCGCCTGCCGAGGTTTGACCAAATCACCCCGCTGATTACCACCAACGCGGGCAGCCTGAGCGCACCGGACACACAGGGTAATCCGGCCCTGCGGCCAGAGCGTGCCCGAGGTTTTGAACTGGGGGTCGAGCGCTTTTTTGCTGGACGCAGGGGTGTTGTGGGCGTCAATCTGTACCAGCGTAACGTCAAAGACTTCGTTCAGCAGGTCACCACGCTCGAAGGCATGCGCTACATCAAGCGACCGGAGAATGTGGCGAATGCAAGCTTTCACGGGGTCGAAATCGACTGGCGAATTCCGATCCGCCACAAGGGGGCGAACCAGCTCAGTTTCATTGGCAATCACGCGGAGCTGCGTGGGAGCACGTACACCACGGCGGGCTTGAAAGCGGCTGTCAACGACCTGCCGCCGCGCATTAGCACGCTGGGCCTGGACTGGACGCACCGTCCTTCACGTTGGTCCGCGGGTGTCAGCGCCTCGGTGCAACCGGCCTTCACGGCACGCAGCCTCAACGACAGCGGTGAACTTGAAGTGAAGGCGCTCGAAGGCTCAGCTTTGCTGGACGCCTACATCACCAAAGTCTTCAGCGCCAAGGCAGAGCTGCGCCTGGTGGCCAAGAACATCCTGGCAGTGAGTAAGACGGAAACGACCACCAAGTTCAACGCCAGCGGGGCGTTTGCCAATGCCGAGTCGAAGTCCGAGCGCTCGCGTCCGACGGTCTACATGACCTACGAGGCGCGGTTTTGACTGCGGCCATCCCGATGCTTGAGCATGTGCCCACCCCGCCCGTGCCGAGGATGCCCGCTGCTGCAGGATCGCAACCGTCTCGCTCCAGCCTGCCCGACCTCTTGCGCGACATGCTGCGAATGATGCTGGCCCACCCCTGGCTGCTCGCACTGACGATCCTGCCCAACATCATCTCGCCCGCGCTAGCACCGGTGCAGGCCTGGCTGGCCAGCGAGGTGCTGCAGGAAGTTGCCAAAGGATCGAGAGCATTCGCTTTAAATGAACTGCTTGGCTACGTACCCTATGCAGTGGCCGTGTTCCTGGGCCTGGCGCTGCTCACCATCGTCGAGAAGGTGTTCAACCGCATGTACGACGACCGCCTGTTGATCGACACCCAGCGACGCTGGTTTGAGATCCGGGGGGACGGTTGCGCGGGCGAACATGTCGCCAAGGCCACCAACGACTGCAAGAACGTCGTCAAGCTTTTCGATCTGGCGCAAAAAGAAATCTGGGTCATTCTCATCGGTGTGCCCGCTGTGCTCATCTGGCAGGTCAAGCTCTCGCCCGAGCTGCTCCCTGCCCTGGTGGTGACCGCTTTCACGCCGTTCCTGGCTTCACTGGTGTTTGGCCAACTCATCCAGCGTCTGAGCCACCGAGGGGTGCTGTTGATGGCGCAAGTCAGCTCGGCCGTGGCACAGGGCGACAGGCAGCGCCTGCACGTTCAGCAGGAAAAGCTCTACCGCAACCGGATTCGGTTTGAAATCACCAAGCAGTTCAGTGAGGTGATTTCCGAGTTCGCCTTCTGGGTGTCACTCGTCGTGGTGCTGCTGCTGGCCTGGTCTGGTGTCTGGCGTCTGCTGCCAGACCCACTCACTGCCGCCGAGATTGGCGTGTTCCTGGTCAACCTGAAATTGCTGACCAAGCCTCTGAACGCGGTCACCAAGATGCACAACAAGATCCGTGAGAGCTGGCCGTCTGTGCGCCGCGTGCTTCGCCCTTATGAATTGCCCGATGCCGAGTGCAAGCCATGAACGACCGAAGCACCTGCACTTGCCATGACATCTCCATTGACGTTTTCAGAAGAGCGAGCCAGAGCGGCGCGCACAACGTCAAAACCTGCTTCAAAGCCATCGGGTGTCTGCCCAAGTGCAACAACTGCATTCCGATGGTGAGAAGTGTGCTGGCCGAGTTCTCCGAGCGAACCTTGCCAGCGCAAACCACGGTGGCAGATACTGTCGCTACATCCAACGCTTCACATCAACGAGGATACCCATGACGCAGACCTTCAAGGCCAAACTGGCACATATGCTCGACAACGGCGACAAGCTAGAGTTCGAATCGTTCGTCGAGGCTTGCAGCCACGACGATGCGCTGGCGCAAGCCAGCACCCGCATGCGCAGTGTCATCGGCGAGCTCGCCGGCGCAGCGTCGTTCGACATCGACAAGAGCAAGATCGAGCAGGGCGCGCACCGCCACTGATGCATGGCAACTCAAGGCAGAATCAGAACGATGCAAACGCGCAAAAAACGCATTGAATCGTCTTTGGATTTGCCCGAGGAAGCTCAGCTAGGCATGGCCTGTTACCTGGTAGGCGCCAAGCTGGGCGAAATTATCGAGGCCCGCTGAGCAGCGGGTCTCGAGTTTGAAGCTCACTGCTTTCGACACGGCGCAGTTCACAAGATCGCCTGGGCCACTGGGTTGAGTCGACTTTCGGGAGCCACCGAGCCCATGGGATTTCAGGTCATGTTGAAAAAATGGACGAACCCGCCCGCACTGCAGTCAACCGAGTCGCGGCCTAAGGGCCCTAAGCTGCGTCACCTGAATATCAAGCGCGGCAGTAAAAATGGACAGCCGCGACGTAATGAGTGACCACAGGTGGTATCAAGTGCACAGCTGCTTCCCCTGCTTGGCTCTCGGCAAGGCTTGAGTCCGCCGCTACCTGAACCGCTATGGCTTGAACGTTGTGAACGATTTTTTTGACTCTGCTTCTTGAATGCGGCCAGATTGTCACCAATTCGCCTGGGTGGCGCAGTGAAACGGTGCGCTCGATAGAATCAAAGCATGGCAACCAAATCACCAGAAATTCCCAAAATACCGCCGGCTCAGACGCCGGGCCTGGATGAAAGCGGCACTGTTGTGCTTGAACGCAGAACGCAAAGGACCAAGCCTCCGCAGATGTACCAGGTGGTCATGCTGAACGACGACTACACACCGATGGAGTTTGTGGTGGTGGTCATCCAGGAGTTTTTTGGCAAGGATTTAGAAGGAGCTACAAGGATCATGCTCAAGATTCACCTCGATGGCAAAGGCATTTGTGGTGTTTATTCACGGGACGTGGCCGCCACCAAAGTGGATCAGGTGCTTGATGCAGCCAACAAAGCCGGGCATCCGTTAAAGTGCATCAGTGAACCCGTCGATTTCTAGGCGTTTTGGTTGGGTGGTCTGAGATAAGACCAGGCATCGTCTGTTACTGCTCTGCCCGTAATTGATAGGGACATCTTGGCATCTCTTCAGAATTGATTTCGAAATCGGATTACAGTTAATCACCACCGTAAAGGCTATAAAGGAAATCACATGATTGCCCAAGAATTGGAAGTTAGCCTTCATATGGCATTTGTTGAGGCGCGCCAGCAGCGTCACGAGTTCATCACGGTAGAGCATCTGCTGCTAGCCTTGCTGGACAATCCCAGTGCGGCTGAAGTAATGCGGGCCTGCTCTGTCAATATTGATGATCTGCGCAAGTCACTGGCAAATTTCATAAAAGACAATACGCCCCAGGTGGCGGGCTCAGACGACGTAGACACGCAACCCACGCTGGGCTTCCAACGTGTGATTCAACGTGCCATCATGCACGTGCAGTCCACCGGCAGCGGCAAAAAAGAAGTCACCGGAGCCAACGTGTTGGTGGCGATTTTTGGTGAGAAGGATTCTCACGCGGTGTACTACCTGCACCAGCAGGGCGTGACCCGGCTCGACGTGGTGAACTTCATCGCGCACGGCATCAAAAAGACCGAACCACCTGAGCCCGCCAAGTCCGGTGAGAGCCCGGCTGAGAGCGAAGAGGGCGCCTCCGAGAAGAACGAGAAGTCGTCCCCGCTGGAGCAGTACACGCAAAACCTCAATCAGTTGGCCAAAGACGGCAAGATTGATCCCTTGATTGGTCGCGAGTATGAAGTCGAGCGCGTGATTCAGATTCTGTGCCGTCGGCGCAAGAACAATCCGCTTCTGGTCGGCGAGGCCGGCGTCGGCAAGACGGCCATTGCTGAAGGCTTAGCATGGCGTATCACTGAAAAGGATGTGCCTGAAATTTTGGCTGATTCCATTGTCTACTCACTCGATATGGGTGCCTTGTTGGCTGGGACCAAGTACCGGGGAGACTTCGAGCAGCGGCTCAAAGGGGTGTTGAAGTCCTTGAAGGACAAGCCCAATGCCATTTTGTTCATTGATGAGATTCACACCTTGATTGGTGCCGGCGCGGCGTCGGGCGGAACGCTCGATGCGTCCAACCTGCTCAAACCAGGTTTGAGCTCTGGCGCGCTCAAGTGCATTGGGGCGACCACATTCACTGAATATCGTGGGATATTTGAAAAGGACGCCGCGTTGTCGCGTCGTTTCCAGAAAATCGATGTGGTCGAGCCGACGGTTGAGCAGACGGTGGAGATTCTCAAGGGCCTCAAATCCCGTTTTGAGGAGCATCACAACGTCAAGTACGCGGTGGCTGCCTTGCAGGCGGCAGCGGAATTAAGCGCCAAGTACATCAACGACCGGCATCTGCCAGACAAGGCGATTGATGTGATCGACGAAGCCGGTGCAGCGCAGCGGATTTTGCCGCCGTCCAAGCGCAAGAAAATCATCAGCAAGGCTGAGGTAGAAGAAATCGTTGCCAAGATTGCCCGGATTCCTCCCGCCAATGTGTCCAATGATGACCGCGGTAAGCTTAGAACGCTGGAGCGCGACCTCAAGAATGTTGTTTTTGGGCAAGACAAGGCGCTGGACATGCTGGCCTCGGCCGTGAAGATGGCCCGCTCTGGCCTGGGCAAGGGCGACAAACCGATTGGTGCTTTCTTGTTCAGTGGCCCCACGGGGGTTGGCAAGACCGAAGCCGCCAAGCAGTTGGCCTACATCATGGGCATTGACCTGATTCGCTTCGATATGAGCGAGTACATGGAGCAACACGCGGTCAGTCGCCTGATCGGCGCGCCGCCCGGCTATGTGGGTTTTGATCAGGGCGGGCTGTTGACTGAAGCCATTACCAAGAAACCGCACTGTGTCTTGCTGCTCGACGAAATCGAGAAAGCGCACCCGGCGATCTTCAACGTGTTGTTGCAGGTCATGGACCATGGCACATTGACAGACAACAACGGGCGCAAGGCTGACTTTCGCAACGTCATTATCGTCATGACGACCAACGCCGGTGCCGAAACCATGAACAAGTCCGTCATGGGGTTTACCAATGTGCGCGAAGCGGGCGACGAGATGGCCGATATCAAGCGGCTGTTTACACCTGAATTCCGCAACCGGCTCGATGCAGTGGTCAGCTTTAAGGCGCTTGATGAGGTCGTGATCCTGCGGGTGGTCGACAAGTTCTTGTTGCAGCTTGAGGCCCAGTTGGCCGACAAGAAAGTGGATGTCACCTTTACCGACAAGTTGCGCAAGCACTTGGCCAAGAAGGGCTTTGATCCGCTGATGGGCGCGCGCCCGATGCAGCGCTTGATTCAGGACACGATTCGTCGCGCGCTGGCTGACGAACTGCTTTTTGGCCGCTTGACCGAAGGCGGCCGGTTGACCGTCGATCTTGACGACACGGATGCGAGCAAGACCGAAGTCTTGCTCGAGATTCAACCGTTGTCAAAGAAAGAGGGCAAATCCAAGCCCGAGCCGCTAGCCGCGACGATCAGTTAGGAGTCGCGAAAAAATAAATTGGACAATGACCCGTTTTCAGACGAGATGCCAGGCAAGGCGCAAAGCGCGCCGTTTGGCGAGCCAAACAAGCGATTTGCAACGCCGCATGGCGCTCGTATGGAAGATAGGGAATGTTCAAGTTATTTTTTCTCGGCGACTGAATACTGCAATTTCATCTGAAGCCAACGCGGTCCAGCATCTGCTGGACCTTGACTTGGTTCATCCCCACGACGCTGATGGGGATGGTCTCACTCTTGAAACTGCCTCCGGTCATGGACTGCAAGGCCGGGTTGCTGATTTTGATACCTTTGGCCACCGGCCATTCGTTGTTGCCGTTGGCAAACTGGTCTTGCGCCTGGGCGCTGGCCAGGTACTCCAAAAATTTCACGGCGTTGCCCGGGTTCTTGGCGTGCTTGGCGACCGCACCACCGGCGATGTTGACGTGTGTGCCCCAGGTTGCCTGGTTCGGGAACACAACACCCACCCGTTCCATGATAGCCTTGTCCTCTGGTTTGTCGGAACGCATCAGGCGCGCCAGGTAATACGAGTTGGTCACCGCCACACCGCATTCGCCCGAGGCTACGCCTTTGATCTGGTCGGTGTCACCGCCTTTGGGCGTGCGCGCCATGTTGTCGACCACACCTTTGAGCCAGGCCTGTGTTTTTTCTTCACCGAGGTGCTCCAGCACGGCGCCAAACAGTGACAGGTTGTACGGGTGCGAGCCAGAGCGGATGCAGAGTTTCCCCTTGTTTTTGGCATCGCCCAGTTCCTCGTAGGTATCAACATCCTCTTTTTGCACGGTGCCTTTGTTGTACACAATGACCCGGGCACGGGTGGAAAAGCCGAACCAGGGAGTAGCACCATCGGCGGTTGATTTGCCATGCAGCTGCGCGGGAATGGCCTGAGTCAGAATTTTCGACTTGATGGGTTGGAACAGTCCTTCAACCTCGCCTTTCCACAGCCGTGCGGCATCAACGAGCAAAATGACATCGGCCGGTGATGCGCTGCCTTCTGCCTTGAGTCGCGCGAGAATGCCTGCGTCATCGGCGTCGACACGGTTGATCTTGATCCCGGTGGTCTTACTGAAATTGCCGTAAAGCGCTTCGTCGGTCGGGTAATGGCGAGCCGAGTAGATGTTGAGAACCTGGTCTTGCGCCGCGACCGCCGTACAGGCGAACAAGAGGGCGCAGGCGGTGGGGATGTGTGCTTTGAACATGTCGCGTGAACTCCGGATAGTTAAAAATTAATTTTATCACAAATGCGAATCATTCTCAACACAATTGGCTAAATCCAGCCAATCCAACCCAATAAGCCCCCCGCCGTCAAGAGCCACAGCAAGTGCAAGCGGGTGCGCCAGACCAGCAGAGCACACACCGCTGCGAGTAGCCAGGCGGGCCAGTTACTCACGGAAGTGCCGTGGCCGACAGCCAAAATCCAGCCGGTCGCCAACAGCAGCGCGATCACGATCGGTGCCATGCCTTGCTTGAAGGCGCGTACCCAGCGCCGTTCCCGGTTGCGATGGCCCCAGCGGGCGGCCACGAAGGTCAGCGTCGTGCTGGGCAGCATGATGCCGACCATGGTCACGACAACGCCGAGCAGGGCATAGAGCCAGGCCAGCGCGCCCCCGCCCTGGCCGCCGCCTGCGTTCAAGCCCACGTTCCAGCCCAGCAGCGCGACAAACAGCACGTTGGGCCCCGGTGCCGCCTGCGCCAGCGCGACCGATGAGGTGAATTGGCTGTCGCTCAGCCAATGCTGTTCAATCACCAGGTAACGGTGCATGTCGGGCGCTGTTGTAATGGCGCCGCCAATGGCCAGCAGAGACAACTGCATGAAGTGGCTGAGCAAGGCCAGCCAATCGGCAAGCGTCAGATTCAGTGTCAGGCTCTCACTCACTCTGGCATCACCCGAGCCTGCACTTTGCCCAGTTGCCGGTACGCCCAGCCACAGGCCAGCGTGCCCACCCCCAACAGCACCCACACAAGTGGCACACGCAGCCAGGCAATAGCTGCAAAAGTAATAGCTGCCAACGCCCAGCAGACGAGGGCTCCCATCACATTCTTCTCTAAGGAATTGATGAGTCTAAGGCCGGTGCCACCGATCAGACCGGCGGTGACAGCGCCCATGCCGCGCAACGCCCCTTGAACGCCGGGTGAATCAGAGACGCCGGCAAACAGCGCCGCCAAGGCCAGCACGATCAGCAATGGAAAAGTCAACATGCCGGCCAGCGCCACCAAGCCACCACGCCAGCCAAAGTAGCGGTCGCCAATCATCAGGGACAGGTTGACCACATTGGGGCCCGGCAGTATTTGCGCCACGGCCCAGTCTTCCATGAACTCCTCAGGCGTGAGCCAGCGCTTTTTTTCCACCAACTCGCGCTGCACGATGGCAAGTACGCCACCAAAACCCTGCAGCGCGAGCTGGGTGAAAGACCAGAACAAGTCAGCCAGGGAGCTTGGACGCGGTGAACTGCCCTCTTGATGAGCCGGCATCGACTACTCCATCACGCGCAGTTGCACCGGCGCCGTGCCACTGATGCTTGCCACCAAGGTGTCTGCCCGATCCAGCCAGAATTGCAGGGCATCCGGGTAACGGGCATCGGCCTCGAGGCGCCAGCGCCGCCGGGTTTGACGAGCCAGCGAGCGCAGCTGCCAAGTCGATTCCTGCACCAACAGCGATAGTTCCAACTGAAGAAACTCGTCCAGTGCCTCGCTACCCAGTTGCGCCAACTGTTGCGGTGCCACGCCGACTGCGGCCAGGGTACGGCGCAGTTGTGCCGACTGCGCTGCGACGGCGGCCAGGTTGTCCCGGCGCGCCGCACTCAGGTCAGCGTGCCCGGCCAGTTCACACGGCCACGCCGACAGAATTGCGTCGATCTCCAGTAGGCGATTCACCGGATCCGCCATCACCGCCAGGCCCTTGCTTTGCCCTTCGGTTTGCGGCTCCGTGTTTTGCATCACGCGCTCGACCAGCGCGGCGTCATAGCGATGCCCGTTCATGCGCAGCAGCACTCTGAGCCGCAATTCGCAAGCCGGCTCGTTGGACGCCAGCAGGGATGTGACCAACTCGCCCAGCGAGAGAATGCGCCCCAGCGGGCTGATGGCGTCACCACCAAGATTGCCGGGATAGCCGGAGCCATCAAGGAACTCGTGGTGCTCCCTGACCGCGCGCAGCAACTCACGCGGATACTCGTGGTGGCGCTCGATCAGCAGCGTGGAAACCAGCGGATGTGAGTAGAGCTGGCGCCGTTGATCGCGATCAATCACACTCTGGGGTGCGAGCAGGACCGGGTCGAGATGCTGCATACCGATGTCATGCAGCAAGCCAGCGGCGCTTGCGACGCTGACGTCAAAACGTGATACCAGCATGCCCTGCGTCATCCAGGCTGCAAAGAGGGCCATCAAGACCGAGTGGCGAAACAGGATCGGGCGCACCTCATAGGCCAGCGTCAGTTGAAACGCGATCGGGTCGGGCAATGGCAGTTTTGTCAGCGCGTCCAGCAACAAGTTGCGGGTCTTCGGGTTGGCTGCGATACGCTCAAAGAAGGGCACGTCACGCATCACTTCTTCGGCTTGCCTGCGAAGAAGCGCTCCCGTGACGGTGGGCGTGCTGGCCACGGATTGTTCAAGCGGGACGTTAAGCTTGTGCGCCATCAGCCGCTCATACAGCCCGGCATTGACCTGAACGCCCTTTTCAATAATCTTGACACCGCGGTCGTTGAAGATCGCCTGTGTGGTCAGCACCGGGCGCTTTTCACCGAGCTCGGTTACCGCTTTGATGAAGTGCTTTGGGTCAGTCTCAATGTCCATCATGGCATCACTTTTACCAGATACCGTCGGGCCGATCACTTACGCTGGCACAACTGGATCATCAAGCTGCTGCAATACCCAGGCAATGACAGCCCGGTTGCGGCAAAGCTCCAGGTGGCCCAGACCGTCGAACACGGTGACCGGCACCCCGGGCAGCACCTGTTCGCGCTGCGGGAACACGATGTGGTCTTGGGGGGTGAGGGCGATGCGCATCAGGGCTCGGGTCTGCGGCGACTCGCTTCTCTCCAGTTCTTGCAGCCAGGCGCTGCGCCAGACCATTTGCTGCCCGTTCGGGGTTCTGGTGCGCCGGGCGATCTGCGTGCCGGCGTGGGGTGTTCCGAGCGTGATGACCCGGTCCACACGGGTCGTGCCAAAGGCGCGCATCCAGGCGCGAATGACCACACCGCCCATGCTGTGGCCGATGAGCGCGACTTTGGTGGCACCGGTTTGGTGGCACAGCTCGAGCACTGCCTGCTCAACCTGGGGGGCGTAGCTGTCAATCGGTGCGAACACGGGTTCCAGGTCAATCTGCATGACCGGGTGACCGGCGCTCTGCAATTGATGCGCCATGGCATCCCAGACCCGGTGGTTGCACAGGTAGCCATGCACCAGCAGCACCGGGGTGCGCATGGTAGCGCCCGGCACCGGCATGGCCACTTGCGCGATGCTGGCCCAGGGGAGTTGCCACACAGAAGCCCGTAGCATGGCCGCGTATTCAAACAGCAGCGAACGCAACCAGCGGCTATTGGCGCCTGGCGCGCGTGACAAGAGCGCAATGGTGATGATCACCAGCAGCACCCCAATCAGCGGCAAGGCCAGCGCCATGACCGCCACCAGCCAGAGCGTGGCGCCCGTCTGCCACGCCAGCAGCCAGCCCAGCAAGGCGCCGATCAGAATCTGGCCCAGCAACAGGCCGCGCATCAGGCGTGACAACATCCGAGAACTCCATTTTTTCAAGACGACCCGCGATTACACCCGATCGCGGGCGACGTGGCCCGCCCCCGCTGAGGCAACCAGTCAATAAACCGGCTGGTAGCGGGTGATCGCGGCTTTGACCTCATCCGTCAATGCAAAGCCATCCCCGAAATTGGCTGCCAGTTCGTCCGCCCGCTTGACAAAAGCCTCAATGCCCAGCCCGTAGATGAACTGCATGGCGCCCCCGGTCCAGGCCGGAAAGCCAATGCCGAAGATCGACCCGATGTTGGCGTCGTGCACGCTGGTGAGCACGTTTTCGCTTAAACAACGGGCTGTCTCGACCGCCTGACGATAGAGCAGGCGATCTTTCAGGTCGGTGATATCCCATTGAACATCGGACTTCTCAAACAGAGCCTTGAGCTCTGGCCAGAGGAACTTCTTGACGCCTTTTTCGGCCGGGTATTCATAAAAGCCAGCGCCACCCGCGCGCCCAGGCCGCTGGTGTTCCTTGACCATGCTGACCAGCAGCGCCTCGCCTGGCGTGGCGACGTAGGTCTTGCCCTCGGCTTCAAAGTCGGCGCGGGTTTGCGCCATCACATGCAGACTCAGCGTGAGCGAAGTCTCATCGAGTACCGCCAGCGGGCCGACCGGCATGCCACTCTGGATGCCGGCGTTTTCGATGGCTGCAGCTGGGATGCCTTCACCGAGCATGGCGACACCTTCCATCACAAAAGTGCCAAACACGCGGCTGGTAAAAAAGCCGCGCGAATCGTTCACCACAATCGGCATCTTGCCGATGGCCTGCACGTAGTCATAAGCCCGCGCCACCGTGTCATCGCTGGTCTTCTCGCCGCGAATAATCTCCACCAGCTTCATTTTGTCCACCGGGCTGAAGAAGTGGATGCCGATGAACTTGTCAGCCGCGCGACTGGCCGTGGCCAGGCCGCTGATCGGCAATGTTGAGGTGTTTGAAGCAAAGAAGCCACCCGGGGCCAGCATGGGCTCGGCCTCTTTCGTGACTTTGGCCTTGAGCTCTCGGTTTTCAAACACCGCTTCGATGATCAGGTCGCAACCGGACAAGTCTGCCACTTGGTCTGTGGCGTGAATGCGCTCAAGAATGGTTTGCTGCTCTAGCGCGCTCATGCGGCCCTTGTCCACCCGCGCCTGGGTGATCTTGGCGCTGTAGGACTTGCCCAGGTCCGCCTTGTCCTGGCTCACGTCTTTGAGCACGGTGGCGATTCCTTTGCTGGCCTGGGAAAAGGCAATGCCCGCGCCCATCATGCCGGCCCCGAGCAAACCGACCTTGGTTGGTTTGAAGCGCGGGGCTGTTCCCGGGCGTGACTGGCCGCTCTTGATGGCGTTGAGGTTGAAGAAAAAGGTGTTGATCATGGCGCGGGCATTCGTGCCGGTCATGAGCTTGGCGAGGTAGCGGCTCTCAAGGCGCAGCGCGGTCGGAATATCGACCTGCAGCCCTTCGACCATGCAGGCCATGATGGCTTCGGGCGCCGGGTACAAGCCGCGCGTTTGCAGCTTGATCATGGCCGGGGCTACCACCAGCATTTGGGCGACTGCCGGGCTGGAGGGCAGGCCGCCGGGCACTTTGTAGCCCTTGGCTTCCCAGGGGTGCTGGGCGCTCGGGTTGGCTGCGATCCAGGCCAGCGCCTTAGCGTGCATGTCAGCGGCGGCGGTCTCGCCCGCTGCGACCAGTTCATGCACCAGTCCCAGGCTTTTGGCTTCTTTGGGCGAGAAAGTCTTGCCTTCCACCAGGTAGGGCTGCGCGCCCATCAGGCCCAGGTGTCGTGTCATCTTGGTCACACCGCCCGCCCCGGGTAGCAGGCCCAATGTCACTTCAGGCATGCCAAACTGCGTCTTGGGGTTGTCGATCGCGATGCGGTAATGGCCCACCAGCGCCACCTCCCAGCCCCCGCCCAGCGCCGTGCCGTTGAGGCAACTCACCACCGGCTTGCCCAGCGTCTCCAGCGTGTGGAAGTTCTTCTTGAGCAGTTCGATCTGCGCATAGACGGCACCGGCGTCCGCAGGCTTGAGCCGCATCGTGCCCTTGAGGTCGGCCCCCGCGAAGAAGGTCGACTTGGCAGAGGTCAGGAGCATGCCTTTGATCTTGTCCTGGTCCGCTACAACCTGAGCGGTCAATGCTGAGAGGTCTTCTTGCCACTGCAATCCCATGGTGTTCACGGGCGAGTTCGGCTCGTCAAAGGTGATGGTGGCGATGCCGTCTTTTAGTTCGTACTGGATGGTTTTCATGGTGATGTTTATATGAAATTAATAGCTGCTTAGGCAATAAATACGGGAGCTAGAGCCCGATTCACCTTAAATGGTTGAGGACAGAGCTTGTTCACTTCGTGTAACGGCGGTCTGTCCCGCAAAGATCTCACATTCTCTCAACAATGGTGGCAATCCCCATGCCGCCGCCCACACACAGCGTCGCCATGCCGTAACGCAGTTGGCGCCGGTGTAACTCGTCAATCAACGTGCTGATGAGCATGGCGCCGGTGGCACCCAGCGGGTGTCCCATGGCAATGGCGCCGCCGTTGACGTTAACTTTTTCATGCGGCACTTTCATCTCTTTCATGAAGCGCATCACCACGGCTGCAAATGCCTCGTTCACTTCAAACAGGTCGATCTGGTCAATGCTAAGGCCGGCCTTGGCCAGCGCCTTGCGCGCGGCTGGCATCGGGCCGGTCAACATGATGGTCGGGTCAGCGCCGCTCAAGGCGGCGGACACGATGCGCGCTCGGGGTGTGAAACCGTGCAACTTGCCAGCAGCTTCGGAGCCAATCAACACCGCCGCAGCACCATCCACAATGCCGGACGAGTTGCCTGCATGGTGCACATGGTGGATGCGCTCCACCTGCGGGTAGCGGGTGAGGGCGAGCTGGTCGAAGCCCATGGCGCCCATCTGCTCGAACGCGGGCTTGAGTGACGCCAGTCCTTCGAGCGTGGTCTGCGGCTTGATGAATTCGTCCTGGGCCAGAATGACCTGGCCTAGAAAGTCGGTGACGGGCACCACAGAGCGCGAGAAGTACGCATTCTCACGCGCCTTGGTGGCCCGCTTTTGCGATTCAAGCGCAAAGGCGTCGAGGTCTTGACGTGAAAAACCCTCCAGTGTCGCAATCAGATCGGCACCAATGCCCTGCGGTACAAAGCCGGTGGCAGAGCTGGTTTCCGGGTCCATCGCCCAGGCGCCGCCGTCAGAGCCAATGGGCACGCGGCTCATGCTCTCCACGCCGCCGGCCACCACCAGTTCTTCCCAGCCCGAGCGCACCTTCTGCGCTGCCAGGTTAACCGCCTCCAGGCCCGAGGCACAAAAACGGTTGATCTGCATACCCGAGCAGGTGAAGTCCCACCCGGCCCTGAGCGCTGCCACTTTGGCAATCACTGCCCCTTGATCCCCCACCGGAGAGACCACGCCCATGACCACGTCATCCACTTGGGCGGTGTCGAAGTCGTTGCGGCGCTGCAGTTCGGTCAGCAGTCCGGCCAACAGATTGACGGGCTTGACCTCATACAGGCTGCCGTCTTTTTTGCCTTTGCCGCGCGGTGTGCGGATGGCGTCATATACAAATGCTTCAGTCATGGGGGCTCCAGTAGAAAGGCAGGGTAAAAAAAATGCGGGGTGCGAAGGCGCAA
The DNA here is from genome assembly GCA_013791765.1 of Rhodoferax sp. Lineage (GTDB taxonomy): Bacteria > Pseudomonadota > Gammaproteobacteria > Burkholderiales > Burkholderiaceae_C > Rhodoferax. The sequence continues at coordinate 16,061 of VMTC01000059.1, forward strand.
GAATGCAGTATATTGCTTTTTGCAAAGCGATTGCTTTGTATAAATAACCCCATTCATGTTAACCAGGTGCCGCCATGATCCAAAGAACCCTATTTACGCCCGACCACGAAGCCTTTCGCGACAGTTTTCGCCGCTTTATCGACAAGGAGATTGCCCCCTTTCATGCCGACTGGGAGGAGCAGGGCTACGTGGATCGAGCGGTTTGGACCAAGGCCGGCGAGAACGGCTTTTTGTGCATGGCCATGCCGGAAGAATACGGTGGAGCTGGCGCCGACAAGCTGTTTTCGGTGGTGCAACTCGAAGAAATCGGCCGTGCCGGCTTCACCGGCATTGGCTACGGCCTGCACAGTGAAATCGTCGCGCCGTACATCCTTCACTACGGCACTGACGAGCAGAAAGCCAAGTACCTGCCCAAACTGGCCAGCGGCGAGATGATCGGGGCGATCGCCATGAGCGAGCCCGCCGCAGGCTCGGACCTTCAGGGCATCAAGGCCACCGCGATCATGCAGTCTGACGGCAGTTACCTGCTCAATGGCAGCAAGACCTTTATTACCAACGGGTGGCACGCTGATCTGGTGATTGTGGTGGCCAAGACCAACCCGCAAGCCGGCGCCAAGGGCACCAGTCTGCTGCTGGTGGAGCGTGGCATGCCAGGCTTTACGGTGGGCCAACGCTTGAAGAAAATGGGCATGAAAGCCCAGGACACCTCCGAGCTCTTTTTTGACAATGTGCGCGTCCCGTCCGACAACCTGCTGGGCGGGGCGGCGCATGAGAACCGGGGCTTCATCTGCCTGATGGAGCAGTTGCCGTGGGAGCGCCTGCAAATTGCCATTGGCGCCATTGCCGCCTCGCAGGCCGCCATCGACTGGACCGTGGCTTATGTCAAAGAGCGCAAAGTATTCGGCCAACCGGTGGCCGCGTTCCAGAACACGCGCTTTACCCTGGCGGAACTGCAAACCGAGGTCCAGATCGCGCAGGTGTTCATTGACAAATGCACCGAGCTCTTGATGACGGACACATTGGACACAGCCACGGCCAGCATGGCCAAGTACTGGTGCAGCGATTTGCAGTGCAAGGTGATGGACGAATGCGTGCAGCTGTTTGGCGGTTACGGCTACATGTGGGAATACCCGATCACGCGCGCCTACGTCGACGCGCGGCCGCAGCGCATCTATGGCGGCACCAATGAAATCATGAAAGAGGTGATCACGCGGGCCATGGGACTGGGTGCAAAATAGAGCGCATGCCCACACTTCTCAGCATCCAGCGCGCGTTGGCCCGGCGCATTCAAATCGACGGCCGCACCATTCTGAGCGCCATCCACAAACTACCGGTTGCGGGCGCCGTTCTGGTGGAGCCGCTGGGCCTGGCGGGGGATGAGCAGGCCGATCTGTCGGTGCATGGCGGTCTGGACAAAGCGCTCTATGCCTACCCCTTTGAGCATTACCCGTTCTGGCGAGCGGCTCGTGCCCAGGCGGGGCTGACCAGCATTGATGACTCACTGCCCTACGGTTCGGTCGGTGAAAACCTGACGCTGCAGGGTCTGCTGGAAGCGGATGTCTGGGTCGGCGACGTGCTCCGGTTTGCGCACTGTGCGCTGCGGGTGACGCAGCCGCGCGAGCCGTGCTACAAGTTCAATGCCGCGATGGGTTTCAATGGCGCCGCCCGGGCGATGGCACAACAGGGCTGCTGCGGTTTTTATCTGGCAGTGCAGCAGCCGGGGCATTTGCTGGCCGGGGAGGGCTTTGACCTGGTTGCGGGCCCGCGGCGCCTGCGCATCACCGAGTCCTTCAAGGCCAAGATGGCCAAACATCTGCGCTGACGCGCATCAAGACCGCCGCGAGTGTCATCCTCCGACCGGCAATCCCTGCATTGATGACATGGGTCAAGAAGCCCGCATGAGCCAATCAAGGGTTTTCCCTTATGAGGGATATATTCGCGTTCTCACAGGCTTTTTTGAAACCTCGTCAGAGCGCTAAACAATGAAAAATAACTCCGGCTGGTGGACCAAAATCGGCCTGCAGCTCAAGCTGCAGCTTCTCATCCAGGGGTGTTTGCTGGTGCTTCTTCTCGGTGCACAGCAATGGCTGTTGATCCAGTTCGAGCAGCGATCGCTGCATGCCGCTCAAGAGCGCGCAGTCGCGGTGGCAGATGGCGCAATCAATGGTTTGAACACCTTGATGGTGGTCAAGCTGGGCGACAAGGATGTCATCAGCGATCCGGTAGCGCGGGCGCTTTTCATCCAGAAGGTGGGTGTGTCCGACGGGCTGAAAGAACTCCGCATTGTGCGTGGAAAGGGAACCAATGACGAGTACGGAGCCGGTTTGCCCCAGGAGCAGCCAGTTGACGAGATGGACCGCAGTGTCCTCGCCAGTGGCAAAACCGAATTCAGGATGATCGACAAGGGCGATGGTGAAGCGTCTCTGCGCGCCGTGCTCCCGTTCATTGGCATGAAAGAATTTCGCTCCAGCAAGTGCCTGGAGTGTCACGCGGTTGAGGAAGGCAACGTGCTCGGTGCTGCCAGCGTCACGGTCGATATCAAGGACGATCTGGCCGCCATCAAGACCTTTGACGTCTGGCTTTGGCTGGGGCAGGGGGTTCTGCAGGTCCTCATGTTCTTTGTGGTGGGCTTCATTGTGCGGCGCCTGCTCAATCAACTCGGGGCCGAGCCGCTTGAAGCTGCCAGCCTGGCGCAAAGCGTGGCCCAGGGCGACCTGAGCCAGCCGGTTAACTTGAGACCGGGTGACGCCAACAGCATGATGGCCCAACTCAAAATGATGCAGCAAAGCCTGTCCGATGTCGTGGGCAGCGTGCGCCAGGGCGCCGAAGGCGTGGCCACGGCCAGCGTCCAGATTGCCCAGGGCAACCACGATCTCTCGGCCCGCACCGAAAGCCAGGCCAGTGTGCTTGAAGAAACCGCAGCTTCCATGGAGCAGTTGGGCTCGCAAGTGAAACAAAATGCCGACAGCGCCCGCCAGGCCAACCAGCTCGCCCAGAGCGCGAGCACGGTGGCGGCCAAAGGCGGCGAGGTTGTGGCGCAGGTGGTGCAAACCATGAAGGGCATCAACGAGGCCTCGCGCAAAATATCCGACATCATTCAAGTAATCGACGGCATCGCCTTTCAGACCAATATCCTGGCGCTCAACGCCGCAGTAGAAGCAGCCCGCGCCGGTGAACAAGGCCGTGGTTTTGCGGTGGTCGCTACCGAAGTGCGTTCGCTGGCTGGACGCTCGGCGCAGGCCGCCAAAGAGATCAAGTCATTGATCAACGCCAACGTGGAGCGGGTCGAGCAGGGCACGGTGTTGGTGGACCAGGCTGGCAGCACCATGCAGGAGGTGGTGAGCAGCATCAAACGCGTCACCGACATCATGGGCGAAATCAGCACAGCCAGCAGCGAACAAAGTATTGGGGTTGCGCAAGTGGGCGAAGCCATCACGCAGATGGACCAGGTCACGCAGCAAAATGCTTCGCTGGTCGAAGAAATGGCCGCCGCCGCCGACAGCTTGAAGTCCCAGGCGCAGGAGTTGGTGCAGACGGTGTCGGTCTTCAAGCTGGCGCATCGCTGATCAACATGACACGCTGGCTGGGTCGCCGTTGAGCTCCATTGGGGGCTCAGTCAGCACGCCGTGGCCCGCTGGCGGCGACTGAGCTGAAATTCAATCCAGTAGAAGAAATAAAATTAAAATTATAGCAATCTAGGCTTATGGCACGCGGGCTACAGCTTGATTTTGTCTATGAAGAAGCCAAAAGCGCCTCGATCTGCGCGTCCTTGTTCAGCCACATCTGATGCACCCACTGCTGGTAGGCCTCGCGCACTGCCGGGTCGCCGGCGTAATCGCCTTGCACCAAATGTTGCGGCACGGGCAAGGGCCGCACGCGCACGGTGACGCGGTGCAGTTTTCCGGTCGCGAATTGCGAGAACGTGGGTGCGCCGTCCGGGTAAACAATGGTCACATCCAGAATGGCTTGAAACTTGTCGCCCATCGCGTTCAGCGCCAGCGCCATGCCGCCGACCTTGGGTTTGAGCAGGTGCTTGTAGGGTGATTTTTGTCGCTGTTGTTTGGCTGGCGTGAAACGCGTACCTTCCAGAAAATTCATCACGCTGGTGGGAATCAAGGCATATTTCTCACAGGCCTTGCGCGTGGTTTCCTGGTCTTTGCCGCGCATTTCGGGGTGCTGCTTGAGGAACTCTTCGCTGTGTCGGCGCATGAACGGAAACTCCAGCGCCCACCAGGCCAGCCCCATCACCGGCACCCAGATCAGCTGCTGCTTTAAAAAGAACTTGAGCAGGGGTATGCGCCGGTTGAACAAATGCTGCAGCACCAGAATGTCGACCCAGGACTGGTGGTTGCAGTTGACCAGGTACCAGCTGCGGTAGTTCAGGCCTTCAATGCCTTGCACATCCCAGGTGGTGCGCTGGGTCAGCCGCATCCAGCCGCTGTTGCCGGCAATCCAGGCTTCGGCGATGTGCAGCAAGATCGGGTCGATCAATAGGCGAACCGCTTTGATCGGGATCAGCAGCTTGACAAACGAGACAAGCAGCAGGATCGGCACCCAGAACAGCGCATTGAGCACCATCAGCAGGCTGGCGATCAGGCCAACGAGGGGCGCGGGTAGAAAATTAAGCATGGGTCGCTTTCAAGCAAGGCAGTGGTTGACGATAGTGCATTCCTGGCGCCTCCCGGGGCCGGGCGTTTTTGTTGAATGCCTGCTCCGAATCGCCGTTAAAAAGCGCTCGGCACATTTTCGGGGATGATAACGGCATGAATCCATCGAGCCCTCCTGCACATTCGAACAGCGGCATCGCCGCGCCGCTGCAAGTCGCCCTGATCGGCTACGGCAGCGCCGGCCGGATCTTTCATACGCCGCTGATTTCAGGCGTGCCGGGCTTGAAACTGGCCTGCATTTGCACCAGCCAAGTCGAAGCCGTTCAGGCGCACTGGCCGCAGGTACGCGTGTTGGCAAGCCCCGAGGCGGTGTTGGCTGACCCGCGCATTGACTTGGTGGTAGTGGCCACCCCCAACGCCAGCCACCATGCGCTCGCCAAAGCCGCCCTGCA
>VMTC01000098.1 GCA_013791765.1 Rhodoferax sp.
ATCAGTGCCGCAGACAATGCGCTGGCCCAGCGCGTTTTGGATGCGTATGCAAGCGGTCTGGATTTTGCCGATGCGCTGCATGCTGCGCAGTGTCCGGTTGGAGAACGATTCGTCACATTTGACAAGCGGCTGGTTCGCGGTGCGAGCAAGGCTGGTTTGCGGGGCGTGACCTTGCTGAAAGCATGAGGGCCATTGGCGTCATGAAAAGCCCCGGCTGACGGGGCTTTTTGGGGTGCATGCTGGCACGCGCAATACATCAGAACTTGTAGCCCACCTCAATTCCGTACGGTGCTGGGCCAAGCGCCACAACTAATTCGGATGTAGGCTATTTCTGGCCTCTAGCCCACGCGGTATAAGGGTCTATAGCTCTCATTTTTACAGTATGTTTTAGCTGAAAGGGTGTTCGTGTTGCCACAGAAGATGCTGGATCAGGCTACTGATGCCCGCTTCGCACAGCACCAGCACCTGCTCAAATCCCTCCTGATTGCCGTAATACGGGTCAGGAACCTCGAGCTCCTCGATGTCTTGAGCAAATTCCAGAAACAGGTGCAGCTTGTACGCGTACTGCGCCGGGCAAAGTCGGCGCAACTCAGCCAGGTTAGGGTGGTCCATGGCCAGGATCAGGTCGAAGGCCTGGAAGTCCTGCTCTACGATCCGGCGCGAACGGGCGCGGCCCATGTCATAGCCGTGACGCGCCAGCGTCAGCACCGCTCTGGGGTCGGGCCGTTCGCCCAGCGGGTCGGCATGGGTGCCGGCGCTATCGACCTCAAATGCGGGCGCCAGAGCGGCTGCAGCGGCCAGCTTGCAGGCTATCGCCCGCGCCATGGGGGAGCGGCAGGTATTGCCCATACACACCATCAGCAGCTTGGTCATAGCGCCTGATTCTAGGGCGACATCGCCGCACAAATGCCCTCATTTTGGCCCTGTCAGGTGCTTGGGCAATGTGCCTCGTTTCTTGAGAAATATCAATTTAGCAAGTACCGATCAGCGCAAACTTCAAAGCGTGATTCGGGGGCTGGTGCCTGGGTTGGTACAGCAAACAAGTTTCAGTATTCAAGCCCTCGAACGCATTCAACTTGTACAGGGGATACGCTTTGAAAAGTTTTTTTGACATGGCTAAACGAGCGCTCCGTTGGGTCGCTCTGGGTTCGATGACTGCGCTGGTCGCCGCTTGTTCCGGCTATGGGGCCTACCCGCCGGCGCCAATGGCCGCAGCCTCCACCGACTACAACTATGTGGTGGGTGCGGGCGACACGCTCAACATCATCGTCTGGCGCAATCCTGAGCTCTCCTTGTCGGTGCCGGTGCGCCCCGATGGCAAGGTCTCAACACCGCTGGTCGATGAGCTGGTGGCCCAGGGCAAGACCTCGGTCGAGATAGCGCGCGATGTCGAAAAGGCGTTATCGAAGCTCGTGCGTGACCCGGTGGTGACCATCATTGTCACCAGCTTTGTCGGCCCCTACAGCGAGCAGATCCGGGTAGTGGGCGAGGCCGCTCGCCCGCAAGCCCTGCCGTACAAGCAAAAAATGACGGTGCTTGACGTGATGATTGCCGTGGGCGGCTTGACCGACTTTGCCGATGGCAATGCCGCCTCGATCACGCGTGCCTCAGAGGGTGACAAACGCTATTCGGTGCGGCTCAAAGACCTGATCAAGCGCGGCGATATCTCCGCCAACGTCGAGATGAAACCTGGCGACGTTCTGATTATTCCGCAGGGCTGGTTCTAAGCCGTTTCCCCTTGACTGCGTGCCTGCGTCGCGTGACGCTGGCGCTGTGGCGTCTCAACTTTGACCACAAAGATCAAATCGTATGGATGAGCTCATTAGCCAATTAGCCACTGCTGCCCGCGGCATGTGGAAGCACCGCTGGCTGGGCCTGCTGGTGGCCTGGGTGGGTACCGCCGTCGGCATGTTCGTGGTGCTATCTGTCCCCGACAAATACGAGGCGACGGCCCGCATTTACGTGGACACGCAGTCCATCTTGAAGCCCTTGATGTCGGGCCTGGCGGTGCAGCCCAATGTGGATCAGCAGGTGGTCATGCTCAGTCGCACGCTGATCAGTCGCCCCAATATTGAGAAGCTGATTCGCATGGCCGACCTGGATCTCAAGGTCCAGTCCAAGAGTGCGAAGGAGGGCTTGATTGATGGCTTGATGCAAACGCTGGAGATCAAAAATGTGGGGCGGGACAATCTCTATGTCTTGTCCTACCGTGATTCAAGTCCTGACAAGGCCAAGCGGGTGGTGCAGTCCCTGGTGTCAATTTTTATTGAGTCCAGTCTGGGCGATAGCCGCAAGGACTCCACGACGGCGCGCAAATTCATTGACGACCAGATTCAGTCCTACGTGACCAAGCTCGAAGAAGCCGAAACACGCTTGAAGCAATTCAAGCTGCGCAACCTCGAACTGCAAAATGCCGAAGGCCGAGACATGGCTGGGCAGATTGGCGTGGTCAGTGCTCAATTGAGTCAGGCACGCCTGGAGCTGCGCGAGGCTGAAAACGCGCGGGACTCGGCCAAGCGCCAGCTCGATGCTGAAAGAGATCAAAACGCCAACATCACGTCGCGCAGCCTGCTGCAGGAGTCGGCCATGCAGATTTCGACTCCTGAAATCGATGCGCGCATTGACGCGCAGAAGCGCCAGCTCGATGGCCTGTTGCAGCGCTTCACAGAGCAACACCCCGATGTGGTGGGGACGCGCCGCTTGATCCAGGAGCTGGAGAGCGCAAAGCGCAAAGAATTGGCGGAACTGCGCAAGACTGCGCTGGCCAATCCCGCGTCAGCGTCCGCCAACAGCCTGGTGTACCAGGAGCTCAATCGGCTGCTGGCGACCTCGGAGGTGCAAGTTGCGGGCTTGCGTGCCAGAGTGGGTGAGTACGAGGCCCGCTTCGCCCGGGCACGCGAGCTGATGAAGACTGCCCCGCAAATTGAAGCCGAACTCGCGCAATTGAACCGGGACTACGACATCAACAAGAAGAACTACAACGACCTGGTAACCCGAAGAGAGTCGGCCGCCATGTCGGGTGATCTTGACAGCGCCACGGGCATGGCCGACTTTCGCTTGATCGATCCGCCGCGCGCATCGCCCCAGCCGGTCGCGCCAAATCGTTTGCTGATGATGCCTTTTGTTTTGTTGGCCGCCCTGGGTGCCGGCTTGGCCGTGGCCTTTGCCGCCAGTCAGTTGCGGGCCGTCTTCTACGACGCGCGCTCTTTGAAGGAGACCCTTGGGCTGCCGCTGCTGGGTGTGGTGACCTTGGTGATGGACGATGCGTCGGTCCTGAAGAAAAAATTGGAATTGAAGAAATTCTGGGCCGCCTCCGGTGGTCTGGTTGGTGTTTTTATAACCGGAATGGTCATGTTTTCCGTGATGTCCGGACGGCCAGGATGAACCAACTATGAGCAGCTTGATCGAGCAGGCGGCAGCGCGCCTGGAACAACTTCGCCAGGCCGGGGCCGAGATGCCCGCCGCAACACCCGCAGCACACGCCGCTGATGCCAACTGGAAGCTCGTGGCCGACACGCCCCGGGCGCCAGAGGCCGCCCTGGCGCCTGGCTCACAGTTTGGCGTCACGTCACAGCGGGTTGAAATCAATCTGGAGGCGTTGGCCAAAGCGGGCATCGTGAGCCCGCATGCGCCGCGCTCGCAGATTGCCGATCAATTCCGGGTCGTCAAACGCCCGCTGATCAGCAACGCCATGGGCAAAGGGGCCGGTGCCATCGCCATTGGCAACCTGATCATGGTGACCAGTGCCTTGCCAGGTGAAGGCAAGACCTTCACCGCCATCAACCTGGCGATGAGCATGGCCACTGAACTCGACTACACGGTCATGCTGGTGGATGCGGATGTTTCGCGTCCGGCCGTGATGTCCACGCTGGGCCTGCCTGATGGTCCGGGTTTGCTCGATCTGGTGCTCGACGAGTCAAAAGATATGTCCAGCGTGCTGCTGAGAACCAACATTGACAAGCTGACCTTGCTGCCCAGCGGCACGCCACACGCCCGCGCAACCGAATTGCTGGCCAGTGATTCGATGACCCGCCTGCTCACGGACATGGCCACGCGGTACCCAGACCGCATCATCATTTTTGATTCTCCGCCCTTGCTTCTGGCCACCGAGGCCCGCGTACTGGCCTCCAACATGGGTCAGGTTGTGGTGGTGGTGCAGGCTGAAAAAACGCTGCAGTCGGATGTGGTGCAAGCGCTCGCCACGATCGAAGCTTGCCCAGTGAAGTTGATGTTGCTGAACCAGGCGACAAGTGCTTCCAGGGCAGGCTACGGTTACGGTTACGGTTACGGCCATGAACAGGCGCGCACAAGCCTGTCGCCCTTGTCCATGCAATCGTGATGCGCAGCCCACATACATTGCGAACATGGCGCACGCGCGTGGCACGCGTGCCGAGCGCCGGGCTGTTGCTGGTGGCTTCGGTTGGCGTCTGTGCGCCGGGCGTTGGTGCACAGGAGGGGCCACAGCGTGTGGTGTCGGTGGTGCCGCGTATCGGGATCACCGAGATATTCACCGACAACGTGAGCCTGGCTTCTGCTGATCCCCGCTCCGAACAAATTACCCAGATCAGTCCTGGCGTGCGCGTCGCCGTGCAAGGCGCTCGGCTTCAGGTGTATTTTGACTATTCACGCAATGAGTTGCTTTACGCCCAGGATTCATCGCCCCGGCAATCACAAAATGCCCTCAACACATTTGGCACGCTGGAGTTTCTGGAGGATTGGGCATACCTCGATTTCAACGGCCTCATCTCGCAACAGGCGATCTCTGCATTCGGCGCTCAGTCCATCGATAACACGGCGCTCAACCCCAACCGGGCCGAGGTTTCGACCTACCGGCTATCCCCTTATGTTCGCGGGCGCGTCGGCGATGTTGCCAACTATGAGGCGCGCTACAGCCGCAGCGTCACCAGCAGCGATGCGTCTGCTTCTGATGTGACAACGGGTGACACCGCTGTCAGGCTCGGACAAGACAGTGCTTTCGGAAAGCTTGGCTGGTCCCTTGACGCGAGCCAGCAGACGGCTGATTACAGCGGCGGGCGCCAGACCGACTCGCAGCAGGTCAACCTGGGCTTGTCTTATGCCATCACGCCCCAACTCAGCGTGTCAGCACGGGCCGGGCGCGAAAGAAGTAATTACACCAGTGTCGACATGCAAGGAGACGACACCAGCGGTGTCGCCGTGAATTGGTCACCGTCGGACGTGACCAAAATGTCAGCATCGCTGGACCGGCGTCCTTTTGGCGATGCACACAACGTCAGTATCGAGCACCGCACGGCGCGCACCGCCTGGAAATTCACCGATGCCAGGGATGTCTCAACGACGCCTGGGCAAAGCGCTGGCGCCAGCCTGGGCGTCATCTATGACCTCTTGTTCAGCCAGTTTGCGTACCTGGAACCCAACGAGGTCGCACGGGCCCAGTTGGTCAATGCCTATTTGCAGAGCAATGGCATTAGCCCCGACGCGCTGGTACTGAGCAGCGCCCTGACTTCAGCGCTGTCCTTGCAGCGGCGCCAAGACATTTCATTGGCCTTGTTGGGCGTGCGCGACACCATCACCTTTCTGGCCAGCCGAAGCGAAAGTCGCCGGCTTGACACGGTGTCAAGTGGTGTTGATGACCTCAGCACTTCAGCCGTGCTGCGTCAGCACGGCTTCAGCGCCAATTATTCCCATCGTTTGACGCCCGAGTATTCGCTCGGTGTTTTTCTGTCACAGCAAAACACAAGCGGGGCAACGAGCCTGCAAGATAGCCGCTTGCGCCTGCTGAGTATCCAGATCATGGGCAAAGTCGGGCGAAAAGCCGCGGTTTCGGCTGGCGTTCGGCGTGTGGTCTTCAGCAGTGTCGCAGCGCCCTATGGTGAAACCGCCCTGACCGTCAGTTTGACCGTTCAATTTTGACCCATGTATGAAACCTATTACGGGTTGAACAGCAAGCCCTTTCAGCTCAACCCTGACCCGAGCTTCTATTTTGGAAGCAAGCAGCACCGCCGTGCCAAGGCTTACCTTGAATACGGCGTGCAGCGCAACGAAGGCTTCATCGTGATCACCGGCGAGGTGGGCGCTGGCAAGACCACCATCGTGCGCGGCCTGCTCGCCAGTCTGGATCCAGACAAAGTGGTGGCGGCCAACCTGGTCACCACGCAGCTTGATGCCGAGGACACTTTGCGGATGGTCGGCGCGGCATTTGGCGTGCGGGTCAAAGATGTGTCCAAGGCCGATGTGTTGATGGCGCTGGAGGCCTACCTTGTGAACCAGACCAGCCAGGGCCGGCGCTGTCTGTTGATCGTTGACGAAGCGCAAAACCTGACGGCCAGGGCGGTCGAAGAATTGCGCATGCTGTCGAACTTTCAATTTGGTCAACAAGCCTTGCTACAGACATTTCTGGTCGGCCAGCCCGAATTCCGCACGATCTTGCAGAGCCCCACCATGCAACAGCTGCGCCAGCGCGTGACCGCCACATGCCATATTGGTCCGCTGGACAAGGAAGAGACACGGGGCTACGTCGAGCACCGCCTGAAGTGCGCTGGCGCCAACGGTCGCCCCCGCTTTGCTGACGCTGCGTTCGAGGCCATCTTTGACGCCACCGGGGGCATTCCCCGGCGCATTAATTTGACCTGTGACCGTCTGTTGCTACTTGGCTTTTTGGGCAGCAAGGACGCTTTTGGTGCAGAGGACGTCAAAGAAGTTGTCAATGAACTCCACGATGAATCAACCGTCTCGGCCAACGGGGTCGCTCCAGCAGCAGCTGGGGGGGCCGACACTGGCGCACCGTCCGAGGACGCCGCTGCCGCCACCAAACTACAGCTTTCATCGGCCTTGGCAGGGGCCCTGTGCAGCCAGATCGAAGGCTTGGGCGCCGAGCAATACGATGGCCGCTTGCGCCGACTTGAACTGAGCATGCTGCGAATTGAGCGAATCAATCTTGAAGTGCTCGCCATGTTGCAAAAAATGATTTTGACAGCGCGAAAGTCAAACCAGGAGACCTCGTCATGAATGGGCCGGCGCCGGGGCGCGTATTAGAGGGTGATTTGCGGCCCGTGATTTGCGTGGTCGGTGCACGCCCCAACTTCATGAAAATGGCGCCCATTTTGCGGGCCATGGCAGCCCATGTTCCTGCGCTGCCCGTGCTGCTGGTGCACACCGGCCAACATTACGACAAGGACATGAGTCAGCGCCTGTTTGAAGACTTGCACCTGCCCACCCCGGATGTCAATCTCGAAGTCGGGTCGGGCACGCACGCGGCGCAGACGGCGGAGGTCATGCGCCGCTTTGAACCGGTTGTGGACGCCTGCCAGCCCTCGTGCGTTGCGGTCGTTGGTGACGTGAATTCCACGCTGGCTTGCGCCTTGGTAGCGGTCAAGAAAGGCGTTCCCGTGGTGCATATCGAGGCTGGGCTGCGCAGCTATGACCGCGCCATGCCGGAAGAGATCAACCGCATACTGACCGACCAGATTGCGGATCGGCTCTACACCACGGAACGCACGGCCCAAGACAACCTGGTGCGTGAGGGCATCGCGACAAGCCAGGTGTGCTTTGCTGGCAACGTCATGATTGATTCGGTGTTCTTTGGCCGGGCCAACGCCCGCAATGCGCGCGACACGCTGCAAGCCTGCAACATCGACCCCGCGTTCTTCAGCCATTCATCGGGGCTGGGCGTGGTGACCTTGCACCGACCCTCCAACGTCGATCAAGCTGAGGCCCTGCGTGCCATGCTGGGCGTGCTGGGCGAAGTCGCCTCTCGCTTGCCTTTGGTGTTTGTGCTGCATCCGCGCACCCGCAGCAACATCGAGCGCTTTGGCTTGATGGACTTGATTGATCCCGCGCGCATGGCGATGTTGCCGCCACAGGGCTACCTTGACATGCTGGGGCTGATGGCACAAGCCACCGTGGTGCTGACGGACTCCGGCGGTCTGCAAGAAGAAACCACGGCCCTGGGGGTTCCCTGCCTGACGCTGCGCGAAAACACCGAGCGTCCGATCACCGTGGAGCAGGGCACCAACACCCTCGTCGGGTGCAGTCGCGAAGCCATTCTGGGCGCCGTCGACGCCATCTTGTCGGGCAATGGCAAGCGTGGCCGTTTGCCCGAACTCTGGGACGGGCGGGCGGCACAGCGCATCGCGGCTGACATGTACCCGTGGTTGAAGCAGCGGCAAGCAGCCTTGGCAGTAAAAGCGGTCGCCCTATGAAAGTCGCTGTGCCCTTAGCCCCCGTCACCAATGCCTTGACCATTGATGTGGAAGACTACTTTCAGGTCTCGGCGTTTGCGCCGCACATCGCTCGCTCCGAGTGGAGTCTGCGCGAATGCCGGGTTGAACGCAATGTCGATTGCATCCTGGAAATGCTCGCCGGCACTGACACCAAAGCGACGTTTTTCACGCTCGGCTGGATTGCAGAGCGATATCCCGAGCTGGTGCGGCACATTGTGCGAGAAGGGCATGAACTGGCCAGTCATGGCTATGGCCACGAGCGGGCTAGCGATCAGACCGAGGCGGCTTTTTTCTCCGATATTCAATTGGCAAAGATTGTCCTGGAAGACCTGGTGGACCGCGAGGTCACGGGCTACCGCGCACCGAGTTTCTCCATTGGCAGCGGCAATCTCTGGGCCTTTGACTGCCTGGCGCGGGCCGGCTACCGCTACAGTTCCAGCGTCTACCCGATTCAGCACGACCATTACGGCATGCCGGATTCGCCGCGCTTTGCCTATGAAGTGCGTCCCGGCTTGATGGAAATCCCGATCACCACCTTGCGGCTGTTCAACCGCAACCTGCCGTCCAGTGGCGGGGGCTACTTCCGCTTGTTGCCCTACGCCTGGTCACGCTGGATGCTCAGCCGGGTCAATGGCCATGAGAAGCAGGCAGGTGTCTTCTACTTTCATCCGTGGGAGATTGACCCTGGCCAACCGCGCATTGAGGGTATCAGTGGCAAGACGCGCTTTCGCCATTACTTCAATATTGACCGCATGGAGGGACGCTTGACTCAACTCCTGGGTGACTTCAAGTGGGGTCGCATGGATCGCGTATTCCTGGACCGGTTCCCTCAACGCGCGAGCGACGCCTGAGCAGTCCATGTTGACCATCAAGCGCCTCATGCCCGCAGACATTGCCGCCGTCGAGCGTTGGGATGCCTTTGTGATGGCCTGCCCGCAGGCCACTTTTTTCCACCGTGCAGGCTGGCAAAAGATCGTGCGCGATGTTTTTCATCATGACACCTATTATCTGTACGCCCAGGCCGATGACCGCATCTTGGGTGTGCTGCCACTCGGTCATGTCAACAGCTGGCTGTTTGGCAACTCTCTGTCAGGCCTGCCGTTCGCGGTCTATGGGGGCGTGGCAACTGCCAACGAGGAAGTGGCCGTAGCCCTGGAGCAGGAAGCCCAGCGACTTGCCATGCGACTGGGTGTCTCGCATCTGGAGTGGCGCAACATCAATGCGCGCCATGCAGACTGGCCCAGGCAAGACCTGTACGTCACGTTCCGCAAGGAAATTCTTGCCGAGGAAGAAGCCAATTTGCTGGCCATTCCGCGCAAGCAACGCGCCATGGTGCGCAAAGGCATCAAGAATGGCCTGGTGAGCAGCATTGACCCGGATGCTGAGCGCTTCTTCGCCCTTTACGCCGACAACGTGCGCCGCCATGGTACGCCCGCGCTGCCCAAGCGCTATTTCCAGGCCCTGCTGGCCGAGTTTGGCGCCGACTGCGAGGTGCTGACGGTCAGTAGCACCAATGGCAGGGCACTGAGCAGTGTGCTGAGTTTCTATTTTCGCGGCGAGGTCCTGCCTTACTACGCCGGCGACTTGGAGTCGGCACGTGAATTGGCAGCCAACGATTTCAAGTACTGGGAACTGATGCGCCGCGCCTGCGCGCGCGGTCTCAAGGTGTTTGACTATGGCCGCAGCAAGCAGGGCAGCGGCTCCTACGCCTTTAAAAAGAACTGGGGTTTTGAGC
>VMTC01000104.1 GCA_013791765.1 Rhodoferax sp.
CAGCTTTTCGAAGCCACACCGGCCGCTGGGAGCCATTGCCTGGGACCGGAGATATCGCTACGGCCGCTGAACTGGTCGTGACGCTGCTGGCTCCCCACTTCGACTCTAATAATTAAAGATATTTATGGGATGTTGTACTAGGTTGAAAAACGTGCGGGTTTTCTAGTTTTCGGGCATGCCCGGATAGGATAAATGGCGCCCTCGACAGGAATCGAACCTGTATCTGAGACTTAGGAGGTCCCCGTTCTATCCGTTGAACTACGACGGCTGAAGGCGCCATTGTAAGGGGCCGCGGCCCGCAAGCCTCAATCGTAACGAATGGTGAAGATCAGGTCCACGGCACTTTGCTCGCCGGCCTGCGCGCGCAAGGTGAAACGACGCGACAGATCATAAAAGATATAGAGCGTTCCCAGCGTGCCCGCCAGGCTGCGCTCATAGGCGACATAGAAATCCTGTGACAGGCGCTTGCCCAGCGTCACCGTGGCCCCCCCTGTGCTGCCATTGGCGCCGGCAGCGCCGCTGATCGAAAGTTCGTCTAGCCCCAGAGCCTGCGCCAAACCGCTAGAAATACCTTTCTCGTTGCCGCCGAGCAGCGCCAGCGCCGCCTGCTGCAGCATCGCAGTCTCGGCGCCACCGCTGGCGCCAGATCGCCCAAGCACCAGCCATGCCAGTTTTTCGGACTCGGGCAGGTCGGGCTCGGCATACAGGCGCACCACCGGGGACAGCGCGGTACCGCTGATTTGCACGCCCACGCGTTGCTGCAAATTGGGCCGAATAGCCAGAATGTCGAGCGCCGGGTTGTCAAACGGCCCGAAGAAGCGCAGCACACCTTCCTCAATAGCGAGCTGCTGCCCATAGGCCCGGTAAGTGCCTCGCACCGTGCGCAGAGCACCCGTGAGGCTTGGGGTCAGATCAGACCCGGCGCTGCGCAGTTCCAGACTGCCCGCAAGCCGGGTGGTCAAGCCACGCCCGCGCACCTGAAAGTCGGGGCCGAGCTCAAGCGTGATCGCCACGTCGGGCACCAAGCGCTGGCCTGCTGCGGCCTTTGAAGTAGTTTGCGCCGCAGCTACTGGCTTGCCTGCCTGAACTTTGGCTGGCCCGCGCACCAGCACATCGCCGCCGAGCTGCGGCGCCGTTTCCTCTGGCAGCACAAACAGGGCCGAATCCGCCTTGACGTTGCCGCGAATCGCCAGCTTGGCATCAAGCAGCCGGGCAGACAGCTTGCCCGATACCACCAAGCGTCGATCGGTGCGAGCGCTGAGGCGCAAAGCCGACAGCGTGGCATCAATTTCCATGCGCAGGCGCTCAAGCGCCTTGGTATCCGGCCTGGTCGCTGGCAACCACAGCACCGAACCGGTGGCCGAGAGCAGACCGCCGCTGGCGCCGCCCGCCCCTTGCAGGGTGAACTCATCAATATTCAGTCGCTGGCCGTCCAGGCTGGCGCGCAGCCGACCATGGCTGAAATCAATGCCATCAACCACCGAGCGCACGGCCAGGTCTTGCGCAGACAAGTTGCCGCGCCAAAGCGGCGCGCCACGCGTGCCGGACAACACCGCGTCAGCCTCCAAGGTGCCACGCAGTCGCCAACCCGGCGGCGCCAGCAGCGACCAAGCGCCCACCGGCGGTAGCTGGACTTTCAGGCTGCCCGCCAGCGCAGCATCTGCGGGCCAAGTCCAGCTGCCGTCGCGGTGCTGCAGGCGCGTGCTGAACTCGGCGCGAGCCTGTCCGGCGCGCTCGCTGTCCCAGTTCAGGTTGGCTACCAGCCGGTCGCCCTCGGTC
Organism: Rhodoferax sp.; assembly: GCA_013791765.1. Classification (GTDB taxonomy): domain Bacteria; phylum Pseudomonadota; class Gammaproteobacteria; order Burkholderiales; family Burkholderiaceae_C; genus Rhodoferax. The sequence goes on from VMTC01000104.1 coordinate 1,780, forward strand.
GTGACCAGCAGCCGCGCCTCGCGAACGCCCGCACGCACGATGGCGCCGCTGGCCCCATCGGTCTGCAGCAACAAGTCGCCGCCGGTGCGTTCCAGCGTGGCGCGCAGGCGCAGCGTCTCAGCACTGCTGGCATCCCACTGGCCACCAAAGAGCAAATCGCCCCGCAGGCCGAGATTGGCCATCTGGCTTTGGCCGAGCAAGTCCAGCCAGGCCAGCGGCAGGTCGGTGATGCGCCCCTGGGTGCGCCATTCGGTGCGCGCGGTCGTCCCACTTGTTTGTTGCGACCAGCGCAGTGGTTGCCAACTCAATGTGGCCGTGCCGGGCGCCGGCCCGGTCAAACGCGCCGCGCCGGCGGTGGCGTCCAACGTGCGGGTGTTGCCGCTTTGCTTCCAGGTGAAGCCAACACCGTCGCTCAACTGCACAGTCCAAAGGCCCGGCTTCAAGCTGTCCTGCGCGCTCAGTTGGGCGCCGTCCAGTCGAGCCTGCCAGAGACCGTCGTTGACCCGGCCCCCATGCGCCTGCGCCTGCAGTTGCAGGCGTTGCGTGCCGGTCTCGACCTGGCCCCGCGTTGACAGGCTCAGGGCGCGCAGCGTGCCTGACAGGTCGGCCTGCCAGTTGCGCAAATGCAGGGCCTGCTCTTTGGGCTTAGCCGCGTCCTGCAGATCGAGCTTGGGCGCGCGCAGGCTGGCCTGAATTTGCAAGCCCTGCCCTTGCTGTTGCCAGCCACCTTGCCAGCGACCCGTGAGATCAACCGCGCCCTGCACGGCTGTCTGGCTCAAAAACAAGGGGGTACCGGGCAGACGGGCCAGCCAGCGCGCCGCGAGCGCCGCGTCCGTGATGCGCGCGCTCAACTCGCCTTCGCCGCGATTGCTGGCCACGTCCCCGGCCCACGCCGCCTGCGCGCCCGGCGCATTCAAGGTGAGTTGACCCTCAACCGCCCGGCTCACAGTCTGAAAGCTCAGCTTGCCCTGCAGTTGCGCGTCATCGGTCTGCACCGCCAAGGTGTCCAGCGTCAACGTGGGCGCAGCCCAGACGCCCTGCGCATGAACGGTTTGCAGGCGCAGACCGTCCAGCGTGCGCTTGAGTGTGGCGTCAAGCTTGGACACGGCGCTCTTGGCAACAGCGGTCTTGGCGGCCGCGCCCTTGCCTTTGGCGGGTTGCAAGCGCGCCTCGAAGGCGATGCCCGATGGCGTTTGCTGGGCACTGAGCTGACCGTCCAGCGTGGTCGCTGCCAGGCGCGAGTCCAATGCTGCGGTATTGATGCCATGCAGGCTCGCGCTGCCCTGCCACTGGGCTGAACTGGGGGTGCCTGTGGCAGCGGTGAACGCACCTTGGCCTTGTATGCGACCACCGGCGCCAGTGGCCTGCAGCGACTTGACGGCCCATTGCCCGTCCACAAATTCGACCTTCGCATTGAGCTGCTCTAACGGCAGGCGCTGCTGGTCCCACGGACCAGGGAGCGTGTTGGTGACTTGCAAGCCTGCTTCCCAGCCAGTGCCCGCAGGGGTAACGCTGGCGCTGCCACCGAGTCGCGTTCGCGGTGCTTGCGGCCACAGCGCGGCCAGGTCCAGCGCCTGCCAGCGCGCGTCCAGGCTGGCAACGGGTTGCAGTTGCCAAGGCTGGATGCTGGCTTTGATGTTGGCCTGCATCGTCTGCGCGCTGCCGGGCGGCGCCTTCAACGTTGGCACCAGCTCAGCCTGCAGCGCCAGCGCCGCATCAGGCCCGGCCAGCTCTCCCGAGAGGGTGGCATGGGCCTGCACCATGACAGCTTGCTCTCGCGATGGCACGCGGGTGGCCACGCTGCCGTCCACTTGCACCGACACGGCCATCGGTGCGTCGGCCTTGACGCTGGCGTTAAACTGGTAATTTCCAGATGAAATATGCACCTGGCCCGCGTCCAGCCTATGTGAGTCGCTATCAAAAATATAATGCCCTGCGAGCCCGGTGGCCGCAAGCGCCAAGCCGCCCGAGCCGGAGAATTCCACCGTCTCAACGCTGAACGGCAGGTCCACCTTCAAAGGCAGGCGCAGGCTGGCCGGCGGTGTGCGGACGGTGGGCACCGGCGTTGGGCGGCGGTCTTCAATGCGCAAGCGCCGCGCCGCCACTTGGCCCAGGCGCAGCTCACCGCCCAAGAGGGGTCGCAGCGACCAGGCAATCGTCACGTCAACCAGTTCGACGCTGAGCTCGCCCTGCTGCCAGCGCAGCCAGCCGATGCTGCCGCCCCCGCGCAGCGAACCGCTGACATCCTTGACCTGCAGCGTTTGCCCTGCGGGCAGGTAGCGCGCCAACTGAGTCAGCGAACTCGCCAGCGACGTGCCGGTACCGCTCCACAGCCACAGCGCACCGACCAAAGTCAGCGCCCCCAATAGCGTGGCCGTCAGCAGATAGAGGCTAATGCGCAAGGCTTTCATCAGAAGCTGAAGCCCACGTTCAGGTGCAGACGTAAGCGCTTGACCGCCACACCGTAGGCCAGGTCAATCTGCAGCGGCCCGACCGGGCTCTTCCAGCGCGCACCAACACCGACGCCAACCTTGGCGCGCAGCTCGGCTGGTTTGTCGGCCACAGAACCGGCGTCGATGAAGACGGTGCTTTCCCATTCGCTGAAGCGGCCGTCCCGCGCCATGGGGCGCTGCCATTCCACACTGCCCACCGCCAGGTAACGGCCCGGGGTGATTTGTCCGCCCTGCAGCGTGACGCCGATGTCCCGGTAGCCGTAGCCGCGCACGGTGTTGTCGCCGCCGGTCAGGAACAGTTGGGTACTGGGCAGGTTGACACCCTCCTTGGCGAGTACCACGCCGGCCTGTGCACGCAGCGCCAGGCGGCCAGCGCGCATGGTGCCTGTCGCCCCATCATCGCTGCGTCCCAGTGGCCAATAGCCCAGCGCACGCGTCAGCACGCGGCCATACAGGTCGTGTTCGGCGCCCAGCGTGCTGCCGCCGCCCACCTCTGCGCCCCAGCCCCAGCCGCTGTTGGGAAAGGGCAAACTGTCAAAGTTGCGCACTGTGAACGCATAGTTCGCGCTCAGCGCGGAGGCCGTGGCCGCTGCCGTGGCCTCAATGCTGGCGGTGTCAGCCCGGTCGTACTGCAGATAGTAATTTCGGTCCATTCGCTCACCCATCTGGCTGCGGCCAGCGCGCAGGCTTTGGCTGTTGATGTCAAAGCTGCCCAGATTTTGATTCTGCAGCTGGGCCGCCGTGACCCAGCGCCAGTTTTTCGCGTCGGGCCGCGAGGTCAGCTCGGTGCCGATTGAGCGCGTCTCGCGGTCCAGCATCAGTTTGCTGACGGCGCGCCAACCGATGCCCGGTATTTTGTGGTGCGTGTGTTCGACCGACAGGCGGGCGCCGCCGTCGGTGCTGGCACCAATGCCCAGCACCAGCTTTTGCAGGCGCGCCTCGCGCAGCTGCACCAACACCGGTGCGCTAGAGGGATCGCCCGAGGTGTCGAGCGAGAGAAAGGCCGAGTCGAAATAACCGCTGTCCGCCAAACGCTGCTGCGCGGCCACCAGCTGCGCCTGGTCGTAGCTAGCGTTAGCGGGCAGGCGCGCCAGCCGCGTCACCAGTTCGGCGTCATACCGTTGCAGGCCGCTGATCACCAGGCCACCGAGCTGGTAAGCCGGGCCTGAGTTCAGCGTCACCTTCAAGCCTGCGCTGCGGGCGACCGGATCAATGTCGGCCAGGGTGGTGCCGAGTTGTCCGGTGGGGTAGCTTTGAGTGGTGAGCTGGCGCAGCGCCTGTTGCTTGGCGCTAGCCCAGCGCGCCTGGGTGAAGCGCATGCCAGGCCGTAACGACCAATTGTCTTGAATTTGCTGGCGTTGCCGCTCTGCCGCTGGGTCGCTCGCGATGGGTCCGCCAAAGGCAACATCGACTTCACCCACCACGGTTGGCTCGCCGGGCACAACGCTCAAAGTCAACAAGCGCGTCGCGGTGTCGCTGCCGGCTGCTTTTTGCCTGAACTCGATCTCTGGCGAGAAGTAACCCAGCGTGGCGACAAGTTCCCGGGCGTTCTGGTCGGCATCTAGCAGCAGGCGCGTGAGTTCGCTGTCGCTCAGGTCCGTCAATTCCCGGTAACGCAACAGTTCAAGATGACGCCCGAGCAGCGCCCGAATTTCATCTGGTGCCTCGATCGTGAGTTCGAAGGCCGGCTGCACCGGTGCAGGGGGCATGTCGGCGGTCGGCGCCGCAGCGGGTGGGCTGGACGTCGACTCTTGCGCCTGCAGCAGCGCAGGGACTCCTCCCAGCATCACGCCGACCAGCAGACGGGCCAGTGCCCGTTTCATTTGGTCAAGAGCCGCATGGTGTCCTCCAGCCCCTTGAGGGTGAGCGGAAACATACGTTGGCTCATGAGTTGTTGCACCACGCTGATGCTCTGGCGGTACTGCCACACGCCTTGCGGCTCCGGGTTAATCCAGGCGAATTTGGGGAAGGCGTTGGTCAGTCGCCCCAACCATTCAACGCCGGCCTCTTCGTTGTTGTACTCCACACTGCCGCCGGGCTGCAAAATCTCATACGGGCTCATGGTGGCGTCGCCAACGAAGATCAGCTTGTAGTCTTTGTTGTACTTGCGGATGATGTCCCAGGTCGGAAACTTCTCGGCAAAACGGCGCCGGTTGTTTTTCCACATGAAGTCATAAACGCAGTTGTGAAAATAGTAAAACTCCAGGTGCTTGAATTCGGTCTTGCTGGCGCTGAACAGCTCTTCCACCCGCGCAATGTGCTCGTCCATGGTGCCACCGACATCCATCAGCAGCAACACTTTGACGTTGTTGTGGCGCTCGGGCACCATTTTGATGTCCAGGTAGCCCGCATTGGCCGCCGTGGACTTGATGGTGTTGTCCAGGTCCAGCTCTTCAACATGGCCTTCGCGGGCAAATTTGCGCAGGCGACGCAGCGCCACTTTGATGTTGCGCGTACCCAGCTCCTGCGTGTCGTCATAGTCCTTGTAGGCGCGCTGCTCCCATACCTTGACGGCACTTTTGTTTTTGCCCGCACCCCCAATGCGAATGCCTTGCGGGTTGTAGCCCCCATGGCCAAAGGGGCTGGTGCCGCCGGTGCCGATCCACTTGCTGCCGCCTTCATGTCGTTCCTTTTGCTCTTCAAAGCGCTTTTTCAAAGTCTCCATCAACTCGTCCCAACCCATTTTTTCAATGGCGGCCTTTTCCTCGGGGCTCAGGTTGAGCTCCAGCGTCTGGCGCAGCCAGTCAAGCGGGACTTCTTTGCTGAAGTCGGCAATGCTCTCGACGCCCTTGAAGTAGGCGGCAAAGGCGCGGTCGAACTTGTCGTAGTGTTTTTCGTCCTTGACCAGGGTGGCGCGGCTCAGGTAGTAGAAGTCGTCGATCTTGTAGCCGCTGGGTTCGGCGGCGCTTTGCGGCTCGGGCGCGTTGGGGCCGACCACGCCTTCTTTGAGTGCTTCGAGCAGGGTGAGGAATTCCTTGACGGAGACCGGCAGCTTGGCCGAACGCAAGGTGTAGAAGAAATCAATCAGCATGGGGGTTTTTCAGAGCCAGTTTTCAAGCCGGAGGTTGGGGACACGTGAAAACTCACGCACATTGTCTGAAACGAGGATCAATTTATGGTGCAGCGCTTCAGCCGCAATCCAGGTGTCATTGGGGCCGATTGAGGTCCCCGCCCCTTCGAGCTGGGCGCGCAACTGGGCATAAGTGTCTGCCACCCGGCTGTTGATGGTGAGCAACTCAGCGTTAGTGCGAATCGTGTCGATCACCATCAAACGCTTTGCACTTCGATCCCCCTTGTAGTAGCCCACCTGCAACTCACCTAAAACAATCGGAGACAGCGCAATGCGGCTGCGTTCAAGCATCTCAAACCGCTTGACCAATCCCGCGTTGGAACGCCGGATTAACGCACTCCAGATATTGGTGTCAAGCAGATAGCGGTCAACAGGACTCGTCATGACGCTCTACCAAGCTTCAACCGGCTCTGCCGGGCCTTCGTCGCCAACGTCTGGCCAGTCTTCAACAATGGGCAACTTCTCCAGAAACTCGGCCATGGTCTGCGGCATTTCACGCAACACAATCTCATCGCCCCGACGCTCGATGTGCACGCGCTTGGAATGCAATTGAAACGCTTTGGGCAGCCTCACGGCTTGACTGTTGCCCGACATAAAGACAGAAGCAGTGGCACTGTTTGCGTTCATGGGAAACTCCTTAAATCACGATATACGAATTGTATATTGTGCGCAATCTTAGGGCATATAAAGTGTTGGTGAACGCGGTTTATCCAGCAAATACAACAACTGCGCCCGGACCTCCGGCCACTCGCCGCTGCGCAGGCTGTACATCACGGTGTCGCGAATGGTACCGTCGCGCCTCAAGGCATGGCCGCGCAAAACACCATCTTTTTTGGCGCCCAGGCGCTCAATGGCTGCTTGCGACGCAAAATTGAAGTTATCGGTGCGCCAGCCGACCACCTGGCAGCCCAAGCTTTCAAACGCGTGCGTCAGCAGGAGCAGCTTGCAGGTGGTGTTGACGTGACTGCGCTGGCTGCTCTTGGCGTACCAGGTCCAGCCGATCTCGACGCGCTGCACCGCAGGCACGATGTCGTGGTAACTGGTGCAGCCGAGCACGCGGTGCGAGTGGGCATCCAGCACAGCAAACGCAAAGCGACTACCGGCATCGCGCATCGCCAGCGCATTCTCAATGTAGGACAGCGCTTGTTCCGGCTCGGGCACCGAGGTGACGCGAATGTTCCATAGCTCCCCATCCGAGGCGGCGGCGCGCAAGCCGTCCGCGTGATGCAATGCCAGCGGCACCAATTCAATACCGCGTGCCGCCAGGGTGACAGGTTCAACAAAGGCCATGGTCAATTTTGCGAGTTTTGGCTGTTCGATTCAGCGGTTATGCCGCTGCATGAACACCAGCTTTTCAAACAAGCTCACGTCCTGCTCATTTTTCAGCAATGCGCCCACCAGCGGCGGCACCGCCACCTTGTCCGCCGGGGTTTGTAGCACGTCAAGCGCAATGTCTTCGGCCAGCAGCAGTTTGAGCCAGTCCAGCAACTCGCTGGTGGAGGGTTTCTTTTTGAGGCCCGGCAGGTTGCGCACGTCATAAAAGGTTTTCATGGCTGCGCTCAGCAGCTCTTTTTTTAGACCGGGAAAGTGCACGTCAACAATGCTGCGCATGGTGTCGGCATCGGGAAACTTGATGTAGTGAAAGAAGCAGCGGCGCAAGAAGGCATCTGGCAGTTCTTTTTCGTTGTTCGAGGTGATGAACACCAGCGGCCGGTTTTTGGCTTTGACCAACTCACGGGTTTCGTAGCAGTAGAACTCCATGCGGTCAATCTCGCGCAGCAAGTCGTTCGGAAACTCGATGTCGGCCTTGTCGATTTCATCAATCAAGAGGGCAACCGGTTCGTCCGCGGTAAAGGCTTGCCAGAGCACACCCTTGAGGATGTAATTGTGGATGTTTTTGACGCGTTCACCGCCGTCGATGCCGGAGAGCTGCGAATCGCGCAGGCGGCTAACCGCGTCATATTCATACAGACCCTGTTGCGCCTTGGTGGTCGATTTGATGTGCCACTGCAGCAGCGGCATGTTCAGGGCGCCTGCCACCTCCTCGGCCAGCATGGTCTTGCCGGTGCCCGGCTCGCCTTTGACCAGCAGGGGCCGCTTGAGCGTGATGGCAGCATTGACCGACAGCATCAGGTCCGGGGTGGCGACGTAATTTTGGGTTCCGCGAAATTTCATGGTGGTGATTTAGTTGAAGTTAGGTGCAGTGTGGCGTTGAAAAGTTGACCGATATAATAATTCTCTGATCTATCTCAAACTTTGGTTGATTGTCCCAGCAAAATGAAAAAATACCTGTCGCCCCTGTCCGCCGTGTTGCTCGTTTGTGTCACGGCTTCTGCAGCCTTCGCACAGGGCCTCACGGGTGATGCGCTTGCTGGCGAGACAAAAATCGCCATGTGCATCGGCTGCCACGGCATCCAAGGTTACCAGGCCAGTTTTCCCGAGGTGTACAAGGTGCCCATGATCTCGGGTCAGGGCGCCAAGTACATGGTGTCAGCGCTGAGCGCCTACAAAAAGGGCGACCGCAAGCACCCCACGATGCGCGGCATCGCCGCTGGCCTGAGCGATCAGGATATTGCCGATGTTGCCGCCTATTATGAAGCGCATGACAAGACCGCCGTTGCACCTGCGCCCGGCCCCGCTGCGGTGGGCTCGGCCCAGGTCGTTGCGCTGCTGCAAAAAGGCGCCTGCGTGTCCTGCCACGGCGACAACTTCAACAAGCCGATTGACCCCAGCTACCCAAAAATCGCCGGCCAGCACGCCGATTACCTGTTTGTGGCGCTCAAGTCCTACAAGACCGAAGGCAAGGCGCTGTGGGGCCGCAGCAACCCGATCATGGGCGGCGTGGCCAATCAGTTCTCCAATGCAGAACTCAAAGAACTGGCTCGCTACCTCAGCTCACTGCCGGGTGTGCTTAAAACCTTGCCGCAAGCCAAGTTTAAGTAACACGACGCAGCGCGTCACAAAAAGCCGCTTGGACTCAAGCGGCTTTTTTTCGCACCCTGTCAATCGCGGGTGGCACGCGCTTGCACGCAGGCGATGTAGGACGCGCCATCGGGCGGCCGCCCGGCGCGCTGACTCTCCCAGATCATCTGGCCCAGGCATTCCATGACCTCATGGTGCGCTAGGTGCAGGGAATCGAGCCGGTGCGTGAGCAACTCCACCGCCTGGCGAATGCCGCGCGGCTGGTCAATGCTGCATTGCTCACTGATGGACAGGTGCATCGACAAGTGCAAAAACGGGTTGGTCTGACCCTCCTCAACCGTCTGCATGCCCGCCAGGGCAGCGTCTACATCAGCGAACTCAGCGTGGTACTCGGGGTGCTCATCCATCCACAGACTCGCCAGAGTCTCGATCGCTTCCATCGGTTGACCGGCCTGCGCCTTGGCATAAATTGAACAAATAAATCGGCGGACATCCGCTTGCGAGGGTGAAAACATAGTGGGCCGTATTGTCGCGCCCTGTCGCACGCTTTGCAGCTGCCTGAAACGGTACCGGGTAAAAATGCGGGTTTTTGCCAGGAATCATCGCCATGCGCCAAGCTTTCATCTGCGATGCCATTCGCACCCCTTTCGGTCGTTACGCGGGCTCCCTGAGCAGCGTGCGCACCGACGACCTCGCCGCCATCCCGCTGCGGGCGCTGCTGGCGCGCAACCCGGCGGTTGACTGGCAAGCGGTGACCGACGTGCTCTTGGGCTGTGCCAACCAGGCCGGCGAAGACAACCGCAACGTGGCCCACATGGCATCCTTGCTGGCGGGCCTGCCACTGGACGTGCCGGGCGCCACCATCAACCGCCTGTGCGGCTCGGGGCTGGATGCTTTGGGCAGCGCAGCCCGCGCCATCAAAGCCGGGGAAGCGACGTTGATGATCGCTGGCGGGGTCGAGAGCATGAGCCGTGCGCCCTTTGTCATGCCCAAGATGGAAGCCGCTTTCAGTCGCAGCAACACGGTCTATGACAGCACCATCGGCTGGCGTTTCATCAACAAGCTGATGAAAGAGAAATACGGCGTGGACAGCATGCCCGAAACCGCCGAGAACGTCGCCACCGAGTACAAGATCGAACGCGCCGCGCAGGACCGCTTCGCCCTGGCCAGTCAGAGCAAAGCCGTGGCGGCGCAGCAAGCGGGTCATCTGGCGCGCGAAATCACAGCGGTGACAATCTCACAAAAAAAAGGCCAGGCGCTCGTGGTTGACCAGGACGAGCACCCGCGTGAAAGCTCTCTGCAAGCCTTGGCCCAACTCAAACCGATCGTGCGCCCCGACGGCACCGTCACCGCCGGCAATGCCAGCGGCGTCAACGACGGCGCCTGCGCGCTGCTGCTGGCCGATGAGGCCACTGCCGTCAAGCAGGGCCTGACACCCAAGGCGCGCGTGGTGGGCATGGCTTGCGCCGGAGTCGCGCCGCGTCTGATGGGCATCGGCCCGGCGCCGGCGACGCAAAAGGTGCTGCTACTTGCCGGCTTGACGATCGAACAGATGGATGTGATTGAGCTCAACGAAGCGTTTGCCGCCCAGGCCCTGGCGGTGCTGCGCCTGCTCGGACTGCAGGACGACGACCCGCGCGTGAACGCCTGGGGTGGCGCGATTGCGCTCGGTCACCCGCTGGGCGCCTCCGGTGCGCGCCTGGCCACCACAGCGGTCAACCAGTTGCATCAAAGCGGCGGGCGCTACGCGCTGTGCACCATGTGCATTGGTGTTGGGCAGGGCATCGCCGTGATTTTGGAACGGGTTTAGTTAAATATACTTTCAATAGCGAACTATGTATATTCGACGTGGGCTAGAGGCCGTTTTGCTGTAGATTCTTTGTGGTTTTAGGGTCGCCTGCGGGCAGCTTGGCAATTGCCAGTTGCTGCGCAAGGCCAGCAGGCACAGCGCTACCGCTCCCGTCAGTTCCACCAGCAACCGCAGGGTTTCACCCCAAGATTGAATATTGCCCATGTCTGGATTTTCACGCCATGACCCTGCCCTTGTCGCTCCCTCTCATCACCGACCCGTTTTTCTATACCCTCACCATCCCCGCCGTGCTCCTGCTGGGGATGAGCAAAAGCGGCTTTGGCGCGGGTTATGGCTCGCTGGCGGTGCCCATGATGGCCCTGGCGGTCACGGTGCCCGAGGCGGCCGCCATTTTGATGCCGGTGCTGCTGCTGATGGATATTCTGGGCATGGCCGCCTTCCACAAGGACTTCGACCTGCGGTGGTTGAAGTTTCTGATCCCCTGCGGACTGGTCGGCATCGTGATTGGAGCGCTGCTGTTTAAGGTGCTCGACGCCCGCAGCATGGCAGGTCTGGTGGGCCTGTTCACGCTGGCCGTCCTGGCGCAGCGCCTGCTGTACCTGGGCATGCTCCTGACCGGCACCAAGTTGGTGTGGGATGCGCTGCGCTAGATTTTTTTTGCGTCATCGTGGGTTCGCTCAGTGCCTGAAGTGCCGCACGCCCGAAAACACCATCGCCACGCCGCGCTCGTTGGCCGCGTCGATCACTTCCTGGTCGCGCATCGAGCCACCCGGCTGGATGACGCAAGTGGCGCCGGCGTCGACCACCACGTCC
>VMTC01000052.1 GCA_013791765.1 Rhodoferax sp.
ACTCGGTGAGGGTGAGGGCATTCACTGGCCTAGCATTGACGAAGATATTTCCGTAATGGGGCTTATTGCAGGCCAGCCCTCCGTCGAACTCCGGGCAGCTTATGCCTAACGGGGCGCTCCAGCGGGACGCGCCTACCGCGCGCCCCTGAGCTACGGCGTTAGAGCGCACGAAAGCCATCATGCGATTCCACGCACCAGAAGTCTCCGCCTCGGTGAGTGGCGACTACTATCAGATCTACCTCGGACCAAAAGAGGACGAGGAACGTGATCCCTTTGAAGTAGTTGGGCCTTACCTCTTGCTACAGCGCGAATTTGAGATGTCTGCACGGCGGTGCTACATTGAGTCGGAGAATGAGAGCTACATTGGCCACTTCGCCCTGAAGTTGATCGAGTTCAGTCCTTCGCTGCTCTCGTTCGAAATCGTGAGACCGAGGGACAACTACGTTGAGGTTTCGTTCGAGTTTGACGCCAAGAACTTCGAAGTGGTGCACCGCGTGGCAGAAGTCATCTTTGGTCTGAGAGAGCCGGACGAAAATGATTCGCTCTAACAGGGCGGCTATCGCAGTAAACCCTCAGAAATTCATTGAATCTATGACCGCTTGCGGGTAGCGAGAATTGATAGGCCTACGTCGCGTTTGGGTCGATGGTGTGAATTCACTTAGCCAAGTCGAAGGGCAGCTCCCGCTGCATACCTGCCGCAGGATTTATGCCCCAACTCTGCGCTTGTGCCATTTCAAACAAAGTTGAGGCATCTCACCAATTTTTCCGTCATATCAACTGGTGATACCATTGCGCATGACTGATGACGCTGGTTTGCAAAACCTTTTAGACCTTGCCGGTTCCGTGATTGACCAGGGCGGTGGCTATTGGGCTATGACAACGCCCATGCGGTCAAGCCACCCAGGAAGTTCAAGTTTGCTGGCCAGCGCTTGGCTTACGACCACAAACATCGGCACATCTCTGACCAAGGCGTGCCTTACGCATTTTCCAGTGCATGCCAATTGCTCAGCGACTTTTTTACCGAGGTTGACCAGATTCTGAAACTAGCCAAACTGAAATAGAAAGAAACACGATGACCATGATGACCATTGGTATCCTGCCCCAGGAAAAAATCCGAGAGCGAATGATGGCGATTGCGCAAGGCCAGCTCAAGCCCCGGCCCAACGACCCCAAGATTTGGTTTACCTCGATGCGATCACTGGCTGAAGTGTTGAGCGATGAAAATCGCGCTCTGCTCAAGGTGATTTCGCAGAGCTGCCCCGACTCGATTGCCATGCTGGCTCAGACGACCGGGCGCAGCCCAGGCAACCTCTCGCGTACCCTCAAAACCATGTCGAACTACGGTCTGATTGAAATGCAAGCCAGCAGTCAGAGGCGGCTGCGCCCCGTGGCCAAGGCCACCGAGTTCCAGATTTTGATGACAGCGTTTTAGTTTTGCACGCCAGATCAAGGGGTGAGAGCCAGTGGTCGTGTTTGTCAACGCTGCTTGCTGAGCACCGCATCACAAGCGCAACTGTGAGTGGGCACGACTTTTGCTCAATGTATTCCGCCGTATTTTGAAAAACACACATGCTCACCATCAACAAGCTCATCCCCCAAGGCCAGGGCCTGGCCCCGGCCTTGCTCAAGCGCGCTGCCACATTGGAACTGGACTGGGACCTGCGGCAAAAGAGCCGTTTTGAAGCCCTTGACTCCGCCGGGCGGCAGCTTGGCGTGTTTTTGCCGCGAGGCACGGTGGTGCGCGGCGGCGATGTGCTGGTCGCTGAAGATGGCTCCCTGGTCCGGGTCGATGCTGCGCCGCAGGCGGTGCTGCGCATCACACCCTGTCTGCAGCATGGCACAGCGTTTGACCTGACGCGCGCCGCCTACCACCTGGGCAACCGCCATGTGCCCATTGAGCTCAAGCCCGATCACCTCAAGATCGAACCCGACCACGTGCTGCTTGAGATGCTGCGCGCGATGCACCTGACGGTGGTGGCCGTCAACGAGCCCTTCGAGCCCGAGAGCGGCGCTTACGCCTTGGGCGCGCACGCGCACGGCGCTCACAGCCACGCGCATTGAGCCATGCCCGCCCCAGCCCGTGAAAGCGCGCACCCCGCCATGCGCGCCAGCAGTTTGCTGCAGCTCATGTGGTTGGCCTCACCGGCGCTGCCCATCGGTGGATTCTCTTACTCGGAAGGTCTTGAATCAGCGGTGGACAGCGCGCGCGTGGCGACAGAAAAAGACGCCTGTGAATGGCTGCTCGATCAGCTTGAGCTGAGTCTGGCGCGAAGTGATCTGGCCACAGTGGCCCAAGCCATACCGGCCTGGCAATGCGCGCACGCAAAGCGCATCGGCCAACTCAACGCCTGGGTGCTGCAAACCCGTGAAAGCAGTGAGCTGCGGGCCCAAACCGAGCAAATGGGCCGCTCCTTGCTGGAATGGCTGCGCAACCACACCACCGCCACTGCGCCGCAGATCGCGCTGCTGGCGAGCTTGCAGCCCACGTATCCGCTGGCTTTTGCGCTGGCAGCAAGCAGCACGGGGGCCCCATTGCGCGACTGCTTGCTGGCTTACGCCTTTGGCTGGGCCGAGAACATGGTGCAAGCGGCCATCAAATCAGTGCCACTGGGCCAGAGCGCCGGCCAGCGCATTCTCTCAAAGCTGGCAGCGCAAATCCCGTGCGCCGTCGATCACGCGCTGGCCTTGCCCGACGACGCGCGCCAGGCCTTCTCCCCCATGCTGGCCATTTTGAGCGCACAGCACGAGCTGCAGTATTCACGTCTTTTCAGGTCCTAGCCCTTATTCAGCCTGCGTATGCCACTCTTTAGTAAATAGCACAGAACACCATGAACACCTCCCTGCATCAGATCAAAAACCGCAGCAAAAAACTGCCACCTTTGCGCGTGGGCATCGGCGGCCCGGTGGGCTCCGGCAAGACGACGCTGCTGGAAATGCTGTGCAAAGGCCTGCGCGAGCGCTACGACCTGGTCGCCATCACCAACGACATTTACACCAAGGAAGACCAGCGCCTGCTCACCGAGAGCGGCGCCTTGCCCGCCGATCGCATCATGGGCGTTGAAACCGGCGGCTGCCCGCACACAGCCATCCGCGAAGATGCGTCGATCAACCTGGAGGCGATTGACCGCATGCTGGTTGACTTTCCAGATGCAGACATCATCTTCATCGAGAGCGGCGGCGACAACCTGGCTGCCACCTTCAGCCCCGAGCTCTCCGACCTGACGATTTACGTCATCGACGTGGCCGCCGGTGAAAAAATACCGCGCAAGGGCGGCCCCGGCATCACCAAGAGCGACCTGTTTGTCATCAACAAGATCGACCTCGCGCCCTATGTGGGCGCCAGTCTGGACGTGATGGCGCTAGATACCACTCGTATGCGCACCACCGTCAAGGGCCTCAAACCCTTTGTCATGACCAACCTGAAAACCGGTAGTGGTGTGCAAGAGGTGATGGCGTTCATTGAAAGCCAAGGCATGCTGCAAAGCGGCAACTGAGGCAGTTGCGCCCGACGACTTGCCTGCTGGGGGCCATCAACGCTTGAGCATGCGATAGAGCAGCAGCAAGATGATGGAGCCGACCAGCGCGCCCAGAAAACCAGCGGTTTCACCGATCGCGTACCAGCCCAGCGCACGGCCAAGAAATGTGGCCGCCAGCGAGCCGGCGATACCGATGGCAGCCGTGACGAAGAACCCGCCCGGATCCCGGCCAGGGGTCAACATCTTGGCGATGATGCCGACAACAAAGCCAATGAGAACGGCCCAGATAATTGACATGATTAAGCCCTGACGGTAAGAGTGTGAAGCGGAAAGTGGGAGCCAGCCAGCCGATCAAGCCAGCGCGGGAACGCGCAAGACCTGGCCCGGATAAATGCGATCAGGATTCTTCAGCATGGGCTTGTTGGCCTCGAAAATCGCATCATATTTGTTAGCGTCCCCGTACATCTCTTTGGATATTTTCGAAAGTGAGTCGCCGCCCTTGACGGTGTAAAAACGCGACGCTTCGGACGCGGCGGTAACGGTCAATTGATCGTTGACCTTTTCAACCGAGTCCACGTTGCCGCAGCACAGAACAACTTTTTCGCGCGTGGCTTGATCGGCGGCCGCGCCCGAGACCGTGGCTGTCATGGAGGCGCCATCAAAAGCAACAGCGAGATTTTGCACGTCCAGATTCTGGGTCTTGACGTAGGTCAGAATCGCATCGGCTGCCTTCTGGTTGAGCGCCGCAACATCTGCCGGCGCCGCCGTCGCGACGGCATCAGGCTTGCCCAGATTGAACAGTTTTTCGCCAGCTTCTTTGATGAAGGAAATTAGACTCATGTTGCGCTACTCCAATAAATAAAAAAATGATGTGCCGGTTTGGCCACGACTTTGTGTTGCGTTCGCTGACAGCCTGGGCAGCCGATTGCCCAAGCGGATGCAGGCACGGCAAACGCAGAAACAAGTCTAGGTCAAACATGCCCATGACTTCTGTTCGGTAACAGACATAAGGGGTGGTGCCAATCTGCAAATTTTTGAAATGAGAAATCTGAGCCGGCGCAGTTCTTCACGCCATGGGCGGGGCAGGCTCGATGGCAGCCCTGGCGTCCAATTCGGCCGGTCTGTCTTGGCTTTTCATGTCATCCCAATGACAGCCCTCAACTCACCGCGCAGCGAGAATGCTACTGCCCTTGGGCACTATTGCGCCCACCTCCATACCCACCCCACATGCCAAAAGATCCTGCAACTGCGCCCGTCGCGCCCTTGCCCAAAGTCCTGTGGCCCTTGCTATTTGGCAACTTTGTCATTGGCACGGGCGTGATGGTGGTCCCCGGCACACTCAATGACATCAGCACATCGCTGGCCATTTCGGTGGCGGCGGCCGGGCAGTTGATCACCGCTGCCGCTGTGGTGATGTTTATTGGTGCACCGCTGTTTGCCAGCGTTGTGGCGGGATGGGACCGGCGCCGTCTGCTGGCGCTATCGCTGTTGTGGTACGGCGTGTTTCTGGGCCTGAGTGCGCTGATGCCCAGCTTTGCCTGGCTGATGGTGATGCGGGTGCTAACCGTGCTGGCACCGGCCATCTTCACACCCCAGGCCGCAGCCTGTGTCGGCCTGCTGGTGGCGCCGCACCAGCGCGGGCGCGCCATCACTTTTATTTTCCTGGGCTGGTCAGTCGCCTCGGTCCTGGGGCTGCCGCTGGGCGCCTGGATCGGTGGCACGCTGGGCTGGCGCAGCGCCTTTGCATTGGTGGCACTGCTCAGCCTGATCAGTGCGCTATGGCTGTGGCGCGCCTTGCCCAACGGCATCAAGCCGCCAGCGCTTTCAAGAGCAGCATGGGGTGAAACCTTGCAATCGAAGGCGTTGATGCTGTGCGTGCTTGTCACACTGTTGTACTCGGCCGGCCAGTTTGTGCTGTTTTCGTACTTTGCGCCCTACTTCAAGGCCCAGTTGCAGGCCACACCGGTGCAACTGAGCCTGCTGTTCGCGTGGTTCGGCGCCTTTGGCTTGATCGGCAATATTGTGATGTCGCGCCAGATTGAGCGCATCGGTGCCGCACGCGCCGTGATGTGGGGCGTGGGCAGCATGGCGGTCAGCTTGTTGCTGTGGCCTTTGGGCACCAGCCTGATGCTGGCAGCGTTGATCGCCATCCCTTGGGGCCTGGGCTGCTTTTCTTCCAACTCTGCCCAGCAGGCACGGCTGGTGGGCATTGCGCCGGCGCTCGCATCTGGTTCGATTGCACTGAACACCTCAGCGATGTACGCCGGCCAGGCGCTGGGCGCGGGCAGCGGAGGCTGGCTCATTGCCCACGGCGGTATGAACTCGCTGCACTGGTTCGGCTTGGCGGGGCTGCTGGCGGCGATGGCAGTAAGTTGGTGGGCAGCCCGCCAAAGCCCGCATGGGGCCGCTTAGCCGACGCCGACACCTGGCACAAGGTCATTGAGCACCGACTGACGTTTCCTGCGAGAGCCAGGGCTCATCGACAAAAATTCAATTCATGACACTGGACTGGTGGGATCAGATCGTCCACCCCCCGCGCGACTTGGCTTTGGCATGGCGACAACGCGGTTTGGCCCCTGCGCCACTGCGATACACCAGCCATCGCGACATCGCACCCACCCTGAACAGGCTGGCTCGCCCGGCCGGCAGACAAGGGCCCACCCAACAGGGGCTATTTTTTATAAAAAATGATGACTTTTTCAACAATGTCAATCAGGTAAATCCCTCGAGCGATTATGATGCGCTGCACAATTTCCCTTCCCGTTGAGCGCAAGGGGTTGCTGATCACAATCGGAGTTTCTCGTTATGCGCACGTTTTTCCTGGCCCCGACTCAACCCAACGTTGGTCTGACCTCGGTTTCACTCGGTCTACTGCGAACGCTGCAGCGGCGCGGACTGAAGGTGGCGTTTGTCAAGCCGATCACCAAAGGCACGCCCGAGACCGAGGCGTCGGTGCTGTTCGCACGCAGCATCTGCCACCTCCAGAACACGCCCGATCCCTTGCCCATGAGTCTGGTGACCAAACGCGTGAGTAACGGCCAATACGATGAACTGCTGGAAGACATTGTCAGCTTGGCCTCATCCTGCACCCAGGAGGCCGACGTGCTGGTGGTCGAGGGCGTCCATCCGGATCCGAGCCGGGTTTTCCTTCCTCGCCTGTCAGGTCATATCGCCCGCAGCCTGCAGGCGGACGTTGTCCTGGTGGCCAGCGCCGCCAATGCGCAAGGCATCGCCGAGACCAATTACCTGATCGCCCAGATCCGCCTTGTGGGCCGCAACGTGGTGGGTGTCATCTTCAACCGGGCCACAGCGCAATTCGATGAAGCCGCCGCCGCCCAGCAATTGGACAACGTACCGATCTGGGGTGTGGTCAAAGAAGACCCGGCCTTGTCGGCGCCACGCATGATCGACGTGGCCCGCCACATGGGCGCCGAGGTGATGATTGAGGGAGAGATCGCGACGCGCCGCATGTTGGAGACCGTCCTGTGCGCGCGCTCGGTGGCCGAAGTGGTGCCGCGCCTCAAGCCCGGCACGCTGGTAGTGAGTGCCGGCGACCGCGACGACGTGATTCTGGCCACGGCACTGGCGGCCAGCAACGGGGTCGAACTGGCCGGCCTCATGCTGACCCACCACAGCTTCATCAGCCCGCGGATCGAGCGCTTCGCCGCGCTCGCCTTCCAAAGCGGCCTGCCGGTGCTGCGCACCGACGGCGACAGTTACGAGACCGCTGCCCGAATCAGCCGTTTGCCACTGGCGGTGCCGCAGGACGATCTGGCCCGGATGGATTCGGTGATCGAAAGCGTTGCCGAGCAGCTTCATGGCGACGTGATCAGTTCAGGCTTGGAGCGTGCCACGCCGACACGCATGTCGCCGCCCGCCTTTCGCCACCAGCTCATTCAGAAGGCGCGGGCCGCCAACAAGCGCATCGTACTGCCTGAAGGTGACGAGCCCCGCACCATCCGCGCCGCTGTCATCTGCACCGAAAAAGGCATTGCACGCTGCGTTCTGCTGGGCAAGCGCAAGGTGATCCAGTCGGTAGCTGACGCGCTCGGGCTTGAGTTGCCCGCTGGTCTGGAAATCCTCGATCCCAGTGAGATTGCCCAGCGCTACGTGGCCCCCATGGTGGCGCTGCGCAAGAGCAAAGGCCTCACGCCCGGGCAAGCCCTGGTCGCGCTGGACGACAGCGTTGTGCTGGGCACCATGATGCTGGCAATTGACGAGGTCGATGGCCTGGTGAGCGGCGCGATCCACACCACGGCCAGCACCGTGCGCCCTGCGCTGCAGTTGATCAAGACAGCGCCGGGTACGTCGAT
This sequence comes from Rhodoferax sp., assembly GCA_013791765.1. Taxonomy (GTDB): domain Bacteria; phylum Pseudomonadota; class Gammaproteobacteria; order Burkholderiales; family Burkholderiaceae_C; genus Rhodoferax. The sequence continues at coordinate 7,790 of VMTC01000052.1, forward strand.
CGTGTCTTCGTGCTTCTTCATGCTGATGCCCGAGCAGGTGCTGGTCTACGCCGACTGCGCCATCAACCCGAATCCGACAGCCCAAGAGCTGGCCGACATCGCCAAACAGAGTGCTGACAGCGCACTGGCCTTTGGCATCGAGCCCAAAGTCGCCATGATCAGCTACAGCACCGGGGCCTCCGGCTCGGGCAACGATGTCGACAAGGTGCGCGAGGCTACCGCGTTGGCGAAGGCGCGCTGGCCGGAGTTGGTGCTCGACGGGCCGATGCAGTACGACGCAGCTGCCGTGCGGGAAGTGGCCGCGCAGAAGGCGCCGGGTAGCGCGGTCGCGGGGCAGGCCACGGTATTCATATTCCCCGACCTCAATACCGGCAACACCACCTACAAGGCGGTGCAGCGTTCCGCCAACGTGGTGTCGGTCGGGCCGATGCTGCAGGGCTTGCGCAAGCCGGTGAACGACTTGTCGCGCGGCGCGCGGGTCGATGACATTGTGTTCACGATCGCGCTCACCGCGATCCAGGCCGAATCGATGGCGCGGGAGTCAGCCACTCCAGCTTGAAGCGGCTCAGCCTACTTTTTCAGCGCCACACAGCGCGCGGCGCAGGGGTGATGATTTTTATATATTGATAGCAATACAGTAAATGAACACGTGGGCTAGAAGCCGATTTGATCAAAAACTGTGCGCCAGACCTGGGCAACCCAACACTACTTGGTCAATATCAATTTGCCGAGTTTCGTCACCTGGAGGCGGTAGACGGCTCCCTGGTGTTCAATGCTCACCGACTTCTGCCCCCTGAGCACCGTGGCACTTGACCATGGCGCTGAAGTAGACACGCTCTCGGCTTCGCTGCGCTGACTGGCTTGGGCCAGTGGCGCTGCGGTGGTCGCGGTGGCTTTGGTCATTTGATCGGGCGCCGTCATTGGCCGGGCTCGGTGACAAAGCCGATTTTGCGCAAGCCCGCCTGCTGGGCACTGGCCATGGCTTTGGCCACGCGTTCGTAGCGCACGGCCTTGTCGGCGCGGATATGCAGTTCTGGCTGGGGCTGGCGCGCAGACTCAGCCTTTAGCAACCCCGCCAGCGCCGATTCATACACCATGGCGCCATTCAAGAAATACTGGCCTTGTGCATCGACACTCAAGAGCACCGTGTCGGGCTTGACGATTTGCAGCGTGTTGGCCGCCACCGGCAAGTCCACATTGACCGCGTGTTTCATCACCGGAATGGTGATGATGAAAATGATCAACAACACCAGCATCACGTCAACCAAGGGTGTCATATTGATCTCGCTCATGACATCTTGCGACTCGTGCAACGCGCCAAAAGCCATGCTCAGCCGCCCTTCTTCATCGCCAGCACCTTGGCGGGGTTGCCCGATTGCACCCGGGCACCTGTGACAAAGTAGGCGTGCAGGTCATGGGCAAAACTGCCCAGGTTGGTCAGGATGGTTTTGTTTCCCCGCACCAGGGCGTTGTAGCCAAGCACCGCAGGGATGGCCACGGCCAGCCCCAAGGCCGTCATGATCAGCGCCTCACCGACCGGGCCCGCGACTTTGTCGATGGTGGACTGGCCCGACATGCCGATGTTGAGCAGTGCGTGGTAGATGCCCCAGACCGTGCCAAACAAGCCCACAAAAGGTGCCGTGGAACCCACGGACGCCAGGATGGTCAGACCCGATTGCAGCCGCGCCGTGAATTCGTCCATGGCATTGCGCAAACAGCGCGTGACCCAGTCGCTCACATCCAGGCTGTCATGCAGATGCGCCTTGGTGTTGCGGTGGTGAGCGGTGGCCTCGCGGCCCTCCATCGCAATCTGGCGGAACGGGTCGGTGTCATCTGAGCCGAGCTTTGCAAGGCCTGCGGCGAAGTCTTCGCTGTGCCAGAAGTCGGCTGCGCTTCTGGCCTGCTTCTTGTAGCGGATCATGTCCAGCGCCTTGAAGGCGATCACCATCCATGAGGCCAGCGACATCAGCAGCAGCAACACAGCTACTCCCTTGGTCACCAGGTCACCCTGGGTCCAGAGATTGGCGATTCCGAATTGCGATTCCATTGAATGCTCCTAAAAAAACTACTCAAGCACCCAACCGATGGGCACGTTAAACGACATCGCCATGGGCACGCCTTGGCGCTTTCCTGGCGTGTAGCGCCAGCGCATCACGGCATTCAAGCTGGCTTGGTCCAGCCGCTCAAAGCCACTTGACCGCACCAGCCGCGCACTGACTGGCAAGCCATCCGCACCAATCAGCACGCTGTACACCACCTGGCCCTGCTCCCCCAGGCGCTTGCTTAAGGGCGGGTAGACAGGTTTTGGGTTTTGCAGGTAGGCCGCATCGCTGGAGGGCAGCTCAAGACTGGCCTGCACGGGCCCCGCCTCTGCCGCTTGCAGCACTGGCGCGGCGACGGGCACTGACGCTGTTGGCGCCGCTGCTTCCACTTGGCGCGGGCGCGTCGCTGGCGCGGAGTCGATAACCGCCAGTGCAGGCAAAGGCGATGGCAGGCTGGGAGCCCTTTTCTTTGGCGTCGGCGGCTTAACAGTCGGCGCAGCGGACGGCGGCACCACCTTGGGTGCCGGCGTCTCGATGAACGCACTGAGCATCTGAACTGGCACCACCAGCTCCACGGTTCGTCGGAACAAGCCACTTTGCAGCGCCCACACAAGCCCCATATGCAATGCCAGCACAGGAGTGATCACAATGAACTTGCGTCTCGCAGCAGCACTCATGTCAAAAATCATGACGAGAAACCTGCTCCGTCCCGATCACTTGCGCAAGACCCAAGTCGCCGCGCAAATAACCAAAGCCAAGGTTCCGCCAAGCATCAAAAAAGGGTCCATGTGTTTAGTCCGTGTTGGTTTGAGTCAATTTCATTATAAATGCGAATCATTCTTATTCACAACCACAAGTTAGGCACGCAACTCAAAAAAAGCACAAACATCTGGACGGCGCGCGCTAAACAGACAAACTGGCGACACTGCAGCCAAGGTGGCGCGGCCCCACACGGCCATGGCGCCTTTGAGCTGCACCGCTGTAATGGGCTCAGGCGTTGGCATCGAGTCGGGCTTGGGTGCAGGTCTCTTGATCGGCGGTTGTGCCGGCCCATGGGGCCAACTGAGCAACGCTTGTTGTCGTAGACTGTTTCGACTCAACGCTCAACCAAGGACCCCACTCATGTCAACTATCGCTTTTCTCGGCACCGGACTGCTCGGCGCCGCCTTTGCCCAAGCCGCTGCCCAACGCGGCGACAGCGTCATGGCGTGGAACCGCTCGCCCGACAAAGTTCTCGCGCTGGCGCAGTTTGGCGTGATCGCCGCAATCAGTCCTGCACAGGCGGTGAAGAGCGCGTCGCGCGTTCACCTCGTGCTCAAGGATGACGCCGTGGTTGAAGAGGTGCTGGCAGCCGCGCGCACCGGGCTGGCACCCGAGGCCATCATCATTGACCACAGCACCACGCTGCCAGTGCTGACAAAGGCGCGGGCCGCTCGGCTGCAGGCGCAAGGGGTGAACTACCTGCATTGCCCGGTTTTCATGGGTCCGCCAGCGGCGCGCCAGGCGCAGGGCACGATGATGGTTGCCGGACCGAAAGCGCTTTTTGAGCGCGTGCAGGCCGAATTAGCCAAAATGACGGGCCGGCTGGAATACATGGGTGAGCGCACTGACCTGGCTGCCGTGAACAAGCTGTTTGGCAATGCCATGATCATCGGCGTTTCCGCGTTGATGGCCGACATACTGACGATGGCGCAAGCGAGCGAGATCAGCGGCGAAGACGCCGTCAAACTCCTGGGGTTTCTCGACTTGAACGCCATGGTCGCCGGGCGTGGGTTGAACATGGCCAGGGGCAATTTCACGCCGAGTTTTGAGCTCACGATGGCGCGCAAAGACGTGCGGCTGATGCTGGAGACCGCGGGCGATCGCCCCCTGGCGGTGCTGCCCTTGGTGGCCAGCCGCATGGACCAGCTGATTGCGGACGGCCACGGCTTTGATGACTGCTGCGTGCTTGGCATTGACACTGTGCAGCGGCGCTAGCGCTACCGCCGGGCTCAAAAAGCTCGCCAGTTGGGGCTGCGGGCGCGCCGCGGGGCCACTGACGTTTATGCGCAAAATCTGTTTCACTTGAGCGACCTTTACAAGCTGGAGTTTGGGGGGCGGCGAGTTTGAAGAGACGGCCAAGGACCTGCGACACACGGCCCGGCTGCGAGCCGGTTTGGGCGCGACCTGGCCTGAATCGTCCTGAGAGCCAAGCGCCAACCGTTTTTTCAACTGAAAGTGTTCAACATTCTTGAAAATAATTCAATTATTATAAAAATAGCCCTAAATAACCCCCTAAATCTGCCGTTAAGAACTTACGAACACGGAGAAAAGCCCCAGACCTGATCTGTCGCCCACACACTATGCAACTACCGCCCCTCGAAAGAAGCCCCAATCTTCGCCCTGCCGGCAATGAGGCGGTGTCGGCGGTAGCCAGAGTCATGCCCGTGGCGCCTGTCAATCCGCCAGATCAGGTGTCTATCACGCCGGTTGAACCGACACCGAGCGTCATTAATCTGGTCAATCAGGCCCACAAACCCAGCACCGGCGAGGGCGTGTACACCAGCGTATCTGATCCAGGTCGCCCTGGTTCCGAAGCTGCCACCTCCAGAAAAGACTGGACTATTCATCGCCCAGTCGTTGAAAAGGTTGAAGACCCGCCGCCGGTGCCAATGTCCCAAGTATTGATGGACCATATCAAATCCCTGTGGACTGCCAGCGCCAGCGCGGTCCAGGTGCAGCAGCAGGTTAAGAACCAGTTGGACAGCTCGCAACCCAATTTGAACGCCACGCCCGGCACGCTGTCGAGCGAAGTATTTACCTACTCTCCCAGCAAGATCAACAAGACCGAACAGATTTAGGCCGCCATTGGCGCCCGCTGCCAAACTCGCGGCGCCCACCTGTATTTGCCGTATCTTTTTTAATAGCAAAGTACGCAGGCCAGACGAGGGCTACGGCTCAAATAGCCAAAGGATCCACGTCAATCGCCCAGCGCAGCAAGCCGCGCCCGGCGGGCTGCTTGCGCGTGCTGTGCAGCACCACTTGCCAGGCCGTCAAAAAACGCTGTAACGCCGCGCGCGATGGGCTTTCAATTAACATTTGCGCCCGTTCCACATTGGCCACGCGCTGGATGCTCATGGGCACCGCCGGGTACAGGGTCAGTTGCGCCAGCAACTGATCGGCGTTCTCCATGGCACCAGCAGCCCTACTTGCCGCCGTCAAAAATCCTTGCGCAATGTCTTGGCTGCGTGCATCCGCCCGCACCAGCGCCTGAAAGCTGAAGGGCGGCATGCCGGCCTGCTCGCGTTCCTTGAGCTGCTGCGCCGCAAAGCTCGGGTAGTCGTGGCGCTTCAAGGACTCAAACAAGGGATGCTGCGGGTGAAAGGTCTGCAGCCACATTTCGCTTTGGCTGCTGATGGCGGCGTCACGCCCGGCGCGCCCTGCAGCCTGCATCAGCAGGCTGAACAAGCGCTCGGGCGCGCGGAAGTCGCTCGAAAACAAGGCGCCATCGGGATTAACGGCCGCCACCAGCGTGATGCGACGAAAGTCGTGCCCCTTGGCAATCATCTGCGTGCCCACCAGCACATCAACGTCACCGGCGTGCACGCGCCCCAGCTGGGACTCCAGTGCGCCTTTGAGTTTGGTGCTGTCGGCATCAATGCGCAGGATGCGCACCGGCTCGCCCTGCGGCCAGTGCTCACAGACCGAGTCAGGGCGGCGCACGCCAGCCAGCAACTCGGCCAAGTGCTCCTCCATCCGCTCAGTGCCGCGGCCCAGCGGGGCAATGTCGGGGTTGCCGCAAGCCGGGCACGCCCGCGGTACGCGCTCTGTAAAGCCGCAGTGGTGGCAGCGCAGTGTGCGGTCGATCTTGTGAAAGACCCGGTAGGCGCTGCAATGCGGGCATTCGCTCTTCCAGTCGCAGTCCGTGCAGTGCAGCACCGGGGCGTAGCCGCGCCGGTTCAGGAATACCATGCTTTGTTCGCCACGGGCAATGCGCTCCATGATGGCGGCCAGCAAGGGTGGCGCAATCACACAATGCTTGGGCTGGTGGTTCATGTCCACCCGGCGCACCAGCGGCAGACCGGCGCTGGTGGCGGCGAGATCGCTCGCCACAGGTTCTCTTTCGCCTTGAACTGCAAGCAGCGCCGGAGCGCTGCCGATGCGGCTGGGCATGGCCAGGCGCAGGTAGCGCCCGCCCTCGTCCGCCGAGCGACTGTGGTGCCAGCTTTCCAGCGACGGGGTCGCCGAGCCCAGCATGACCTTGGCCCCTTCGAGGCGACCGCGGTATACCGCCAGATCGCGCGCCGAGTAGCGGGCGCCCTCCCCGCTTTTGTAGCTGGGGTCGTGCTCTTCGTCCACGATGATCAGCTTGAGCTGAGGCAGCGAGGCAAAAACCGCCATTCGCGTGCCGAGCACGATGCGCGCGCTGCCGCTGTGCGCCGCCAGCCAGCTCTTCAGGCGCTGTGCCGGCGTCATGCCGCTGTGCATGGACACGACTGCAGCATCACCGTAGAGCGGCGCAAAACGCGCCACAAAGCGCGCTTGCAGCTGCGGCGTGAGGTTGATCTCGGGCACCATCACCATCGCCTGGGCATCGGGCTCATGTGCGAGCAACTGCTCGACGCACTGCAAATAGACTTCGGTCTTGCCGCTGCCGGTGGCGCCAAACAACAAGAATGGCCCAGAATTTTGATTAAACCGGGCGATAGCCCTCGTCTGCTCTGGGCTTAGCGCTATCTTTTTTTCAGAACTGCTGGAAGCGAAACTGACCGGGATCGACGCCTTGGCCTGACGCTTGAGGCGTCGGCCCCATTGCTGGGTACTCAAATCCCGCAATTGCGGCGGCAAGGCCGCCAGCGCCACCTCGCCCACGGAGCGCTGGTAATAGTTGGCGGCAAAAGTCACCAGCGCGCACCAGCTAGCGCTCAGCGGTGCAATGCCGACCAGCACAGCGGCAATCGGACGCAATTTATCAGGACCGAAAGCGGGCAAGGAACCCACGGGCGGCGCATCCCAAACCAGCCCCAAGAGCTCACGCTGGCCCAGCGGCACACGCACCACGGTACCGGCTGTGAGTGGCGACTCACTGACATAAGTGAGGGCGCCGGCAACAGCACTGTGAACGGGCGTCTGCACCAAAACCGCCAGTTGATGACTCATATGCGAATCCAGGTTGCGGCCATCAGTTCAGGTGGACTTGCGAAAGTCGCCTTAAGCCCTTGATTCATAAAAGATTTGATGGAAATCCAATATTTCTGTGGATAACTTTGTTGATAGATTGCCTTGATCGTCTCCAAACCCGCATAAAACAAGGCTTTTGTCAAAATGCCCACAAAACTGGCAAAAATAAAAATCGTTATAAATCAACAAGTTAAAACCGCTATTTGATTAATAGCAAGTCGACGTCGACGTGTGGCATCTTGCTGGCGCAAAGCCGATTTTTGTGCATAAGTTCAATCGCGACAGTGCCAATTCAGACCAAAAAGGTGCTAGGCATTCAGCCTCTGGGCAATAACGAGCCCTGATACCGCCGCATTCCCGGTGTTCTTAGGCCCGCATCTTGCGCGAGTGCGCGTGCACCGCTTGCACCAGGGCCGCCACATGCTCCGGCGGTGTGTGCTGGCTGATGCCGTGTCCCAGATTGAAAATATGCGTTGGGCCCGTGCCCTCGCCGGCATAAGGGGTGCCAAAGCTGTCAAGTACCTTGATGGCCTCGGCTTCAATCTGGGCCGGCGGCGCAAACAGCACATTTGGGTCCAGGTTGCCTTGCAGCGCTTTGCTGTCACCGACAATGGCGCGCGCCTTGGCCAGGTTAACGGTCCAGTCCAGGCCCAGAACCTCGCAGTCAAGCTGCCCCATTTCTTTGAGCCACAGGCCACCGCCCTTGGTGAACACGATGCGCGGAATGCGCGCACCGTTGTGTTCGCGCTTGAGTTGCGCCAGCACCCGGGCCGTGTAGGCCAGGCTGAACTCCTGGAACGCACCGTCCGCCAGCACACCGCCCCAGCTGTCAAAAATCATCACCGCCTGGGCGCCCGCTTCGATTTGCGCGTTGAGGTACTGCGCCACCGAGTCGGCGTTGATCTGCAAAATCCGGTGCATCAGGTCCGGGCGGCTGTAAAGCATGGTCTTGACCAGCCGGTAGTCGTCCGAGCCTGCGCCTTCGACCATGTAGCAAGCCAGCGTCCAGGGGCTACCCGAAAAACCGATCAATGGCACCCGGCCATCAAGGGCCTTGCGGATCGAGGTGACGGCGTCAAACACATAGCGCAGCTTGTCCATGTCAGGCACCGCCAATTTGGCCACTGCCGCTTCATCGCGCACCGGGTGGGCAAATTTCGGGCCCTCGCCCAGCGCAAACGACAGCCCCAGGCCCATGGCGTCGGGCACGGTCAGGATGTCGCTGAACAAAATGGCGGCGTCAATCGGGAAGCGTTCCAGCGGCTGCAGCGTGACTTCGGTGGCGTAGTCGGTGTTGGTGGCCAAACCCATGAAGCTGCCGGCCTTGGCGCGGGTGGCGCGGTATTCCGGCAAAAAACGCCCGGCCTGGCGCATCATCCAGATCGGGGTGTAGTCGGTGGCTTGGCGCAGGCATGCGCGCAGGAAAGTGTCGTTTTTCAGGGGCGCAAACGCGCTCGATTGGGTTGAAGTATTCATGGCGTCTTGCTGGAAAGCGTTGGGTTATTCAAGGCGCAATTGTCGCCTTTCTTTGAAGCGGCCCCTACCGCCGGGGCCGCTTGCCACGAGCAGGCCGCCGCAACAGCCGACGTGCGCTACTGCGCGTCGCGCACCACCCGGCCGTGCAGCGGCTGCAGTGGGCGTGCGTTGTGGGGAAATATCTGTGTGAAGAGCTTGATCTGCGCTGCACTCACCGGGCTGGGCTGCTTCAACACCAGCCACAGCACGCCCTCAGAGCACGGGGGCGTGGTGAGTGACCCCATGAACTGGTAGTAGCGCTGGTCGGTCGGCAACAACTCGTTCATGTCGATCAGCCCGGCCGGTATGCGCACACGGTCATGGATATCGAGTGGCATGTAGGTCCAGACCTTGTGAATCAGGGCATTGGCTGCGCCAGCTTGCAACAGCACCGAGACCACGGCAAGTTGACCCTCGGCGTTCTGGTGCACCAGGTGCGCCACCATGGCAAAGCCCTGGCCGTTGACCCTTTCTTCTGAGGGCGCATGAAAGTGAAACTGCAGCAGTTTGTAGCTCGAGCCGCGCACCGTGACGCTGTTGTCGCCCTGCAGATCGACCTGGATGGTGCGGCCATTGTTGACCACGCTGGCGCTGCTGGGCTGGTAACTCAATTGCAGCGGCTCGGCCGGACCCTGTAAGGTCAGTGACTCGTCGATGTTGATGGGCGACTGGCGCTGCCCGGTTGCGCACATCTTGAACTCGGGCTGCAACTGGCCCCAGGCCTGCGGGCCGTTCTCGCCCTGGTAGCTCCAATGCACGTCGTCGTGGCCGCCCGCTTTGGCATCGCTCGCGTTGGCCGGGTCTGCGTGACCCGCTAGCGCGGCGGCCTTGGCACGAATGTACTGACGACTCACTCGCGGGTTGACGGTGCGCTTGGGAGTAGCAACAGGCGCAGCGTGCTGGGCAGCGTCGTGCCCGCCGTCCGCGCTGTTGTGCGCCGCCTCAGCCGGCACAACGGGCTTGCCAGCAGGAATCGTGATGAACTTCTTCTCCTTGCCGTTGATCACCAGCGTGACACGCTTGTTGGCGTCCGCGCCGCCGGCGACCGCCTCGCGGACCTGATCAACGATGCTTTTGGCAGCTGGCGCGCTGGCGGCCAACTTTCTGACCGGCGCGGCAGGGCTGCTTTCCGAGGTGACGGGGCCGCGGTCTGCGGCCCAGCCCATGTTGGAGAGCGCGGCCGCCAGCGCCAGCAATAGCCAGGTAAAACCGTGTGAGGCAGCGTGGAAGCGAGTCTTATGCATGCCTGCTTATCGACACATTCCCAGGGTCACTTAAGTTTGCCAGCCCCGCTGCAAGCTATAGTCAAGCCTCCTTTAGCACCTGCAGCCGCCGTGAGCATTCAAACCGACGATTTCGCCGCCCCACCGCCCAAACGCATTTTGTCGGGAGCGCCTGCGTCACCCAACGAAGAAGCGGTGGAGCGCGCGCTGCGTCCCAAGCTGCTCGACGAATACGTGGGCCAAGCCAAGGTGCGCGAGCAGTTGGAGATATTCATCAGCGCCGCGAAGATGCGCGGCGAGGCGCTGGACCATGTGCTGCTGTTTGGCCCACCGGGATTGGGGAAAACAACGCTGTCTCACATCATTGCGCACGAATTGGGCGTGAACCTGCGTCAAACCAGCGGCCCGGTGCTGGAAAAGCCCAAGGATCTGGCAGCGCTTTTGACCAATCTGGAAAAGAACGATGTACTGTTCATCGACGAAATCCACCGCCTGAGCCCGGTGGTGGAAGAAATCCTGTACCCCGCGCTGGAAGATTACAAGATTGACATCATGATCGGCGAAGGCCCGGCGGCGCGCTCGATCAAGCTCGACCTGCAACCCTTCACCCTGGTGGGTGCCACCACCCGCGCCGGCATGCTGACCAACCCGCTGCGCGACCGTTTTGGCATTGTGGCGCGGCTGGAGTTTTACAGCGCCGAAGAGTTGGCGCGCATCGTCACGCGCAGTGCCGGCCTGCTCAAGGTGCCGACCGACGAGAAGGGCGGCTTTGAGATTGCCCGGCGTTCCCGCGGCACGCCGCGCATTGCCAACCGCCTGTTGCGCCGGGTACGTGATTACGCCGACGTGAAAGGCACGGGCGAGATCACGCTCGACATCGCCCACCGCGCCTTGGTCATGCTCGACGTGGACCCGCAAGGCTTTGACCTGATGGACCGCAAACTGCTGGAAGCCGTGATTCACCGCTTTGATGGTGGCCCGGTGGGCCTTGACAACATTGCTGCCAGCATTGGCGAAGAGCGCGAAACCATCGAAGACGTGATCGAGCCCTACCTGATCCAGCAAGGCTACCTGCAGCGCACGCCGCGTGGTCGCATTGCCACGCTGGCGGCTTACAAGCACCTGGGCGTCACGCCGCCCGCGGCGCAAGGCGGCGGGGATATGTTCGGGGTTTGAGACCTGACTTGGCGCGGCTCAGGCTGGGTGCTTGCGGCTATCAGGCCGATGCCCGCTGGTGCCGCCATCGAAGCCAGGCCAGGCCCAAGGCGACAAGCGCCACACCGCAAGCCGAGAGCAGCAGCACATATTGTTTTTGGATAAAGGCGCTACCGAGAAAGACCGTACCCAACGCATACGGAATTTCGGTGAGCATCAGCGCGCCCAAATAGACGCGAAGCGGGTAGCCGACAAGCCCGAAGAAGTAGCCCGAAACGTCTGATGGAACCGCCAGCTGCACCAGCACGACGGTGGCGAATGAGCCACCTTCGGGAACTCGGCTTTCGTAGCGGTCGACCATTCCACCGGACAACATGCGCTGAACGGCGGGGCGCTTCAGGCGTCGGCCAATGGAGTAGGTGACGAGTCCGCCCAGACACCAGCCGCTCCATAACAGGAGGAAACAACCGATCTCGCCCCAGGCTTGCACGCCAATGGGGACGAGCAGCACGCCGGAGAAGAACACCAGCATGGCCGAGAGAGCCGCCAGTCCCATGAAAATCAGGGCGCCCAGAACAGGGTGCTGGGCGATGACCGGTTCGGCCAGCGCAAGGCCGGCAACGATCTTGCCATGAACGGTGTCAGACAAGGCCAGCAGCCCGGTGACGAGCAGGACGGCGATCACGATGCCAACGCGCCGCGCAATCTCGGTTGCCGTGCCCCAACGCCCCGCCCTTGCCACAGCAGCGTCTTTGGTCTGCCCCTGAGGCGGCGGCGGAAGGGGGTCGGGCTGCGTGGGCATCAAGCGTTCGGGTTGCGATTCCAGCTTTGGATTATCCGTTGAAGCACGCGATCATCAGCGCGAGGCCCCGCTTTCTTTATTCGGGGACAGGTTCGGGGTTTGAGGCCTGAAGTGCGGTCACGCAAGCTGGCAGTCGCGCGGGTCTTGCGATTCATTCGAAGCCGATGGATGTACCACCTGCGGCGCACGCCAGCCGACCACGTCATAACAGATAAACATTGAATCCGCCCGATATCAACATGTCTTTCTTGCGATCAAGAAGCGTTAGAAAACCATACGCATCGAAGCGGCCAATGTCGCCAGTGCGGATGAATCGCTTGCCATGGGGTTCCAACCATTCGACCTCACGGGGTTTTTTGGGCTGCCCGTGGTAGCCGATCATCATCCCTCCCGAGTGGCCGACCACTTCGCCCGTACAGCGGCGTTGACAGGAGCGTAACGGTCTTGTTGTCGTAGTGATAAGCCGCACCACGCCGCACATGGGGCCAGCGCATACCGTGCGACTGTACGATGCCTTTGGGTTCGCCTGTGGTTCCAGAGGAATAAATGATATTGAACGGTCAGCCTGCTTGAATCGCCACCGCCACTGGTTGTTGACCGGGTTCAGTCAGCCAATCTTTTAGCGATCGTTCGGTTGTCTGGTTGTCCAAAGCGATGCGCGCGACGCCATGAACGTGCGCTTGCCACATCTCCGCGCCGCCGGGGCCATCCAAAAAGACAAGTTTGGCGCGGGCGTCTTGAACCATACGCTGCAAGCTGGCGGCGCCTGACCCCGGAGCCAGCGGCGCCACGACCACGCCTGCTCGCAAGGCGCCCAAGAAGATCGCAGCGTATTCAATGGACAGGTCTACACAGATGGCGATTGCGTCGCCTGGTCGAACCCCATCGAGTTGTAAGGCGCAGGCAGTACGGTCCAATAGCTTGTCAAGTTCCTCGTCGTCTAGATGACGCTCGCCTTGGACCAGAGGCCACTGATTGGGTGCGCGCATTGCGTGCTGTCGGATTAGATCGGTGATGATGCCAAATTCTGTGTCAATGAAATTAGTCATAGAAAATGCTTAATAAATAATGGCCAGAATCGCAGTTTGCTATTGAAGACGATGTGTAGCAGGGTTCACGGCTTGGGAGTTGCTAATGGCGCCCCATATTCACTTCCACGGTGTGTACTAGCTCTACCAAGCGTGGTCCGAGATCATTCATCAACGCCTCACGCGGCAATAAAAAGGCCGGGCCGCCGCAATTGAAAGCCATCATCTCTTCGCCGTCCGGGTCGATCAGTGGCACACCCACTGCATTTATATTGGCTTCCCAATCACCAACTGAGGTGCAGAAGCCGTGGTCTTGGTAGTCCTTGAATCCCTGTTCCAAATTCGCTTTAATTTGATGCCACTTTTCTTCATTACCCAATCGGATGTGATCCATCAGAAAATCACGTTCGGTCTGTGGCAGCGCGCACAGCAGGGCCTTGCCCATCGCCGTCGTGGCGATTGGGATACGTGAGCCGACATCTCGCCGAAGCGTTACAGCCGAACTGCTTCGGCAGCTTTCGATATACACCATGTCAAGGCGATCACGTATGCCTATTGAGACACTGGCTTGGGAGTGCTCAGCAAGCTCCCTCATCGCGGGACGAGCCAGTTTGCGAACATCAAGATTTGACAGCAAGGAGTTGCCGAGGGAAAGCACCCCCGAACCAAGGTGATATTGCCCTCGCTCGTGTGAAAAGCCGAGGTAGCCGAGTTTGGTTAGCGTATAGGTAAGCCGCGAAATGGTCGGTTTTGGCATTCCGGTCCGCTTTGCCAACTCAGTGTTGCTCAGGTACTTTTCGCCCGGGAGAAAACACCGCAGTATCTCCAGTCCTCGCGCCAAAGCGTTCACGAATTGCCGGTCTTTGATTGCCGCGTCATCGCTAAACGTCTGAATTTGAGCTTCCATGTATCGACTCCATTTATTTCCGATTCAGCAACTCGCGCACTCAGGAAAATTGGACGCACGCTCGCCTACTAAATTTCTAATTGTAGATTGACATTCGGAATAAATGTTCGCATAGCGAAACAAATGAACAAGCCCAGTCAGTCGTCTACCAAAGGGTAGGCCGGCTGTGTAACCCAAGCTTCCAACGGTTTGCCGAAATCAACAAGGTCATCGACAAGGGTCAACCCCCTGATTCGTCCCGCTTACAAAGCAAGTTCCGTAGGCAAGGCGCCCTCATGTTTTTGACCCATTAGCCGTGTAGGTTTCAAAAAAAGCAAGATGCGCAGCCTAGCGCTATCGCGTTGCATAGGCTGTTGAATTGATGCGGATCTAACCCAAGACACATTGGAGACAGTACCAGGCAGCAATTTTTCCCCCGTCGACAAAAAACAAGGTATGGTTAGTCCAAAGCATGTTTTGCGAACGTATATTTCGCTATGCGAACCAATGTTGATTTGGAGACATCTGATATGAGCCAGGACCCGTCCACCGAAGTCGTCGCCCGCGAACTGCGCGGCAACATTCTTCTCGTCATGATCAATAACCCGCCGGTCAACGCGCTGGGTGTGGCCGTACGGTGCGGCATCGTGGCGGCGATTGACGCAGCCGATGCGGACCCCGCCGTCCAAGCGGTGCTCATCATCGGGACAGGACGCAACTTCATCGCAGGCGCAGATATCCGTGAGTTCGGTAAGCCGCCACTAGCGCCGTCACTGCCCGATGTCTGCAACCGGATCGAAGCCTGCCGCAAACCCGTGGTGGCAGCGATCCATGGCGCGGCGCTGGGCGGTGGACTGGAGATCGCGCTCGCGGCCCACTACCGTTTGGCGGCGACGGATGTCAAGCTCGGACTGCCTGAGGTTCTGCTGGGCTTGATGCCTGGTGCTGGCGGCACACAACGCACCCCACGTTTGATCGGTGCAAAAGCTGCCTTGGACCTGATGCTCAGCGGGCGCCACATGGGGGCAGAAGAAGCGCACGCGCTCGGCCTGGTTGACCGGCGGGGGTCCAGCAGTGACATCCTCGCCGATGGCTTGGCGTACGCGCAGGAATTGCTGGCCACGCAAGCCCCGGTGCGCCGCACGCGCGATGCCCAGGCGCTTTGCGACCAGCAGGCGAGCCGTGCCAGCATCGAGGCCGTGCGCGCTGAAACAGGCAAGAAGTCACGCGGCCTGTTCTCACCGCTGAAAATTGTGGAGGCGGTTGAGGCTGCTCTCGACAAGTCTTTCGACGAAGGCCTGCGCATTGAGCGCGAGCTGTTCCTGCAATGCCTGGACAGCCCCCAGCGCGCCGGACTGATCCACGCCTTTTTTGCTGAACGTGAAGTGCTCAAAGCGCCCGAGACTCGCAACACGAAGCCACGTGCCATCGCGCATGTGGGGGTGGTTGGCGGTGGAACGATGGGCGCCGGCATTGCGGTGGCAGTACTCGATGCGGGCCTGTCTGTCACGATGATCGAGCGTGACCAAGCGGCGCTGGCACGCGGGCGTGCGCATATCGAAAAAGTCTACAACGGCCTGATCGCCAAGGGTCGCATGACAACTGCTGCCAAGGCAGCCAACATGGCGCGCTTCGTCGGCAGCATCTCGTATGACGCACTCGCACCAGCAGATATCGTGATCGAGGCGGTGTTCGAGGACATGGCGGTCAAGCAGGCTGTTTTCGCGGAACTCGACCGCGTGTGTAAACCTGGTGCGGTGCTGGCCACCAACACATCCTATCTCGACATCGATGCCATCGCCGCCAGCATTTCACGTCCAGCGGACGTCGTGGGCCTGCATTTTTTCTCGCCTGCCAATATCATGAAGTTGCTCGAGATCGTGGTCCCGGCCGAGGTCTCGGCGGACGTCGTGGCCACCGCGTTCGAACTCGCGAAGAAGCTGCACAAGGTGCCGGTGCGAGCCGGCGTGTGCGACGGCTTTATCGGCAACCGGATTCTCGCGGCTTATCGCATGGCGGCCGACTACATGATGGAAGACGGCGCCTCGCCCTACCAGATCGACCAGGCCGTGCGTAACTTCGGTTACCCGATGGGGCCGTTCCAGGTGTCTGACCTGGCTGGCGGTGACATCGGCTGGGCCACGCGAAAACGCAAGGCCGCCACACGCGATCCGCGGGCACGTTACGTGCAAATTGCCGACCGCATCTGCGAGCGTGGCTGGTTCGGCCAAAAGACTGGCCGCGGCTACTACCTGTACCCTGAAGGCGCGCGCACCGGAACACCCGACCCTGAGATCGAGGCCATCATCGATGCCGAGCGCGCGCGGGCCGGCATCACGCCGCGTAGCTTCACCGACGAAGAGATCATGCGCCGCTACATGGCCGCGATGATCAACGAAGGCGCCAACGTCGTGCACCAGCGCATCGCGCTGCGCCCGCTCGACGTGGACGTAACTTTTCTGTATGGCTACGGCTTTCCGCGCCATCGCGGCGGACCGATGAAGTACGCCGACACGGTGGGTCTGCCCAAGGTGCTGGCCGACATCCGCGAATTTGCCAAAGAAGACCCGTTGTTCTGGCAGCCTTCAGCGTTGCTGGTTGAACTGGTCGAGCACGGCGCCAATTTCGACAGTCTTAATAAATCCGAATAACCACGTTTCAGGAACACATCATGCGCGAAGCCGTCATCGTTTCTACCGCCCGCACGCCGCTGACCAAGGCGCACCGGGGCGAATTCAATATCACGCCTGGCGCTACGCTCGCAGCCTTCGCGGTTCGCGCCGCGGTGGAGCGCGCTGGCATCGACCCCGCGTTGATCGAGGACGCGATCCTCGGTTGCGGGTATCCGGAAGGCACGACCGGCCGCAACGTGGCGCGTCAGGCCATCATCCGCGCAGGTCTACCGATCACGATTGCTGGTGCCACAGTGAGCCGCTTCTGTGCCTCCGGGCTACAGGCCATCGCCATGGCCGCGGGACGCATCATCGTCGAGGGTGCACCGGCCATGATTGCAGGCGGCGTAGAAAGTATTTCGCACATCCGCACCAGGCAGGATGGCGATAGCGGCATCAACCCCTGGATCGTCATACACAAGCCCGAGTTGTACCTGTCGATGATCGAAACCGCCGACATTGTTGCCGCACGTTATGGCATCGGACGCGAGGCACAGGATCGCTTCTCTGCGCAGAGCCAGCGCAAGACCGAGGAGGCGCAACTTGCCGGCCGCTACCAAGCAGAAATCGTTTCGTGCACGACCGAGATGGCTATGACAGACAAAGAAACTAAAGTCGTGACCCATAGAGAGGTGACTGTGGATGCGGATACCTGTAACCGGCGCGGGACCACGTACGAAGGCTTGGCCAAGTTGGCGCCGGTGAATGGCCCGGACAAGTTCGTCACCGCCGGAAATTCCTCTCAACTCTCCGACGGCGCCTCTGCTTGCGTGATGATGGAGGCCAAGGAAGCAGAGCGCGCAAATCTCGAGCCGCTTGGCTGCTTTCGAGGCCTCGCACTTGCCGGTTGCGAGCCCGACGAAATGGGCATCGGCCCGGTGTTCGCGGTACCAAAATTGCTGGCACGTCACGGCCTGAAGGTTGACGATATTGGTTTGTGGGAACTCAACGAGGCATTCGCTTCGCAGTCGATCTATTGCCAACAGCGACTCGGCATCCCAGATGAGCGACTTAACGTCAATGGGGGTGCGATTTCCATCGGACATCCATTCGGCATGACCGGCTCGCGCCTCACAGGCCACCTGTTGATTGAAGGAAAACGGCGCGGCGTGAAATACGGGGTAGTCACCATGTGCATCGCCGGCGGCATGGGCGCCGCAGGGCTGTTTGAGATTTATTGAGGAGAATTGGCATGGATTTGAATTTCACCACTGAAGAAGAAAACTTTCGCAGCGAAGTGCGCACTTTCCTGGCCGACAAACTGCCGGCCCGTTTGTCAGGCAAGGTCGCCAACGGCAAACACCTGTCCAAGGCGGATATGCAGGAATGGCATGCCATCCTCAACGCGCGCGGCTGGCTCGCCAACCATTGGCCCGAGCAGTACGGCGGTCCCGGCTGGAGCGCGGTCGAAAAATTTATCTTTGAGCATGAGTGCTGCCTCGCCAGCACACCGCGTATCGTTCCCTTCGGCGTCAACATGCTGGGGCCTGTGCTGATCAAGTTTGGCAACGAGGCACAGAAGAGCCACTGGCTTCCTCGCATTCTCGACGGGTCCGACTGGTGGTGCCAGGGCTACTCAGAGACAGGCGCGGGCTCTGACCTGGCGGCCGTCAGCACCACAGCCATGCGCGGCCACGATGCGCAGGGTGAACACTATATTGTTAACGGCCAAAAGGCCTGGACCACGCTAGGCCAGCACGCCAACATGATCTTCTGCCTAGTGCGCACCAACCGCGAGGCAAAGAAGCAGCAAGGCATTAGCTTCCTTTTGATCGACATGAGGACGCCCGGCGTTGAAGTACGCCCCGTCATCACCCTTGACGGCGTACACGAAGTCAACGAGGTGTTCTTCACCGATGTGCGTGTTCCGGTAGAAAACCTGGTCGGCGAGGAGGACAAGGGCTGGACTTGCGCCAAGTATTTGTTGACCTACGAGCGTACCAATATCGCCGGCATCGGGCTTTCCGTCGCTGCCTTGGAGCGGCTCAAGGGCGTTGCCGCGCAGCAGACAAAAGGCGGTCAACCGCTGGCAGAGGACCCGTTGTTTGCCGCCCGTATGGCGCGTGTCGAGATCGACCTTGAGAACATGAAAACCACTAACCTGCGCATGATCGCGGCTGTCGTTGGTGGTGGCGTGCCAGGGGCAGAAAGCTCCATGCTAAAGATTCGCGGCACACAGATCCGTCAGGAGATATCGTCATTGAACCGACGCGCCATGGGGCCCTATGCGCGGCCTTTCATGAAAGAAGCGCTAGAGGACGGCTATACCGGGATGCAAGTTGGACCCGAGGCTGCAGCCAGTGCGGCGGCGCTTTACTTCAACAACCGCAAGTTGTCAATTTTTGGCGGCTCTAACGAGATTCAGAAAAACATTATCTCCAAGATGATTCTTGGACTGTGAGGGTACGAACATGAACTTTGAACACACAGAAGAACGGCGCATGCTGGCTGACAGCCTGAACCGCTTTATCGCGGAGCAGTACACCTTCGAAAAACGCGATCAAATCGCCAAATCGCCAAATGGTTTCAGCCCTGAAATTTGGCAGAATTTTGCCGACCTGGGCGTGATCGGCGCCTTGTTTCGGGAGGCCGATGGCGGCTTCGGCGGCGGCGGTTTTGATATTGCAGTGGTCTTTGAGGCGCTTGGTCGCGGCTTGGTGGTCGAGCCACTTCTTGGTAGTGCGGTGCTAGCGGGCGAGGCGATTGCCAGTGCTGGCGATGAGGCGCAAAAAACCGTCCTGGCCGACATCATCGGCGGCACCACTATCGCAGCCCTCGCGCATGACGAACCCGACTCGCACTACGAACTGGCCCGGGTGCTGACCCGCGCCGAGCGCAGCACTACTGGCTGGGTGCTGAACGGCGCCAAAGCTGTCGTGTTGCAAGGGGAGCAGGCCGACTTGTTCGTCGTCTCAGCTCGAACTGCAGGAGCGGCGGACGATGAGGCCGGCATCTCACTGTTCTTGGTTTCGGCGAAAGCGCCCGGATTGGTCGTGCTTGGCTGCCCTTCCATCGATGGTGGTCGTGTCGCTGAACTCAGTTTGAGCGGTGTGGCCCTTGGCACGGATGCGTTGCTGGGCGCCGAGGGGCAAGGATACGCGACGCTTGAGCGTGCCATCGGCCGCGGTGTATTGGCGCTGTGTGCCGAGTCACTGGGTGCTATGGAAGCGGCCAAGTCGGCTACGCTGGAGTACCTGCGCACACGTAAGCAATTTGGCGTCTTCATTGGAAGCTTTCAGGCCCTGCAGCACCGCATGGCGGACTTGCTGCTGGAGATAGAGCAAGCTCGCTCAGCCGTGATCAATGCTGCTGCGGCGCTTGATGCGGACCGGCTGACGCGCGAACGCGCTTTGTCGGCGGCAAAGTTCAGCATCGGACGAATCGGTGCACTGGTATCCGAGGAGAGCATCCAGATGCACGGCGGCATTGGTATGACCTGGGAATTGCCGTTGGCCCACTACGCCAAACGCCTGATCATGATCGACCACCAACTCGGCGATGAAGATCATCATCTACAGCGTTTCATCGCTCTTGGCAAGCAGATGGCGGTATGAGCACCGCCGTATTGATTCGACAGGAAGGCGCGGTCCGCATCCTGATCAACAATAACCCGGCCAAGCGCAACGCCATAACGGCAGGACTGTATGCCGAGTTACCGGCGGCGCTAGCCGAGGCACAGGCAGATGCCGGCGTTCGTGCCATCGTTCTGACTGGCGCTGGTGATTTCTTTTGCTCGGGAGGTGACCTGAACCAGCTTGCCAAGCGCCGCGCGATGGCACCCGCACAGCGGCGCGAGGGGCTGGAAGGTCTGCATGATTTAATCCGCGCGATCCGCAATTGCAGCAAGCCTGTGATCGCCGCCGTTGAAGGCGGTGCGGCGGGGGCCGGGCTGTCGATCGCGCTCGCATGTGACATGCTGGTGGTGGCGAAGAATGCCTTCTTCTCCGTGACTTACGTCAAAGTCGGTCTGACACCAGACGGCGGAGTCACCGCATTCCTGTCAGAGTTCGTCTCGCGCCAGATGCTGATGGAAATGTGCCTGACCGGTGACCGCATCACGGGTGAGCGTCTGCACGCGATGGGCGCCGTCAACCGGCTTGTTGAAAGAGGTGCAGCACTAAATGAGGCCATCGCCCTGGCCGAGCGACTTGCTACTGCCCCGGCGCGAGCAAGCGCGCGAATCAAGACGCTCTGCGCGAACGCTTTCAGTGCCGATCTGGACGCTCAAATGGAGCTTGAAGCGCAGTTGATGGTCGAGTCGCAAGGTGACGATGAAGCAGCCGAAGGCATTGGCGCCTTCCTGGAAAAACGCACGCCGGAATTCGTCGCGCTGAGCGGTACGCCATATGCGCATTGATTCCGATCACTGCCGTCTGTTGCCACTGTAAATGAACTTTTTTAATCGTTGAAATAGTCATGCCCAATACAAATTCTTCGCTACCGCTGACGGGTGTGCGCGTTCTCGATCTTTCCCGCATCCTGGCAGGGCCGTGGTGCGCCATGGTGCTGGGAGATCTCGGTGCCGAAGTGATCAAAGTCGAGCACCCTGAGCGAGGCGACGATACGCGCGATTGGGGGCTGCGCATTGGTGCGACCGAGACAGCCTACTTCAACAGTGTTAACCGCAACAAGCGATCCATCACCCTTGACCTGCAGACTCCAGAAGGCCAGGAGATCGCCAGCGCCCTCGCGCTGAAAAGCGATGTCGTAATTCAGAATTTCAAATTTGGCGGAATAGAGAAAATGGGGCTCGGCTACGAGCAGTTGAGCGCTGAGCACCCGGAGTTGATCTACTGCTCAATCACGGGCTATGACCGCACTGGCCCGGAAGCCGCACGCCCTGGCTATGACCTCGTGATCCAGGGTGAGGCCGGTCTGATGGCGCTCAACGGCGAGGCTAATCAGCCACCGTTGAAGTTCGGCGTTGCTGTGGTCGACATGGTCACTGGCATGTACGCTGCCCAAGCCATTCTGGCAGCACTGTTTGAGCGTGAAAAGACAGGCAAAGGCCGGCACATAGGCATGGCGTTGTTTGATTGCGGCCTGATGATCACGGCGTACTATGGGCTGGAGGCCTTGCTTAAAGGTGAAGATCCGCCGCGCTACGGCAATGCGCATCCATCCATCATGCCCTATGGTGTTTACGACGCGCAAGACGGACCTTTGGTCGTTGCATGCGGCAACAACAGCCAGTTCACGCGTTTTTGCACTGACGTGATTGAGCGCCCCGATCTGGCAGCCGATGAACGCTTCAAGACCAACCTCAACCGCACCGCCAATCGGGAGATATTGGTGCCCGAGATCAAGCGCGAACTGTTGAGCAGGAAACGCAAGGACTTACTTGATCGCATGACCCTCGCCGGGATACCTTGCGGTGAGGTGGCTGGCTTGCATGAGGCGCTGACTTCCAAGCGAGCTGTAGATGCGGGGCTCGTGACAACCCTGCCTCACGCCGATGCGGGCAGCGTGAATGTAATGGCACCGCCCTATCGCTTCGATGGTGTGCGCTTGCCTGTGCGGAGCGCGCCACCTGGATTGGGAGAGGGTACGAAGCAGGTTCTCCAGACGCTGCTCGGACTGTCCGATGAGAAGATATCCGAGTTAGAGGCAAGCGGCGTCGTTTGACTTTTCAAGCGGGCAGCGTATGAATTTATTGAAAGGAGCGCGATATGTTCAATCAATAGACAGAACAGAACAGGAAAGAGTGCGGCACCTTAGTGGTAGCACGCGCCGCGCATTGCAATTGCAAATGAGTCCTCAGGAGGACCTGAGCGAAATAATTAAATTAACTAGTGAGACGAAAACAATGAAAACTACTTATAGACGCATAGGACTGGCAGCATTGGTGGCATGTGGGCTAGGATTGTCCGCTGCCCAGGCAGATGAATTATTGGTCGGTGTCGAGCTGCCCCTGACCGGCACCTTAGCCCGCGTCGGTGCGGGGATGCATGAAGGAATCATGGTTGCTGCTGACGTCTTTAACAAGAAAAACACCAAGCACCAGATCAAAATCATCACGGTCGACAATGAGTCAGCACCCGCCAAGGCTATTGCGGCCGTTGAAAAACTGGCGAGCCAGGGTGTGCTTGCCATTGATGGCGGTTACGGCTCCAATAATATTGCACCAGCATCAGATGCAGCCAACAAGCTCGGCCTGGTCTATGTCACGTCAGGCGGCGTTGATGATAGTCTGGTTAATAGCGGCCGGAAGAACTTCTTTCGAATTAACAATTCCGCTGGTTATCAGAAGGCCATGGTCGGACTTCTAGACGATCTGAAGGTCAAGTCTGTTTCCATTTTGTATTCGACCAAAGAAGCAACGTCTGCTCTTGCCCATGAGCTCGAGAAAACTCTGAAACCCAAAGGCGTTACCGTGGTAGTCCACGCTTTCGACCCGGCGATCACTGATTTCAAGCCGATCATCAATAAGGTGAAATTGCAGGATAAATCCGAAGTCATCGCAATGGTTGGTTACGAAAACGACTACGTCGGAATTCTTCGCGCTGCCCGGGTGCTGAAACCCAATGTCAAAGCGGTGGTCGGCGTCTGGTCGTTGGCTACGCCCAAAATGGCAGCGGACTTTCCAGACCTGATGCCCAATGTTTATGGTACCGCTGTGCTACCGTTTCCTGCAGAGTTCAAGACGCCCGAAGGTAAATCATTTAGCGAGGCATATCAAAGAATATATAAGAAGGAGCCTGACTATCTGGGCCAGTTCGGTTATGTTCAGTCGATGTTATTGTTCAACGCGATCGCTCGCGCTGCTGACAAAGGAACCTTGAAAAAAGACGGTATCGCCGAAGAGATGCGCAAGACCGATAGTGAAACATTAATTGGTCGCGTTCAGTTCAGTAGCAATGGCGACAACTTGAATTTCAGCCATCGCATGGGCCAACATCAAGGCAATAAGATTGTCATCGTCTGGCCCCAAGCAGATGCAACCGGCAAGGCCAATTTCCCAGGCGTGCCTTGGTAGGCAAGACTTCAGGAGCGGAAGAGTTGGCACTGACTGCGGTGCTGACTCTTCGGTGTCCCAACAAATCAACGGGATGATGTTATGACAGAACTGATACTGCAAGCGCTCTATTCAGGCGTTTTACAGGGTGGATCGTACGCTTTGATTGCACTCGGATTAGCGCTAGTTTTTGGTGCAATGAAAGTAATCAACCTGGCACACGGAGAGCTTGTGCTTTTGTCCGCCTACATTGCCTACTCAGTAGAGGCTGGTTTAGGTTGGAATCCAATTCTTGCCATACCCATCTCTCTGGTCGTGGTGTGTTTGACATCCGCAATGGTCTACTATTTGGTTGGTCGCATCAAGAAGGATCGGGAGATCAATTCACTGATCCTCACTTATGGCATCGGTGTGATCTTGACCAATATGATACTGTTGATCTGGAAGGCAGATGTACGTACGACCGGCTCCACCTGGATGCAAGAGGCCATGGTTGTAGGTCCTTTCTACAGCATGCGCAGCGAGGTTTTGTTCTTCGCCGTCAGCTTAGTCATGATGGTTGGTCTCTGGTGGTGGCTCTCTCGTAGCTGGTATGGCCGTGCCGTGCGCGCTGTATCGAGCAATCGTGACGCAGCCAAACTGATGGGCATTGATCCCGGCTACACAGAACTGGTGTCATTCGTCGTCGCAGGCATTCTTGCCGCGGTTGCCGGCGTAGCGCTCTACAGCTATGGTGTTGTTAGCCCGGCGTATGGCAGCGTTCTGACAGTGAAGGCATTCATCATCACTGTACTGGCGGGTATCGGCTCAATACCCGGTGTTCTGATCGGGGCCTTGCTGCTTGGCGTTGCGGAAGCGTTGACAGTCACGCTGGCAAGCTCGGCATTGCAGGAACTGGTGGGTATGGGCTTATTTTTACTTGTTCTATTCGTCATGCCGAACGGTCTTTTCGGTGCAAAGGGGAGACGCGGATGAAATTCAATAAAACGATTATCGCCATGCTTTTGGCGGTATATATCGGCGTGCCGCTGGCGTTCGGCAGTGACAACTATTTAATGAGTCTGTTGGTTGCCTCCTTGGTCATTGGTGGCGTTGCCTTGTCGTGGGCATTGCTGGGTAACCTGGGGGGAATGGTCAGTTTCGGACACGCTGCGTTTTTCGGTGTTGGTGCTTATGCCTCCGCCATCTTGAGCATGAAATTTGGCGTTCCCGTATTGATTTCAATACTGCTAGGTGGCGTCGGCGCTGTTGTTGCGTCACTGGCGATGTTTCCGGTGTTGCGTTTAAGAGGTCCTTATTTTGCCTTGGCAATTCTGGCCTATGCACACATCTTCCGGATTCTCGCAACCCAGTGGACTTCGGTGACAGGTGGGGCTGGCGGCGTATCAAATATACCTCGGTTGCCGGAGTTATTCGGATACGACCTGAGTAGCAAGACCGGCGGCTATTTGGTGATCCTCACCATCGTTGTCGCATTTGCCGCGATCTATCAATACATTCGTCGTAGTCACTACGGCCTGGCTCTGCGCGCAATGCACGAAAGCGAAGACGCTACCCGCGTAATCGGGGTCAACAGCACTTTGCTGAAGGGCCTCATGCTGCTGGTATCTGCATTCATGTGTGGTGTGGTCGGTGCCTTTAACGCTCATTACATCAACTTTCTTGAGCCGGATTACGCCTTTAGTGGTCTGTGGGTAACGATACCCATTGTGGCGGCCATATTTGGTGGCTATCGCACGATTACCGGACCCATTGTCGGTGCGGTGGTCGTGTATTTGATTGATCAATTGATCTTTAAAAACATCATCCCATCTGGCCACCAATTGGTTTTAGGCGTACTGCTTGTATCGATGATTATCTTCAGCCCTGATGGCTTGATGCCACTGCTACGTAAGTTGACAAGGAGAACCCATGTTGCAACTTAAAAATATATCGGTCCGTTTCGGAGGACTTACCGCGTTAAATAATGTGACACTCTCTGTCGGAACGCACGACGTGATGGGTTTGGTGGGACCGAATGGTGCGGGGAAAACCACATTGTTCAATGCCATTTCTGGTCTGGTGCGGCCGACCAGCGGCCAGATTACCTTTGATGGAGTCGATGTGATTCGGGCGCCGATGTACAAACGAGCACGCATTGGAATCGGTCGTACGTTTCAGGTTCCGCAGCCCATGCATGAACTCACGGTGCTGCAGAATCTGACCGTTGCGCAGCGCTTCGGAACTGGCAAAGTTGATCAAAAGAAGATCGACGAGATTCTTGAGTTCACCAGTCTTACCGACAAGGCCGAACGCAATGCAGCCTCCGAGCTAGCGCTGACGGAATTGAAGGCGCTCGAGGTTGCCAAGGCCTTGGCAACCAACCCCAAATTATTGTTGCTTGATGAAGTGTTTGCAGGTCTCGAGACGACAGGCAAACGTCACTTTATGACCATGCTCAAGGATTTGCATGAGAAATTCTCTGTGGGCATCATCATCATTGAGCACGACATCGAAACCATTAGCAACTTGTGCCAGCGGGTGGCTGTTCTTAATTTTGGTGAGCTGATCGCCGAGGGAACACCTGACGAAGTATTCCGCGACCCGGTCGTCATTAAAAGCTATACAGGAGGCGCAAATGCTTGAAATTTGCAGTGTTCGCGCGGGCTACGGCGCAATCAATGTTTTGTGGGACGTGTCCCTGACTATCGCTCGCGGCCAGTTGACCACCATCATCGGCCCCAATGGTGCAGGAAAAACGACGTTGTTACGGGCCATCATGGGCCTTCTTCCATTATCTCAGGGTGAGGTCAAACTCAATGGGAACGTCTTGAAGGACACGCCTACATGGAAGATGGCAGACGTGTCTATGGCAATGATTCCAGAAGGGCGTATGACTTTCCGTGATATGAGCGTCGAGGAAAATTTGATCATGGGCGCTTTCCCGAAGCAGCATCGGGCGCGCGTGACGGAAAATCTTGAGAAGTCCTATCAGATGTTTCCCAGACTGAGTGAGCGCCGTAAGCAACTAGCCGGTTCACTGTCTGGCGGTGAGGCGCAAATGCTGGCAATGGCACGCGGCCTCATGGCTGATCCGCAGTTGTTAATTATCGATGAACCTTCGCTGGGTCTGGCTCCGGTCTTGGTGAACGAATTATTTGAGATTCTTGCGCGGCTAAAGGAAGGTGGTCGCACTATCGTCCTGGTCGAACAAAACACACATAAAGCTGTCAGTGTGGCGGATCATGTGTATTTGATGCAAAGTGGGAAAGTTGTTCTGTCACAGCCAGCATCAGAAGTTAGCCTTGAGCACCTACATGATCTATATTTTGCGCGGTGACTAGGTGTTGTGAAATACGTGACTGAGACCCGAAATTCTGTAGCGCCAACCAGTGAACGAATTTGCTTGCCACCATTAGCAAAGGGTCACTTTAGCGATGGTCAATATTTTTGGCCGTTCTGATTCCTGACGTTCATCTTTTCAAAAAGTAGAAATATTATGACAATACTTGTAGCCTATGTGCCACGTCCCGAGGGTCAAGCTGCTCTAGACAAAGGCATCGAAATTGCAAAAAGTCGCAATGAACGATTGGTAGTCGTCAACGCCAGCGCTGGAGGGAGGAAAGAAGACCCATCGTTTGCCGAGGCACATGACTTCGAACGAGTACAGAAAATGTTGGTGGACACTGGTCTCAACACCGAAATAAAGCAATTTGTACGAGGAAAAAATGCCGTTGAGGAGATCGAAGCGTTAGTCGAGTCATTGCAGGTCTCTGTGCTCATCATCGGGCTGAGAAAGCGTTCCCCCGTGGGTAAACTCATCATGGGTAGCGTTGCCCAAGAGCTTCTCCTTTCCGTTTCCTGTCCAGTACTCGCTGTTAAGTTTTTGGGGTGAGTTGAACGTGGCTATCTGAGCGTCAGCTTTATGTAACTCTGGTCTACAAGGCCTTTGGCTTCCCGGAAACTGTCATCCGTGGGTACCCGCTTCTGGTCGTTGGCGGGTGCAGCGATCCTCGAAATTGACACCGGATTGCTGACGGCCAGGGTATTGGGGTGAAGGTCAGGTATCGAGCGAGCATTTTTGGCAGACCTATGTCGGCAACCGTTTAGGTTTGTAGGATGCCTGCCCGCAGCCACTGACTGGCGCGACTCAATCCGTGTCCTGGGGCTCGCCATTCAAGGCACACAACAGGGCGGCATTGCCACCCAATGTCTTGGCTCGGTACATGGCGCGGTCGCCCAAACGCAACAGGTCTTGCTCTGTATTGGCGTGGTCCGGGTAAATGGCAACGCCGATACTCGACGAAGCGTGCAACAACAACTGATTTGGGCTGACAAACGGCTGCTGCAGTTCCATGCGAATCTTCTCGGCCACAGCAAGCGCATCTTCGCTGCTTTGTATGTCGGGCAATATCACCAGGAACTCGTCCCCGCCAACGCGTGCCGCCGTGTCGGAAGCCCGCAGACAGCTCTTGATGCGCTGCGCCACCGTCTGTAGAACCCAGTCGCCAGCTTCATGACCGTGTTGGTCATTGATCGCTTTGAATTTATCCAGATCGATAAACATCAAGGCCATCCGCGACTGGGCGCGCCTGGCGCGCGCCAGTGTTTGGCTCAGCCGGTCATTGAGCAACCGACGATTGGGCAATTGCGTCAAGGGGTCGTAAAACGCCAGTTGCTGCACCTCCTCTTCGAGTTGCTTTCGCTGGGTAATGTCGCGCAGGGTGCCCCCGGGTTCCCCAGCTATTCACCCCCAACCACGTCGGCGCCCAATGAAATCAACGATCTTCGCTCTTGAAATCACATTTTTGTAATGGCGTGAATTGCTAGCTTAGTGAATTTATGCGTGGTAAATGTTGTGATACAGTAG
>VMTC01000045.1 GCA_013791765.1 Rhodoferax sp.
TAGCCAGCGCGTAGCACATGTCATAGACCAGGTTGAAACTGCGCGTTTGCTGGGCTTCATCCATGGGGCCGAGGTTGGAGCGCAGTTCTTCGCCCAGATCCCGGCGGAAGTCTTGCAAGCCATACTCGGCGCGCGCCTTGACCACGTCTTCGGGTGTGAATTCCCACTGCATGTTGGCTGTCTCCTTGAATGAATGGCATCGTTGTCAGCTGGCGCCGAAGATAGCGTCAAACGCCTCTTCGTCATCGCTGCAAATCGGGCAGGTCTTTTGCGGTGTCGGCGACGCAAAATGCCGGTCGCAGCGCGAACAGCGCTGCATGGCTTGCTGAATCAGGGTGATCGCCGACTGGCCGGGTCGTGCGTCAAACGAGACCTGCGCATCGAGCACCCGGGGTTGACAGACTTCCAGGCAAACCTCGCAGGCCACGCAGCGGTCGATCTGAAACGTCAACGCCCAATCATGCGGATTCTGCTCGATCTGGATCGCCCCGGTGGGGCAGACCCGAAAACAGGCTTCGCACAGAGTACAACCCGACTGCAGGCTGAGTTGCATCAATGGCAAGCGTTCATGCCATGCCACTGTGAAAGGATGATCTGCTCTTTGCTTGCAGACGATTTGCAGCAGCTCGCGTTGATCGGACACCATGTAGGCACCGGCGCGAATGGCTTTGGCAGGCACAAGCGCCGGCTGATCTTTTTTGGGCCTCTCCAGATCAGGTTCAATCTTGCCCCTGAACAATCGGCCAAACAGGCTGCGTCTGGTGCTGCCCGTGGCGCTTTTGGCTTGGGTGGACTTTTGCTGGGAGGCACTTCTGCCATCTTCTGCCAGGGTGGGCATCACCCATTGAGATTCGGGCGTGTCCGAAGCTTCGTCCACAATTTGCGCGGAGGCCAAGAGGTCAACCGCTTCCAGGTTAAGTCGAAGCTGCTCCGCGCCGGTTTTGCCATGCACGCACTGCCCGCAATGCCCGCTGCCATACAGAGTGACGGGAAGGCGGCGCTTGGCCATGTAGGCGAGCCAGACCGCGTCGACCGCACCCAGGCAAGGCACCAGCGCATCGGCCTGGCAGCCGGACGACTCGCAAGCCAGGCTGAAGCTGGTTTTTTTGATGGCCGTGCGCAGGATGTCGATCGGTTTGAAGCCGTCGCTGCTCCAAGCCTTGGTGTGGCAGGCGCTGATGCACAAAGCGCAGTTCTGGCAACGCTCTGCCAGCAAGGCAGCCCCCTCGTCCGAAAGCGTGATGGCATCGTGCGGGCAGGCATCGGCACAGCGACGGCATTCGCTGTAGCGGTAGCGGTAACGGGTGCAGTGGTTGGCGCGAAACTCAGGCATCTGGCCGTCTTATCAAGGCTTGGCCTTGGGTTTGCTGCTCAAGATTTGCAACGTGGTACCAGATTCGCAGGTGTTTTTTGGGATCACAAAGCTGACCCCTGCAGGCGGTGCACCGCTGCTGGATGCGCTAACCTTGTCCAGTGCTTTGCGCACAAATTCCCAGGCGGTCACGCCACCTCGCACAGCGAAAATGGATTTACTTGGATGCTGTTTGGCCAGGCTTTCGGCAACCTTTAAAGCAGACTCGTTGTCATCACCCACCACAATCACCGTTGCGCTGGGCACGATGCTCAGGCCAGGTCGGTAGGTCAGGGCATCGGCCAGCGCATGTTGTTGACGCCGGGCATCGCTGCGCGCATCAATCACGCAGCATGGGGGTTGGCGCTTGAGCGTTTCAATCAGATCAATTTCGTCGCGCAACGCGGCCTGCGCGAAGACCGCCATAGACCAGCCCATGATGGCGGCAAGTAACAGGGAACGCACAGCAATATCCAAGGTTTTCATGGTCATTCAAGTCATTCAAGTCATTCAAGTCGTTGTCATTGGGCACTGGAAACCGTTGCACGCGGCACCAGCGAATGGCGCCGATGGTAAAGCGCAGTGGGCAAGACCAGTTGCGTCACTTGGCCAAAATTGATCCAGTCGGCAATGGGCGGGTTTGTGTCTGTGAGTGGTGCCACCCAAAGCTTGTCACCCACATCTTGCACCAGGCCGGCACATAAATTCAAATCGGTATCGTCGCAAATATCGGCCCGTAGCAGCACCGTGCCCACGCCGTGCTGCAACATGACGTTGATCCAGCTTGCTGCGCGCACCCCCGTTGGCGCGCCATGGGTGTCGAGCACTTCCCACACCGGCTCACACAGTGACGGCGTCACCACATTGAAGTCTTCATTGGATTTGGTTTCAAACGACCAACTGACCGACTGGCGCTGCACCGGCACATGCAAACCAATGCGCTCGCTGCCATACGCGTGTACCAATCGTGTCACCACGGTGCTGTCCGTCAAAGCGGCTTCGCCCAAAAAGACTTTTTTGGCTCCGGCATTGAGCAGGCTTGTTGCCATGGCTTCTGACTCACCACTGAGCACCACCTGGGCGTTCTTCACCATGTTGGGCATCAATGCCAAGCGGGGCGTGCAACACAGAAAAGTGGGCACAACCGGATTAACTTCAGAGAAGTTTTTGGCCAGGCAGCAATATTGCACGCTCATGGTGCCGCCCGGGTAGTTTCAAATTTTGCATAGACAAAGGGGTACATCGGACATTGGGCATCTGTGGCCAAACCCACCAGCATGGGCCGCAAGTCCTGCAAGGTGCCGTAAATCGGCTCGATCCTGACGCCCATATACGACGGGCGGTATTTACCCAGGGCCAGCAGGGCATCGTCAATCAACAAACGGGCACCGTCCTGATTCTGACTCTGCGTGAAAAACAGCGCCAGGGTGGCAAAGGCCAACGCCTGCAACAGTTCGGCTTCGGGGTCTCGTACGCCCAGTGGACTATTGCGAATCAGGCGCGACCAGCGTTCATTGAACCAATCATGCAACTGGCCCAACTGGTTGTTGTTCCAAAGTGTGGCCACTTCGCCCCAGTCCAATTCGGACAAAACGGCGCGATCCGGCGGCAACAGCGGTTGTGATTGCAAATCCAGAATCATTGTGAAGACCCTTAAAAAGCCAGCTCCGAAGGCAGTGAAGACACAGGTGTGATCGGTATCACCCGCCCTTGACCAGGCCCCTCCAGACGCTCGGTAGCACCCGACGGGCATTCGCCACACACGGGCTCGTCGGGGTTGAATTCGAGCGCAATTTCAGACTTGGGGATCACCAGTTGCCCTTGGTCGAGGTCTTCCAGGCGCGTCAAACCCATGGCAGCTATTTCCTCGGTGGCAAAACCGTGCAAAAACCGCGCCATCTCACGGTAGAACGAATGGTTGGACGCACGCGAAATCAGGCTACTGTAGCCGCGCACCCAACGCCCCAGATGCAAGGACCAGAATTTTTTGATTTCTTTGTCCAACTTCTTGAAGCTGACCTCATCGTCATTGGCCGCAGCCTGGGCGCAACGCTCCAGCAATTCAGCAACAAACATCAACTCCATGCCCAATTGATCGGAAAATACATCAAAGCGCCCTTTCGATTGCACAAAACCGAGCCGCTTGTAGATCGCAGCGATCTGGTAATTTGGGTCTTGTTTAAAGCGACCAGTCAAACGCACCGACTCCACCGGGGGGAAACCGCCAGAGGACGCAAACAGCGTGGCATATTCGCAGGCCAGTACATCAGTCAGTGTCTGCAAATCGGTGTCGAGAAAATCCGACCCGAATGTGATCCCCACACTCTCCAGTGACCGCAGCCATGTCACGTCCGCCATGGTGGTCAGAAATTCGATTGACGGTTCTTCTACAAACACGCCAGCCAGTACCCGGTAAAGGCGCGCGCGCGCTGTGCATAAAAAGCCAAGTTGCGGCAGATCCAAAACAAGTTCTGCCGCCTTGGGAAGCTCATCCTGAACCGTGTCGAAATAAAAAGTGGAATTGAGCATATAAAACCCTAAAAAAGCCGATCCACAAACCCATGCAGATCGGTAACGCGTTGACGAATGCGTGAAATCAGGGGCAGTTTGCCCCGCTTCAAACCCGTCAGTGTTCACCTGCAGCCTGCTGCTTGACACTCTCCGGCCCGCCCCAAGCGGCCATCTCGGGATGCATCTTGCGGTGCAGGTCGCCGGTGTAGGCATAGCGCATGGTTTCCTTGAAAGCTTCCACGTGCTTGTCCCAGCTGCCCACGGTGTCACCATACTTGTCACCCGGCCCCGCCTTGGTGACTTTGACCACGGTGTCATACCAGCCTTGTGATCCACCAATCGGGTCAGCTACCACGGGAATGATCTGGTTGCAGTGAACGCCCTTGTCGTCCCACCACACGTTGTTCAAATCCGGGTCGTCCGCACCATGGCTGGCATCGGCCTTTTTTTCTTTCAGCTTGAGCGTCGCCAAACGACCGTATTCCCAGTGACCAAATCCCATCGAAATGGCAATGACCTTGGGGTGAATCCCTTCAGTCACATAGGCCTTGGTCACCAGGTGGCCAACACCGCTTTCCACGCGCACCAGGTCACCGGTCTTGACCCCCAGTTTGGCGGCGGTCTCGGGGTTCATCCAGGCCGGGTTGCTGTGGGCAATTTCGGCCAGCCATTTGACCGCAGCGGTGCGCGACTGCTTGTGCACGTTGAGCTTGAAGGTGGTGAGGATCATGTCATCGTCCTTCATGGTTTCATGCCACGGTATGCGCTTGAAGGTCGGCATGGGGTTGAAACCGTACTCGGCCCACCGATCGACCCGAACGTTGATCAAACGATCGTGGGTCGGGAAGCCAACACAGTTTTTGCCATCGCGTTTGATCCCAATGGTCTTGCCTCCTTTGACGATGGCACCCGACTTGTCCACGCTGGCACCCGCCATATCGGCAGCAGACAACTCCTTTTTGAACAAACCATACTCGGCCTGGATTTCACGGCCGGTCTTGTCAGAAACCTTGCTGGTTTTTGGGTTGAGCTTGCCATAAATAGGCCAGACTCCGTGTTTCTTCAAAAAGTCCAGACCACCGGCTTCTTTCAGTCCGGGCACATTGTCAAAGTGCTGGCGCATGTAGTCCTCGCCGTCCTTGAAGTTCCAG
Source organism: Rhodoferax sp. (assembly GCA_013791765.1). Taxonomy (GTDB): domain Bacteria; phylum Pseudomonadota; class Gammaproteobacteria; order Burkholderiales; family Burkholderiaceae_C; genus Rhodoferax. The sequence continues at coordinate 5,014 of VMTC01000045.1, forward strand.
AACTGCTTCATGCCACGCTTGCCGTCCGGGTCGAGCTTGTGGATGATGTCGCGCAGCATGATGCGGTTCTCCCGCGACTCGCCCAAGGATTTGTGCACTGGCTGGCGAATGCCCAGCCATGGCCACAACGAATTGGGCATGGATTCAGGCTCCCAGCGTTCAAGGTACGGGCAATCTGGCAGGATCAAATCGGCCAAAGCAGTTTCTTCGCCCATAAACGGGCTCATGGACACGTAGTACGGAATCAGCTTCTCGTCCTTGTACAGCTTGCCCCAGACCTCTTGGGCACCCGGATTGGTGTACACCGGGTTGTCCTGGTAACTGAAGTAGACATTGACTTTGATTGTGCCGTCAGCAATGTGAAATGGCAGGAGATGGGATACACCATGGCCCGCCAGCGGGTAGTCCGGATGGTGGTGTGCGTTCATGAATGCCTTTTTTGCCGGTCCGGGCGGCTGCGGCTGCGGCTGCGGCCAGCCCATACCGCGCGGCAGGCAGTAGCCGCCCTTTTTCTCGACGTTGCCTGTCATGATGGGCAGCATCATGCAGGCCTTCTCGTTGTAGGAGCCGTACATGTGCTTGGCAGGACCACGATAGGTAAACAATGTGGCAGGCTTGGTGGTGGCGAACTCGCGCGCAATGCGTTCGATGGTCTCCACTGGCACGCCGGAAATTTTGGACGCCCACTCTGACGTGTACTGCTTGTAATGCGCTTTGAGTTCATCAACCGTGACGTTGGTCCAGTTGTTGATGAACTCACTGTCTTGCAGGTCTTCACTCAAAATCACATTGCCCATGGCCAGCGCCACTGCACCATCGGTGGCCGGATGCACCGGAATCCACTCGTCCGAAAAGCCGGCGGTGTTGGATAAGCGCACATCAAAAGTGACGATTTTCATGTGGTTGTCAACGCGCCCCTCCGCCACGCGCTGCGACAGCGGGTTGTGGAAGTAGGATGCTTCCAGCACGTTCGAGCCGAAATTGAGCACATATTTTGCGTTGGCAAAGTCGGGCGTTTCAATGTCGGGCCCCCAGGTGGGTTCCTGGCCGATTTTCTTTGACGATTCGCACACCGAGGTGTGATTGAGGAGGCTGTCCGAGCCCAGTGTATGCATGAAGCGGTCGATGGTGCCACCGGTGCGGTTGCGGCCATATTTGAGGAAGACAGTGTTCGGGTCTTCCTTGATCGCGGCATCAAGCTTGCCTGCCAGTTCGGTCAAGGCCTCGTCCCAGGTAATGCGCTTCCACTTGCCTTCGCCGCGTGCGCCAACACGCTTGAGCGGGTACAGGATGCGGTCCGGGTCGTAGCTGTACCACATGCCTGAATTGCCTTTGGCACACAGGCGGCCACGTGTGGAGACGTGTTCCGGGTTGCCCTCAAGCTTGACCACGCGGTCGTTTTCCAGATAGGCAATGGCACCGTCCTGGATGTTGCAGACGTGGCAGTTGGTGGGTACGGCACGCCGCTCAACGGCAGTGACCGGATCAATGTCTTTGCCGCCCAGGTCATTTTCCATGGCATGGAGCAAACGGGGTGCGGCCGCCGCCACGGCCCCGGTGGTGGCGCTCACCTCCAGAAAAGTGCGGCGCGATACTTGAGGAAATTTCATGTTGAGTCTCCTGGGAGGTTCTTAAAACAGGGTTTGCATTTGCTGGGGAGCCATCAAAATGCCGTAGCGCAAGGCCGCACTGCCCAAAAGTATCAGCACGGCTGAGATCATCAAAAGACCGCGATGCTGTTGGCCGTTGGTCATCAGCAACATCCCCACAGGTGCAGCAATGCCGCCCAAAATACCGAAGCCGACAAAGATCAGGCCCATGGTGCCCGTGGTCAAAACGGCAAATGTCAGTTCTTCGGCAGCGCCGCCGTAATGGGTCGTTCCCATCACGCCAATCAACACCACACCGACGGCGGCACTGGACCACAGCATGTACTCGCGCAATATTTTTTGCGCTGCCGCATTGCCACCCGCCAGCAGTGAGCCTGCCGCTGAGCCCGAGGCCACCGCCAAGGCCACGAATAACACTGGCATCACCGGCGTGTTCCAGACCGGGCGCGACTGGTGCACTGACAAGTCGTAACCCGTGTAGATCGGCAAGCCCAAAGCCAGCAAAGCGGTGAGCGTTGCCAACAATTTGCCGTACCTTTCCTGTTTTGTGAACAAGACCCAGACGTACAGTACCGAGCAAATACCAAAGGCAGCGATGTTCAACGCGCCCCAGGCCAGTGGCGACGTGAACTGCATGTACATCGGATTGAGCGTGTTGAGAAAGCGCAGTGGTTGCGACAAGTCGGCAACCAGCAACGCCCCCCCAACACCCAACAAGACCACCGAGATGTAGGCCGCCTTTTCACGCAATGGCCTCAGTGCCGGCTGAATCCAGGAGCCGTATGACAAGAATGACAAGCCCGCCAGAACGCCGACGACAAAGAAGTAAATCGCGTAAGCCGAATGCCACGACACATCGTGGAACCAAATATATTCACCCATGATGTGTACTCCTTAAATATTGAAGTGCTTTTTGAAGGCAGAGCGCTCCTGCTCCATCACTTCAATCGGTTTGTAGCCATCGCGGCCAAATTCAGTCTGATTGCGGTCGGCACCAATGTAGAAAACGTGTGGCTTGGTGCCTTGTTCAGGCCGCAGCACCTGCGTCGGGTTGGTGGCGATCAGATACGACACTTCGCTGTTGGGGTCATTGATGTCACCAAACACGCGCGAGCGGCCAATGCAGGTTTGCACACAGGCGGGCACCAGGTTTTGCGTCACCCGATGGAAGCAGAAGGTGCACTTGTCCACCACATTGGTGATCGGCGTGTAAGTGCGGTGCGACGGCAGCATGAAGCGCGCGTTGTACGGGCAAGCTGCCATGCAGCTGCGACAGCCAATGCAACGCTCATAGCGCTGCAGCACAAAGCCACCGTCTTCAACGACAAACGTGGCACCGACCGGGCAGTTGCGCACGCACGGCGGATCTTCACAGTGGTTGCACAGCCGCGGCAAAAACTTGCGCGACACGGTGGGGTATTTCCCGGTGACCTTGTAGGGCACCCAGGTGCGGTTGACGCCCAGCGGGGTGTCGTATTCGGCCTTGCAAGCCACTTGGCACGCCATGCAACCTATACACCTGCGAATGTCAACCACCATGGCAAATCGGCGCTTATGGCCTGCGGCTTGCGAAGCTGCACTGCTTGTTTCACTCATCGGTTTGTCTCCTGGAGATGATGTGGGTCTTGTTTTTCAAGCTATCCGCTTCAATGGCTGCAACAAGCATGCCAGTCACTGGCACTGGCGCCAAAACTGCAAGTTTCATTGGGGAGATTCAACTTCAACGACGAATCGGCGCATCGTTGATATTACGAAAACGTAACAATTTAGGGGTTTCCACTTAGAGAAAATGTTACGAATTTGCTATCTACTCGGTTAATTATTTTTTGAGAATGCCCATGCAACGCAGAACCTTCGTTGAATTTGGCGCGGCTTTGGGGCTTCTACAAGCTACCGCCAGGGCACAAGCGACCCAAAAGGTCGAACCAGCACCGCTGCGCATAGGGCTCACGGCCGTGATCCTGGCTGATCAGGCGGCTTTTTTAATGCGCTGGAGCGACTATCTTGGCGCGCGCATGGGTACGCCTGTGGTGTTTGTCGCGCGCGAGTCGTACCAAGCCATTCTTGACTTGTTGCTTTCAGACCAACTCGATGCCGCCTGGATTTGCGGCTACCCTTATGTGCTGTATCAAAGTCGGCTGCAATTGCTGTCAACCCCGCTGTTCAATGGCAAACCGTTTTACCAGTCTTACCTGATTGGCCAGCCAACTCCGCCGGTCGCATTGTCAAGTTGGGGCGATCTCAAACACCAGGTACTGGCCTACTCGGACCCGCTGTCAAATTCCGGCTGGTTGGTGGCGCAGGCACAAATGCGTGCGGTGGGTCTGATGCCCAAAGATTTACGCCGTTCATTCTTTGCCCACGGCCACCGCAACGTGGCAGAGGCCGTGGCTTCAGGGTTGGCGCAGGCGGGTTGTATGGACGGCTACGTCTGGGAGACCATGCAACTGAAAAAGATGCCAGCGGCGGCACAAACCAAAGTGCTCTGGCGCTCGGCTTGGTACGCATTTCCGCCCTTGGTGTCCAAGCTCAACGACAAAAATCCGGCGTTATCGGCATTGGGGATCGCCATGCACAACATGACTGCTGATGCGCAGGGGGTAAGTCTGCTCGAAGCTCTGAACCTGACTGGCTTTGCCAAGCCGGACGCCGCCATCTTTGAACCGATCAAAGCGCTGGCTGCCAGCGTGGGCGCACTGCGGACCTGAACCCGCCTGGCCAACGCATGCTGCCCCGATTTCCCTACCGTATTCAAATTCCGTTGGTCCTTGCGCTGGCGGTCACCCTGTCAGTGCTGCTGGTGAGCGCGGTGACAGCCCAGATCGCTGCCCGCAACGCACGCCTGGAGATTGTCAGCACGGTGCAACGCGTGGTGGATTTGCTGGTGGCTCAGGGTAAGCCGTTGCTGGCGCAAGATGACACCTGGCGCGCCTACACACTGTTGCGCAACACCGCCGCTTTATTGCCGCAGACCAGCAAAGGGCAATCGCGCGCGGCACTGCTCGATGTCCAGGGACGCTTTTTGGCTGGTTCTGACCCATCACGCCTGCCCACGGGGGATCAGGCTTTGGGTGTGCTCATCAACGGCCGCCTGCTGCCTACTGTGAGCGATGCGAGTCGCCCCAGAATCCTGACTACGCCAGACGGCGGCATGACGCTGATCGAGCCCATTCGCAGCGCTGACAATCAAATCATTGGCTTTGTTTTTGCTGAAGTGGACGCTGCTGCCTTTGCGCCTGATTGGGCGACACTGTCCACCCCGGCCCTGATTGGTGCAGCGCTGGCCATCCTTGTGTTGGTGCCGTTGGGCTGGTGGCTTGGGCGGCGCATGGCGCGTCCGATTGCCCAGACCGCCGATTGCATTGCCCAGATTGGCCACACCGACGCAGAGCAGCTTCAACTGTTACTTCCGCAGGTAAAAGACCCGGAGCTCATGCACATTGCCGGTGCGGTACGCCAACTGTTAAAGGAGACTTCGGCGCGCCAGGCCAATGCCCAGCGTGCACTGTCAGCCGAGCGGTTGGCTGCGGTGGGTCGCATCACGGCAGCGGTTGCCCACGAAATCAACAACCCGCTGGCGGGCTTGATCATGGCCACGCGCACGCTGCGCCTGCACGGCGACCAACCCGAGGCACGCAACCGCAGCCTGGACTTGATCGAACGTGGGCTACAACAGGTACGCACCATCACCATGGCGCTGCTGCCGCAAGCCCGGGTGGAAGACCGTTGCATGACACCAGGTGACTTTGACGACATGCTCACCCTGGCACGCGCCAGCGCTGCCCAGCAGATGGTGACCATCACATCGGCAACCCATGAGCAAGCTGATTTGTACGTGCCGTCCACCGTGTTTCGCCAGGTCATGCTCAACCTGTTACTCAATGCCATTCGAGCTGCGGGACAATCCGGCCAGGTGCATGCCCGCTTGAGCATAGAGACTCACAAGGTCAGTTTCGTCCTGGCCAACACGGGCCAACACTTTTCAAACGAACGCCTGCAAAAGCGGCTAATGACCAACGATGGAAATGACCCCCATGGCTTTGGCTTGTGGATATGCCATGAATTTGCCGTGCGTTTTGGCGGTGGTTTTAGCGCCGAACAAGCTGCTGACATCCCCCCACCCTTTACCACCTGCCTGAACTTCTGGCTCCCTAATCTTGCCCGCCATGACCCACAAAAACCTGCTCCTGATTGAAGACGACCTAATTCTTGGCGAATCGCTGGTGCAACGCTTTGAGCTTGAAGGCATCAAAGTCGTCTGGCTGCGCCGTCTGGCAGAGGCACAGCTGCAAATCGACAATCCGTGGGGCGCGGTGGTGAGCGATGTCCGCTTGCCCGACGGCCTGGCAACCGACTGGTTCGCTCAACTGCCCGCACCGATTCGTCTGCTGCCCTGGTTCTTTCTGACCGGTTATGGCAGCGTCAACGATGCTGTGGGGGCGTTGCAAGCCGGTGCGCGCGAGTACCTCACCAAACCTTTTGACACCGAAAAATTGGTTTCTGCCGTGATGTCGGCCGTGTCTGTGCATCTTGAGATGCCCACCACGGTGCTGGGTATTTCTCCTGCCATGCGGCGAGTTGAAGAATTGGTGCATAAGCTCTCCA
>VMTC01000007.1 GCA_013791765.1 Rhodoferax sp.
CGGCGTGGCGGCCAAAGCGGGGCTGACGGCGCGCTTTCTGGCACGCAAGCTGGCCGAGTATGAAAACCTCAAGCAAGAGATTGCCACGCTGCAGCTTGAGGTGGGCGGCGCCAGCCTTGCAGCAGCGTCGCAGCCAGCACCGGGCGCGAGCCAGATCAACCCCTAATTTATACGAAATTGGCCTCTAGCCCGCGTGTAGTCTGCCTGACGCGCTATTAAATTAGCAATGCAAATTAACTTCAATCCAACATGACTGCCACCCTAAAAACTCACAAAATCGCCATCATCGGCCTGGGCTATGTCGGCCTGCCGCTGGCGGTTGAATTTGGCAAACAGTTCGACACCCTCGGCTTTGACATCAACGCCCAGCGCATTGCAGAGCTGCGCAACGGCCAAGACCGCACCTTGGAAACCACGTCTGAAGAACTGGCGCAAGCCACCCAGCTGCAGTTCAACACCGACCCCGCTGCGCTGGCAGCCTGCAACGTGTTTATCGTGACCGTGCCCACCCCCATCGACCAGGCCAACCGCCCCGACCTGACGCCGCTGGTCAAAGCCAGCGAGACCGTTGGCAAAGTGCTCAAGCAAGGCGACATCGTCATTTACGAATCCACCGTGTACCCCGGCGCCACCGAAGAAGTGTGCGTGCCGATACTTGAAAAGTTCAGCGGTAAAAAGTTCAACGTTGACTTCTTCTGCGGCTACAGCCCAGAGCGCATCAACCCTGGCGACAAGGTCAACACCCTCACCAAAATCAAAAAAATAACCAGCGGTAGCACGCCCGAGGTGGCTGAAACAGTCGACCAGCTCTACAAAAGCATCATCACCGCCGGCACCCATAAAGCGACCAGCCTGAAAGTAGCCGAGGCTGCCAAGGTAATTGAAAACACCCAGCGCGACCTCAACATCGCGTTGATCAATGAGTTGTCCGTCATCTTTGAGCGGTTGGGCATCGACACATTGGAAGTGTTAGAAGCAGCTGGCAGCAAGTGGAATTTTTTGCCATTCCGCCCCGGCTTTGTTGGCGGTCACTGCATTGGCGTTGACCCCTATTACCTAACGCACAAGGCCGAACAAGTGGGCTACCACCCCCAAGTTATCCTGGCCGGCCGCCGCATCAACGACAACATGGCCCGCTACACCGCCCGCAACGTCATCAGGCAAATGCTGCGCAACGGTATCGACGTGGCCCGCAGCACGGTAGGCGTACTGGGTGCCACATTCAAAGAAAATTGCCCTGACATTCGCAACAGCAAGGTCATTGACCTGGTTCGCGAGTTCGAGACCTGGGGTGTAACCGTGGTCATAGCAGATGCCTGGGCTGACGCAGCTGAATTCACCCATGAATACGGCCTGAAATTTGGCACCATTGATGCACAGCACCAAGTAGATGCGCTGGTGGTCGCCGTGGGCCACAACGAGTATCGAAGCCTGGCCCCCGCTGACTTGCGCCAGCTATGCCGTGGCAGCAAGCCCGTGCTGGCCGATGTCAAGAGTCTCTACAACCGGCACGACCTGGCCGCCGCTGGCTTTACCGTATTTCGCCTATAAAAGGAACACATGCGCAACTACCCCTCCGTTACCGACCGCAAAATCCGCCTGGCCCTGGTGGGCTGCGGGCGCATTGCCAGCAACCACTTTGCCGCAATCGAGAGCCACGCCGCCAACGTCGAACTAGTTGACGTGTGCGACGTCAATGACGCCGCCTTGGCCCAAGCCGTGGCCCGCACCCAAGCCACTGGCCACCGCAGCCTGGCCGATCTGCTCAAAACCACCACGGCCGACCTGGTGATCCTCACCACACCCAGTGGCTTGCACCCAGAGCAAACCATACAGGTTGCGCAAGCGGGCCGACATGTGATGACCGAAAAGCCCATGGCCACCCGCTGGCACGACGGCATGCAAATGGTCAAGGCCTGCGACGATGCCAATGTGCGGCTGTTTGTGGTCAAGCAAAATCGCCGCAACGCCACTCTGCAAATGCTGAAAAAAGCGGTTGAGCAAGAGCGCTTTGGCAAAATCTACTCGGTGGCCATGAACGTCTTCTGGACCCGCCCGCAAGCCTATTACGACAGCGCCAAATGGCGTGGCACCTGGGAATTTGACGGTGGTGCCTTCATGAACCAAGCCAGCCACTACATTGACCTGCTGCATTGGCTCATCGGCCCGGTTGAAAGCGTCATGGCCTACACCGGCACCCTGGCCCGCAACATCGAGGTAGAAGACAGCGGTGTCGCCGCTATCCGCTGGCGCAGTGGCGCCATGGGCACACTCAACGTCACCATGCTCACCTACCCCAAAAACATGGAAGGCAGCATCACCATCCTGGGCGAAAAAGGCACCGTGCGCGTTGGTGGCGTGGCCGTCAATGAAATCCAGACCTGGGAATTTGCCGACACCCGCCCGGAAGATGCTGATGTGAGCAGCAGCAACTACCAAACCACGTCGGTTTATGGTTTGGGCCACCCGCTTTATTACGACAACGTCATCAAAACCCTGCGCGGCGAAGCCGAGCCAGAAACTGACGGGCGTGAAGGCCTGGTCACCCTGGAACTGCTCATTGCCATGTACCTGTCGTCGCGCGATGGCAAACGCATACCGCTGCCACTTGAATACTGACATGGCAGTCATCATTCATCCCACCGCAATTGTTGATGCCGGTGCCCAGATTGGCGACGACACCCGCGTCTGGCATTGGGTGCACGTCAGCGCCCAGGCCAAAATTGGCGAACGCTGCTCGCTGGGCCAAAACGTGTACGTTGGCAACGACGTGTTGATCGGCAACAACGTCAAGATCCAAAACAACGTCAGCGTTTACGATGCCGTTACCCTGGAAGACGACGTTTTTTGCGGCCCCAGCATGGTGTTTACCAACGTTTACAACCCGCGCAGCGCTGTTACGCGCAAGGCCGAATACAGACGCACTGTAGTCAAACGCGGTGCCACCATTGGTGCCAACGCCACCATAGTCTGCGGCACCACCCTTGGTGAATATGCTTTTATAGCGGCCGGTGCCGTCATCAACCGCGATGTCAAACCCTACGCCCTGATGGCCGGCGTGCCGGCACGGCAAATTGGCTGGATGAGCCAGCATGGTGAACGGCTGGCCCTGCCGTTAACCGGCAACGGCCAAGCCACTTGCCCTGCAACCGGTTTGCGCTACACGCTGCACAATGGCGTTTTAACCGCCGAGGAGACCTGACCATGCAATTTGAAGCTATCTACAACAAAGGCACCATTCAGTTTGTGCCCACTTTGCGCTTCAAAAGCGAGCGCTTTCGGCTTGTCATCAACGTCCCCGATGAAGAGTTGATATACGAGCCTGCCCCGTTTCAACTGTCTGCGCAGGCCAACGCACAAGCGCAAGCCATGCTTGACAAATATGCAGCCATCCTCAACGCGCCCGTGCCCAACGATGAAGTGTTGCCTGAGTTGAGCGCAGAGCATGAAGAGCGCTTAGAGGCCTTTGACCTGCGCGCACAAATGCGCCAAGAACAGGGCCGCCCGGTTTAATTGATCATGGATTTACTCATTGACATCAACGTGGTGATGGACGTTTGTGCCTGCCGCATGCCTTTTGCACCGGTTTCAGCATCTGCTTTGCAGCACTGCCAAAGCCATGGCGGCAAGCTGTGGCTGTACGCTGGCAGCCTACAAACCATGGAATACAACATGGTGCGAGAACTCCGGCGCCGCCCAGAAAGCGCGAAGCTCACCAAGCGCCAATGTGCTTTTCGGGCGCGCCAACTCTTAAAAGCCTTTGCCCAAGACAAACACTGGCTTGCCGCCCTGGCCGAAGAGGGCAACGTATTTGACAGCCCCGACCCCGAAGACGAACAACTCATCAAAGCCCTAGCCCGCTTTGCCCCCGGCAGCATCAAGTTGCTTACCCGTGACGAGCTGCTGTGCCATCGTTACCCCGCGCTCACCATCACCCCCCAGCAATACTTGCAAGCCCCACCCCAGCCCAAGACTATTGAGTTTTGCGACTTGGCCGCGCAGCAAGACCGCATTCGCCCGGCCTTGGAGCACAACATTCACCGCGTGCTGCATCACGGCCAATACATCCTCGGCCCCGAAGTGGCCGAGCTAGAAGCGAAACTGGCCGCCTACACCGGCGCCAAACACTGCATTACCGTTGCAAACGGCACCGACGCCTTGCAAATCGCCCAAATGGCCCTGGGCATTGGCCCGGGCGATGAAGTCATCACCCCCGGCTTTACCTACATTGCAACGGCAGAGACCGTGGCCGTGCTGGGTGCCAAACCGGTGTATGTGGACATTGACCCCCGCACCTACAACCTGGACCCGGCCCTGCTGGAGGCGGCCATTACCCCCCGCACAAAAGCCATCATCCCCGTCAGCTTGTACGGCCAGTGCGCAGACTATGACGCCATCAACGCCATTGCCGCCAAACACGGCATTCCGGTGATTGAAGACGCCGCCCAAAGCTTTGGCGCCACCTACAAGGGTCGCAAAAGCTGCAACCTGACCACAATAGCCTGTGCCAGCTTCTTCCCCAGCAAGCCACTGGGTTGCTATGGCGATGGCGGTGCCCTTTTTACCAATGACGACGAAATGGCCAAAGTGATCCGCCAAATCGCCCGCCATGGACAAGACCGCCGCTACCACCACATCCGGGTGGGTGTAAACAGTCGGCTAGACACCTTGCAAGCCGCCATCCTGCTACCCAAACTGGCCATACTTGAAGAGGAAATTGCGTTGCGTCAGCAGGTTGCTGCAAACTATGAGCAACTGCTCAACCAGGCCGGGATTGACACCACGCCGTACATTGAGCCGCACAACACCAGCGCCTATGCGCAATACACCATTCGCGTGCGTGACCGGGATACTGTGCAAGAAAAATTGAAAGCAGCCGGTATTCCGACAGCCGTGCATTACCCGATTCCGCTGAATAAGCAGCCGGCAGTGGCGGACGCGGGTGCCCAATTGCCCGTTGGTGATTTAGTAGCGGGAGAAGTAGTGAGCCTACCGATGAGCCCGGGAATGGCCTTGGTAGATCAGACGCGAATCGCTGAGGTTCTGCGAACGTATCAGACGGCTTAAGCGAAGCAGATTTTCGTTACAGTGAATGCTCTCAAGTATCGAGCCGATATAGACGGCCTCCGTGCGCTGGCTGTTCTCAGCGTCGTCATCTATCACGTCAGCCCCCAGAGTCTGCCAGGGGGCTTTCTTGGCGTGGACATTTTTTTCGTGATCTCGGGCTACCTTATCTCACTCATCGTGTTTCGGGATCAGACGGCGGGCAAGTTCAACTTCGCCGATTTCTATGCGCGGCGGATTCGGCGTCTCTTCCCCGCACTCGCGATCGTACTGTTGGCGACCATGGTGTTTGGGGCTTTCGCGCTTTTTTCCGACGAATACCAGCGACTGGGCAAGCACGCCTCTTCCGCCATCGTCTTTTTGCTCAACTTCCAATTAATGAATGAGGCTGGCTATTTCGATGTTGCGTCTGATTTCAAGCCGTTGCTTCATCTTTGGTCCCTCTCCATCGAAGAGCAGTTCTATCTTGTGTGGCCCGCGTTGCTCGTCGTGCTCGCGCGCTTTCGCCTTCGTATCAGTTGGGTCATTGGCGTTCTAATTGTTGGCTCCTTCACTTTCGCCATTTATCTCGCCAGTCGCAATCCCGATGCGCTCTACTTCCACCCGCTTGCCAGATTCTGGGAACTCCTGCTCGGCGCTGCGCTGGCCTTTGGCCACCACCGGTGCGGAATCAACGCATTACCTTCCGGGCTAGATCGTTCATGGGTGCGTCACTGGCTATCGTGCGCAGGTATGGTCGCCATCGTTTCTGCGCTACTTTTGGTTAACGGCAAGGCGCCTTACCCTGGCACGTTAACGCTAATTCCTCTCTTGGGTGTTGTTGGGTTAATTGCCAGCGGAAGTAGTTCAGTCGTGAATCGCTTTCTTGCCCTCAGTCCCATCGTCTGGATTGGCTTGATCAGTTACCCTCTCTATCTCTGGCATTGGCCACTGCTGTCGTACATTCGCATCATGGAATCCGGGGCGCCGATCAAAGCACATCTTTGGCTTGGCGCAATCGCCGCTGTTCTGCTTGCTGCGCTGACCTATCGATTCATTGAACAACCGCTGCGCAATCCCCGCAGAGTTCGTCCTGCACTGGTAGGCCTCGGCAGCACAATGGTTGTGTTGCTTTTGGCGTCGTTTAGCGTGGTGGCGTCCGATGGTCTGCCTGACCGCCCAGCGGTACGCTATGTAAAGGCTGCAGAAGAGCAAATCAAGCGTGAGCCCGCGACCGACGAGTCTTGCATGAGTCTTTTCCCGTCGAGTGTCGCGCCAATCTATTGTCGCCAGCACAACCCCGGGCGTCGAATGATCGGCATCATTGGCGATTCCCATGCGCATGTACTTTTTCCCGGCTTTGCTGAACAGGCTGAACGGGCAGGGTACGGCGTACTGCTGTTGGCCAACTCAGGTTGCCCTCCTCTCATGGGCGCCGTCACTGGTAAAACAGACAGCGAACGTCACGAATGCTCGCTTGCCGTTGAAAAAGTTCTGTCTGCAATCCTGGGCGACGAGCGAATCAAACATGTAATACTGGCGACGAGAGGCCCGATCTACCTCACAGGCAATGGATATGGGCCAGCAGAGGCGGATTACGACTACCCACCAATTGCCTATGGGCTGCCAGTCAACCGAACTTACAAAAAAGGTGTGGATCCGTTTGCAGATGGCCTTTTTGCAACCCTTCGGCGGCTGTCGGATTCTGGGAGAGCCGTTAGCTATTTTCTGCAAGTTCCGGAACTGGGTGTCCCGCCGCGCAACTGTTTTGGCCGCCCTCTTACCCTGGTTTTAAATTCTTCGTGCTCTGTGGCTGTCAACGAATACCGCGAGAGAATGAGAGCGTACCGTGCAATCCTGACAAAGGCGCAAGCAGAGTTTCCAACGATGACCGTCCTCGACCCTGAGCCCTTATTGTGTGATACCGACCGGTGTCAGGGCGTTGTTGAAAAGAAGCTCATGTATGCGGATGACGACCACCTCAGCAAAGAGGGTTCTCGTCTTATGGCGACGCATTTTCTCCCCTTGCTACCCCTCCGAATGAAATTGTCGGGTCGTCAACAAGGATAAGCACTAAAAGTTAATGGACGATATTACAAAATGATCAAAATTGCTACTGTGGTGGGCGCAAGGCCACAATTTATTAAAGCTGCCGCCGTTTCGCGTGCTATTAGCGACAAGTTTGCCGACCAAGTGTCGGAGGTGCTGATTCACACCGGCCAGCACTACGACGAGAAAATGTCCCAAGTATTTTTTGATGAGCTTGGGATTCCAATGCCGAAATACAACCTAGAAATATCTGGAGGTTTACACGGGGCAATGACTGGGCGCATGCTGGAAGCTCTTGAAAAGGTGTTATTGACGGAGAAACCAGACTGGGTTTTGATCTACGGTGACACCAATTCCACTTTGGCGGCAGCGCTGGCTGCCGCCAAACTGCATATCCGCGTTGCGCATGTGGAAGCAGGATTGCGCTCGTTCAATATGCGTATGCCAGAAGAGGTAAACCGTATCGTTGCTGATCGACTGTCATTATTGCTCCTGTGCCCGACCGAAGAAGCAGTAATTAACCTCTCGAAAGAAGGTTTAACAAAAGGGGTTCATCTAGTCGGCGATGTAATGTACGATGTGTCGCTGCATTTTGCTGATATTGCCAGTCAACGGATGGATATCCTCGAAGGGCATGGGGTGGCCTCCAAAAATTATGTTCTCGCTACCTGCCACCGTGCCGAGAACACTGATGATCCAAAGAATCTTGCAGGTATCGTTTACGGCCTTGCAGGTATCGCGAAAGCGCGGCCAGTGATTTTTCCAATACATCCGCGTACCAAGGCAAAAATTGAAGAGTATGGCCTTCTTGATGCCCTAGGAGGTGTTTCAATGATAGAGCCGGTGTCCTATTTGGAAATGGTTGTCCTCGAGAAGAATGCTGAGGTTATCGTTACAGACTCAGGCGGCGTACAAAAGGAAGCCTTCTTCTACCGTGTGCCGTGCGTCACCACTCGCGAGGAAACGGAGTGGGTTGAGACAGTGAGCGCTGGTTGGAACATTCTCTCTGGCAGCGACGCAACCAGGATGATTGATGCAGTTGAACAACATACACGATGGATGAAGTTGGATGTCAAGCCTTATGGTCATGGCGATGCGGCGGAGCGCATTATCGATATTCTGATCAGTTCGAGTTAAATAGGTTTTGACAAACCTAGCAGACCAGTTTTCGAGAATACATCATCAAACCTAACTCGTTAGAAGGGCTGGGCAGCACTATTCAATCCCAATCGCGCTTTCGAAAAAATATTCTCCGCATTGCAACTGGCTCGCTGGCGAGCCAGGCAATCGTGATTGGTGCAACACCGATATTGACGCGCCTTTACGGTCCCGAGGAGTTTGGTGCACTTGCCGTATTTGCGGCTGCTTACGCCATCTTTGTCGGCCTGATAACACTTAAGTACGATTATTCGATCATTTTGCCGCGCAATCATGACAAGGCAGTAGACCTGACTGTGCTGACGCTATCAATTTCTTTAGTACTTTCCCTTATTTTTCTGGCTCTGCTTGGCGTAAGTCACCTAAGCTTAGGTGTTCCGATGCAATGGTACTTTTTTTTGCTACCTCTGAGTACCATTCTGGGATCGGCCTACACCTGTGCGCAGCAATGGTGCGCGCGTGCAAGTGACTACAGACCGTTCGCCCGTAGCCAAGTGATGAACTCGTTGGTGAACGTCGGTACAAGCGTGCTGCTTGCAATCGCTACAGCCAAGTTGTCCGGTAGCTTGGTGATGGGTTTCGTAGCTGGTTTGACCGCCGGTCTGCTCTACATTTCGATCAAGTTCTTGCGGTCATCTGTAGGCAATCGGTTCCTCAATTTCCGGCTTTCGCGATTAGCCAACAC
The DNA here is from genome assembly GCA_013791765.1 of Rhodoferax sp. Lineage (GTDB taxonomy): Bacteria > Pseudomonadota > Gammaproteobacteria > Burkholderiales > Burkholderiaceae_C > Rhodoferax. The sequence continues at coordinate 8,936 of VMTC01000007.1, forward strand.
GGCAATGGAGTTCAAGCGTTTTCCGCTGTACGTGCTGCCGTCCTCATTGTTGGCCACACTGGGCATGAATGCTCCGCCATTTCTTTTCCAGACAATGTTCTCTTTGCAAGAAGTTGGCTACTACGCCATCGCAAACCGATTCCTGATGGTTCCTAGCTCCCTGGTCGGTGGTGCAGTGGCAGAGGCCTTTCGAGCCGAGTTCGTTGATCGCCATAAACTAGGTATCAAGAATGCAGTTTTTTTTCGTAACACCTTGCGCAAACTTGTGCTCGTTGCACTGCCAATATTTGGCAGCTTTTCCCTCATTGCGCCATCGCTTTTTGCATTACTGCTGGGTGAGACCTACCGCGATTCTGGGGTTCTGTCACGCTACCTATGCATTGGCGTTCTGGCCCAGTTCATTTCGCAGCCCTTTCACTACGTTTTTGTAGCCACCGGTCATGTGCGGCTGGGGCTATTCATACAATCTGCGCTAACCGTTTTGCCGGTACTCGCAATCATTCTCGGTGGGTTGAGCGGCAGCATGGAGCGTGCCGTACTTTTCGCCGCATTACTCACGTTCGTGTTGTCAGTACTATTAGTCGGGTTGGCCTATCGCTGCTGCAAACACAGCGACAGTGTTGCCACCGGGGAGGTAGAACATGCTTAGGTTGCTGTTGGCCGCGCTGCTCTACAGCGCCACTTTTCACTACGCGTATGTGGTCTATGTCTATCCAGTGTTTGAATACGCCCATTACAACTACATAGAGAGGATGCTTCCTCAAATTCTTTTGACATACCTACTCGCCGCTGCCCCCGTTGTCGCATACCGGTCATCCACGGCACCCGCGTCGTTTGGGGCAGTGTTGATATTCGTGATTTGCTACGTTCCGGCACAACTGATGCTGTTGTTCACCCTAGACCGTCCTTTTGGCGAACTCACACTAGTCCAGACGAGCCTTGCCGCGAGCATGGCCATTCTGCTGTGGGCTTCGCCGCTTGGGGGTAGATACCGCGCGCGGGTTCAGTCGGAGCGCCACCTTTCAGCCACTCTCCGCTTTCTTACGGTGGCCTCGATGGTTTTGCTTGTGTTCTACTACCATGAGCATATGCGGCTGGTGTCGTTCGCAGATGTCTACGATCTGCGCTTCGAAACCAATGAACTCGTGAAAAGTACTCTGGCGGGCTACATGCTTTCGTGGCTTTCCTACTGTTTCCTGCCCTTCTACTTTGCCAGGGGAATCATTAAAAAGAGCTGGGGCGATTTCGGGCTGGGCTTTCTTGGTAGTTTGCTGATCTATTTGGCGACCGGTTCCAAGGCCGCGATTCTGATGCCCGTGGTGATTTATAGCCTGCATCGACTGATTGGCTCGGGGAAGGATTTTCTGTTACGCCTACTGATCGTGATGACAGTCGTGGTCTTCCTTGTCATTGAATTGCTACCGGATGAGGGGGTATTGATGTGGGTCAAATCCATCTTGCTGATTCGTGTTCTTGGAACCAGTGGCTGGACTATTTCCACCTACTACGACTACTTCTCCACCAACGGTTTCACGTTCTATACGCACATTGGTCCTATCAATGTCCTGACTGGCGCATACCCGTACGGAGAATATTCGCTGGGCCAGACCATTGGCTTGTATTACAGCGGCTCGTCTGATGCAAACTTTAATGCTAATTTCTGGGCCAGTGACGGCTTCGCAGCTATGGGCGTGCTGGGCATTCCGGTGGTAACCGCCTTTATGGTAGGCGTTTTTTATGCCATCAACCGGATTGCGTCGGGCTACTCGCCCCGTTTTGTGGTGCTTTGGCTGGCCGGCTTCTGGCTGGCCTTACTGAACTTGCCGCTTACGACGGCGCTGCTGTCTGGTGGCGGTGGGCTGACCCTGTTTTTGCTATGGGCTAACCGCGTACGATTGAGCACCCGAGGCAAGCCCAGCCGATTTGGCGATTTCCCGGGCGGCGCTGCTGCGCCTGGAGCCACCCCGGCAAAGTCGTTTGTTGACCGACCGCTGGTTGATTGTTTTCAATATAAATAAAAATGAATATTAAGATGAAAATCGTTCACGTCGAAGATTTTATACACCCGGATGCAGGCTATCAGGTCAACCTTCTCGGTCGGCTACAGACCATGCAAGGGCACCAGGTGGATGTGGTGACCGGTGAGTTGGAGAAGATTCCGGACGTTCTAACCGTTTTCTTCGGGCGCGAGAACATCCACGCACGGGACGAACGCTTCCGTCAAGAAAGTGGAGTCCGAATTCATCGAATTCCACTTTTCGGGTGGTACAGTGGTCGAGCGATCTTCCGTCCTATCCGGCTCTTGCGACAAGTGCTTTCGCTTAAGCCTGATGTTGTCTTCGTTCACGGCGAGGATACCGTTACGGGCATGTTGTTCATAATGCTGTCACGCTGGTTGCCGTTTCCGATCGTGCTGGATTGCCACATGCTAGAGATGGCATCCAAGAACAAGTACAGCGAGTATTTCCGTTCGTTTTACAGGAAATTCATTACGCCCATTATCCTCAGACGCAACATCCCCTTGATTCGGGTCGTCGATAGCGACTTTGTGCAGAAATTCCTGGGCATTCCGCTTTCGCACACTGATCTGCTGTCCTTCGGTACGGACACCAACCATTTCAAGCCTGACACGACTGTCAAGGCGAGGCTTCGTGAGGAATTAGGTTTCAAGGCTGATTGCTATCTCGTAATCTACGCAGGAAAGCTGGATGAGGACAAAGGCGGGAAGTTTCTTTCGGCTGCATTGAAGGATCGATTGCCTAAGAATGAAGACAAACAGGTAGATTTTCTGATTATCGGCAACGCGGTGGGTGAGTATGGCGCCGAGGTCGAGGAGGAACTTGCGGCTAGCGAGAACAAGATCGTTCGCTTGCCGACCCAGCGCTATTTCGACTTGGCCAAGTATTATCAGATGGCTGATCTGGTCATCTTTCCGAAACAATGCAGCATGACTTTCTTTGAGGCACAGTCCTGCGGCTTGCCCGTACTTTTCGAGGAAAATGAAATCAATGACTTGCGTGCAACGAAGCAAAATGCCTTTACCTTTGCGTTGGAATCCGTTGATGATTTCCGTGCGAAGCTTGTCGACCTGGCTGCGCGCTCATCAGAAGAGCGCAGCGAATACTCTCGCAATGCACGCAACTTCGTGCTGGAAAGTTATAACTACGTTCCCATCGCCCAGCAGTTCACTGACGTTCTTGAACGTGCGATCAGGCAGTGGCGTATTACAAGTAAGAGCTCGTCGTGAAATCTGAAGGTGATATTGTTGTCAATGTTGAATGCACGTGTCATGTTGCTCAGCCAAAACTACGGAAACAATACAAAAAAGGTGCTTTATGCTGGTAAATTCTTACAGAAAACTTCGGGTGGCGAGTCGGCAGCTACTTGGGACTGAACCTGTTGTCCTCGTTGAAAAAAAGTTACTAATCGAATTTCACGGTAACGACTACTGTGGGTGGTCTATTCCGGTAGGCCACCTTGGATCGAATTCTGTTGTAGTTGATGTTGGACTCGGAGAAGACATCTCCTTCTCACGATCGCTTATTCAGAAATATGGCTGCACGGTACATGGATTCGATCCAACTCCAAGAGCAATCCACTACGTTAAGCAACTCGCCGATCCGAAGGTCGTTCTGCATGAGTTTGGTGTCGCAGCGCAGCGAGGGCAGGCGACCTTTTACTTGCCAAACAATGATGCCCATGTGAGTGGCTCACTTGCGCTGGCCTCGCACGTAGGCCAGCGCGCGATCGAAGTAAGTCTAATTACATTGGAAGACATATTTAAATTGCTTGGAGCCGAGCGAATTAACTTGCTCAAGCTAGATATCGAAGGAGCCGAGTTCGACCTGATCGATGATGATCACTTTAAGGACTGCGCAGGGCGCATAGACTGTCTGTGCATCGAGTTCCATCACCGTTGGTCAAACTTTGGCAAGGTATCCACGCTGAAAGCAGTGCAACGACTACGCGAGCTGGGCTTCCGGTGTGCGTGGCGAGCGAAAAGTACGAATGAGGAATTTATGTTCGTGAACATCAGTAGCAGAGGTGTTCAATGATTCTTCGATCATATGACATCAAGGTGATCATTAAGTATTACGAAGGTAGCTATTCCGGCGAGGCATTGCTATGGAGGCAGGTGGGAGCCATCATCAAAATGAATAACTTGAAACGCCTACTAAGGTCGCAGTAAATTGACACGGTTTTAGAGGTCGTGTGTGTCACTGGTTCTGTATTGGCCGAAATTGGCCCTTCGTCATTCCTTGTGAAATTAAGGTTTGAATATCCCGTGAAATTATTTTAATGACGCTCGATACCGGTCATATCGATGCATTTTCGTCCGAGTATTTTAGACATCAATGAAGAGAATCAATCAAATTATTGGAAGCGGTCTGATCGCAAGAACGCTCAATGGCGTCGACTTCGGGCGCCCAACGCTGGTGCTCGCTTCGGGCGTGTCCGATTCGCAGGAAACCCGGGCCGAAGCCTTCTGCCGCGAGGCTGATCTGGTGGAACAGGCGATCACCCGCCACCCGGGGCTGCACGCGGTGTACTGTTCCACCTGCAGCATCGACAGCGGCGTGGTCACGCCCTACACCACCCACAAGCTGAACATGGAGCGACTGGTGACGGGGGCGGCAGCCTCGTGCCACGTGTTCCGGCTGCCACAGGTGGTGGGGCTGGTGCACAACCGCACACTGGTGAGCCATTTTGTGGATTCGATCCTGCTGGACCGGGTGCTGAAGGTGCAAACCCGCGCCACGCGTAACCTGCTGGATGTGCGCGACTTCGCCCGCGTGGCGGCGCTCATGGTGCGCAGCGACGCTGGCGCTGGCGGGCCGCAGATCATCGCCTCTGCCACCCAGGTGCCGGTGACGGATATCGTTGCGGAGATTGCACGCCTGCTGGACCGCCCCGCACGCACCGAGATGCAGGTCGAGGGCTACAGCCAGGTGATCGCCACGGATTTCCTGCGCGGCCAGCTGCCCGCCGATGACCCGCTGTTCGACCCCGGGCACTGGCGGGTGATACTGCAACACTATGTGCCGCTGATGGCGCGAGAGGTGATGCCATGAAGCCGCGGATCCTCATCAACTGTTCCAACTTGCACAACGGTGGCGGGGTGGCGGTGGCGACCTCGGTAATCGACTGCCTCAGCCGGATGGACCACGGTGGGCTTGCGCTGTCGGTGCTGTTGTCCACGCCGGTGGAGCGCAACCTGCGCGACTTGGGGACCGATCTCGGCGCGTTCGAGCGCAGCGAGACTTGTGACTTTCGGGGCATACCCGCACTGTGGCAGGGGCTGGACCAGCACTTCGAAGGATTCGATCTGGTATTTACCGTGTTCGGACCGGCCTATTTCGCCCGCCGCAACACCCGCCACCTGTTCGGGTTCGCACAACCGAACATCTTGTACCCCGACAACCCGGTGGCAGCGGCCCAGCCTGCGCTCAGTCGCTGGCGCACGCTTTTGAAGTTCGAACTGCAGGCCTGGTTCTTTTCCCGAGCCGATGCGTTTGTCGTCGAACTGGAACACGTGAAGGCAGGGCTGATGAAGCGCCGTCTGTTCCAGTACAAGCCGGTTGACGTCGTGTACAGCTCGGTGCACTCGGTCTTTTCCAAGCCGGACAAATGGGCCGCTCTAGACATTCCAGCCCAGCCCGGGCGCCTGAAGCTGGGCCTGATTTCCCGCAATTACCCGCACAAGAACCTCGCGATCCTGCCGGAGGTCAAGAGGCTTCTGAAGGCGACGCATGGGCGCGATGTCGACATCTATGTGACCTTTCCTCCGGAGGAATGGGAGGCCTGCGACTCACGCTTTCGCGAAAACATCGTCAATGTGGGCGCTCTCAGCCTGAGCCAGTGCCCGACGTTTTACGAGGCGATGGACGGCGTCGTGTTCCCCAGTCTGCTGGAGTGTTTTTCGGCGGTGCCCATCGAAACCATGATGGTGGGGCGACCGCTGTTTGCGTCGAATCTGTCGTTCATCAGGGACGTTTGCGGCGACGATTGTCAGTATGTCGAGCCGCAGGATGCGGCCGATATCGCGCGGGTGATCGACACCTATTTCCAGCGGCCAGCCAAGGAAAGACAGGCATTGTGTGACGCTGCCCGCGCCCACGTGCTTCGTTATCCGGGCCCGGAAGAGCGCGCCGCCAGCTATCTGAATCTCGTCCGTCAGGCTCTGGCTTGACGCAGTCATCCATTGTTTTTATCGGCCGCTGCCATGTTCCAGAACAAGACCCGCCTTATTACCGGCGCACCGGCTCCTTCGGCAACGCCGTCCTCAAACGCTTTCTTGACACCAACATTTCTGAAATCCGCATCTTCAGCCGCGACGAGAAAAAGCCGGATGACATGCGCAAGCGCTTCAACCATCCCAAGCTCAAGTTCTACATTAGCAATGTGCGCGATGCACGCAGTGTGGCGCAGGCGATGCGCACCAACGTGTTGGGCACCAAAGCAGCGGGCAACTCTTCACTTTTTTTAGCGAAAAGTGCCTTTAGCCCTCGTGGATATTGAGTAAGCAGCTATCAAATTCTTAGTAAATATCTACTTCAATCATGACTATGCGCTTATCTTCCGACCAAGTCCAAGCCATACGCAGCGCAGCGCAGCGGGTGCTGGGTGCAGGTGCGCACATCAGTGTTCGGCGCCATGGCGCACTTACGCTCGCACTGGGTGACCGCAAGATTGACATCATCCTCAAAGATGCCAACACGCCACCGGCGCCCATCTTTGAAATCGCTAGACGCACAGGAGTCCCGCCGTGACATTACTACGCTACCTGCCAGAGCATGCCGAAAACGCTTTGCTAGCGTTGGATCTGGCACGCAAAGAGGCTGCTCACCTGCAATACACCCAGCGCACGCTGTTTGCGCAGACCATTGATGCCAATTGGGTGCGGCAATTAGAGGCACACCCCCGCCTGGCGAATCGGTTTTTTCGATGACCGCGCTCACCGCCCTTGTTGCCCAAGGAGAGTCCCAAACGCTGGAACTTAAAAAGTCCACCGCTGAGAAGGAGCGCGCCTGCCGCACCTTGTGCGGTTTTGCCAATAGGCTAGGTGGCGTGGTTGTTTTTGGCGTCACGCCTGCCGGTAAATGGGTCGGCCAGACCGTGACGGACCGCACGCTCGAAGAGTTGGCGCAAGAGTTTCAGGGTTTTGAGCCGCCATTACTTGCGGCAATGCAGCGGGTCCAGCTACCCGGTGGCCTTGAAGCGCTGGTGGTCCGGGTAGATCGTGCACCGCAGGCGCCTGTCTCTTTTCGGGGTGTGCCCTACGAGCGCGTGCTCAACACCACCCGGGTCATGCCGCGCCATACTTATCAAAACCTGCTGCTCGAATCCGTTCACACCAGCAACCGTTGGGAGACGCAAGCCGCTGCGGGGTGGACTATTTCGATGCTGGATGCCAATGAAATTCGGGTGACACTAGAAGAATCCATTCGCCGTGGACGCTGTGAAGACCCCGGCACTCGCGACCCGTTGGATATTCTGCGGGGCTTGGGGCTATTGACGGCAGCGGGGTTTATTTCCCGTGCAGCGGTTGCATTGTTTTGCAGCAGTGAGGTGCCTAGTGCCTTTAGCCCACATTTTCACCTCCGCGCTTCCAACTGAAGCCCTGCCAGTGCCAATATTCACCGTGACTATGCCTGCGATGCTGTTTGAACCCCACGAATCCAAGCCATGGAACCCGTGGATTGCCAGCGTGTTTTACCGCCGTGGTTTGATTGAAACATGGGGGCGCGGCACCCTCAAAATTGCCAAACTCATGAAGGATGCAGGGCTTGAAGCCCCCACCCTTTCTGAGCGCAGCGGCTGCGTGGTGATGACTTTTGTTTTGCCCGCAGACTCGTCGGGTAGCGACATGACGGGGAAAACGTCGGGGAAAACGTCGGGGAAAACGTCGGGGAAAATTCTGGCCAGCGTGCGTCAAAACCCGCAAGTCACCATACCGGAGTTGTCAGCACAGATCGGGGTAACTGCGCGCTCCATTGAACGCAACCTGCAAAAGTTGCAGGACGAGAAGCGGCTGCAACGCATTGGCCCTGCCAATGGTGGGCATTGGAAAGTAATCCCGTGAAAAGGTTCTTTAGATGATTCGTATCGTTGACTATGTTGCGGGCAATATTCAGTCGTTTGTCACCATATTCAAACGCTTGGGGTTGTCGGCTGAGCGGGCGCATTCGCCCGCGCAAAATGACGACTTTCTTTCGCACTGCGTTGACACGCCTTTTTATTCAATAACTATTTATAGCTTATGTTCACAAACAAAGTACTTTTAATCACCGGGGGCACTGGCTCCTTCGGCAATGCTGTTCTCAAGCGCTTTCTTGATACCGACATTGCTGAAATCCGCATCTTCAGCCGCGATGAGAAAAAGCAGGATGACATGCGCAAGCGCTACAACCATCCCAAGCTCAAGTTCTACATTGGCGACGTGCGCGATGCCCGCAGTGTGGCGCAGGCCATGCGCGGGGTGGACTATGTGTTTCATGCAGCAGCGCTCAAACAGGTGCCATCGTGTGAATTCCATCCCATGCAGGCGGTGCGCACCAACGTGCTGGGCACGGAAAACGTGTTAGAGGCAGCCATCACCGCTGGCGTGAAGCGTGTGGTGTGCCTCAGCACTGACAAAGCGGTGTACCCCATCAACGCCATGGGCATCAGCAAGGCGATGATGGAAAAGGTGATGGTGGCGGCCAGCCGCAACCTGGAAGGCACCAACACGGTCATTTGCGGCACGCGTTATGGCAACGTTATGGCGTCGCGTGGCTCGGTGATTCCGCTGTTTGTAGAGCAAGTTTTTGCGGGCAAGCCCATCACCGTGACCGACCCCGCCATGACGCGCTTCATGATGACGCTGGACGATGCGGTTGACTTGGTGCTGTATGCCTTTGAGCATGGCACCAATGGCGATATTTTTGTGCAAAAGGCGCCCGCCGCCACGGTAGATGTACTCACGCAAGCCATTTTGGCGCTCATGGGCAAGCCCGAGCACGAGGTGCGTTGCATTGGCACCCGCCATGGCGAGAAGTTGTTTGAAGCCTTGCTGGGCCGTGAAGAAATGGCCTGCGCCATCGACATGGGCGATTACTTTCGCGTGCCACCCGATGGGCGCGATCTGAACTATGCCAAGTTTGTAGAAGTGGGCGAGTCCCGCAACACCGCCAGCAGCCATGGTGAAGACTACAACTCGCACAACACCACCCGGCTGGATGTAGAAGGCATGAAGGCGCTGTTGCTCAAGCTTGATTTCATGCAGCGCATTGCGCGGGGTGAGCATGTGGTGGCGGAGGAATAGGTTGCCTGGCAGTGGCGCTGTGATGGATCATCTGTTTCTGATGTAATATGCCACTGTCACATTACATCAAGGAGTTGAACATGACAACTACAGCAAAACTTTTCATGAGTGGGCGCAGCCAAGCCATACGCCTGCCTGCCAAGTTGCGCCTGCAGGCCCAAGAAGTGCGTATTGAACAAATTGGAACCGCATTGTGGCTGCAACCCCAAACGGCTGTTGGTCATAACCTTGGGCAATGGTTGCAAGATTTTTATGCCAGCACTGATGCCTTGCCACCAGATTTTTTGGCTGACAGACAAGACTCCCCTCCACAAGAGCGCGATTGGGCTTGAGCACATCGCATGCGAGTCACACTTGACACCAACATTTGCAGCTATATTTTGCGCAGTCATCCAGCCAACATGATCGAGCGCTTTGCCGCGCTTGAACGAAGTCAGGTTTGGCTTTCAAGCATCGTGGCGGCTGAGTTGCGCTTTGGTGCGGCCAAGCTGGCCTCCGTGCGGTTCAGTGCGGCGGTTGAGTCGTGGTTGGCAGGGTTTGATGTGCGTCCGTGGCCGGTGGAGGCCTCGCACCATTACGCACAAATGCGTTGCGCCCTTGAGCGCGTGGGTAAACCAGTGGGCGCCATGGATATGCTTATTGCCGCACATGCTTTGGCTGAAGACAGCGCCATCATTACCAACAATGCCCGCGAGTTTTACCGCATACCAGGCTTGGCAGTGCAAGAGTGGGCCATCGAGTAACAAACCCATGAGTTACATCAAAAAGATACTTATCACCGGTGCCAACGGCTTTGTGGGCAAAAACCTGCAGCTGCATTTGGCCGAGCGCAAAGATATTGAGGTAGTGTGCTTTACCCGCAGCCATGATGTGGCGCAATTGCCAGAGCTGCTGCAAGGGGTTGACCTTGTGTTTCACCTGGCAGGGGTTAATCGGCCCCAAGACCCTGCTGAGTTCACCACTGGCAATGCCGACTTGACACAGGCGCTGTGCCAGGCGGTGTGTGACTTGGCCGCTGCCACAGGCAAAAAGATGCCCATTGTTTGCACCTCAAGCATTCAAGCCACGCGAGACAACCCGTATGGTCAAAGCAAGCTGGCCGCCGAAAGCGCATTGCAAGCAGCCAGCGCCAGCCACGGTATTGCGGTGCACATCTTTCGCCTGCCCAATGTATTTGGCAAGTGGTGCAAGCCCAATTACAACTCGGCGGTGGCAACGTTTTGCCACAACATTGCGCGTGGCTTGCCAATTCAAATCAACGACCCAGCCGCACCTGTGACGCTGGTGTATGTGGACGATGTGATTGCGCGCTTTGTGCAGCTGCTCGATGGTGCCGATGCGTCTTTGGGGCCAGACGGTTTTGCCACAGTTGCGCCCCGATACACCACCACCGTGGGCGAGCTGGCTCGGCAGATTCAGGCCTTTAAAGACAGCCGAACCAGTTTGATGACTGAGCGCGTTGGCACCGGGCTGGTGCGGGCGCTGTATGCCACCTATGTGAGCTACTTGCCGGTTGAGATGTTTACCTACACCGTGCCGCAATACGGTGACCCGCGCGGGGTATTTGCAGAAATGCTCAAGACGCCTGATTGTGGTCAGTTCTCTTTCTTCACGGCGCACCCCGGCATTACCCGGGGCGGGCACTATCACCACAGCAAGACCGAGAAGTTTTTGGTGATCAAGGGCCAGGCCCGCTTCAAGTTTCGCCACATGCAAACCGGTGAAACGCATGAACTGGTTACCACGGGTGACAAGAGCGAGGTTGTAGAAACCGTGCCCGGCTGGACGCATGACATTACCAACATTGGCGCTGACGAGATGGTGGTGATGCTGTGGGCCAATGAGGTTTTTGACCGCGAGCGGCCGGATACGTTTGCGTGCCCGGTGTGAGAGACTGGCGTCTTTACTTTTATATAAAAATACATATAAATCAAGTACTTAGGAATAAAAGTAAATTAATATAATAAGCATTATCTTAATTCTCATGAAGCAATGATCACAACCACCACACCCTGGGGCTTTTATGGCCGACAGCAAGAATTGGCGCAGTTGCGCGGCATTTTGTCGCGCCAGCGCTGGTTTTTTGTGCAGGTGGCCGGGCGCAGGCGCATTGGCAAAACATCACTTATCCAGCAGGCCCTGAAACAAACCGGGCGTGACCTCACGCTCTATATTCAAATACCTGACTCTGACCCCATTGGCGTGCTGGCCGCTTGTAACGACTACCTGCAAACATTCGGCCTGCCCCAGCGCGTGAGCAGCCTGGGCGCTCTGGCCCAGCTTATTGGGGAACTGGTCACACAAGGGTACGTGGTGGCGCTGGACGAGTTTCAGTACTTCAACCGCAAGCCCCTGTTTGATTTTTGTTCCTTGTTGCAGGCGGAAGTGGACAAACTCTCTGCCCGTGCGGACAGTGTCAAGGGTGGTTTGATCGTGCTGGGTTCATTGCACGCCGAAATGTCCGCTTTGCTGGAAGACCGGGCGGCCCCTTTGTTCAACCGCACCACCGACGTGCTGGCATTGGACCACCTGGACATTGCCTCTCTGATCGAGTTGCTGCAAGCCCACGCCGACGCCAGCCCGGAGCGTCTGCTGTTCTTGTGGAACTTGTTTGAAGGGGTACCCAAGTTTTACCGGGACGCTTTTGAGCAAGGCGTGCTGGGGGCCGACCGCCCTACGCTGCTCAAAGCGCTGTTCTTCAGCAGTTCGTCGCCCCTGCGCGGCGAGGCGGACAACTGGTTTTTGCGTGAATTGCGTGGACGCTACGACATGCTGCTGCAATATGTGGCCCGCCACCCGGGTTGTGACAATGCGGACATCGTTGCCGCCATCTCGTCCCTGTCGCCCCAGGAAGGCAAGCAGGCCGGGGGCTACCTCAAAACCCTGACCGAGCGCTACCGTATGGTCGAGCGCCGGTTGCCCATCTTTGCCAGCCCCAGGGCGCGCACCGGGCGTTACTACATTTCTGACAACTTCCTGCGCAGCTGGCTCATGGCGCTGCAGCGCCCGGTATCGGCCATTCACTTCCGCCCCGAATACCAACTGGTGGCCCAGGCGGATCAACTGTTAATGGATGCCGAAGGCGCCGCCCTGGAAGAGTTGACGGGTCGCCTGTATGAAGAAACCAGCCGAAAGGGGCTGGGGGACTTCCCGCTGTCAGAGCGCATTAGGGGCTACTGGGACCGGGCTGGTATTGAAATTGATTTGGTAGCCGTGAGCGAATCCACACGGCGCATCCGCTTTGGCACTTGCAAGCGCAACCCGGTCAAACTCATGAGCAGTTTGCCAGCGTTACGTGCCGGTGCGGCTGCCTTTTTGGCGCACCACGCCCACTACGCAGAATGGCAAGTGGAGTTCTTCGCCATTGCGCCGCAGATACCGCAGGGCATTCAAGCCGAATTGCAGGCGGCCGGCGTAGTCGCCCAGCCTTTGCAAAGCTTGCTGGCCCTGCTGGCTGCGTCCCAAAGACAGGCCTGAACGATCTTTTCTTTTATTTGTAATCATGAAAAAACTTAAAGTCTTAACGGTGGTCGGCACCCGGCCCGAAATCATTCGCCTGTCACGTGTGCTGGCGCGGCTGGATGAGCATTGCGAACATGTGCTGGTGCACACCGGGCAAAACTACGATTACGAGCTAAACCAGGTTTTCTTTGACGACCTGGGCGTGCGCAAGCCCGACCATTTTTTGAACAGTGCAGCAGACGCCACCAGCGCCGCGCACACTATTGGCAACCTGATCATCGGCGTGGATAAGGTGCTGGCGGAAGTGCAGCCCGAGGCCATGTTGGTGCTGGGCGACACCAACAGTTGCCTGTCAGTCATTCCAGCCAAGCGGCGCAAAACCCCGATTTTTCACATGGAGGCCGGCAACCGCTGCTTTGACCAGCGCGTGCCCGAAGAAACCAACCGCCGCATCGTGGACCACACGGCGGATGTGAACCTGACCTACAGCACCATTGCCCGCGACTACCTGCTGCGCGAGGGCTTGCCGCCAGACTTGGTCATCAAGACCGGCAGCCCAATGTTTGAGGTGTTGACGCATTACCGCCCACGCATTGATGCCTCTAGCGTGCTGAGCCGGCTAGGACTGACTGAGGGCGGCTATTTTGTGGTGAGCGCGCACCGTGAAGAAAACATTGAGTCGCCGCAATCTTTTGGCAAGCTGGTGGATGTGCTTAACGCAGTGGCCGCAGACCACGGGCTGCCGGTGATCGTGTCGACCCACCCACGCACGCAAAAACGCATTGACGCCACGGGCACCCAATTTCACCCGCTGGTGCGTTTGCTGAAACCCCTGGGCTTTCATGACTACGTGAAGCTGCAGCTATCAAGCCGGGCCACGTTGTCAGACAGCGGCACTATCAATGAGGAATCTTCCATACTGAACTTTCCGGCGCTTAACCTGCGTGAGGCGCATGAACGGCCCGAAGGTATGGAAGAAGCTGCGGTGATGATGGTGGGCTTGGAGGTGGAGCGCGTGCGACAAGGGTTGGCCATTCTGGCGACGCAGCCGCGCGGCGAGGACCGCTCGGACTCGCACGGCATCCGCCAGGTGGCGGACTACAGCATGCCCAATGTGTCGGACAAGGTGCTGCGCATCATTCACAGCTATACCGATTATGTGAACCGGGTGGTTTGGAAGAACTACTGAAGTGACAGGCGCGTGAAAATCCTGATCGTCAGTCAATACTTCTGGCCTGAAAATTTCAGAATCAATGACCTCACTCAAGAGCTGGTGCAGCGCGGGCACAGTGTGACGGTATTGACGGGCATTCCCAACTACCCTGCGGGGAGTGTGTTTGAAACCTATCGGCTGGACCCTAAGGCATTTGGGCACTACGGTGGTGCCGCAGTGATGCGGGTGCCGATGTTGGCGCGGGGCCAAGGTGCCGTGCGACTGATTCTGAACTACCTGAGCTTCGTGGTGGGGGGGTGCCTTTGCGGGCCGTGGCTGTTGCGAGGCCACCAAGCCGATGTGATATTCGTTTTTGGACTATCTCCTGTCACGCTTGCCCTACCTGCAGTCCTCCTTGGCCGACTCAAGCATGCGCCGGTTGTTATGTTGGTGCTCGATCTGTGGCCGGAAACACTGGCTGCAATAGGTGTGGTGCGTTCACCCAGAGTGCTGGGCTGGGTCGGGCACCTGGTGAAGTATATTTATGGACGCTGCACCTTGGTGTTAGGCCAATCGCGCGGCTTTCTTGCGAGCATCGCCAAGTATTGTTCAGACACCCGGAAGATTCGCTATTTCCCCAGTTGGGCGGAAGATGTTTTTAGTCAAGCTGACTTGGTGCCAGCAACGGAAGTGCCCGTGCTTGAGGGTGTGTTCAATGTACTTTTTGCCGGAAATATCGGTGAGGCACAGGACTTGCCTGCGGTTCTGGATGCTGCCGAGTCCTTAAAGCACAACGCCGCCATCCGTTGGCTCATCGTGGGGGATGGGCGAAAGACCAGTTGGCTTCAAGAAGAAGTGGCGCGCCGTGGCTTGCAAGGGAGTGTGTCGTTGTTGGGCCGGTTTCCCGTGGAGCGCATGCCGTCTTTCTATGCGCATGCTAATGCACTGCTGGTGTCTTTAAAAAAGGACCCTGTGTTTAGCATGACCATTCCGGGCAAGGTGCAGTCTTACCTGATGGCGGGTGTGCCGCTTGTTGGCATGCTCGATGGTGAGGGGGCGAAGGTCATTACAGAGGCGAATGCGGGCCGGGTTTGCGCCGCGGGCGACTCTGGCGGTCTTGCCGCAGCGGTACTTGAGATGGCGGCCATGAGTGCTGAT
Organism: Rhodoferax sp.; assembly: GCA_013791765.1. Classification (GTDB taxonomy): domain Bacteria; phylum Pseudomonadota; class Gammaproteobacteria; order Burkholderiales; family Burkholderiaceae_C; genus Rhodoferax. The sequence continues at coordinate 24,013 of VMTC01000007.1, forward strand.
CAAAGGCATCAGCTTGGCGTGAATGGACGTGCTTATGCCCAGAAGGAGTTCGGCCGCAGCTTATTGATGGATCGACTGGAGATCCTGATGCTTGAAGCGGTTTCTCTGTACAGACAAGAAAAGGTGAAGCCGTGATTTTGGTTACTGGGGCAACAGGGTTTGTCGGCAAAGCGGTCTTGCAGCGCATTCTGGCCGACGACTGCGACGACTCCCCGCGCGTGGCAGTGGCTGTGCGCCGGGATGGCCAGAAGTGGGCCGCTGGAGTGGTGCAGCACGTGACGGGTGACCTGGAGCCTTCTACCAACTGGTCACTTGCGCTTGAGGGTATATCGGTTGTTGTTCACTGTGCGGCACGCGTGCATGTGATGGCGGATGCGGCCAGTGATCCGCTGGCTGAATTTCGCCGGGTCAACGTGCAAGGCACTTTGAATCTTGCGCGCCAAGCTGCCGCAGCGGGGGTGGGGCGCTTTGTGTTCGTCCGCTCCATCAAGGTTAGCGGCGAGGCAACGCTACTTGGGAAGCCGTTCAAGGCAGACGATGCGCCCGCGCCGCTGGATGCCTATGGCGTGTCCAAGATGGAGGGTGAGCGGGGCTTGCGCGAGCTGGCAGCACAGACCGGTATGGAGGTGGTCATCATTCGCCCGCCTTTGGTGTATGGCCCCGGTGTGAAGGCTAACTTTGCCGCCATGATGCGGTGGTTGCAGCGTGGTGTGCCCTTGCCTTTAGGTGCCATTCATAACCAGCGCAGTTTGGTGGCGCTAGACAATTTGGTCGATTTGATCGTGACCTGCCTCACGCATCCCGCTGCTGCCAATCAGACCTTCTTGGTGTCGGATGGTGAAGATGTTTCCACCACCCAACTGTTGCGCCGCATGGGCCAGGCCATGGGCCGCCCGGCGCGTTTGATACCTGTTCCAACCCGTTTTCTTAAGCTGGCTGCGGCCATGGTAGGTAAGCAAGATGTGGCGCAGCGCTTGTGCGGGTCTTTGCAGGTGGATATTGAAAAAACTCGGCGGCTATTGGGGTGGAATGCGCCATTCACGCTAGACCAGGGTTTAAAGAAGGCTGCAGAAGGAATATGAGTTTGAAGCGGTTTTTTGATCTTTTGCTTGCCTTGGTGGCCGCTGTAGTTTTGGCAGTGCCGGTATTGCTTGTGGCGCTGGCGGTGCGGCTGACTTCGCCCGGGCCAGCCCTGTATTGGTCAGACCGCGTGGGGCGGCACAACAAGATTTTCAAAATGCCCAAGTTCCGCAGCATGCGGGTGGGCACGCCTGCGGTGGCCACGCATTTGCTGGCTGACCCCAAGGCGCACCTCACGCCGATTGGCAGCTTTTTGCGCAAGAGCAGCCTGGACGAGCTGCCGCAGCTGTGGAGCATTCTGGCCGGCGACATGAGCTTTGTGGGGCCGCGCCCGGCGCTGTTTAACCAGCATGACTTGATTGCGCTGCGCACCCAGTCCGGCGTGCATGAGTTGGTGCCCGGCCTGACCGGCTGGGCGCAGGTGAATGGCCGCGATGAGCTGCCGATTCCTGACAAGGTCAAGCTCGATGCAGCCTACCTGCAGCGCCAGTCGCTGGCATTTGATATTCGTATTTTGTGGCTGACTTTTGTCAAGGTGCTGCGCCGGGATGGGGTGTCGCACTGATGCGCCCACAATTGCGCCGCCGGGATTACGCACCTAAAATGGCAAAGTCTGCCATTCCTCAAGGAGTCACTATGTCGTTAAACATTTCATTGCCCGTTGAACTGGAAAACCGGGTGCGCTCGCATGTCGCTTCCGGTATGTTTGGCTCTGCCAGTGAGGTGATCCGTGAAGCCCTGCGCCTGTTTGAGTCTTATCAATCAGTTCAGGGCGCGACCCTGGCTGCGCTGCAACTGGACATTGAACAAGGCTTATCCGATCACCAGGCTGGTAGAGCGACACCGCTGGACATTGAAGCCATCAAGGCCAAAGGCCGCACCATTCTGGCGGCCCGCGGCTGAGGATGATGCCGAATCTCACATTTACCGAGCGTGCGCAGGCGGATATGCTGCAGGCTTGGCTCTATATTGCCGACGAAAACCTGGCTGCCGCTGATGGGGTTCTGGCGGCCATTGAGCGTGATGCCGGGGCGCTGCTTCTCCAACCCCTGATGGGCCGCACCAGACCAGAACTGGGTCGGCTTGTGCGCAGTTGGCCGACCTCCACGCCGTATATCCTCTATTACGTCAGCGAAAAGGCCGGTATTACGGTGTTGCGCGTTCTGCACCATGCACGGGACGTACGACTGGCATCGTTCGACCAATGACCTAAATTAATTGGGGTCAGATTCTAATTAATTATGGTCAATTTGGCTGTAGCCCTTGCGTGGCTGCATCGTCAAACAGGCCCTGACCGCCTGGGTTGATCAGGTAGATATTGAAAAAGACAGGCGGCTCTTGGGCTGGGTGCCGCCGATATCGGTGGACGAGGGGCTGTGGCGGGCTGTGGACGGGTGAACGGATAAAAATGCTTGAAACTTTCACTAAATGCAAGTATTCTTCATAAATGCAAACCCTGACAGAAAAACTGATCCATGCCGGTTGGGGAGGTCGGGTATTTTCGCAAGTGCAGTTGGCGCGCCTGCTAGAAGGCACGCCGCAGCGGCGCTACAACCTCGTCAACCGTGCTTTGCAGCATGGCGAGCTGCTGCAATTGCGGCGCGGGCTTTATCTGCTGGCTGTGCAATTACCAAACAAGCTGCCGCACCCTTTTGTGCTGGCGCAGGCGCTGCAAAGCGGATCTTACATTTCGTTCGAAACCGCGTTGAGCTTTCATGGCTGGATTCCAGAGTCGGTGCCGGTCACGCTGTCGGTGGTGCCTGGTCGGCGACGGCTGGAGGTAGATCTTGCTGCGTTGGGCCTGTTTCGCTTTTACCCGTTGGCGCTTCGGCCGGGTTATTTTCTGGAGGCTGTAGATCGCCACACCCTCAATGGTCAAACGGCCCTTGTTGCCCAGCCGCTGCGGGCATTGCTGGATATTGTTTGCCTGCGCAAGCTGGCAATCGACAGCATCCAGACACTCACGCGATCCATGCGTATTGATGACGGATTTTTGATGCAAACTAAAAGCCTCACTTGGCAGGCACTGCAGCGGGTTTATGCACACAAGCGCATGGCCACTGCCGTTGACGCGCTGCGATTGGAGACGACCGCATGATTGACCTGCTGCGCAAACGCCTTGAAAAGTATGCGGCTACCAATGCCTTGCAAGTGGAGCAGGCACTCAAAGAAATCTTGCAGGAGGTCGCACTCTATGCCTTGTGGCGTGGTGGGTTTTTTGACATCGCAGCCTTTCAGGGTGGCACCAGTCTGCGTATCTTGCATGGCCTGCCGCGTTTTTCAGAAGACCTCGATTTCATCCTGCTTAAACCCGACCCGGCGTTCCAGTGGTCGCATTACTTTGAATCGCTGACTGAGGTGCTGCAGCAATTTGGCGTGCGCTGCGAGTTGACCGACCGCAGTCGCATGGACAAGTCTGTGCGCCAGGCCATGCTTAAGGACAACTCGATCGGCCGCCAGCTCGATCTGTCTTTTTTTGATGCGAACAACCCACGCAAACTCAAGGTCAAACTCGAAATTGACACCAACCCGCCAGCCGGGACGGACACAAACTGGCATTACCTGGATTTTCCGGTGGACTTTGAAGTGTGCGCCCAAGACCTGCCCAGCAACTATGCACTCAAACTGCACGCATTGCTTTGCCGTCCCTATCTGAAGGGCAGGGATTGGTTTGATTTTGCCTGGTACTGCAAACAAAAGACCCGCCCCAATTTGCCACATCTTGCTCATGCGCTAAACCAGGCTGGGCCGTTGAAAAATCAAAACACAGTGGTGAGCGCCGAATGGCTAAGCGACGCCATGACCTCAAAAATCAAGACTATCAACTGGTCTCTTGCAGCACAAGACGTGGCACCTTTTTTGCCAGCGGCTGAACAAAAGAGCCTGTCGCTGTGGAGTGAACGGTTTTTTGCCGACAAAGTCAGCAAGCTGGGGTAATTGGGGTCAAATTCCACTTACTTACCTACAGCGCCAGTCGCTGGCGTTTGACATTCGTATTTTGTGGCTGACCTTTGTCAAGGTGCTGCGCCGGGATGGGGTGTCACACTGATGCGCCCACAATTGCGCCGCCTTTTGATTGTTGGAGCGGTTGGTCACGGCCGCTTTGTGTCCGAGGCGGTGATGGCGACTGGCAATTATGTGGTGATTGGGTTTGCCGACGATGCGGCACCAGACCTGACGCAGCTTGGAATCTACGGACTCGGAGGTAAAGAGAAAATCGTTCGCCATGGGGTTGGGCTCCGAAAGTTAAATCACACGTTGATCGCGCTGCTTCAGCTTTTGGGTCTTGGCGAACGCTTTAGCAGATTGGTTTAATGTCGCCCTGCAAGCTGTTCAGTAACTCGGCCACAGGCAGGGCCGATGTAGCGCATCGCTTGTGCGGGTCTTTGCAGGTGGACATCACCAAAGCCCGGCAGCTGCTGGGGTGGACGCCGCCACTGTCGCTGGACGAGGGCTTGAAGAACGCTGCAGAAGGGATACGAGTTTGAAGGGAATGGTTGTCTATTGCTGGCTGACCCAAGGTTTCGCACTGATGAACAGGGAATTTGGAAAAGGTTCCTTTTGGGAACCTTTTTTGCTAAAATGACTGTAATTCAAGGAGTTTCCAAAATGTCACTGAACGTCAAATTGTCTGAAACCTTGGTCGATCAGGCCAGGCGTTATGGATCAGTCGCGCACCGCTCCGTTCCCAAGCAGGTTGAATACTGGTCACAAATTGGCAAGATTGCTGAGGAAAACCCGGATTTGCCCTTCAGTGTGATCCGTGACATCCTGGTTGCTGATCAAGAAGAGCCCATCGGCGAATACCAGTTTGGCTGATGCGCATCGTCGTCACCGCGACTTTTGATCGCACAGTTAAAAGGTTGCACCGTCAACAAAAAGCTGATCTCGATGAAGCCGTAAAAGCCATTGCCAATGCACCTGAGATTGGTGAAGCGAAAATGGGTGACCTGCTTGGTATCCAGGTTTATAAATTCCGAATGGTCAATCAGTTGTGTTTACTGGCCTATCGTGTTTTGGATGAGTCCACCATCAAACTTTTGATGGCAGGACCCCATGAGAACTTCTATCGAGAACTCAAGCGGCTGGCGCATTGACGCTACGTGCCTGATGACGCCAGGGTTAACAGGTTGGGCGCAGGTGAATGGACGCGATGAGCTGCCGATCCCCGACAAGGTCAAGCTCGATGCAGCCTACCTGCAGCGCCAGTCGCTGGCGTTTGACATTCGCATTTTGTGGCTGACTTTTGTCAAGGCTTATCCGATCACCAGGCTGGTAGAGCGACACCGCTGGATATTGAAGCCATCAAGGCCAAAGGTCGCACCATTCTGGCTGCCCGCGGCTAAGGATGATGCCGAAGCTCTGCTTCTCCAACCCCTTATGGGCCGCACCAGACCAGAACTGGGTCGGCTTGTGCGCAGTTGGCCGACCTCCACGCCGTATATCCTCTATTACGTCAGCGAAAAGGCCGGTATTACGGTGTTGCGCGTGCTGCACCATGCACGGGACGTACGGCTGGCATCGTTCGACCAATGACCTAAATTAATTGGGGTCAGATTCCAATAAATTTTGGTAAATTGGGCTGTAGCCCGCGTGATGTTTGCTGCTACAGCTATTTAAATAAGAGCGTCTTCAGGTTGAAATTGCTTGAGCTTATGGTGCTGGCCGCCAGCACGGGCATAGAAGTGGTCATCATCCGTCCGCCCTTGGTGTATGACCCTGGGGTCAAGGCCAACTTTGCCGCCATGATGCGCTAGCTCAAACGCGGCGTTCCACTGCCGCTGGGCGATGGGCGCTGGGCGCCATTCATAATCAGCGCAGTCTGGTGGCGTTGGACAATTTGGTCGATTTGATTGTGCTTTGCCTGACGCACCCCGCTGCAGCCAATCAGACCTTTTTGGCAAACGCCGGGTGGTTGATGGCCGAGACAAAGTAAAATCCCTGCACGTTTATATATCTCATTCTTTACATTTTAAATATTATGATTAGAATGAGAAACACTATGCCAGCACGCAATCCTGCCATCGCAACCATCGCCTCCGACAAGCTCATCGCACTGGGCGAGCAGATTCGCGCACATCGAAAGGTGCTTCGCATCAGCGCGACCGCAGCAGCAGAGGCTGCAGGCATGTCGCGCGTGACGTTGCACCGAGTCGAGAAGGGCGAACCCGCGGTTACCGTTGGCGCGTATCTGAACGCCATGGCGGCCTTGGGCTTGGACTTTGGCATCATCAAGCCCGTTAATTTGGCCACCGACGGACCCGATGTCAACCGCGTGGGTTGGATCCCTGCGCGCATCCGGTTGACTAACTATCCGCAACTCAAGCAGCTCGCCTGGCAAGTGCACGGCACCGATGAGTTGACTCCGGCGGAAGCGCTGGGCATCTACGAGCGCAATTGGCGGCATATAGATGTCCAAACACTGGAGCCGCGAGAGCGACAACTGGTTGATGCGCTGCGCTTAGGCTTTGATGATCGTGGTGGCAATGTTTGAGAGGCCGCACCACCAACGGATTGCGCAGGTTCTTGCTGCCCTCAACGGGCAGCTGTTGAGGGAGAACCATTGCTGGTTTGGGGGCGGCACCGCCATCGCGCTTCGATATGGGGAGTTTCGTGAGTCGGTCGATATTGATTTTTTGGTCTCAGATGTGAGCAGTTATCGCAACCTTCGTCAACTGCTCACTGGTGCAGATGGCATCGCGGCTATCGTTTGTGAGGGCGCTGACCCATTAAAGCAGGCCCGCGAGGTGAGGGCTGATCAATACGGCATCCGGACGATGCTGCGGGTGGCCGATCAGATGGTTAAATTTGAAGTTGTTCTTGAAGGCCGCATTGAGTTTTCAGACCCCGGAGCTACCGATGCTGTGTGTGGCGTCCCGACGCTGACCCCGCTGGACATGGCTACGAGCAAGCTGTTGGCGAATTCAGATCGCTGGGGCGACGATGGTGTTTTCAGTCGTGACATCATTGACCTGGCCATGATGAATCTCTCGCTGATGTTGCTAAGGCAAGCCGTGGCAAAGGCTGAAACTGCTTATGGTCAGGCCATCCGGCAGGATATTGAAAAAGCACTTCAACGGCTGCAAAACCGTCATGGTTGGCTGGAGCGATGTATGCAAGCCATGGCGATGAGCATGCCAAAAGCCGTTGTATGGCAACGACTTCGGACGTTGCGTAGGGTGCTGCGCTAGGGACTTAACTGGGTTCGTGATGGTGGTGCGGCATTTCGGTAATGGTGTCTTGCTGTTTCCCGTCAATGAGCCCTGGGCAATGGTCGACGCGGCCAGCCGCTAGGCGCACTTGACACCATGATCGCCGCCCACGCGTTGGCATGCAACGCGATCCTGGTGATCAACAACACCACCGAGTTCGAGCGGGTGCCGGGATTGCGCTTGGAGAATTGGGCGAACGGGCCGTCAGAGTCTAATTAATTACATTAAATCGGACGCTGACCCTGGTCACACCTTCATAGGCAGCTATTAAATACAGAGCGATTAAAGGTTGACGGTCATGCTGAGCATGACCAACTCCCGTGAGGGTATTTTGTTCTGAATTGGTCATGCTCATAGCTTGCGCGGGTCTTTGCAGGAGGATATTGAACAAGCCCGGCAAGTTCCGCAGCATGCGGGTGGGCAACATGAGCTTTGTGGTGCCGCGCCCTGCCCTGTTTAACCAGCACGACCTGATTGCGCTGCGTACCCAGTCCGGCGTGCATGAACTGGTGCCCGGGCTGACTGCGTATTCCGGCGATCGTGACCGCTGATTCCGGTCGATCGTGACCGGTTGCGCAGCGTGCAAGAGTTGCGCTGCGCAAATTGTATTGTGGGAGTTGCGCACTGCTCCAAACGGTGCCCGGTTTTGGCTGTTTTGGAGGTTCAAAAGAGAATTCAAAAGGTCCGGTGGTGGGGCCACCGGGCGCAGCCCGCAGGGGCGGGGCAGGCCACTGCCCCGGGCAAGCGCAGCGCGTCAGGCCGAAGGCATCTATCGGGGAGCGGTGGACAACTGATGCACCGGTGGGCACCACCGGCTGTCCACACCCTTGCGGTGTGGGCAGATCAGTTATCCACGGCGGGCGTGATTCACACGCGCTGCCTGAACCTTGGCCCTTTTTCTGCTCTACTCAGGCGGCCTTCTGTCGGGCCTCCCCTTTGGGTGCTGCGGCGGATTTTGTATTGCCCCGCAGCGACTCACCCATCAGGTTGAAGCGGTGATTTTTCTGCATCACCCGGTCCAGAATCGCATCGGCTATTGTTGCGTCCCCAATCCACGCATGCCAGTGCTCAATGGGCAACTGGCTGGTAATGATTGTTGCCTTGTTGCCGGCACGGTCATCAATGATCTCCAGCAAATCGGCGCGGGTCTGGCTGTCGATACCGGCCATGCCCCAATCGTCAAGCAGCAACACATCCGTTTTGGCCAGGGCAATGAGCCACTTGCCAAAGCTGCCATTGCCGTGACGAATACGCAGCTCTTCGCCCAGTCGGGGCACCCGCTGATACAGCGCCGTGTGACCGCGCCGGCAGGCGTACTGTGCCAGTGCACAGGCCAGCCAGGTCTTGCCCGCACCCGTCAGGCCAGTGATCAGCACACTGTGGCCGCTCTCGATCCAGTTGCCCAGCGCCAGACTCATCACTGCGCTGCGCTCCAGACCGCGCCCGGCGCGCGTGTCGATGTCTTCAATGCACGCCTGCGGGAATTTCAACTGAGCCGCCTTGAGCAGGCGTGCCTGGCGCTTGTCACTGCGCCAATGCACCTCCCGCTCTACCAGCAGGGCCAGGCGTTCTTCAAAGCTCATGCCCGTCATGCCGCTCTGGGTGAGCTGCTCCTGCAGGCCTGTGGCCATGCCGGCGAGTTTGAGGCTGCGCAGTTGTTCCAATGTCGTGTTCATCATCATCATGGATTCCTTTGATTTTTGGTATTTGATTGGTCGTTACCGCGTAACGGACATCAGTGGTAATGGGCTGGCCCGCGCACATTGGCGTGAGGCGGACTGACCCACTCAGGCGTGGTGCCGGGGGTCACCTGATCGCGCCCATTGGCCAGGATGGCGCGCACGTCGGCACTCTTGGTGGTGCCGAGCTCCAGCGCGATCAAGCAAGCCGCCTCCAGGCGCGGTTTGCCATAGCGCTTGGCCAGTGAGAGCAATGCCAGACAGGCTCGGTAGCCGTGCTCGGGGTGCTGGCGCATCTGTAGCATGCGCGCCACCAGAGCGCCCGTGGCCACACCAATATCCTGAGCCCAGTGAATCAGTCGCGCAGGGCTCCACTGCATGTGCGCGCGGTGCGCGGCTGACAGGTGTTCGGGCACGGTGGTGAATCCGCCTTTGTGGGCGCAGCGCATGTGGCTGGCCACTCGCTGGCCGCGATGAAGGATTTCCACCGTGCGCTGTGTGACCCGCACCTCCAGCGTGACACCCACCAGGGCATGGGGCACGCTGTAGCGATGGCCCTCAAACTCGATGTGCTGGTCGATGTGAACCTTCACCGTTTTGAACACAGCGAGCTCCCAAGTTTGCATTGGCAACGCTCGCAGGGCCGGGGCGTCGATCTGGGCAAAGACACTGGCGCGGCACCCGGGGAGCTTCTGAAACGGCTTGTTGTTGAGTTGCACCAAGAGCGGCGCAATCGCTTCATTGACCTCATCGACGGTCTCGAATTTCTGGTGACGCAGGCGCATCAGAATCCAGCGCTCCACGACCTGCACGGCGGATTCCGCTTTGGCCTTGTCCTGCGGGTGGCGCGGGCGCGCGGGCAGCACCGAGCATCCGTAGTGGCGAGCGAAATCGATCACCGTGTCGTTGGCCCGGGGCTCGTAGCGGTCGGGGTTGGCAATCATGGCTTTGGGGTTGTCGGGCACGATGAGTTCGGTGCAACCGCCATAAAAACGCAGGGCCTGTGCGGTGGCGCCCAACCAGTCGGCGGTGGTTTCACGGGGTGTGGCGTAGGCGAATGTGTAGCCTGAGGCGCCCAGGGCGGCGACGAAGATGTGGGCGCGGCTGGCGTCAGTCAGGCCCACAGTGGGGCCAGCGTAGTCGATGAACATCTTCTCGCCAGCGCGGTGGATTTGGCGCATGGAGCGCTTGAGGGTTTTGGCAAATCTGCGGTAGTTCTCGCAGAACTGGGAGTAGCTGTGGATGGACTCGTCGCCGTGCTGCTCGCTGTGTTCTTGCCACAGCAGCATGAGGGTCATGCCTTTGCGCCGCAGCTCATGGTGCAGGCGGGCGTAGTCGGGTGCCACAAAGCTGCTGGCGCGCTGGGGGGGTACCATCAAGCGGCTGTGCAGTGCCGTCTCGTCCATGGCCTGGATTTGCGGCCAATGCAAGCCAGCGGCACTGGCGAGCTTGACGTATTTGGCGACCACGCCTTTGGAAATGCCAAGAGAGGCGGCGATGTGCTGGTGCGAGTGGTGCAGTTCGAGTTTGAGACGCAGGACGTCTTTGATTTGACGCATAGTGATCCTTCGGGTATCGGGCATGTCGGTTCCAGTAAAAAAACTGAAGAAGACTAGCCCACATGGGTTGGGATAAATATGCGCAGCTCCTGCACGCCGCTTGGTCGATCCTGTGATGGTGTCGCGAGCGCCTGTTACAGCGTCATGACGGCCCGCTCAGACCGGCCCCAGACATCGGTCACGATAAACCGGAATCGGCGGTCACGATAAACCAGAACGGGCGGTCACGATCGGCCGGAATGAGCGGTCACGATGAACCAGAATCGCCGGTCACGACAAACCGGAATGACCGGTCACGATCGACCGGAATACCCAAGCAGATGAAAGTGCCCGTGCATGGTGTACTGGTCTTTGATTTGAACCCCATTGCCCGGCAACGCTGCCTCGCCGTCGGCACCTTCCGCCTCAACGTCCTCGCAGGCCTGCCCTTGCTCATACTGCGC
>VMTC01000057.1 GCA_013791765.1 Rhodoferax sp.
AAAGGGTGAAGCCAAGCCAATGGTTCCGGCGAAAGGCCTTGAAGCAGCCGCCACGCGAGCGGCTGCGAATCAGGGCGTAATGCCAGACCACCTGCCCGAAGGCGAGCGCAAATGCCATATTAAACAGAGCACCTTGCGCATAGGGCATAAGGGCTACGCCCCAAATCAGCAAATAAGCCAGGTAGAAAAACAAAACTGCCGCCAGATCAAAACGCCCCAGGGTGATGGCCGACGTTTTCAGGCCCAGGCGAATGTCGTCATCGCGGTCCACCATGGCGTACTCGGTGTCATAGGCCAGCACCCAGAATAGGTTGCCCAGCATCAACAGCCAAGCTAGACGCGGCACCTCGCCCAAAACGGCGGCGAAGGCCATGGGGATGCCCATGCCAAAGGCCACGCCCAGCACCGATTGCGGCAAAGGATAGGAAATTCAACCGCATGAGCCCAAGTATCCACCGCAAAAACGGCCTCACAAAACCGCACACCCACCCACCCACAGTGGCCAGTCTCAGACTAGTGCTCAGCGCCAAGCATCGTCAAAATATCCTGCCGCTCTCCCAGCAGGCGAATCACGTCCAAATGATCATCGTGCTCGAAATAGAGCCAGACCAAAGAAAAGCCATTGACGCGCCAGGATCGCAAACCGGGTATGTCTGCCAATTGCCCAAGACGAGGCGACCCCATGCCGGGCTCTTGCTCAATCTGCTTCAATGCCAATCGCGTTGCGCGAACCGAGTTTTCGGCAATGTTGGTGCCAGCAATTGAACGGTAATAGAGAATTTCGTTTTTACGGTCTTCCCTGGCCTTGGGCCGCAGGCGCACCGGCTTCACTCGGCGCTACTGCGGGCAATAACCAGCAACTCGTCCTCGTCGGCATCCGTCAGCGCTGAAGCGGGGCCAGAGGCAAGCCCTTCTTCGATGTACGCGCGAAGCCGGACTTTTGCTTGTTCGGTCTGGTCTTTGCGCACCAGGTCGCGGATGTATTCGCTGGTATTGCCATAGTCTCCGCCATTGACCCGGGCTGCAATGTAGCTGCGCATGGATTGGGGCAGCGCAAAGCTCATGGTGTTTTTGCTCATGCGCAAAGGATATGCAAGTTATCAATAGTTGTCAAACACCATGGCCGGCCGCGTAACCCATGGCCCACAGCGAAATCAATAGCCAGGCCCCGAGCAGCAGTATGCCGGCGTCGTGCTGGCGTTCTGTTACAGCCTGAACCCAGGTTCAAAGGACTGAAGCTTGGGTCAGGCAAGCAGCAAAACGAACCACACGGCGGCAATGTTCACCAGGCTGACAAACTGGGCTGCGCTCCCAAGGTCTTTGGCGCGTTTGGCCAAAGGGTGTTCGCTCAGCGAGGTGTGATCCACAGCCGCCTCGATGGCCGAGTTGATGAGCTCGACCACGATACTAAACAAATGCGCAAAAAGAATGATCGTCCTTGAGACGCTTGGCAGGGGGAGCCACAGCATCACTGCGACACCAACAAGCGCCAACAGGCAGACTTGCCGGAAAGCGGCTTCGTGTGTCCAAGCTGCTTTAAGACCCTCTTTGGAGTAAGCAGCCGCATTTGCGATCCTGCCCAGTCCCGTTTTCCCTTTGAAAGGGCTTTTCTCATTTTTTTGCATGCTGACAAGTAATTTTTGCGTTGGCCTATCTTGGGACCGCAGACAGTTGAAATAGAAGACGCTCAAGATGTGACAGGGCGGTTGCGACCAGATTTGACTACCCCTGGACAGCGTAGCTGCCCGCGATGCCGACAAAAAGGGTGAAGCCAAGCCAATGGTTCAGGCGAAAGGCCTTGAAGCAGCCGCCACGCGAGCGGCTGCGAATCAGGGCGTAATGCCAGGCCACCTGCCCGAAGGCGAGCGCAAATGCTACATTAAACAGAGCACCTCGCGCATAGGGCATAAGGGCTAAGCCCCAAATCAGCAGATAAGCCAGGTAGAAAAACAAGACGGCCGCCAGATCAAAATGCCCCAGCGTGATGGCCGAGGTTTTCATGCCCAGTCGGATGTCGTCATCACGGTCGACCATGGCGTACTCGGTGTCATAGGCCAGCACCCAGAACAGGTTGCCCAGCATCAACAGCCACGCTAGACGCGGCACCTCGCCCAGAACGGCGGCGAAGGCCATGGGAATGCCCATGCCAAAAGCCACACCCAGCACCGCTTGCGGCATTGCCACATAGCGTTTGGCATAGGGGTAAGCCAAGGTCACGGCCAGCGCCGCGCCTGACATGCCGATGGTGATGGCGTTGGTGCTCAAGACCAGCCCAAAGGCCAGCAGCGCCAGCACCGCGCCCACGGCCAGCGCCTCCTTCACCGACACGGCGCCGGTGGTCACGGGACGCATGGCGGTGCGCTTGACGTGGCGGTCAAAGTCGCGGTCGGCCACGTCGTTGATGCAGCACCCGGCGCTACGCATCAGGATCGTGCCAAGCGTGAACACACTCAAGAGATGCCAGCCCGGGAAGCCGCTTGAAGCCACCCACAAGGCGCTCAAGGTGGGCCACAGCAGCAGCAGCCAGCCAGCCGGGCGGTTCCAGCGAATCAGATCGAGGTACAGGGCGAGCCGGGATTTGAGCGACAAACGAAATGGAACGGGATTCACAAGCATGACTCGGGTTAGGTCAACGGCGGGCTAGCTAATTATTTGATAGCTGCTTGCGCAATGGATACGGGGGCTAGGGGCCAATTTGTTACAAATTTTTGATCAAGACAAGCGCTGCACGCCCGGCAGTTCGCAGGCATAGATCGCGTTGCGCAGCGCGGCCATCGCCTCATAGCGCGTGAAGCTGCGCCGCCACGCCAGCACCACGCGGCGCTTGGGCGGCTCGCCCTCAAACGGCAGGTATTTGACATAGGGGTCTTCATCGCGTTTGCGCCGCGGCTTGGCGGCCAGTGCCTCTTTGGGCACGCTCAGGCGCGGCACCAGCGTGACGCCCATGCCGGCGGCCACCATGTGCTTGATGGTCTCTAGCGACGAGCCTTCAAAGCTCTTGCGGATGCCCTCGGCGTTGCTGGAAAAGCGCGCGAATTCCGGGCAAACCTCCAGCACATGGTCACGAAAACAATGGCCGCTGCCCAGCAGCAGCATCGTCTCCAGTTTGAGCTGCTCGGTCGTCACCTGGGTCTGCGCGGCCAGCGGATGGTTGGTCGGCACGGCAGCCAAGAACGGCTCGTCGTACAGCGGTGCAATCGCCAGCCCCGCATCGGGGAACGGCTCGGCCAGAATGGCGCAGTCAATCTCACCCGTGCGCAGCATCTCCAAGAGCTTGACGGTGAAGTTTTCCTGCAGCATCAACGGCATTTGCGGCGTGCGTGCAATCATCTGGCGCACCAGATCGGGCAGCAGATACGGGCCGATGGTGTAGATGATGCCCAGCGTGAGCGGGCCGCCCAAAGGGTCTTTGCCGCGCTTGGCAATTTCCTTGATGGCGGCAGCCTGTTCCAGCACGCTTTGCGCCTGGCGCACGATCTCTTCGCCCAGGTGCGTTACCGTGACCTCATTGGCGCTGCGCTCAAACAGTTTGACGTCGAGCTCTTCTTCGAGTTTCTTGACGGCGACGGAGAGTGTCGGCTGCGACACATAGCAAGCCTCGGCTGCCTTGCCAAAATGGCGCTCACGCGCCACCGCCACGATGTATTTCAGTTCAGTCAGTGTCATGACGCTATTGTCCTACCAGTGAGCGCCAGGCAAGGCCAGCGGCAACGCCAGGCAATGCAGCACTCAGCGCGGCATCCACGCGCCGCAGGCCCAGCACTGCTCAAAACCACCTTCAACCAGTTCGCCGCAACGGCATTGCCAGCGGTGCTGCGGCACATTTTGCAGGTGATGCAGCAGCTCGCGCGCTCGAGGCTCCTGCACCTCATCGGCAATCCAGACCTCGGGCAGGCACTGGTCGGGCGGCATCCCGCCGGCCACGCCGCTGAGGTACTCGCGCTGCACGCTGGCGTCAATGCCTTCGACCTGGAGCGCATCGGCCCACAGCGTGGCAATGGCGAGGTTCGGGGCTTGGGTCAGGCGCAGCATGGAGCCTAGAGCATAAGGGATTCGCAGCGCGCCATCTCCAGCCTGGCGTTACACGTCACGCCAACTCAATCACCAACTCGGGCCGATAGCTCAGCTGCTCGTTCTTGCTGGCATAGCCCAGCGGGTTCGCCACCACGCGGCAGGCAAAGTCCCGCCCCTCGGTCTTGCCCTGAACCACATAGTCGTTGCCGCAGTGCAGGTGCCCGTGCAGCCAGAGTTGCGCGTACGTCAACAGCTCATCAAGCGCATTGCAAAAGCCAGCCGTACCCGGGCTCAAGCCATAGCGCGCGTCGGCACTGCGCAGACTCGGGGCAAAGTGCGTCACCACGACGGTACTGCCATCAAAGGGCTGGCGCAGAGCTTGACCCAGCCAGTCCTGGGCGGCAAGCGACAGTTCCCGGATATCCTGGGCCAGCATCGGCACGCCCCCGCGCAAGGTGGTGTTCTTGCGCAAGTAATAGTCGGCCGCACGGTAGGCCTTCTGGCGCAGTTGCAGTTGGCGCGTCAGGTTCACTTCAGCCCCAGCGAAGGCGTCAAAGTCGCTCCACAGCGTTGAACCGATGAAACGCACCTTGCCCAGCTCAAGCACTTCATGCTCCAGCCAGGTGATGCCAAGGCGCTCGCAAATGGTGCGTAAGCGGGCGTAGGTCTGCGCATAGTCCAGTGCGTCATATTCATGGTTGCCAGGGACGTAGAGGACCCGGGGCCACGGTGCGTCTGGCTGCAACGGCGAGAAGCGCGCCAGGCCGAAATCGGTATCAGCGAGATGTGAGCCGGCCTGGTAGGAACCGATATCACCCGCGAGCACCAACACGTCAACATTGGGCGCAGGCGTGGCCACGAAGTCGGGGCAACGCTCTAGATGAAGGTCAGAAATGAGCTGTAGTCGCATGGTGTGCAGAGTCTAAGGGCGCAGCGCTTGACCACAGCGCGCGCCAGCGGGCCGGCTTCAGACAGCGGGCAACACAATGTCCAGCTGGGCGCCGCCTGACTCAGCACGCGACAGTGTCAACTCACCCTGGTGACTGGCCACCAGATCGCTCACCACAGCCAGGCCAATGCCGTGTCCGGGCACCTGCTCATCCAGGCGCACGCGGCGCTGCAACACCGCTTGTCGGTCGCCAAAACCGGGCCCATCGTCCAGCACGCGGATATGCAAGCGCCCCGCCTCCAGCCAGAGCCGCGCCGTCACCGTGCGGCGCGCCCACTTGGCTGCGTTGTCCATCACATTGCCCAGCATCTCGAAGGCGTCGCCTTCATCGATACGCCAGCGCAACTCTGGCGGGCAATCAAGCGCAAAGACCAGCTGTTTATCCACATAGACCTTGGCCAGCGAGTCGCCGATGCGCGTCAGGACTGGTGCCAGCGCCAGCTGCGGCGCAAAAAGCGCGGCCCCGCTGGCGCCCGCCCGGCCCAACTGGTGCCGCACGATGTCGTCCATGCGGCTCACCTGCTGTGTCACCAGCGTCGGCAACTGGCCCGGGTCAGCCAAAGCCGAGTGCAATACGGCCAGCGGTGTCTTCAGGCTGTGCGCCAGGTCGTCGAGCGCGTGTTTGTAGCGTGTTTGCCGCGAACGCTCCTGGTCGATCAAGGTATTGAGGCTGTGGGTCAGGCCAGCCAGCTCGCGCGGGTAACGCCCCTCTACCTTGGTCTGCTCGCCCTGCTCAATCTGATGGATTTCCCGCGTCATGCGCACCAAAGGCGCCAGAGCCCAGCGCAGCAGCAGCGTCTGGGTCAGCAACAGCAGCAGCCCGGTGCCCCCGAGCCAGCGCCAGAGCGTGCGCTCGAAAACGGCCAGTTCGCGATCGAATACCGCTTTGTCTTCCAGCACCGAAAACACCAGCGAGGCGGTGCGCGCCTTATCCGACCACTTGACGGCATAGGTGGCAGCCAAAAACGCACCCGCACTGGCGGACCTGTCACTACCCGCTGTGGTCGGCGTCAGCACGGTTTCAAAGCGCCACTCGCCCGTGACCAACTGGCGCTGAAACGGCAAATTGAGTCCCAGCGTCGAGGCCGACTGCCAATCCTCAGCGCGCTCGACATTGGCAATGTTGGCGTACAGGCCTGATGCGGGCACCGACAAGCGCGGCTCGGCCAGCGCCACCGGCATCAGCAAGGCCCCTTGGGCGTCGAGCTCTGCCCCGGCCATCAGCAGGTAGATGGAGGCTTGCAGGCGGGCAAAGCGGGCGGCGCGCACGCTGTCGGTATGCGCTTGCTGCACCGCCCAGCCAGCACCAGCCAAAAAGGCCAGCAACACCAGGGCCGCACCCCAGATCAGGCGGGAACGGATCGAGAGGGTGGCCAGTGGCGACATCACTGGAGGACAAATCGGTAGCCGCGCCCGCGCAGGGTTTCGATAGGCGCAAGCGTGCCCTGCGGATCAAGCTTGCGTCGCAGTCGCCCGACCAGCACCTCCAGCACATTGCTGTCGCGGTCTTCGTCATGCGGGTACAGGTAGTCCGACAGCTCCTGCTTGGGCACCACGCGCTCGCGCTCGCGCACCAGGTATTCGAGCACCCGGTATTCATAAGTGGTCAGCTCGAGCAGCACATCGTCTAGATGCGCACGCTGGGTTGAAAAGTCGATTTGCAGCGCACCCAGCGTCAGCACGCTTGACGCCGCCTTGAGTGAGCGGCGCAGCAGCGCCTTGACCCGCGCGGCCAGCTCCGGGTATTCAAAGGGTTTGACCAGATAGTCGTCCGCGCCGGTCTCCAGGCCCTGCACCTTGTCTTGCCAACTGCCGCGCGCGGTAAGAATCAAAATGGGCAATGTGCGGCCTTCGGCACGCAGCGTTTGCACCACCGTCAGGCCCGTCACTTTGGGCAGGCCCAGATCGACAATGGCCAGGTCCAGCGGATACTCGCGCGCCTGAAACAGCCCGTCAGCGCCATCCGCTGCGGTATCGACGCGGTAGCCATCAGCCTCCAACTGACGCTTGAGTCCCAAGCGCAAGACCGCATCGTCCTCGATCAACAACAGGCGCATGACGGTCTTGCGTCCAAACTGATCTACAACACGCGCCCGCTGGCCGCGTCGATCAGGATCACCCGGACTTCCCCCTGCGCGCTGAGCACTTTCACACGCCACACCGCGCGCCCATCCATCTCAGCTTTTTCGACCGAGAGCACACGGGCACCACTGGCTTGCTGCGCCACTGCCGCCGCCTGGTCGCGGCTGACGTCGGCCCAGGCCGGGGTACCCAGGGCCAGCAGCAAGACACAAAGCAGGGTGGAAATCGATTTCATGAGGTTGAGCGTGAAAAGACGGGGCCATTGGCATGCACGCGTCATGGTACTACCGCCGACCACGACCGCGCATGGCGAAGAACTGCCACGCCGATCAATACCGTTCCATCGGCTGCACCGACACGCGCACCGGCAGGCTGTTGCCCGGGTTGCCGCGCATCATGGTGGTGTAGTGCTGGCCACGGTACTCATAAGTCACGCGGTAGCCGGTAATGCGCGATTGCCGATCATTCACGGTGCGGCAGCGTTGGACTTCACGTTGTCCGTCCTGGTACTGCCCGTACTGGGGGTATTGCGAATTTTGCGAATACTGCGGGGCCTGGTTGCGGTTTTCGAGCCGGTCGCCGGTGATGGCGCCCAGCACCACACCCAGTGCCGTGGCCGCGTCTTTACCGCTGCCGCCACCGATCTGGTGCCCGAGGACACCACCAGCAAGGCCACCGACAATCGCGCCGCCGTATTGACGGTCTTGCTGACGATTTTGCGGTTGATAGGCACCGCGCCGGTCTTCGTTGATCCACTGGCTGGTGCACTCATTGCGCGGCACGTCGACGGTTTCATACTGCGGCTCGGCGCTGCGAACCCGCGCGGTGTCGGTGAAGCTCTGCGCCTGGGCGCCGAGCAAGGTGGTGGCAAATAAACTGGCAATGACGAGGCGTTTCATGGAAAGCTCCTTGGGTTGGTATGGAGCGTAGTTTGCGGGCGCCTGCCTGAACCCAAGCTGAACAAGATGAAGAAAGTTGCAGCAAGGGCGGCCTGCGAGTGGCGGGACACTCTAGGGCTCGGATTCCATAAAGTTGCCATTTCTCCAAGCACCGGCCTTCGTCAAGGGTGGTGATCGATGGCGTCTTCGACGCAATCACCCTGGCGCCTGAGCAAATGCGCCCGGTGCCAGAGCTCTCTCCAACCGTCAGCAGTGACCACCTGCCGGGCATCGGCTCAGTGGGAGATCGCATGGTGATCCTGCTTGGTATCGAAAAACTCATGACCAGCAACAACATGGGGCTGATGGCCCAGACGTTACAGTAAGCCAATCATCATTGAACTGGAACCTGGTTCGGCCCGGGCCAGGTCGAACAAATATTTTTTAAGGAAGATTTATGAAATTCCGCTCCAAAATCGTCACTTTTGCGGCCATTCCGGCAATCCTATTCGTGATTGCACTGGTCAGCAGCATTGGCTCCCTGATCACGACCCGCAGCGACTTTGACGCCTACATCAAATCCGAACAGGCGGTCGAACGGGGGTTGTCGGAGATGTACGCCCAAGGACTGCAGATGGGCCAGGCCTTGCGCAACGTGATCCTCAATCCCGGCAATCCCAAGGCGTTCGACAACCTCAAGGCGGCCCAAGGCGACTTTGAGACAGCATTCGTGCAAACACAGGAGAGCGTCAAAGGCAGCCAATTTGAAGCCGCGTTCGCCCAGTTACCAGCGCTGCGCGCTGTCCAAGCCAAAGCTCAGGAAAAAGTACTCGCACTGGTTGCGGCCAACGGTGACGCGATCGCTCTGCTCAATAGCGATGAAACGCCAGCGTGGCGCGAACTGAAGGGCGAACTTCTTCAACAGAAGCAAGCGGCAGTCGACGGAGCGAAGGAGGCCTACCAACGGGTCAACGAGAAAACCGAGAGGGCCATAACGCTTTCCATCGGCCTTGCCCTGATCGCAGCGTTGACGGCAATCGGCCTAAATCTCTTAATGCTCAGGACGATGCGCAAGGAGCTTGGCGGGGACCCCGCCGATGCGCGCGAGGCTTTGTCGTACATTGCCCAGGGCGACCTTGCATCAAACATCGGGAACGTGGGTAACCCAGACAGTCTGATGGGTGTCATGCTTCAGATGCAAGCATCATTGACCCACGTTGTCGGCACCGTGCGTCAGGGCTCCGAGAGCGTAGCCACCGCCTCTTCCGAGATCGCTCAAGGCAACCACGACCTCTCGGCCCGCACCGAACAGCAGGCCAGCGCCCTGGAAGAGACCGCCGCCTCTATGGAGGAACTCAGCTCCACCGTCAAGCAAAACGCCGACAACGCCAAACAGGCCAACCAGCTCGCGCAGAGCGCCTCCTGCGTGGCAATCAGGGGCGGCGAAGTCGTGGGCCAGGTGGTAGAGACCATGAAAGGCATCAACGACGCCTCCAGAAAGCTCTCGGACATCATCAGCGTCATCGACGGCATCGCCTTCCAGACCAACATCCTGGCCTTGAACGCCGCAGTGGAAGCGGCAAGAGCGGGCGAGCAGGGACGCGGCTTTGCCGTGGTGGCGAGTGAAGTGCGTTCCCTGGCCGGCCGAAGTGCCGACGCTGCCAAGGAAATCAAAACCCTGATCAACACCAGTGTGGAACGGGTCGAGCAAGGCACCGCCCTGGTCGATCAGGCCGGCGTGACCATGACCGAGGTGGTCAGCTCCATCAAACGCGTGACCGACCTGATGGGAGAGATCAGCGCGGCGAGCAACGAGCAAAGCCAGGGGGTGAGTCAGGTGGGCGAGGCGGTCACGCAAATGGACCAGGTCACACAGCAAAACGCCGCGCTGGTGGAAGAAATGGCAGCCGCGGCTTCGAGCCTCAAATCGCAGGCGCAAGACCTGGTGCAGACCGTGGCGGTGTTCAAGCTTGGCGCCAATGAGGCGCATCAAGGCAGCGCGCTGGCAAGCAGGGCGGTCCGATCCCATCAGACTTCGCCGGTCGGCTACAAGAGCGAAGAGCGGCGCAGTCTGGCGGCGCCAGACTGAGGGCAGCAGCCACCCGGGATGAACCGCTTTATGCCAAAACCATCAGCTGGACAACTGTTGCGAAATGGGCAAGTGGCTGCATAGCGCGGGCGCCGCGAAATTTGGCGGCAGACCTGCATTCGTGGGTCTCATCGACTTGCATCAGGCATTTCATCTTGAATGCGGGAAAGTTGCCACAACGGTCAACCAGGGGGATGGCGCGCAAGCAAAACAGATGCTTGAAAGCGACACCGGCTTTTCCCAAGCCTCCAACGAATCCAGCCGCTTGATTATTCAGCTCAAGGGTTGGCTCAGGCCTTCAAGAACTCCGCCTTACCCCCGAGCCAACGCAACACGTGTTTTTCGGCCAGCGCCGGATGTTGATCGAGCATCAGGGGCGCCAGCCGACGCGCCCAGGCCAACAGCGCGCCGTCCAGCGCCAGATCGGCGAAACGCAACATGGCGGCACCGGACTGGCGCGCGCCCAAAAATTCACCGGGGCCGCGAATCTCCAGGTCGCGCCGGGCAATTTCAAAGCCATCGTTGCTCTCGGCCATGGCCTTGAGGCGTGCGCGCGCGGTCTCGCTCAGGCGCGGCGCGTCGCCGGTGGAATACAGCAGCACGCAGGCCGAGGCCGCCGCGCCACGCCCGACGCGCCCGCGCAGCTGGTGCAGCTGCGACAGGCCAAAGCGCTCGGCGTGCTCGATCACCATCAAGCTGGCATTGGGCACGTCCACACCCACCTCGATCACCGTGGTGCTGACCAGCAGCCCCATCTGGCCAGCGGTAAAAAGGCTCATCACCGCCTTTTTCTCGGCCACAGCCATGCGCGAATGCAGCAGGCCGACCATGACGCCGGGCAAGGCGGCGCTCAACTGGGCATGGGTCTCGGTGGCGTTGCTCAAATCGAGCGCCTCGCTCTCTTCAATCAAGGGGCAGACCCAGTAGATTTGCCGCCCCGCCTCAAGCTGAGCGCAGATGCGCGCAATCACCTCGTCGCGCCGCGCCTCGTTCACCACTTTGGTGATGATGGGCGTGCGCCCGGGTGGCAATTCATCAATCGTGGAGACATCCAGATCGGCGTAGTAGCTCATTGCCAGCGTGCGCGGAATCGGGGTGGCGGTCATCATGAGCAGATGCGGCTCAACCTCGACCGTTCGGGCTGAGCTTGTCGAAGCCGCTGCCCCTTCGACCGGCTCATCATGAACGGTTGGCGCCGTCAACTTGCTGCGCAAAGCCAGTCGCTGCGCCACGCCAAAGCGGTGCTGCTCATCGATGATGGCCAGCGCCAGGTTTTTGAACACCACCTTATCCTGAATCACGGCGTGCGTGCCAATCACCAGGCCCGCTTCGCCGCTGGCGATCAGCGCCAGCATCTCGCGCCGTTCCCGGGCCTTTTGGCTGCCGGTGAGCCAGGCGGTCTTGATGCCCAGAGGCTCCAGCCAGCTCACCAGCTTCGCAAAATGCTGCGTCGCCAGAATCTCGGTCGGCGCCATCAGCGCGCACTGCCAACCGGCATCGATGCAAATCGCCGCCGCGAGTGCCGCCACCACCGTTTTGCCCGAACCGACATCGCCCTGCAAGAGCCGGTGCATCGGCACCGGGCGCGCCAGGTCGTGGGCTATTTCTGAGCTGACGCGGCGCTGGGCGGGCGTGAGTTGAAACGGCAGTGCCGCCAGCAGACCTTCATGCAGGGCGCCCAGGGCCAGCACGGGCGCGCGTAAGCGCGCGCGGGCGCGCTTGGCCTGCAGTTGCGACAACTGCTGCGCCAGCAGTTCCTCTGCTTTGAGCCGCTGCCAGGCCGGGTGGCTGTGATCCTGCAAGGTCACAAGCGCCACATCGGGCGTCGGATTATGCAAAAATAAGAGCGCCTCACGTAGATTCCACGTGGGCTGCAGCCAGATTTCATATAAATTGTTAAGCGGTACGGTGTCTGACAGTTCAGCCCGCGACAGGCCGCCCTGCACGGCCCGGCGCAGGTAGGCCTGCGGCAAGCCCGCCACCGTGGGGTAGACCGGCGTCAGCGCCACCGCCAATTCACCACCGGCAGGGTGAAACGCCGGGTGCATCATCGTCAAACCATTAAAGCCATCCTTGATCTCGCCGCGCGCCCTGATCCGCTGGCCCACCGCCAGGGCCTTTTGGCTGCTGGGGTAAAAGGTGAAAAATCGCAGCAAGCAGGTGTCCGTGCCGTCGTCCAGTGTCACCAGCAGTTGGCGGTGGCCGCTGATCTTGACCTCGCAATGCGTCACCACACCCTCGATCTGCGCGACCTCGCCCGCACGCACCTCGCTCAGACGCTGGAGGCGGGTTTCGTCCTCGTAGCGCAGCGGCAGGTGCAACGCCAGGTCGATGGCGCGCTCCAGGCCGAGCTTGCGCAGCGCTTTTTGCGGGCCACTCAAGGGCTTGGGCAGTGATTTAGATGGTTCGCGCGGTGCGTCAGTCATGGCTGGATTCTGCCCGCACGAATGGACGGCTGCCTGCTATCTCGGCTGTACGTCGCTCGGCGTGGCCATGGTGGCGTCGAAGAAGCGCCATGTATTCTTCCCGGCGGCCTTGGCGCTGTACATGGCGGCATCTGCCTGCTTGATCAGATCAGCGGGCGTCAGTGCGTCTGCGGGGAACAGGGCAATGCCGATCGAGCAGCCGATCTGGATCCCGTTGCCCTGCAACTGCATCGGCCCAGCCAGGGACTCAACCACATGCAGGGCAATCGAGGCGACTTCGTCCTGGTTGGCCGGATTATTGAGTGCGATTACGAACTCGTCGCCACCGAGGCGCGCCACTGTGTCGGACTGTCGCACCAGCGCCTGCAGCCGCTGGGCCACCACGCGCAGCAACTCGTCCCCGACCTCGTGACCGAACT
This sequence comes from Rhodoferax sp., assembly GCA_013791765.1. Taxonomy (GTDB): domain Bacteria; phylum Pseudomonadota; class Gammaproteobacteria; order Burkholderiales; family Burkholderiaceae_C; genus Rhodoferax. The sequence goes on from VMTC01000057.1 coordinate 12,858, forward strand.
GGTCGTTGACGACCTTGAATCCGTCCAGATCAAGGAACAGCACCGCCAGGCTGAAGCGTTCCCGCTGCGCGATGGCGATCTGCTGGCCCAGCCGCTCCAGCAGCAAGAAGCGATTGGGCAGTTCGGTCAGGGCGTCATGAAAAGCCAGGTGGCGCAGGTATTCATCCTTGCGCCACAGGTCGGTGATGTCGCTGAACACCGCGACATAGCGCAGCGGCCCGCCGTCGGCGCTCAAGATCATGGAAATGGTGATCCGCTCCAGAAAGATATCGCCGCTCTTGCGCCGGTTCCAGATATCGCCCTTCCAGCGTCCGTTGGTCTTGATGCTGTCCCACATGGCCACATAAAACGCGCGGTCATGCCGGTTCGATCTGAGTAGGCGCGGTGTCTGCCCAACGGCTTCGGCGGCCGAGTAGCCGGTGATTTCGACAAAGGCCGGGTTCACCGCCAGGATGACCCCGTCGGCGTCGGTGACGGTGATGCCTTCGACCGTATTGGCGTAGACGCTGGCGGCCAGTTCGAGTTGCGCCTGCGCCTCCTTGAGTTCCGTCACCTCGCCGGCCAGCGTGACGAATCCATTGACGACGCCATGGGCGTCGATGTCCGGGATGTAGTTGCCCAGGATGTAACCCACGCCGCCGCCGGCTTTGGCGAGCGTGCGCTGAAAACGTTGCGTCTCGCCCGCCAGAACGCCCCGGATATGGGGCTCGTTAAGTGCATACAGTTGCTCCCCCACCAAATCCCGCATGTGGGTGCCGATGAGCTCCCCGGGATGTTTGCCAAACCACGCCAGATAAGCCTGGTTGGCGAAGCGGCAGCGCAAGTCCCGGTCCCAGTAGCCAATCATGTTGGGCGCCGCGTTGGCAATGGACCTGATGAACTGCTCGTTCCTGGCGCTGGAAAGGGCAGCTGACTGGGCCTGCTTGAGCGCCTGGTCCGCGCGGGCCTTGGCGCGATACAAGGATTCGACCATGGCGCAGACCAGCAAGCCGCCAAAGGCAAACACCGCCACCCCCAGGAAGTCCGCGGGACTCTCGATGAACGGCTGGCCAACGAGCAGCGGCCCCAGGAGGGTGACGGCGAGGCAGGAAAGGAGCGTGGCCAGCAAACCGGCGAAAAAGCCAGCGTAGAGCGCGACCACCAGCACCGCCGGGTAAAAGGTCAACCACGCCAGATCCGTACCCAAAGACTGCAGCGGCCACACCCTCAAGGCCGCTGCCAAACCGACCAGGACGACCGCGAAGAGGTAGTGCAGCCAGCTGCGGCGCAGCGAATTAATAGTTAGCCCGCCGACTTGACCGCCAGGACGGGGCAGGACACGGAAAGCAGCAGTTCCTGGGCCACGCTGCCCATGATGAGTTTGCCCACCGGCGAGCGTCTTCTCAGACCGATGATGAGCAGGGATGCCGGCAAAGACTCGACCAGGGCTTCAATTTCTGCGACCGCATTCTTGCCGCGCACATACTGTTTGACCTCTGCATTGAGGCCAGTGTCTTCCAGCAATTTCTGAATTCGCTCAAAGTCTTGCACGTCTGCAAACGAGGCATCCTCTTTGGTGCCCCCTGAAGTGGCGTTGACCACCACCAGCTTTTCATTGCGACTCTGGGCAACCTCGATTCCTTTGTCCAGGGCAGCTTGACCTTCGGGACGCGGCACATAAGCGACAAGTATTGTCATTAAATTTCTCCGTTTGTTATTAGAGACGCTATTAGACGCGATCAGGCGCCCAATCGGAACCCTACCAGGGCAGCAATACTGTCATCTCAGCGTCAAAGAGGGCAAGGACGGTGCCTTGGCCTGCGACAATCGGGCTCCTGTCGCGCCCGGGTACCGGGCCAGTCCACCCGTTCACGCACTATGCCGCACTCTTTAGCCCAGTCCACCCGCGCCTTCACCCTCAGCGACTTTGACTTCGAACTTCCCGCCGAGCTGATCGCCCAGCACCCGGCGCCCGAGCGCAGCGCCTCAAGGCTGCTCGACAGCTCCGGCGCGAGCCCGCAGGACCTGATTTTCCGCGACCTGCCCTCGCTGCTGAAGGCGGGCGACTTGCTGGTTTTCAACGACACGCGCGTCATGAACGCCCGCCTGTTCGGCGAGAAGTCCACCGGCGGCAAGCTCGAACTTCTGGTTGAACGCGTACTGGGCGGCAACCAGGTGGCCGCACACCTGCGCGTAAGCAAAAAGCCTGAAGTGGGCGCCTCGGTGGCGCTCATCGGCGCCCCCGGCACCCACGAGAATCTGCGCGCCACGCTCTTGGGGCGCTGGCCCGATGCCAACGGTGCGATGTTTCGTTTCGTCCTCAGCAACGACGCGGGCGACGATCCGTTCACGCTGATGGCGCGCCACGGCCATGTGCCGCTGCCGCCTTACATCACGCACACCGATTCGGCTGAAGACGCTGCGCGCTACCAGACCGTATTCGCCAAAAACCCCGGCGCCGTGGCCGCGCCGACTGCCGCGTTGCATTTTGACGACAGCCTGCTCGCCGCCATCGACGCCCTGGGCGTGCAGCGCGCCTTCGTCACGCTGCATGTGGGCGCAGGCACCTTCCAGCCGGTGAAGACAGAAAACATTGCCGAGCACCAGATGCACAGCGAGTGGTACGACGTGCCAGCGGCCACGCAGCAGGCGATTAGCGACTGCCGCGCGCGAGGCGGCCGCGTCATTGCCGTGGGCACCACGTCGGTACGTACACTGGAGAGTTGGGCGAAGACCGGCCAGACCACGGGCGACACCAACATTTTCATCACGCCGGGCTTTGACTTCAAAGTGGTGGACGCGCTGGTGACCAATTTTCATCTGCCCAAGTCGAGCCTGATGATGCTGGTGAGCGCGTTTGCGGGTTATGAGCCCGTGATGGCCTTGTACCGCCACGCGATGGAACAACGCTACCGCTTCTTCAGCTATGGCGACGCCATGCTGCTGGCGCGCCAGCTTTGACGCGCTCGAAAGCGCTGCAGCCAGCAGCAAAGCCTTGGCAATTGCATCAGGCTTTGGCAAACCATTGCACGCCAGGCAAGCCCTGGTAGTCAATATCCTGCGTCCAGAAGGTAGCGCCTAGCTCCTGTGCCAGGCTGTACATCATGGCGTCGGCCATGGCCAAACCGTGACGCAAAGCGATGTTGGCCGCCGTGATGGCGCGCCGGTCGGTGATCTCCAGCACGCGACCGAGTCGCATCACATCCAGACACTGCGCCACCACGTCTGGCGGTACTTTGCGGCTGAGCACCTTGTGCACTTCAAACAACGCAATCACGGGCACCACCAGCTTGTCGCGCTGTTCGATCACCGGCTTGAATTTGGGGCCATTGGCACCCGCCAGAAAAAACTCGATCCAACCCGATGAATCAACGACGTTCATTCAAACTCCCGGTCCGGCTCTTTCTCAATCTCCAGGTCAGCCGGATTCAGCTTGTATTTTTTGAGCATGCCGTAATACGCGCTCATCGGCAGCTCGGGTTTGATCACCAACTCTTGACCGCGCAATTCAAACTGGATGTGCGACCCTGCGCAGAGGCCCAGCTTGGCGCGCATGGCAGCCGGGAGCGTGACCTGCCCCTTGCTTGAAACAATGGCTTGTGCTTGCATACAAATATCCTTTACAAAATCCTGGTAAAGGAAATCTTAATAGTAAAGCAAACGAGATGCAAGCCGCACCAGCAGATCAAAGACAATAGCGCCCATGCTGAAATTTGACCTGCTCCAAACCGACCCCGCCAGCTTTGCCCGCCGTGGCACGCTCACGCTCAACCACGGCGTGGTGCAAACGCCGATCTTCATGCCGGTGGGAACCTATGGCACCGTGAAAGGCGTGACGCCGCGCAGCCTGCAGGACATGGACGCGCAAATCATTTTGGGCAACACCTTTCACCTGTGGATGCGCCCTGGCCTGGACGTGATGGCGCAGTTTGGCGGCCTGCACCAGTTCGAGCAGTGGCACAAGCCGATCCTGACCGACTCGGGCGGTTTTCAGGTCTGGAGCCTGGGCGCGATGCGCAAGATCACCGAGGACGGCGTGCACTTCTCCAGCCCGGTCAATGGCGACAAGCTGTTCATGTCGCCCGAGGTCAGCATCCAGATTCAGACCACGCTGAACGCCGACATTGCGATGCAACTGGACGAATGCACGCCCTATTTGTCGGTCGAACCCAAAACCAAAGGCCAGATCACCACCGAGGGCGAGGCGCGCAGCTCAATGGAAATGAGCCTGCGCTGGGCCAAACGCAGCCAGGCCGAATTTGCCCGGCTGGAAAATCCCAACGCCCTTTTTGGCATTGTGCAAGGCGGCATGTTTGAGGGCTTGCGGCAGGAGTCGCTGGAGCAGTTGGTGGCCATGGACTTTCCCGGCTACGCGGTCGGGGGGGTGAGCGTGGGCGAGCCCAAGGACGAGATGCTGCGCATCATGGCGCACACGCCGCACCGTCTGCCCGCGCACAAGCCGCGCTACCTGATGGGCGTGGGCACGCCCGAGGATCTGATTGAGGGCGTGGCCCAGGGCGTGGACATGTTTGACTGCGTCATGCCGACCCGCAACGCGCGCAACGGCACCTTTTTCACGCGCTATGGCGACCTGAAGATCCGCAACGCCCGCCACAAGGCCGACCCGCGCCCGCTCGATGAAACCTGCACCTGTTACGCCTGCGCCGGCAGCCCCGCGGCAATGAATGCACCCGACACCGGAGCCGGCCACTCCTGGGCCCAAGGCGGGCGCGGCGGCTTCAGCCGCGCCTACCTGCACCACCTGGATCGCTGCGGCGAGATGCTCGGCCCGATGCTGGCCAGCATCCACAACCTGCATTACTACCTGAACCTGATGAGCGAGGTGCGCGCGGCGCTGGATACGGGTGCGTTTGGTGAATTCAGGCGGCAGTTCAAGGTCGATCGAGCGCGCGGCGTGTGAGTTTATGCAGTTGGCCATTCGCCTTCTGAAAAGCCTGTTCAGTGGCCTGCTGGCGCTGCTGATCCTGTTCGAGGAATGGGGTTGGGAGCCGCTGCAGCGCGCGCTGGCCTGGGTGGGTCGCTTGCCGGGGTTGCGCTGGCTGGAGCGACGCATTCAGGCGCTCCCCCCCTACGCCGCGCTGACCTTATTTTTGCTGCCTACCGTGCTGCTGCTGCCGGTCAAGTTGCTGGCGGTGTGGTTCATCGGACAAGGCCAAGTGCTGTCAGGCACGCTGGTCATCCTGCTTGCCAAGCTGGTGGGCACGGCCCTCGTTGCGCGCCTGTTCAGGCTGACGCAACCGGCGCTGATGCAATTGGCCTGGTTTGCGCGGCTCTACACCCCTTGGATTGACTGGAAAGAAGGCTTGCTGATGCAGGTGCGCGCCTCCTGGCCGTGGCGGCTGGGGCGGGTGCTCAAGCGACGTTTGAGGCAACGTTGGAGACGTTTCAAGATTCGCTGAAAACACCTTCTTTGTCCAACCGGATTGACTCGTCATTAATACTTTTTTGGTAGCTGCCAATCCATGCTGCTCAAAAGTTAAGGGCCAAATCAACTCAGAATATTTCATACAAGAAGACGCCGCTGGCGCAGACCGTCATGCCACCTCAATCCCACCCCCACCCAAGCGATCCAACAAAAAAGTCACGGGCACAGCCTGCCAGTGCCGAGTTGGTCCTGAGCGCGCTCAAGTTTGGCGTCGGGGCGATCTCGCCCGCGCAAAAACGCTTTAACCAGTTGCTGAGTCAATCCGAAACCCTGGCGAAGAAAATTGAGGACAGCCGCGCGCTGGCCGACGCGCACCGTCAAGTGGCCGGGCGCACGCTGGCGCCGCTGGAGCAGGAGCGCAACGGCCTGATGCGTCAAATGGCGCTGTGGCTGGACGCGCGCCTGCAGCGCAAAGGTCTGAGCGCCAAGCAAAAAAACATTGCCACTGAGATTTTGTGCGATTTGGCATGTGTATTGGCCAGCACAGGCGACCAAGCCATGCGCGCGCTGTACGACACCTACAGCGAGATGACGCTGGACGAAGCACAAAGAGCAGACGCCGCTGACATAAAAATGTTCATGGAAGACATGTTGGGCGAACCCATGGGGGGCGACGATGCCGCGTTTGAAAGTCTGGACGATCTGATGCGCGCCAGCATGGCCCGAATGCAGAAAGCAGCTGCCGCCGAAGAAGCGGCCCATGCAGACCGCCAGAACAAAGGCAAAAAAAGCGCGGCCCAACTCAAGTCTGAGGCCAAGGCCGGCGCCCTTTTTAAGGATGCCACCGGCGCCCTGCGCACCATTTACCGCCAGCTCGTCAGCGCACTGCACCCCGACCGCGAGACCGACCACGCGGAGCAGTTGCGCAAAACAGCATTAATGAAAGAGGCCAACGCGGCTTACGAAAAGCGCGACTTGCTGGCCCTGCTGCAGTTGCAATGGCGTGCCGAACTGATCCACGCAGGTCAACTGGCCAGCCTGCCCAAAGAAAAACTGGCGGCCTTGACCGCCTTGCTCAAAGACCGGGTCAAAGTGCTCACCGAGGAGCTTGACACGCTTGAGCAGCAGATGGTGTGTGAATTTAATTTACCGATGTTCGGCCCCTTCAGTGCCGCCGCGCTGCGACGCCATCTGAAGGACAGCGAGCTCAATTTGCGCAGTGAGATCACCTTGATGAAACAAGACCTGCTGGTGGTGCAGGACGATGCGCGCTTCAAGCGCTGGCTGCGTGAACAGCAAAAAATCAGTCAGGATGACTTTGATCCGTTTGGCGATTCTGACCCCTCTGATCCCTTTCATCTCTTCAGGTGAAGGTCGCTAGACCAGGGTCGTACTCGCCTTAAGTTACTACTTAATAAATAGCATCATTGGCTTTACCAACAGGGGCTACAGCCCATTTTCATGTAAATACGGTGAGCACCCCAGTGTAACCATACAGGTGGTTGCGGGCAATCTCGCCACCGGCAAAAAAACCTACCAGCGGCACATCGCCCAGCGCGCGGCGAATGATTTGCAGCTCGGCGCTGGGCCCGCCAAAGTGCGGCCCGCCGCGCCCGGCGCAGCTGACGTAAATGGCGCCAGCGATGCCGCGCGCCGGGTGCGGCGCCGCTTCGGCCTCGGACACATGCAACGCGGTGACCGCGGCCAGCGCCAGCTCTTGCGGCTCCAACTCCTCGCGAATCTCGGCGCAGATGCGCATCAGGTCGGCCTTGGCGGCCTGGGCGTTGCGCTCGCAAAACACCAGTTGCATGCCCGGTGCCACCGGCTCGGCCACGGCCAGGCCGCGCTGCCCCGGGTCCAACCCGATGATGTGACGCACCAGCACATCGTTACCAAAATGCCCAGTCTGGCGCACGACGGGCGCGTCTGAGCCTGTCAAACCCGGGCGTGCCAAGCCCACCAGCGTGGCGCGCACCACCGCCAAAGCCTCTTGCGGGCGCTCCAGTGAGATATGCAGGTCACGCAGCATCACGTCCAGCGCGGGCTCGTCGTCCAGCGTCAGCACCACATGGTTGTGGGCCTTTGTGACCTGGTGAGCCGGCGCCACGGGCAAGCACCCTTGCGTCACGCGCGACACCATTTTGATGCCCGCGCCAAAGGCGACGCCGCTCAAACCACCGCTGAAGACGCCACCAGCCGCGCCGTGGCCGCTGATGTTGCCGTCGCCACCCACCGCAAACTGCACCGTCCTGGAGCGGCTTGAGGCCAGGCCGCCAAACAGGTAGCCCGAGTCGGTGCGCAGCGCCATCTCTTCAATCAGCTCGCCCAGATCGGGCGTGCCGGGGTCGGCATGGATCAGCGCGGTGTGCGCCTCAAAGCCCAGGCCCAGCGGCGCCACGCCGGAAAACACCCGGTACTGGTCGGTGGGCAGCTCGCACAGCATCAAGGCCAGCGCCGGCTCGTCAAAATACTCGGCGTTGTTGGCGGCAATGCCCACGCCCACGGTGCCCGACCAGTCGGTGATTTCGGGCATCTCGGCGCTCAGGTGGTCCAGAATCTGTTGCGCCTGGCCGACGTAATGGTCGGTGATGTAGAGCAGGGCCAGCGTCGGGTTGCGGGCGTAACCGTGCAGCGCCATCTGCGCGCGCACCTGCGCCAGTGTCAGCTCGGCCGCCATCTGCCACTGCGGGTGCGTGGCATGGCCATAGGGAAACAGCTTCATAAGCCCCTTTTGTCGCAGACGATGCCGCTTCAGGTGCTGCGTCGCACGGTCTTCTTTGCCGCCTTTGCCGCCTTTGCAGGTGCCTTTTTGGCTGTAGCTCGCGTCATGACTGCGTTTGATGCTACTTTTTTAGTTGCCTTCACGGCTTCTTTGGCAAAGCCGGCTGCCATGTTCTTGGTGGCATCCATGGCCGTATTCTTGCCTGCGTCTTTCATCGCGCTGGCGGCAATTTGCCCAAACTGCTGGGTCAGGGAGGTCCAAAGCTGCATCGGGTCGATCAGGCCCGCAGCCATGTCCGTCACTGGCTTGGCTGCTTTGCGAACTTTTTTGGCCATATCTTCGGCGTCCGATGCCACTTCAGAGATGGTATGCGCGGTCGAAGCCGCTTTTTCCTGCACCCGCTGCACCCCGGAGTAAACCGAATCGGCGGCTTTGAGCTTGAGCGCATTGGCGACGTCGCCAATGTTGAAGTTCATGCCCTTGAGGGTGGCCAGCGTCATCTTCTGCACTTCCAGCGCCTGCACGGTCGCTCCCAGCGCCTTGGAGTTCTGATCGAGCCAGAAGTGCACCGCCTTGAGTTCGGTAATGCGCTTGTCCAGCTCTTCAACATTGAGGGTGGGCGCAATCCAGTTGGCCAGGTTGGGCATTTGCGGCACCGTCTCGGTCGCGCCCTTGGCCAGGTTTTGCAGAAAATCAAAACCGGGGATGAATTTACCGAAACCGGCGTTTTGTGCGTCGCTCATGTTGACTCCAAAGGGTTGGCTGTAAGGGTTCACAGCTTAACCCAATGGCGACCCCATGGCGATGCGCCGCATCAAGGCCTTTTTGAAGCCATCGCCCCTACACTCGGCTCAGAACTTCACATTCACGCCGACATAAATCGAGCGGCCCATGCCGGGCACGGCGGTACCCCACTGCGGATAATTGGGCACTGCGGGGTTGGTCATGGTCGTGCCCTGGCCGGTGTAAGCCCCGCCCGTGGGAAGGCTGTAGAACTTGTCAAACAGGTTCTCTACGCCAAAGTCCAGGCGCACGGTTTTCCAGCCAAAACTGCCACGCAGGTTGACCAGGCCGTAACCGGGCGTCTTGATCTCGTTGCGCACGCTGGAAACATCGTTTTTGGCTGACACCATCACCAGCTCGACGCTGTTGGCCCAGCCACCGGTGGTTTGTGTCACGGCCAGTTTGGCGTTGAGCGGCATGATGTTGTACAGGTTGTCCCCGGTGTCCTCATTGGTGCCACGGGTGTAGTTCAGCAGCGCTTTGACGCCGAAATCGCCCACGGCCGTCTTGGCCAGCGGCATGTGGCCAGACAGATTCACGCCGTAGAGCCGCGCCGACTGGTTCATGTATTTCAGCACGCTGAACTTGTCCGTGGCCAGGGTGGTGGCGGGGGCGTTGGTGGCGGCATTCCATTGCACAGCGTCGATGTAGTCGTCCACCTGCGTGTAAAACGGCGTGGCCTTGAAGCCCCAGCTGCTGTCTGCGGCGTGCCAGTCAAAGGTGGCGCTCAGTGTGTTGGCCGCCTCAGGCTTGAGATTGAGGTTGCCGATGTAACCGTTGCCATCGCCGACAAAGTTGTTCATCAGCGCGGCCATCTGCCAGGTCGACCATGTGAAACGCTCGTACACGTTGGGCGAGCGCACCTTGTGGGCAAAGCCGAACTCGATGTCGTAGTTGGCATTGGCGGTGTACTTGGCCAGGGCGCTCAGGTCGACGTTGGTGTCGGTGCTGCTGTGGCTTTGGTCATTGAAGGCGTCGGCATCGCGGGCCTGATTACCCCCGGCGGTGGACGCCGTGTTGTAGCCAGCGGCTTTGCCCGCATCCATCTTGACCTGCTCGACGCGTGCGCCAATCAACGTCATCCACTGCGCGCTTTTGCGGGTTTCCAGCTCAGCAAACAGCGCGGTGCGGTCGCGCTCGCCGTCTTTGATGTTCCAGAAGGTGCCCGGCGCCATGCCGCCGCCAGACGCTGGCCACCAGTCATTGACTCGGTATTGCTGCAACTCAGCGCCCACGCGCAACAGGTCTTGCGGGTTCAGGGCCACGTCGGCTTTGACGCTGACACCGGTGGTTTTGCCCTCGGTGTACATCGGCATGCCGGCGGCGCAAGTGGCGGTACCTGACGGGCTGCAGGGCGCGCCGTTGAGCGCCATAGCGCCACCCGAGCCCACCACCACACCAGCCACAGTGGAGCCGCCGTACCAGTAGCGCTTGTCCGGGCCAAAATCCATGAAATGGTCCACGTTCTCCTGGTAGGCGCGGGCTTCCAGCGAACCCCAGTCAAACTGACCCAGGTAGCGCAGGTTCAGACTGTCCTGCTTGTTGTAGAGCATGTCCATGCGCTGGTTCGGGTAGAGCTGAAACGGCATGTCCTGAATGCCCAGCTTGGCTTCAAACAGATGGTTGTCGTTCATGAAGGCCAGCCCCAAGCTGTGGTTGCGCGTGTCGTAGGCGGTGGAGCCAACCTCGTCACGCGCCAGCGTATGGCCAATACGTCCGGAGAAATCGTAGCTTTTGAAGTCGCCACCGGCTGTGTAGTTATCAGCCTTGGCGGTGGAGCCGCTATAACTGACGTTGAACGCTTGTGTGGCGTAGCTGGCCGACAGGTTCAGGCCACGGGCGTCGTTGTTGCTGCGGTAAAAGGTGCCCAGCTCGCCTTTGACGATCGGTTTGTCACCGGGGGCGACAAATTCAGGCGGGCGCGACTCGGCATTGATACTGCCGCCAATGCTGTCACCGCCCGCGCTCACCGGGGCGATGCCGGCATAAACCTTCAACGTGCCCACGTTGGTCGGGTCGATGTAAGACAGCGCCGGGTTCATGTGGTTGGGGCACGAGGCGATCAAATCCATGCCGTCCACCTTGATGCGCAGGCGGTCATCGGCCAGTCCGTTGATGGCGGGCAGGCTCGACACGCCGCCTGCACCATACAAGCTCAGGCCGGGAATGTCGCTCAGCAGGCTGGCGGTGTCGCTGGTAGCGGACCGTTTGGCCGCCAGGCTGGCCGGGTCAATGACGGCGGCACCCAAGGGCTGGCTGACTCGGCTTTGGGCGCCAATAACCGTGATCGGCGTCAGTGTGAGCACGGTGTCGTCGGCCGCCAGCGCCGGGCCGCTCAGGAGAATCATTGGGGGTAGCGCCAGGGCCATGGCGCAGGCGAGTGGGCAAAGTTTGAATTGAGACATGATGAAGGTGTTTGTTGGTAAGCAAAAGGTTTGAGGCCGCGCACGAGTCGAGCACAAACACGCCTCCAGCCCTTACTGGGACTGCGTGAGGCGCTATGAATTAAAAAATTTAAGGGTAGACGCTCAAGCCACGCGGGCGACACAGCCTGTCAGCGTCGGGGTTGCGACGACGCGTGACATCAAATGCGCAAACAGGCTCAAGCCGATTCGCAGGCGCTCAGGGCGCCTTCTTGGCTGGCATGTTGCCGTGCATGGAATGATCCATCGGCGCCGCTTGGCCATGCGCCATGCCAGCGGGAGCCACTGCCGCCACGGGCACCGTCAACTCGACTTTGCTTTCAACCCCCTTGGCGTCCTTGAACACCAGGCTCAAGGGCACGTTCGTACCAGTCAGCAAGGTAGATTTCAGGTCCATCAGCATCAGGTGGTAGCCGCCGGATTTGAGCGCCACGGGTTTGCCTGCGGGCAAGTCCAGCCCGCCCTTGACCTCGCCCATCTTCATGACGCCAGCATCCATCGTCATCTCATGCACTTGGCTGACGCCCGCCACCGGGGACGAGACGCCGACCAGCCGGGCGCCCTCTTTGGCGGTGATCGTCATGAAGGCGCCGGTGGCGAGCTGGCCCTTGACGGTGGCGCGCACCCAGGCGTTGTCGATCTGAACGGCACCCGCGTGGGCGGCGCAGGCAAAGGCGGTTGCGGCGAAGGCGGCCGAGCTCATCAGGGTTTTGAATTTCATGGTGTTTTCTCTCTCAGAGATTTAAAAAGGCAAGGGCAGCACGGCTTGAATCGACTGTCGTCCGCGAACTCGCGGAGAAGTCAAGCCAGCTTGCTAAAAAATTTAAGTCAAATATGCGTCTAGCCCGCACGGGGCAAGCGCAAGCAGCTATCTTTTTTGGTTAATCAAAAAGACGCCGGAGGCCCGCGCGCAGGCAATGATGCTGCAGTGCGGGCGGCCACCACAACCTTTGGCACGCTCACCAGCAGCGCGTTAAAGGCTTGAGGCGCCGCGATGGCGCCACAGCTCTCAGGCGGCGGTGCGCCAACGCCCACGCACAAAGGGCAGTCCAGCGTGTGCCTGGACGTCGGCTGACCCCCCTCATCGGTGCCAGGCAACAGCCTCATTCCACCGGTGCCCGAGCAGATCAGCTCCAGCGCCTGCGGCTTGACCAGCGGCGAGGCAATCGCCGCTGCGACTGACAGCGCAAACCACACCAGCACAAAGCGGGCAAGAAGTTTGGCGTGGCGCAGGCGAGTCATGGCGCGCATTGTAGGGGGCTGTCTATTTGGGTCAACGCCGTATTATTATTGTCATGTGATTTCTCCTCGACAGGCAGGAGCGCCAGTCTGAAGAAAGCATGCAAATCATGTCCACTCAACTCCGTCGAACGCGAGTTGACATCGGGGCTTTTAACCCACGAGTCGGCATGCGCCGGGCGTCGGCATTAGCGCTGTGACAACGCGATCCGGCCCTTCGGAATAGGCGCAAGGCCTGGGTGTTCAGTGATACACCTGCAGAGGCTGCTTTTAGAGGACAAATCCGATCGTTGATTCTCTGGGGTTGGTGGGGCACTTGCGTCTTTCATGACCCGATCCATTGCCCAAGCAGCCATCAGGATGTGGATTTACCGCGTTTGCCGATAGCGGCTGCCCAAGCACGGTGCAGTTGTGCCAATTTTTCGGCGGATTCGGGGGTTCGGCCGGCGTTGTTCAAGGCTTGCCTGATGAACACAAACAACAACAACGCAAATCCGGTGGCCAGGGTGGTCAACATGGCGATCAGCGCTTTTTTGGGTTTGGTTTTCAGCTCCGGGGGAACGGCCACGTCCAACACCTGAATGACGGCGCCTTCACGGCTTTCGTCTATGCGGGCCATTTCGTACTGTTTGGCAAACAATTCAAACAGCGTTTCGTAGTATTTGAAGTCGCGGAACTTCGACACATAGTCACCGTCTTTGCTGTTGTTATTGGGTTCTGCCGCTTCGGCGCGGCTGAGTTGCTGCCGCATGGCGGAAAGCTCCGTCTGGGCTTGCTTAAAGTCAGGCGCAGATTCGGTCAGGTAGCCGCGCATGCTGGCAAGCTTGATTTCTTGTGCGGCAATGGTGGCTTTCAGGCGGGCCAGGCCTTCAATGGCGGCGGCGGGGTCGGTTTTAAGCACATTGCTGTTCACGCCGCTGGCTTTCAAGGCCAGTTCGGCTTTAACCAGTTTGTCTTTTGCGTCATTGAGCTGCTTTTCAAAGAACACACGGCGTTGTTGGGCTTCGGTGATGGCCAGGCGGCCCAACAGAGTGCGGAGCTCTTCGACATAGGCGTTGGCCAACTGCGCAGCAAAGACCTTGTCTGTGTCACTGGAGTCAATGGTGATCAGTCCGTCTTTGCCGCTGGATATCTTGACATTGCCGCCAAGCGTTTTCCTGGCTGAGTCGCGAAACTCGACCTCGTACCGGTCCATGAGCTTGAAACGGTCAATCAGCGCGTCTTGCACGGTGCGGCTCTGCAAAAAGGCCACAAACTGGTCGTTCGGGTTTTTGATGCCGGTGGCCGCACCCGCCAAACCGCCCAATGCGCCCAGCGATGCCAGCATGGAGGCGGCCGCGCTTTGCTGTTGCTGCGGTGGCAGGAACTTGGTGGTGGCGGTAAAGGTGGGGGCAATGCTGAAGCTAATGCCAAGCGCCAGCAGCCCTGCAGCCAGCGGCCCCAAGACCAGCAGGCGCAGGTTGTCTACCACTACTTGCAACAGGTCAAGCAGGCTGATTTCGTCGTCTTCTTCAAGGGGCATGGGTTGGCGCGCCTCGCTTGCAATGACTTCGGGTGAGGACATGTTTGCGTTTTGGCTCATGGGGCGGCTCAGTTTCCAATGGACTTGATGGCGGCTACGCCCAGGCCCAGGTTGGCCAGAATTTGGGTCCAGTCCTTGGCGCCGCGAATGAAGGCGTTGTAGCGGGATTCGCGGTCCATCATGGCGGGTACCACCAGGGTGTCGCCGGGCATCATGGGCACGGATTCAAAACTGGCGTTGAATAAGCCGCTGCCAAACCAGCCAGCGCGGTCGTTGCGGGAAATGATGCTGCCGTCTGCGCGCAGCACAAAAGCCTGGGCTGGCTCGGCGTCTTCGGTCAGGCCTGCCGATTTGATGACATCACCCACGGTCTTGCCAGTTTTGTAAATGAATACGTTTTCGTTGTTCACCGAGCCAAAGGCAGACACAAAGCCAGGGGCGCTGGGCACCAGGATGTAATCGCCGTCTTCAAGCGGAAGGTCGGGCAGGGCGGCCAGGCTTTGGCCGCGTGGGTCAAGCTCAAGAGACATGCGGCCGCTGCTTTTGAAAGACTTGAGCCGCTCAATCTGACTCTTGAGCTGGGCTTGTTGCACTTGCAAAATGGCGGCGGTTTGGTCGGCGTTGCCAGCATTGCTGCGGTTGGCCAAGAAGGTGCCTTGCTGGGATTGTGTTTGTGACTCTAGCCGGCGAATGAGTTTGTCAAGGTTTTCCTGCTGGCGTGCCTTGACAGATTCGCGGTTAAGTTCGGTGCCAAATACATAGGCCTGGGGCGTCAGGCCGCCTACGCGTTTGATCAGCATGGGCAGGGTTTCGCCGGGCAGGGTCTGGTAAATACCGGGGGTGGAGACTTCGCCCTCAACCCGTACCAGGCGGCTTTGGCGCTCTTGGGGTACGCGCAGGTCGCTTTGGCTCAGAATAGTGACCACGTCACCAGCTTGCAGGCTCAGGTTGTAGGCGGGGTCTTTTTGCAGCACTGCTTTGCCCAGGTTAAAGGGAATGAGTTCGGTGGTGAGCGTGCTGCGGTTCAGGCGTTCGATGACAGCGTAGTCCCAGTTGATCTGGTCAACCATGCCACGAATCTGGCCCGCCACGTTGCCGCCAGCGGCTTTGGCCGCGTCGGCGTTTTGCACCAACAGGTTTTTGCGCTTGTAATAGTCGCCCGTGATGAGGGCATCGCGCTCGGGGATCAGGTCAAGGATTTTCATGCCTTCAAACCAGCGATAGCGCAGCGGCGCGGCTACCGTACCTTGCAGGGTGACCGCATTGGCAAAGGCGGGGCTGATGCCTAGCAGCGTGATGACGTCGCCGTCTTGCAGCGTTTGCTGCAGGCCTTGGGCATCCAACACCAGCTCTTGCACCTGGCGCGGTGGGTTGCTGGTGCGGCTAATGCGTTCAAGCAGGGCTTTTTGGCTGGTGGCCAGGGCAGGCACGCCGCCGCCCAGTGCCAGAATGTCTTGCAGGCTGGTGGCGCTGGATTTCAGCTCAAAAATGGCGGCCTGGTCAAAGGCGCCGGTGACGGCCACGCGCGGGCCAACCGGGGGAATGACGATGACATCGCCTGACATCAGGGGCAAGTCGCGAGACTTGTCGCCGCGTGCAATAAAGTCATACAAATCAAGCGTGGTGATGGTTTTGCCGCCGCGTTTGAGTTCAATGGCGCGCATGGAGCCGTTGGCGCTGGGGCCGCCACTGGCAAACAAGGCGTTCACGAGGGTGCTCAGGCTGGAGAGTTGAAAGGTGCCGGGCTGCTGGGCCTGGCCCACCACATACACCTGAATGCCGCGCAACCGACCCAGGCTGGCGCTGGCTTTGAAGTTGGCAAAGACTTTGCCGAGCTGGGCGCTGAGCGTTTTTTCAAGGTCGCGCACGGCAACACCGGCCAGAGTGACGACACCCACCTTGGGCAGGTTGACTTGGCCATTGCGGTCCAGCACCAGATTGCTGCTGAAATCCATGGGGCCAGAGACTTGCAATTGCACCTGATCCCCGGGGCCAAGCAGATAGTCGTCAGGGGCGGGCAAGGCGTTGTTGACGCCATAGGCCTGAGGTGCGTCAAACAAATCACGGCCATACATGGGCAACAAGCGCCCGGTGGATTCCTGCACAAAGCGCTGAAACTGGCTTGGGCCTGCAACGCGGGCGGGTGCGGCTTTTTGCACGGCATCGGCGCTTGGGGCATCTTGGGCGGACTTGGCGGCGCTTTGCGCTTCGGACTGCAATTGTGTGGCCATTTGTGCACTGCCAGCTGCACTGGCGCTGGGCGCCAATGCAGTTGCCGCAGGCGCTGCGGTCAATGCCGAGGTAGCGCCTGCTCCGCCAGCGACGGCCGTCACCGCTGTTTGCGCTTGCAGGCTGGTGTTGAAAGAGATGACAAGCAGCGCCAAGGCGCTGGCCTTAAAAATGGATTTCAGCATGGATAGGGGTAACGCAAGTGGCAGCAAAGTGAAATAAAAGAGCGGGAGTGACAGAATCTGGGACATCGCAGGCGTATTCTTGTGCAATTGTATAGACCAGCGCCTCAGTCAAAATCCGCCGCATCGGCAAGGCGCTGAGCGTTCCGGTCTTTGCTTGCCAGCAGCGGCGCACCGTCTACCGACCACTGCCCCCCCCACTGCGGGGTCGCTCCACAACAGACTGCGCTCGAATTCCGGTTGGTAATTCAGACTGCGCAACACACCTTTGGCGGACTTTCTGTGGTTGGGCTGTACCAACTGCACATCCAACCTGGACACTTCAGCAAATTCGCCGGCGTTGAAGCTCTTCAAGAGAAAAACCGCGGTCATCGCCCAGAACTTTGGGCCCGAGGATGAGCACATCGGGCAGGCGGGTTTGGGAATGGCAACCCGACGAAATGACTGTGCAAACATTCGATACATTTGGCCCGAATTTTTGAAACAGTCGGGTGGCAGTATTCCCCTGGGAACGGCGCCATTTTTTGTTCGGTCCGTGGCCAGACGAGTCTCGTTGTTCAGTTTGCCATCTGGGTACAGCACGACGCTGCTGGACAGTGAGACAACTGCATCAACTTCACGACTGAGGACCAAAGCGTCGAAAAATATGCTCGTTTTCACTTGGTTTTCCTCACCCAAATAGAAAGAATTTGCATGTCAGCATCCAATGGCGTCCTCGCCAACCCTGCACCTCTTGGTCTTCTTGGCTTTGGCATGACAACCGTCCTGTTGAATATTCACAATGCGGGCTTTTTCCCGATGACCAGCATGGTCTTGGCGATGGGCATTTTCTACGGCGGGATGGCGCAGTTGATCGCGGGCATAGAGGAGTGGAAGGTAGGCAACACCTTCGGTGCCACGGCTTTTACCTCCTATGGCTGTTTCTGGCTGACCTTAGTGGCGATAACGGCCCTTCCAAAACTCGGCTTTGAGGCCGACAGCGGCGCCTCGATGACCGCTTATTTGGTGGTTTGGGGCATCTTCACCCTATTCATGTTCATCGGAACATTGAAGTTGAACCGCACCCTGCAGGTCATTTTCGGCTCAGCTACCGTTTTGTTTTTTATGCTGGCCTTTGGCAAGGCCACGGGCAACGAAGAAGTGATTCGTCTGGCCGGCTATGAGGGCATCTTCTGCGGTGCATCGGCCATGTACGGCGGACTGGCGCAGATCCTGAACGAACTCTATGGTCGCTGCGTCATGCCACTGGGCGTGCGCAAAGCCGCGTCATCTTTGAATGCCAGTGGTGCTCTTGCGATCTGAGCCTGCGTCAGGCAAGGGGTTTACGATCATCAATTGCCGAGCTCAAGCAACCTGATTGCCGAATTGTTTTTATCCTAGGAGTTTTTCGATGATTAAAGAAGTCGTAGTTTTAAGCGCAGCCCGTTCCGCCATTGGCGCATTTGGCGGATCCCTGGCCAACATGGAGCCGCCTGAACTGGCCGGCATCGTGATGAAAGAAGCCATTGCCCGCTCTGGGGTCGACCCCCGGCAAATTGGCAATGCGGTGGTTGGCCACTGCATTCCGACCGATTCGCGCTACGCCTACGTTTCCCGCGTCGCCTCCATCCAGGCCGGTTTGCCGATGGATTCGATCGCCATGCAAGTGAGCCGTTTGTGCTCCTCCGGGCTGCAAGGCATCGTGACCGCAGCACAAAACATCATGCTGGGTGATTTTGATTACGGCATCGGTGGCGGCGTCGAGGTCATGTCGCGCGGCAGCTACATGATGCCCGCCTTGCGCTCCGGTGCCCGCATGGGCGACACCAAGGCGATCGACATGATGGTCGCCGTGCTGACCGATCCCTTTGGCGTGGGCCACATGGGCATTACTGCTGAAAACCTCGCCGCCAAGTGGAACATCAGCCGCGAAGACCAGGACGCCTTTGCCTGCGAATCTCAGCGCCGTGCCGCCGTGGCGATTGCAGAAGGTCGCTTCAAATCCCAGATTGTTCCCATCGTCCAGCAAACGCGCAAAGGTGAAGTCGTGTTTGACACCGACGAGCACGGCAAGGCCAACACCACCCTGGAGTCGCTGGCCAAAATGAAGCCTGCCTTCAAAAAGGACGGCACCGTCACCGCAGGCAACGCCTCGGGCATCAACGATGGTGCAGCCTTCTTCGTGCTGGCCGCTGCCGACGTGGCCGCCAAAGCGGGGCAAAAGCCCATTGCCCGAATCGTTTCTTATGCTGTTTGCGGCGTACCCAATGAACTCATGGGTGAAGGACCCATCCCAGCGACCCAGCTGGCGCTCAAAAAGGCCGGGTTGACACTCGATCAGATGGATGTCATCGAAGCCAATGAAGCTTTTGCCGCGCAGGCGATTGCCGTCAACAAGGGGCTCGGGCTCGACCCGGCCAAGACCAATCCGAACGGCGGCGCCATCGCGCTGGGTCACCCCGTGGGCTGCTCCGGCGCCTTCATTGCAACCAAGGCGGTCTACGAACTGCAACGCACCGGCGGCAAGTATGCATTGGCCACCATGTGCATCGGCGGTGGCCAGGGTATTGCCGTGATTTTCGAACGCATCTGATTGCGCCCGTTACGCAGACGCGCCAGCATGAAGCCGACCGTCGCGTGTTGAGCTTTTTTCTCACTGGAGTTTTTCAAGATGGAAATAAATACTGTTGGAATCATCGGCGCTGGCACCATGGGTAACGGCATTGCGCAGGCCTGTGCGGTGTCTGGCATCAGGGTCATCATGGTCGATGTCTCAGAGGCCGCCGTCGCCAAGGGGGTGGCCACCGTGGCGGGCAGTCTGGATCGCCTTCTCAAGAAGGAAAAGATCACGGCGGCCGAGCGTGACGCAGCACTGGCGCGCATCATGGGCAGCACAAGCTACGACGAACTGAACTCAGCCCAACTGGTGATCGAAGCGGCTACTGAGAATTACGATCTCAAACTCAGAATTCTCAAGCAGGTGGACGCCCTGCTGGCGCCCGAGGTGATTGTCGCCACCAACACCTCGTCCATTTCGATCACCAAGCTGGCCGCGGCGACCAGCCGCGCCGATCGCTTCATTGGCATGCATTTCTTCAACCCGGTGCCGATGATGGCGCTGGTGGAAATCATTCGCGGTCTGCGGACCAGCGATGCGACGCACGACGCCGTGCATGCCATGGCAATATCCCTGGGCAAGACGCCAATCACCGTGAAAAATGCGCCGGGCTTTGTCGTCAACCGCATTCTGGTGCCGATGATCAACGAAGCTTTTTTTGTGCTGGCCGAAGGCCTTGCCACGCCCGAGGACATCGACGCGGGCATGAAGCTCGGCTGCAACCAGCCAATCGGCCCGCTGGCACTGGCCGACATGGTCGGACTCGATGTCTGCCTGGCCGTGATGGAGGTCTACCTGAGCGAATTCGGCGACAGCAAATACCGCGCCTGCCCGTTGCTCAAAGAAATGGTGGCCGCCGGTCGTCTGGGTCGAAAGACCGGCCAGGGCGTTTATCGGTATTGATTCGTTGCCGCGTGTCGATGCTCGATCAACGCCCTAGAAACGAAACGCCACCTGCGCTTGCACCCCATGCCATCTCAACTTTCCATCAAGACATCATCTGTCGACCGCCAAAAGGAGTTTCTTCAGGCCGGGTTGGATCGGATCGACCAGGGCTTGACGGTTATTGATGGCAACCTGCAACTGGTGGCGTGGAACCAGGCCTTTTTACGGCTGTTGGATTTTCCAGAAGGCATGGCGTATGTCGGCGCGACCTTTGAGTCGTTCATACGCTACAACGCCGAACGCGGCGAATACGGGCCGGGTGATGTGCAGGAACTGATTGCCGAGCGTGTGCGCTTGGCAAGTCGATTTGTCTCGCACTACACCGAACGCGCCCGGCCGGACGGCCGGATTCTGGCGGTGCGCGGCGACCCCTTGCCCGACAACGGCTTTGTCACGGTTTACACCGACATGACCGCCAGCCGACGTCTTGAGCAGCAGATCCAGCAGGACAACGCCGAGTTGGAGGATCGAGTCGCCCAGCGCACCAAGCAACTGACGGCAGCCCAGCAACGCCTGACGGAGGCGGATGCGGCCGCGCAGCGCATCACCACGGCCTTGCGCTGCAGTGAAGAAAATTTGCGCTTGATCACAGATACGGTGCCCGCGCTGATTGGCTACTTTGACCAACAGGAAATCTACAGCTACACCAACAAGGGCTATTCCGACTGGTTTGGGTTCACCAAGGAGGAAATGCTGGGCCGCTCGATTCATGACGTGGTCGGAGACGAGGTTTACGCCAGTGTCTCAACCTATGTGCGCCAGGCACTGCAAGGGCAGCAGGTCAGCTATGAGTACGCCATGCGTCGCCCGGGTGGACAGGTGTTTTATGCGCGCAGCGAATTGGTCCCTGAACTGGACGCCGAGGGGCGCGTGATCGGCTGTTTTGTTCTCTCAGTCAACATCACCGACCTCAAGAATGCGCAGTCGGCTCTGGTTCATGCACAAAAGATGGAGGCGGTGGGACAGTTGACAGGCGGGCTGGCGCACGACTTCAACAATTTGCTGACGGTCGTGATCGGCAATCTGGTTACCCTGCATGAGCGCTACCCGAACGATCCGGATATTTGCGAATTTGTGGTCCCGGCGCTGAAGGCGTCGCGCCGCGGCGCGGCGTTAATCAAGCGCCTGCTGGCGTTTGCCTCCAAGCAGCCACTTGCGCCGAGGTCCGTGAATATTGCCGACCTGGTGGCCGACACCATGATCCTGCTCAAGCGCACACTGCCGGCGCACATCAGCGTGACCAGCATTCCCATGGAGGAGCCCTTGTTCGCGATGACCGATGCGCAGCAACTTGAAAATGCACTGCTCAACCTCGCGCTCAATTCGCGTGACGCCATGCCCGATGGCGGGCAGTTGGTGATTCAGGCGCAGCGCATGCAGCTGGACCTGGCGCGGGTGGCTGATTTCGACGTTGCACCGGGCAGCTACGTGGCTTTGAGTGTTTCCGACACCGGCGCCGGCATGGATGCAGCCACTCAGGCGCGCGCCTCCGATCCGTTCTTCACCACCAAGCGCTTTGGCTTGGGAAGTGGTTTGGGCTTGTCCATGGTCTACGGATTTGCCAAACAATCTGGTGGCGGCATTCGCATTCAAAGCGCATTAG
The DNA here is from genome assembly GCA_013791765.1 of Rhodoferax sp. Classification (GTDB taxonomy): domain Bacteria; phylum Pseudomonadota; class Gammaproteobacteria; order Burkholderiales; family Burkholderiaceae_C; genus Rhodoferax. The sequence goes on from VMTC01000057.1 coordinate 34,467, forward strand.
GCGAAGGCTGCACCGTCACGCTGATGCTGCCTTATGTCTGTGACAAGCTCGAGCTTGACGCGCTGACGGGCACACCGCATGGATCGGGTCAACACGGCGCGCAGCACCCCCTGGTCTTGCTGGTGGAGGACGACCCCGACGTGCGCCGTGTCATCCGGCTGCAGCTGGTCGAGCTGGGCTACCCGGTGATCGAAGCGGACCATGCGGCGGACGCCCTGGATCTGTTGGCGACCGTGCCGTCCGTGGGCATCCTGATCTCCGACATGGTGATGCCCGGCTGCATGGATGGACGCACACTATGCCGTGAGGCGAGCCTGAGCGCACCGGATGTGAAGACTTTGTTGATCAGCGGCTACGCCATGTCGAGCGAGAATGCGATCGGTCCGCCGCTGCTGAAGAAGCCATTCACCGCCGTCGAACTGCAACGGGCCCTTGATGGTTTGATGTCATGAACGCCACCGTGTCCCCTGCGCCCATCGGGCAGCGCTGCATCTATATCCTGGACGACGACCCCGACCTGTGCCGACTCGTGAGTGGCACCTTGCGGGAGTTTGGTTTCGAGACCTATGAATGCGCCAGCGCGGCCGCCCTGCGCAGCCTCCTTTTGTGGCGCGTCCCTGATCTGTGCATCGTGGACCTGGGCCTGCCCGATGCGGATGGCCTCGATGTGGTGCGCGAATTGCAAGCGCGCTACGCCTGCGGCGTGATGGTGTTGACCGGGCGGGGCTATCTGAGCGACCGGGTCATGGGCTTGGAACTGGGGGCTGATGACTATATCGTCAAGCCGTTTGAGCCGCGCGAATTGGTGGCGCGCGTGCGCAGCATCTTGCGTCGTCAGGACAAGGCCAGCAGTGCGCAAGCACCCGAACATTCACAGGTTGCGGAGTTTTCAGGCTGGCGATTCCTGGTCGACTCCAACACGCTGACTGCGCCCAGTGGCCAGCAGTGGACGCTGAGCTCCGGCGAGTCGCACATGCTGCTGCTGTTCCTGAAGCGTCCAAACCGGATCCTTGACCGCGAGCAGTTGTGTGGCGACCGCGATCTCTCGGCCCTGGATCGGAGCGTCGATGTTCGTGTGTCGCGACTGCGGCGCAAGCTTGAATCGGACCCCGAACACCCCAAAACCATCCGCACCGTCTACGGCGCAGGCTACCTGCTGGCCGTTGAGGTCAAGTGGTTGTAGGCGGCCCAACGCCACCCGACTGCTGAACTTGTCCACGCGCTGCAACTCGGCGCAAACGCACTGCAAACATTCGATACATTTGCCCCGAATTTTTGCAACAGTCCGATGCCATGATTCCGGCGTGAAGGCTTGAGCACCGGCACCTTGCGTCAAGAGCAAATTCGGAACCGATGGTCTACAGATCAACGATGCCAATGGCGCGAATTGACCAGGCCGCGAAATCAAGGAGCCGGCGCAAACCATCGTCTGGGTCACACCCGACGGCGGTGCTGGGCCGGATGACGCCGGGGGGCAAGCTCCTGCAACCCAAAATTTGAAACCACCTCCAGAAAGCACTTTATGAACTATCAAGCCCCCCTCCAAGACATGTTGTTTGCGATGCAGGAACTCGCGGGCTTGTCCAGCGTCACTGCCCTGCCTGGTTTTGAGGATTACGACCTCGATACCACGCAGGCCGTCATGCAAGAGTCGGCCAAGTTTTGCGCGGGCGTGGTTGCGCCTTTGAACGCAGGTGGCGACAAAGAGCCGAGTTTCTTCAAAGACGGTGATGTCACGACTGCGCCTGGCTTCAAGGAAGCCTACACGCAGTTTACGCAGGGCGGTTGGCAAGGCGTGATCCACCCGACCGAGTTTGGCGGTCAGGGCTTTCCCAAACTGATCGCCACGCCCTGCATCGAGATGCTGCACGCGGCCAGCCTGTCGTTTGCCCTGTGTCCGATGCTCACCGACGGTGCCATTGAGGCACTGCTGGTGGCCGGCTGCGATGAACTCAAACGCAAGTTTGTCGGCAAACTCATCAGCGGCCAGTGGACCGGCACCATGAATTTGACCGAACCGCAGGCCGGCTCTGACTTGGCAGCGGTGCGTTCGACTGCCCAGCCACAGGCTGACGGCACTTACAAAGTGTTCGGCACCAAGATTTTTATCACCTATGGTGAACACGATATGGCTGAGAACATCATCCATCTGGTGCTGGCCCGTGTGCCAGGGGCGCCCGAGGGTGTCAAGGGCATATCGCTGTTTCTGGTTCCCAAACTGATGGTCGGCGACGATGGCGCACTGGGCGCGCGCAACGACGTTGCGTGTGTGTCAATTGAGCACAAGCTCGGCATCAAGGCCAGCCCGACTGCAGTGCTTCAATTTGGCGATCAAGGTGGCGCGGTGGGCTATCTGATAGGCCAGGAGAACCGTGGCCTTGAGTACATGTTCATCATGATGAATGCGGCCCGCTTCGCCGTGGGCATGCAGGGCATCGCGGTGGCCGACCGTGCCTATCAAAAAGCGGTTCGCTTCGCCCATGACCGCGCCCAAAGCCGCGACCTCGCTGGCTCTGCAGGCCCGGTGTCCATCATCAATCACCCCGATGTCAAGCGCATGCTGCTGAGCATGCGGGCCCACGTCGAAGGCACGCGCGCCCTGGCTTACGTGGCGGCGGCGGCCAGCGATGCCGCTCACCACGCCAGCGACGAGGCGACGCGCAAAAGCAACCAGGCCGTCTACGAATACCTGGTGCCGGTGGTCAAAGGCTTTTCGACCGAAATGTCGGTCGAGATGACAAGCCTGGGCGTGCAGGTGCACGGCGGCATGGGCTACATCGAAGAAACCGGTGCCGCCCAGCATTACCGCGACGCCCGAATCCTGACCATCTACGAAGGCACCACCGCCATTCAGGCCAATGACATCGTGGGCCGCAAGACCTTGCGCGACAAGGGTGCGGTGGCCAAGGCCTTGTGCGCCCAGATTGCACTTACCGAGCAAGACCTGGCTGCGCGCGACAACGCCGACTGCACAGCGATGTGCAACGCGCTTGAGCAGGGCCGCGTGGCAATGGAACAGGCGGTTGACTTCATCCTTGCCAATGGTAAGAGCCAGCCCAAAGCGGTGTATGCCGGTGCCGTCAGCTACCTCAAACTGGTTGGCATCGTGCTGTGCGGCTGGCAGATGGGCCGGGCCATGCTGGTGGCACAGAACAAGCTGGAGAGTGATCCTGCATTCTTCAGCGCCAAGCTGATCACAGCACGCTTTTATGCCGAGTCGGTGCTGACCCAGGCAAGCGGCCTGGCGCAAAACGTCTGCCTGGGCGGCGACACGATCAACCGCATGCCGATTGAACTGTTTTGAAGTCCAGGCCCAGGTCCATGGCGGCGCATTCAACCTTCAACGCATCTTCAAATTGAGAGACATCAGCATGACAAAACGTGACCAGGACCAGTATCGACAAAAACTCGGCTCAGCCGACCAGGCTGCCGCACGGGTCAAGTCGGGTGACATTGTGTTCATGGGCGAATTCGCCCAGAACGTGGAAGCCGTGGACGCTGCCCTGGCGCTGCGCAAGAGCGATCTGCAAGACGTGATCCTGATCACCACGACGCGCGCCAAGGCATTGAAGTGCGTCGAGGCCGATCCGAAGCGGGAATCGTTCATCTGGAACGACTGGCATTTTTCGGGCCTGGGTCGCAAGTTCGGCGAGCAGGGCCTGGCCAGCTACATCCCGTTCAGCTACCACCAGGGGCCGCAGAACGTCATGCTGTACGAGGAGCCCGACGTCGCCGTCGTGCAGGTAACGCCCATGGATGCGCAGGGCTTCTTCAACTTTTCGACCAGTTGCTCGATGACCCCGGCCTACTGCCGCAAGGCCAAGATGGTGGTCGTCGAGGTCAACACGAAGGCGCCCCGTTGCCTGGGCGGTCTTGATGAAGGAATCCACATCTCGCAGGTGGACATGGTGGTCGAAGGTCCCAACAGCCAGCTGCTGCAACTGCCCGAAGGTCTGGCAAGTGACGCCGACCGGATGATCGCCGGCCACGTAATGGAACTGCTCGAAGATGGCTCGACGATCCAACTCGGCATCGGCGCACTTCCCAATATCGTCGGCTCGATGATCGCGCACAGCGGCTTGAAGGACCTTGGCGTGCACACTGAGATGCTGGCCGACTCCTATGTCGATATGTACGAGGCCGGGCGCATCACCGGCATGCGCAAATCCATCGACCGCGGCAAGATGGTCTACACCTTCGCCATGGGATCGCAGAAGCTCTATGACTTCCTGGACAACAACCCGGTGGCATCGATCTTCCCGGCGTCCTACACCAATGACCCCGGCGTCATCGGCCAGAATCCTAAAGTGGTCGCGATCAACAACGCCATCGAGGTCGACCTTTTCACACAGGTCGCCAGCGAGGCCGCCGGGACGCGCCAGATTTCCGGCACCGGGGGCCAGCTCGACTTTATCCTGGGGGCGTACAAGTCCGAGGGTGGCAAGGGCCTGATCTGCATCAACTCGACATTCAAGAAGAAGGACGGCACGATCGGCTCACGCATCGTGCCGACGCTCTCGGCCGGAACGATCGTCACCTGCCCGCGTTCGATCGTGCACTATGTCGTGACCGAATTCGGCTACGCGCAGATGAAGGCCAAATCAACCTGGCAGCGGGCCGAGGCCTTGATCAATATTTCGCATCCCGATTTCCGGGAACAATTGATCAAGGAAGCCGAGTCCATGGGCATCTGGCGTCGGTCCAACAAAATACTGTGAATGGGTGTCTGTCTTGAACATTTCGAACAGCGACTCCTTGCTGGCGATCACCACTTGACAAGCATCAAGCTCGATGGGGTCTGTCAAGGCATGATGAAGCCTTTTTCGCCACGGAGCTTTCCTCATGACTCAAGAACAAATCGCGGTATTTAAAGAGCAGTTGCTGGCGCAGCGCACCAGTCTGCTGGCGCAGCTCAGCGACCTGCGCGGTGGCACGATTGGGCGGGCGCAGGCCTCAGCCGAGCATTTTGCCGAAAAGGAGGATTCCACTGCGCAGCTCAATACCGCGCGCGAGCTTGAATTCGCGCTCGATGCACGTGACGGCGAAGAGCTTGACCATGTGGATGCGGCGCTTCGCCGAATCGAGGACGGGAGCTATGGTTTTTGCGTCGACTGCGCCATGGCGATTCCTCCTGCGCGGCTGCACGCGGCGCCTGATGCGCTGCGTTGTATCGCGTGCCAGGAGAAGCTTGAAAAGCGCCAGGCGCAACGGGCCCAATAAGCCCGTCAAGCCCGATCGGCCTGCTATCCTGCGGGGGCCATGAACTACACCTTTGCCTCGGCCACCATCCTGCTGATTCTGATCACCGACCCGATCGGCAACATTCCAATTTTTGCCAATGCGCTCAAGCATGTGGCGCCCGAGCGGCGGCCCTGGGTCATCTTGCGCGAGGTCTTGATTGCCTTTGCGCTGCTGCTGAGCTTCATGTTCGTCGGCAGTGGCTTTTTGCGGGTGATGAACTTGAGCGAGCTGTCGCTGCAAATTGGCGGCGGCGTGATTTTGTTCCTGATCGCGCTGCGCATGATTTTCCCGCCGCCCAGATCCGATGCGCCCGAGGAGTTGCACGAGCCGCTGATCGTGCCACTGGCAATTCCGGCGATTGCCGGCCCCTCGGCGCTAGCCACCGTGCTGCTGCTGGTATCGCAAGCCCCCGAACGGCGCATGGAATGGATTGCCGCCCTGTGCGTCACCATGGCCGTGAGCGCCGTGGTGCTGGTGCTGGCCGAGCGCATTCAGCGCGTGGCGGGTGACCGCTTTGTGATGGCACTGGAGCGCCTCATGGGCCTGGTGCTGGTGGCGGTGTCAATTGAAATGATGCTGCGCGGCGTCAAGACTTTTGCCGGGCAGCTCGCCAGCGCTTGATGCAGAACTTCGCCTTGCGCCCTTTTATGGCGCGGAAGTGGCTGGCTCCATCGGCACGATTTCCTGCTCAATCGCCCCAAACACGCTTTGCCCATCGCGGCCCTTCATCTCGATGCGGATGGTGTCGCCAAATTTCATGAACTCGGTCAAGGGCTGGCCATCTTGCAGCGTCTCGAGCGCGCGCTTGTCGGCGATGCAACTGTAGCCGTGACTGGCGTCCTGGTTGCTGACCGCGCCCGCGCCGATGATCGCGCCGGCGCGCAAGCGGCGCGTCTTGCACAGGTGTGCGACCAGCTGGCCGAAATGAAAACGCATCTCCGGCCCGGCCTCACACAGCCCCACTTTGCGGCCATTCCAGCTGCTTTGCAGCGTCAGGCTCAAGCGGCCCTTGGCCCAATCCGCGCCCACCTCGTCGGGCGTCACTGCCACCGGGCTGAAAGCGGTGGCCGGGCGGCTGTGCAGCGGCCCGAAACCCTGCGCCAGTTCATCCGGCAGATACTGGCGCAGACACAGCGCATTGGCCAACAACAGCAGCCGGATGCCATCAAGCGCCTGCGCCGGGGTGGCGCCCGGACGCACGTCGCCGATGATGACCGCCACCTCGGCTTCAAAATCGATGCCCTCAGCCTCGCTGGCACACCGCACCTCGTCGCATGGGCCCAAAAAATCGTCGCTGGCGCCCTGGTACAGGCGCGGGCTACTGCCTTTGCCAGCAACGGCAGGCCCGGTTTCGGGGTTGCGGTAAGCCGCGCCATTGACCCATTGGTAAGCCCGCGGCAGCGGCGCCATGCACTGGCGCGGGTCAAAGGGGAAGGCGTGCCGAGCCGGACTGGCACCACCACTGCTGTCACGCGAACGGTTAAGCGCGTCGTACAAGTCCTGCAACTGGGGCGAGAGGAAGTTCCAGTCGTCGAGCACCTGCTGCAACCGGTGCGCGATACCGGTCGCATAATGGGCCACGCTCAGATCGCGTGCCACGACCACCAGCTGACCGTCGCGTGAGCCGTCTTTGTAAGTTGCAAGTTTCATGGGGAATTGGGGTCAATGGCAAGTGTAAATTCTGTATTTTCGTTCAAGGTCCTGGCCGCCATCACCTTGGCGGTGCTGGGCGTGCACATGGCGGCTTTGCAGGCCAGCCCGACGTCCCTGCGCCCGAGCCGGGCCGAGCCACCCCCGCGTGCGTTCATCACCCGTTCGATTGAACCCGACATGGCCCCAATGGCAGCGCCGCCAAGCACGCACACCGCAGCGACCGAAGCGCCGCCGCCACGCCCGCGCGTGCGGCCCAGCACGGCCCGGTCAGCGCCGTCGCCCGCTTCAGCGGCGCCGGCCAACCAGGCCCACGCTGGCGCGCCACTGGAGGCTCCCAGCGAGCACCTGGATGCGGTCTCAAGCCGCCTGGAAGACGCCACGACGCCAGACCGGCCTGAGGCCGACCAGCTGGCCTTGGCCGCAGGCGCGCCGCGCCTGCCATCCGATGCGCCGCTGCGGGTCGCGGCCGACAAAGTCCCGGCCTCCGTACGTCTGAAATACCAGGTGCTGAGCAATAAATTCCCCTATCGGCTTGGCGCCGAACTGCTGTGGCAACCGTTTGGCGCGCAGTACGAGGCCCGGCTCGAAATTGGCGCCTTCGGCCAGGCGCGCGTGCAAACCAGTCGCGGCCAGATCACGCCACAAGGCCTGGCGCCGCTGCGCTTTTCTGACAAGTTCCGCAGCGAGGTCGCCGCCCACTTCAACCGAGCCCAGGGCAAGGTCACGTTCAGCGCCAACACACCCGATGCGCCGCTGCTGACTGGCGCCCAGGACCGCCTGAGCGTGCTGGTGCAACTCGCTGCCATGCTGGCCAGCACCCCGGAACGTTACCCGCAAACCAGCACGATCACGATTCAGACCATTGGCGCCCGTAGCGCCGATACCTGGCTGTTTACCGTGGGCGAGGCTGAAACGCTCACCCTGCCCGGGGGCCAGCAAGCCACCCTCAAATTGCTGCGCAACCCTCGCGAGGCCTTTGATCAGAAAGTTGAGGTCTGGCTGGCGCCGGCCTTGGGTTATTTGCCGGCGCGCATTCGCATCACCGAAGCCAACGGCGACTATGTTGACCAGCAGTGGCTGGCGAGCGAGCCATTGATCTGAGCTGAGCCCTTGAAATCGCCGGCTTCCCTGCCATCTGCAGGGCATACATGTTTAAGGGATAATTCTGATCATGCACACGCTCTACGACTCTGACACCTACTCTGTGACACACATGCTGGCCAATGCCGTGGTCACCGATGCGACGCCAGAGGCGAGCCGTGATCGCACCGAACCCGTGCGCATTGCGCCCACGCTGGCGCGCCACGGCTTCGAGATTGTGGACAAGCGCGCCAACAAAGAGGTCTACCTGGACGGATCCTGGGCAGAACTGTTCCAGCAGCACATTTCGGCCTGGCAGCAAAACACCCCGACCCAGGAAGAAGTGGAAGACACGCTGGAGCAATATGCCGAGCTGGCACAAAACCCGGTTTTGGTGCACTAAGGCCCCAAAAGCCAACCCGCACGCGCTGCCACGCGACCTTTGCACCGAGCTGGGCTCCGTGGCCACCAAAGGCTAGCCATTAGCTTAAAGTGTTGATTTTGGCGGCGAAACCGTCTGAAACCCTCATGGCGCTTAGCGTCTGTACCATTCCCTGTGCCTAAGATTTCTCCGGACGCAAAAGAGGCCGCGAACCCAAGCTGGGCGCGGCCTTCA
>VMTC01000127.1 GCA_013791765.1 Rhodoferax sp.
ACACACCATCAAAACCTGCCGCATTGGCCACCGCCACATAGGTGTTGTTGGCAAACGCCATGGCTTTTGAGATGAGTATTTGCTGCTCCTTGGCCGGGTACATGTAGCCTTGGCATCGAACGATCAGCTCTGCCCCCCGCATTGCGCAGTCGCGCCAGATTTCCGGGTAGTTGCCGTCGTCGCAAATGATCAGACTGACCTTCATCCCCTTGGGGCCATCGCTGACATAGGTACGGTCGCCGGGGTACCAGCCTTCGATCGGCGTCCACGGCATGATCTTGCGGTATTTCTGCACGACTTCGCCCTGGTCGTTCATCAGGATCAGGGTGTTGTACGGTGCCTTGTGCGGATGCTGTTCATGGCGCTCACCTGTGAGCGAAAAGACACCCCACACCTTGGCCTTACGGCATGCGGCGGCAAAGATTTCAGTCTCGTCACCCGGCACCGTAGCCGCGTTCTCGTACATTTCTTTGGCGTCATACATGATGCCGTGGGTGCTGTACTCCGGGAAAATAACGAGGTCCAGCCCAGGCAGTCCCTGCTTCATTCCTTCGACCATGCGGCCAATGTTGCGCGCGTTGTCCAGCACCTCTGCATGACTGTGCAGCCGTGGCATTTTGTAGTTGACCACCGCGACACCGACGGTGTCCTTGCTGCTTGAAATATCACCATGAATCATGTTGACCTCATAAGGTTGGAGAAACTGTGGGGCTCAAGACAGGCTGATCAAAGCCTGTCTTGAGGCACTTAGTGGCTGATCATCCAGGGCCGCTTGCCCGGAAAGGCCTTGTTGCCATTGGGCGCTGTCAGTGTGGCGCCGCGCTTGCTTGAACTCGAACAGCAGCCACAGCCAGCCGGGTGCTTGAGCCGCGCGTAGTCGCCAGAGCGTTTGGGCTCGTGGCGCGCGCGCTCATTGGTTTCCATCGCTCGGCGCGTGCTGTCTGCCATCAGGGCCAAACGCGGTGCGCTGGCAAAGACGCGGGGCGAGTCGGCGCCACAGTCGGGGCAGGCAGCCGCTTCATTGCGGCTTGCCAGTGTGCGAAAGGCATCAAAGCCTCCACACTGAACGCATGCGTAGTCATAAGTTGGCATGGGGCATCTCCCTGGTCATCAGCGTGGGTCAGCGCAAGTCGTGCGACAGCGGCATGCTGACCGTGCCGTCGATATGCTTGATCGGGCCCGAGGCGTTCGGGTTGATGTCAAAGTCGAAGATGCCGGTCGGCAGCCACAGCGTGGCGCACGAGTTCGGAACGTCAACGACCCCGCTGATATGCCCCTGCACCGGTGCCGTGCCCAAAATGGAATAGGCCTGGGCACCGGAATAGCCAAATTTCTTCAGGTACTCAATCGCGTTCAGGCAAGCCTGACGGTAAGCCACGTTGACATCGAGGTAATACTGTTTGCCCGCCTCATCCACCGAAATGCCTTCAAAAATCAGGTAGTCGTTGTACTGGGGCTTGATGACGCTGGGCTTGAAGATCGGGTTCTTGATACCGTACTTGGCCATGCCGCCCTTGATCAGCGTGACTTTCATATGCACCCAGCCGGCCATCTCGATGGCACCGCAGAATGTGATTTCACCGTCACCCTGGCTGAAATGCAGGTCACCGACCGACAGTCCGGCTCCGTCCACATAAACGGGGAAGAACACCTTGGAGCCCCGCGACAAATCCTTGATGTCGCAGTTGCCGCCGTGTTCGCGCGGTGGCACGGTACGCGCGCCCTCTGCCGCCGCCTTGTCGCGCGCCGCGCCGGTCATCTTGCCCATGTGGGCGGTACCGGAGAAAGGCGGGTTGGCCAGGCCGGTTCGGCTTGGGTCACTGTCGATCAGTTGTTGCTCACGCGTGTTCCACATGTCCAGCATGGCCTGGTCGGGCAGGCAGCCAATCAGGCCCGGGTGGATCAAGCCAGCGAAATTGACGCCCGGCACGTGACGTGAACTGGTGAACATGCCCTTGAAGTCCCAGATGGATTTTTGCGCCTCTGGAAAGTGGTCGGTCAGAAAGCCACCGCCATTTTTCTTGCTGAAGAATCCATTGAAGCCCCACAGGCTGTCTTGCTTGGCGCCAATGTCGAGCAAATCCACCACCAACAAGTCGCCAGCTTCAGCGCCTTTGACGCCGACCGGCCCGGTCAGGTAATGAACCGTCGTCAGGTCGATGTCGCGGACGTCGTCAGCGCTGTTGTTGTTCTTGATGTAGCCACCGGTCCAGTCAAAGGTCTCCAGAATGAAATCATCACCCGGATTGACCCAGCACGCCATCGGAATATCCGGGTGCCAGCGGTTGTGGATGTTTTCGTTCTCAGTTGGTGACTTGCTCAGGTCAACTTTGATCAGGGTATCTGTCATGCTATTTCTCCTGCGGGGTTAAAGAATCAATATCAAACGGAAAGGAATTGCTTGATGCGTGCCGTGTCGGTGTCGGCCCGTGTGCTTTCGTGCACCAGTCGCCCACCTTCAATGACAAACAGACGGTCAGCCACGTCCATCGCAAAACTAAGCACCTGCTCAGACACGATGATCGTGATTTCACGCATCTTGCGAATTTCATTGAGCGCCTTGGCGATGTCTTTGATGATGGAGGGCTGAATGCCTTCGGTAGGCTCGTCCAGCAGCAACACTTTGGGGTTGGTCACCAAGGCGCGGGCAATCGCCAACTGCTGTTGTTGCCCGCCTGACAGATTGCCACCCTTGCGACTGCGCATATCAAAGAGCACCGGAAACAGCGCGTAAATTTCTTCCGGGATCTGCTTGTGGCGCGCGTTCTCAAGACCGGTCTGAATGTTTTCTTCTACCGTGAGCGTCGGAAAGATCATTCGACCCTGTGGCACGTAGGCCATGCCTTTGGCGACGCGCCTGTAGCTCTCGTCTTTGGAAATGTCATGGCCGTCCACGTCGATCGTTCCAGACTTCAGGGGCATCACACCGATGAGCGACTTGAACAGCGTGGTCTTGCCCATGCCGTTGCGACCCATGATGGCCACTGTCTCGTTCTTCTGCGCTGCAAACGTGATGCCGTGCAGCGCCTCGCTCTGCCCATAGCTGACGTGAAGGTTGCTAACGTTTAGCATGGTATTTCTCCTCAGTGGCCCAAGTAAACATCGATGACCCGCGGATCAGCCTGCACTTTTTCCATGGAGCCCTCCGCCAAAATCTTGCCCTGGTGCATGACCGTTACCTTGTGGGCAATTTGCTTGACAAACTCCATATCGTGTTCAATCACGATCATGGCGCGACCCTTGCAGATGCGCTTGAGCAACTCAGCCGTGAGTTCACGCTCGCGCACGCTCATGCCAGCGATGGGTTCATCGAGCATCAGCAATTCCGGGTCCTGCATCAGCAGCATGCCAATCTCGAGCCACTGCTTTTGTCCGTGTGACAGCAAACCGGCCTCAACCTCAAGCTGACCGTCCAGGCCGATCTCAGCGGCAACGTCCTGCACACGGCTCTTCACCTCGTCGGTGCATTTAAAGAACAGGGCGCCGAAGACGCCGCGCCCCTGCGGGAACGAGACCTCAAGGTTTTGAAAAACGCTCAGGTTCTCGTAAATAGACGGGGTTTGGAACTTGCGGCCGATACCGGCCCGCACGATCTGGTACTCGGGCAAAGTGGTCATTTCCTCGTTCTTGAACTTGATGCTGCCAGCGCTGGCGCGGGTTTTTCCGCAAATCAAATCCAGCAGCGTGGTCTTGCCGGCGCCATTAGGGCCAATGATCACTCGCAACTCGTTTTGATCAATATAGAGATTCAGGTTGTCAATGGCCTTGAAGCCATCAAAGGACACAGTGAGGTCTTCAACCGTCAGGGCAAAGTCATTTTTTTTCATGGTCATGCTCCAAAGGTTCAAATTCGCTGGTTGCTCAGGCCTGCAGACAGGACTGGCGCTTCGGAGGTGGGGGCGGGGGCAGCGGGCTTGGCCGCTTTCGCCACGGGTTGTTGACGAGCCGCCCTTAGCTTGAGCCACCAGGGCTTGATGCGGTTGTTGTAAACACCCGCCAAACCATCAGGGAATGCCAGCACGACACCCAGAAACATGGCCGCCATCAGGAACAGCCACAGGTCTGGAAAGGTCTCAGAGAAATAGGTCTTGCCAAAATTGACCAGCAAAGCGCCGTAAACAGCGCCGACCAGAGACATTCGCCCACCAACGGCGGCATAGATCACCATTTCAATCGACGGCACGATGCCGACCAGGGAGGGCGACATAAAGCCCACCTGCAGCGTGAACATGGCGCCACCTACCGCCGACAACAGCGCTGAAAAGCAAAATGCAAACACCCGGAACATGGCCACGTCATAGCCTGAGAAACGGACCCGGTCCTCCTTGTCCCGCATGGCCAGCAACAGCGTCCCGAGCTTGCTTTTCTGGATCCAGGCACACAGCACAATGGACGCCAGCAACAGGGCGACCGTGACAAAGTACAGAATGTATTTCGCGCTGTCGGTGCGGGTGTCCCATCCCAGTAGGGTTTTGAGGTCAGTCATGCCATTGACGCCACCGGTGTAGCCCTGCTGCCCCACGATCAACACCGTCAGAATCAGCGCCACGGCCTGCGTGATGATGGCGAAATAGACCCCGCCGACGCGCCGTTTGAACATGGCATAGCCAATGATGAATGCCAGCAAGGCCGGGACAACAAAAATGATGAGGAGCGTTAGAGGAAAGGACCTGAAGGGCTCCCAAAGCAGGGGCAGCGACGTGATTTGGTTCCAGTCCATGAAGTCGGGTATACCGGGGGTCGACTGAATTTTGGTCGAGATGGGGTCGCTGGCTTCAAGCTTGAGGAACATGGCCATGCCATAGCCGCCCAGGCCAAAGAAGACCCCTTGGCCAAGGCTCAGCACGCCGCCATAGCCCCACAGCATGACCAGACCCAAGGCCACAAACGCGTAACTCAGGTATTTGCCCACCAAATTCAGGCGGAACAAGTCCAGCGACATTGGGAAAATTACCAGCAACACGGTGGCCAGCAAGATCACGCTGCCCATGCTGTTTCGTTCGACCCATTGCTTGATGTTGTTCATTTGAAGCTCCGTTTTTTGGAATCAGTTGCGTTCGACGACTCAGCGACGTACCTTGGAGGCAAACAGCCCCTGCGGTCGCAGCATCAGGATGATCACAACCAAGGTCAAGGTGAGCACTTTGGCCATGGAACCGGTCAAGAAGAATTCAGCGATTGACTGGGTCTGCGCAATGCCGAAGGCTGAAACCACCGTACCCAACAAACTGGCCGCCCCACCAAAGGTCACCACCAGGAACGCATCAACGATGTACAGCGAGCCACTGGTTGGTCCGGTTGATCCGATGGTGGTGAACGCTGCACCGGCAACGCCGGCGATGCCGCAACCAATGGCAAACGTGAGCCGATCGGTCTTGCTGGTGTTGATGCCAGTGGCATTGGCCATGACGCGATTAGCCACCGTGGCACGGACCCGCAGACCCCACCGAGATTTGTACAGTGCCAACAACACGCCCCCAGTGACTCCCAGGGTCAGCCCCATCACAAACAGGCCGTTGATCGGAATATCGAGCCCCTCTGCCGGTGCCCACGAGCCCATGAGCCAATCTGGCAGCGTCGGACTCACCTCTTTGGCGCCGAAGCCCGTGCGAAAAATTTGCTGCATGCCCAGGGACAGTCCCCAGGTGGCCAAAAGCGTATCCAGAGGACGTTTGTAGAGGTGGCGAATGAAGGCCCACTCGGCCAGCCAACCCACCATGAAGGCAAACAAGAATGCGGCCGCAATGGCGAAGGGAAAGTAGGATTGCACCAGCGTGGGTGCGTAGCTCTCGGCCAGATAGGAAAAAAAGTAGATGGTGTAGGCGCCAATGGTCATGAATTCACCATGCGCCATGTTGATAACACCCATCTGCCCGAAGATGATGGCGAGCCCCAAACCCATGAGCAAGAGAACAGAAAACAGGCTTAAACCTGCAAAGCCCTGCATCAGGCCGATGTTGAGCATTTCAGAAGGTGTCATGACGGGCTCCGGAAACAGGTGGAAGGAATGGGAAGGTGGCGCGGCGTGGCAAATCCCGGCCGGTCCGTGACGCCCAAGGGCGAGCGCAGACCAGCCGGGGGCCATGTCTTACTGGTAGCCTTTGGGGAAGGGGTTGGGTTCGATCAACGCGGCGGACTCGGCCACCACCTTGAACTGACCGTCAGCCTGCGCCTGCCCGATACGCGCCTTGCTCCACAGGTGATGGTTCTCGTGCAATTTCACGTAACCCTCGGGCGCTGTTTTCAGTTCAATGCCGGCGGATGCAGCGGCGATCTTGTCAACGTCGAAGCTCCCCGCCTTTTCGACAGTGGCTTTCCAGAGCCAGGGGCCCAAGTAGGCGGCCTGCGTCACGTCGCCAATCACCGCGTCCTTGCCATACTTGGCTTTGAATGCCGACACAAAGGCCTTGTTGTTGGCGTTGTCAAGCGATTGAAAATACTTCATCGACGCATAGAAACCATTCATGTTCTCACCACCAATGCCCAGCACCTCGTCTTCGGTGACCGAGATGGTCAACAGGAACTGCTTGGCGGCGGTGACGCCGGCGGCCTTGAGCTGCTTGTAGAACGCGACGTTGGAGCCGCCCACCACGGCGATAAAAATGCAGTCAGGCTTGGCCACTTTGATCTTGTTGATCAGTGAATTGAAGTTGGTCGCACCCAGCGGGTAATACTCTTCGCCCACCACCTTGCTGCCTGCAGGCAGATGTCCTTCAATGTGCTTGCGCCCGATCTTCATGGACGTGCGCGGCCAGATGTAGTCAGAGCCCACCAAGAAGAAGGTCTTTGCCTTTTTCTCTTTTGAAGCCCAATCCAGCCCATAAAGAATTTGTTGCGTGGCTTCCTGACCGGTGTAGATGACGTTTTTGCTTTGTTCCAGGCCTTCGTAGAAAGTCGGGTAATACAACATGCCGTTTTCTTTTTCGAAAATCGGCAATACCGCCTTGCGTGATGCCGAGGTCCAGCAACCGAACACAGCGGCCACCTTGTCATTGACCAGCAATTTTTTAGACTTTTCGGCAAAGGTGGGCCAGTCAGACGCACCATCTTCCTTGATCACCTTGATCTTGCGCCCGAGTACGCCTCCCATGGCATTGATCTGATCGATGGCCAGTTGTTCAGCCTGGATCGAGCCCGTCTCTGAAATCGCCATGGTGCCGGTCGATGAATGCAATTGCCCCACCGTGACTTCAGTGTCTGTGACGGCCAGCTTGGTGGTGTTGACCTTGGCTGTTGGGAACTGCTGGGCCTGCGCCCAAAGAGGCAGACCCGCCAGCAGCGGTGCGGCGGCCATGCCTTGCATCAGGCGACGGCGGTTGAGAAGAGAAGTTGTATCGCGATAGTCATTTGACATGGTGAGCTCCTGCGGTTGAAGAAAAAACGTGGCAAAGAAAGATTGCTGGTGTCGATCATCGAAAAAAAACCGCAGGCACCCCATACGTCAATCGACGTAGTCGTGTCCAAAAAGAGACGTTGAGCAGAATCGGCGCGCTTCTTGCTTGCCGTTCTCTATTCACTGGAGTTTCGGTTTGGCCACTGCACCACAAAAAATATTTCGAATCCGTCGCGACTACAACGCCTGGGTCGCTGACGAATCGATTGAGGACTACGCGCTGCGCTATACGCCGCGCAGTTTTCGCAAGTGGTCAGAGTGGCGGGTGGGTAACACCGCCTTTGGCGCTGTGTCTTTTTTGGTGCTGGAGGCCATTGGCGGCACCATGGCACTCAATTACGGCTTCAGCAACGCCCTGTGGGCGATCCTGGTGGTGGGCCTGATTACCTTTTGCACCGGCTTGCCCATCAGCTATTACGCCGCCCGCTACGGGGTCGATATGGACCTGTTGACCCGGGGTGCTGGTTTTGGCTACCTGGGCTCGACCATTACCTCACTGATCTATGCCAGCTTCACCTTCATTTTCTTTGCGCTGGAGGCGGCCATCATGGCGCTGGCGCTTCAGATGTACCTTCATATCCCGATCATCTGGTGCTACGCCATCAGCGCCCTGTTGATCGTGCCCCTGGTCATTCGCGGCATTACGCTGATTTCCAAATTGCAGATGTTGACGCAAGGACTTTGGGGTCTGTTGCTGCTGCTGCCCTATCTGGCCGTGTTCTGGAAAAATCCTCAAGCCTATTTCGATTTCACCGGCTTTGTGGGTCGCACATCGCAAAGCAGCGATTTCAATCCACTGATGTTTGGTGCGGCGGCAACCGTGGCGTTCTCACTGGTGGTGCAAATTGGCGAGCAGGTGGATTTCTTGCGCTTTTTGCCTGAAAAAACGCAAGCCAACCGCAAACGCTGGTGGGCTGCCGTGCTGATAGCCGGGCCGGGTTGGATCGTGCCGGGTATGCTGAAGATGCTGGGCGGCGCATTCCTTGCATTTTTGGCCTTGCAGCATGGGCTGTCCACGTCCGAGGCGGTGGAACCGACCCAGATGTACCTGGCGGGTTTTTCCTACGTCTTTAGCAACTCGGCTTGGGTGCTGGCAATCACGGTCGTTTTCGTGGTGGTGTCCCAGGTCAAGATCAATCTGACCAACGCCTATGCCGGCTCACTGGCCTGGTCCAATTTTTTTGCGCGCCTGACACACAGCCACCCCGGGCGCGTCGTGTGGCTGGTGTTTAACGTTGCCATCGCCCTGTTGCTCATGACGCTGGGGGTTTTCTCGGCCCTGGAGAAGGTGCTTGGGCTGTACGGCAACCTTGCCATTGCCTGGGTCGGCGCCCTGGTCGCTGATCTGGTGATCAACAAGCCCCTGGGCTTGAGCCCGCCCGGCATTGAGTTCAAGCGCGCGCATTTGTACGACATCAACCCGGTGGGTCTGGGTTCAATGCTGTTTGCGGCCGTCTTGGCGGTGGTGGCATATACCGGTGCCCTGGGCGTTCAAGCACAGGCCTTCTCGCCCTTCATTGCCCTGGGCACAGCGCTGCTCTTGTCACCCTTGCTGGCCTGGCTCACCCGCGGGCGCTACTACATGGCACGCGCACCCCAGACTATCGGTGCACCCGGGCAAATGGTGAAGTGCCATGTCTGCGAAAACACTTTTGAGGCCGAAGACATGGCAAGTTGCCCTGCCTACGGTGCGCCGATCTGCTCCTTATGCTGCACGCTGGAGTCGCGTTGCCACGACCGCTGCAAAACCGGGTCTCGAGCGGCTGAACAGGCCGAACAACTGCTCGGATTTTTACTGCCACAGGCCTTGTCCAGCCGCATCAATTTTCGCGCGGGCCACTACCTTGTGGTCGCGCTCTCACTGTGCGCCTTGCTCGCCACAGTCATGGGCATGGTCTACCTGCAAGAGACAGCACTGCCTTCATTGACAGATCCGTCTGCCATGCTGCAGTCTGCATTCATCAAAGTATTTGCCATGCTGCTGCTGATCGTCGCGGTATGCAGTTGGTGGATAGTGCTGGGCAGTGAAAGTCGTTTCATGGCACAGGACGAATCAAACCGCCAGAACCAATTGCTCTCGCGCGAGATTGAGGCGCATCAACGCACTGATGAGGCACTGCAAAGTGCCAAGGAGCTGGCCGAATCTGCCAATCAGGCCAAGACGCGCTATGTAGCAGGCGTGACGCATGAATTGCGCACGCCGCTCAACAGCATTCTGGGCTACTCACAGATACTGCTCAAAAGCGAAGCGCTGGCAAACCCGTCACGCGAGGCGGTACAGACCATCCAGCGCAGCGGAGAGCACCTTTTGGCGCTTGTGGACGGGCTGCTCGACCTGGCCCGCATCGAAGCCGGGCGCTTGCGGTTGGAGCCCGTCGCCCTGCCGTTGCCCGATTTCCTTGAAGGCTTGGTCCGCATGATGCGGCCGCAGGCGCAAGCCAAGGATGTCCTTTTTATTTACACCCACAGTGGACGCATGCCTGCCTGGGTGCAAGCCGATGCCAAACGTTTGCGCCAGATCATCATCAACCTGCTCAGCAATGCCGTGCGCTTTACTGATCAAGGCAGCGTGACGCTGCATGTGGACTGCCGCAGCGATGTGATTCGATTTGACGTGATAGACACCGGCATCGGCATCGCAGCACAGGACCAGCAGCGAATCTTCATGCCTTTCGAGCGCGGCGCGGCTGGGCGGCGGCGCGGCGTACCAGGTACCGGATTGGGCTTGACCATCACCGCCTTGCTCACCTCGCTGATGGGCGGTGACCTGTCCCTGCACAGTGAACAGGACCAGGGCAGCACCTTCAGTGTGCGGCTGTACCTGCGCGAAATTGATGACCCGGGCCCGCAAACTGATCCACTGCACCAGATTGAAGGCTTCTTTGGCCAGCGCAGAACCTTGCTGGTGGTGGACGACCAACCGGTGCAGCGCCAAATGTTGGCCGGCATGCTCACCCCGATCGGATTCAGGGTCACCGAGGCCGCCAGTGGTCTGGAGTGCCTTGACAGCCTGACCCACGATATGCCCGATGCGATCCTGCTCGACATCAGCATGGACGACATGGATGGCTGGCAAACCGCCGTACAGATACGCAAGCGCGGCTATGACAAAGTGCCCATCATCATGGTGTCAGCCAACGTCTTTGAAAACCAGGCGGACCTGCTAAAGACCGCCGGCTGCCAGGCCTTTGTCGGCAAGCCGGTGCTCGAGTCAGAACTGATGGATGCCTTGCAGCGCCAGCTTGGACTGGACTGGGTTACTGCTGGGGTGATGCCCAACGCGCCTTTGCGTGAAGCCGATGCGGCCGATGAAATTCGTGAGCTGCCGGAGGAGCCCCGCGCCGAGCTGATCCGGCTGGTGCGACTCGGTCATGTTCACGGTCTGCATCGAATGCTTGACCGCATTGCCGCGCAAGACCCTTTGCTGGGCGCCAGTTGCAAAATGCTGCGCGGCTTTGTCAGTCGTTGTGAACTTGAATCCATGTTGGACTATTTGACAGAGGAAGAAGATGCCCAAGAACCCTGACCCGCAACGACCGGTCGTCCTGGTGGTGGACGATGACCCCAACAGCCTGGGCATGCTGTGCGACACCCTGGAGGGTGAGGGTTACACCGTGCTGGTGGCCAGGGACGGGGCGGCCGCCTTGACACGCCTCGAACTCGTGGTACCAGACGCCATCCTGCTGGACGCCGTCATGCCCGGTCTGTCCGGGTTTGAGACCTGTAGCCTGATCAAGGCGAACCCGGTCGTGGCACACATTCCAGTGATCTTCATGACGGGCTTATCCGAAACCGAGCATGTGCTGGAAGGCTTTGCCTGCGGCGGTGTGGACTACGTCGTCAAACCCCTGCGCGCGCCAGAGCTTGTTGCCCGCTTGCAAACCCACACCCGCAATGCCCGCATCACCCGGCTGGCCCGGGATGCGGTTGATGTCGCCGGCCTCGGGGTTGTTCTGGTGGACGCCAGTGGCCGGGTCGCGTGGCGCTCCCCGCAGGCGTCCTCTTGGCTGAAAACGGTTGGTGGCACGACCGACGACGGCCGACTGTCCAACGCTCTCATCGGGGCACTTGGCGGGGACGCCGAGCCCTTCATTTGCACGCTGGCGGGCCTGCAATTGTCGATCCGCAACATGGGCCAGGTGGGTATCGGGGAAACCATGCTGCTACTTGAACAAGGGCATGCCAGTGCAACCACCCCCTCGCGTTTGGCCAGTGCTGCCCTGACGCCGCGCGAAACCGAAGTCCTTTCATGGCTGGCCAAGGGCAAAACCAACCGCGATATCGGCGACATTCTCGGCATGAGCCATCGCACGGCGAACAAGCACCTGGAACACATTTTTGAAAAGCTGGGCGTCGAGACCCGTGCTGCCGCCACGGCCCTGGCCATAGAGCACCACGTGGGCTGAGCCACCCGTCTGCATCCTCAGGGTCATGCCAACATGATGGGCATGGCACCAAAACAAGGCAATTGGCTCATGGCAATCAGCGTCTGCTTTATCACCAATAGAGTGCAGCATGCCATCAAATGAAGCAGCGCGGAACACCTATTGGGGGCGTGACTCTTTTTTGGCTCCCGGCCGTGCATCTATTGCCCCGCGACACCGATGCAGCACAGTGGCGGCACGACTTTTGCATGGTTAGCCCCATGGAACTCACCCCGCGCGAAAGAGACAAGCTGTTGATCTTCACTGCTGGCCTGCTGGCCGAGCGCCGCAAGGCGCGCGGCTTGAAACTGAACTACCCCGAGGCCGTGGCGCTGATCAGCGCGGCCGTGATGGAGGGCGCGCGCGACGGCCAGACCGTGGCGCAGCTGATGAGCTTTGGCCGCACCATCCTGACCCGCTGCGATGTGATGGACGGCATCGCCGAGATGATCCCTGACATTCAGGTAGAGGCCACGTTCCCGGATGGCACCAAACTGGTCACGGTGCACCAGCCAATCGTTTAGCCGCTGCGGCGCTATCCTTCACATTTTTAGATCAAGGAGTTCACCCATCATGAAACATTTGCCACCCCATAGCTTTATGAAAGCTATATTATTTATAGCTGCTTGCGCTTTATCCACATGGGCTGCAGCCCATACGGGTATAAATCCTCAGGCGAGTCCAAATTTTTGGGCCGGCTTCATGCATCCCGTGTTTGGCCTGGATCACCTGGCGGCCATGGTGGCCGTGGGCCTGTGGAGTGCACTCTCGGCCAGGCGCGCGGGGCTTGAGTTGCTGTGGGGTCCGCTGGGCTTTGCCAACCTGTTGCTGGTGGGCGCTGTGCTGGGACTGCAGGGCATTGAGCTGCCTGCGGTGGAGCCGATGATCGCGGCGTCCTTGTTGGTGTTGGGCCTGCTGGTGGTGTCGCGCCTGCGCGTGCCGGGCGCGGTAGCCGCTTTGCTGGTGGGCGGTTTTGCCCTCTTTCACGGCCTGGCGCACGGGCTTGAGTTGGCGGACAGTCCCCACGCTTTTGGGGTGCTGGCGGGCATGTTGACGGCCACGGTGCTGTTGCACTCGGCCGGGCTGGGCGCGGGTTGGGCCTTGCGCGGCGCCAACGTCTGGCTGGCGCGTGCAGTTGGCGTTGGCGTGGCTGGATTTGGCAGCATGTTGCTGCTGCAACTGGCGTCATAGAGCATCATCATGATTCCTGGTGAACTTTTTACCGACGGCCCCGCGCATGGGCTCAACCCTGGCCGGCGCACCCAAACGCTGGTGGTGGTCAACGCCTCTGAGCGCCCGATTCAGGTCGGTTCGCACTACCACTTTGCCGAGACCAACGGCGCGCTGGGCTTTGACCGGGCCGCAGCACACGGCATGCGGCTGAACATTGCGTCGGGCTCAGCGGTGCGATTTGAGCCGGGCCAGCAACGCACCGTGGAACTGGTGGACTATGGCGGCGCACGCGTCGTTTACGGCTTTCGTGCTCTGGTGATGGGATCGCTCTGAATTATTGGTGTTTTATGCCTCTAGCCCGCGTGAAATAAGCGCGGACAGCTCTCTTTTTTGAAAGTATTGCAATGGCAACGATTGGACGACGCGCCTACGCGGAGATGTTTGGCCCCACGGTGGGCGACCGGCTGCGCCTGGCCGACACCAACCTGATCGTTGAAATCGAAGACGACTACACCCTGCGAGCGGGGGGCTATGGTGAAGAAGTGAAATTTGGCGGCGGCAAGACCATCCGCGACGGCATGGCCCAAAGCCAGCGCAGCAGGGCACAAGGTGCGGTCGACACCGTCATGACCAATGCCTTGATCATGGACCACTGGGGCATTGTCAAAGCCGACATCGGCCTCAAAGACAGCCGCATCGCGGCCATCGGCAAGGCCGGCAACCCCGACACCCAACCGGGCGTGGACATCATCATCGGCCCGGGCACTGAAATTATCAGCTGCGAGGGCAGCATCGTCACGGCCGGTGGCTTTGACAGCCACATCCATTTCATCTGCCCGCAACTGATTGAAGAGGCTTTGAGCAGCGGCATCACCACCATGACCGGTGGCGGCACGGGACCTGCCACCGGCACCTTTGCCACCACCTGCACGCCCGGGCCGTGGCACATTGAGCGCATGCTGCAGGCCTCTGATGCTTTTGCCATGAACTTAGGGTTCATGGGCAAGGGCAATGCCAGCTTGCCCGAGGCGCTGCACGAGCAAATCAACGCCGGGGCGCTCGGGCTGAAACTGCACGAAGACTGGGGCACCACGCCAGCGGCTATCGACAACTGTTTGAGTGTGGCTGAACTCACCGACACGCAGGTGGCCATTCACACCGACACGCTCAACGAATCGGGTTTTGTGGAAGACACGCTGGCCGCGTTCAAAGGCCGCAGCATCCATACCTTTCACACCGAAGGCGCCGGTGGCGGCCACGCGCCTGACATCATGAAACTGGTGGGCGAGCCCAATGTCTTGCCGTCCAGCACCAACCCGACGCGCCCCTACACCGTGAACACGCTGGACGAACACGTGGACATGCTGATGGTGTGCCACCACCTGGATGCGTCAATCGCCGAAGACCTGGCATTCGCCGAGAGCCGCATCCGCAAGGAGACCATTGCGGCCGAAGACATCCTGCACGACCTGGGCGCTATCAGCATCATGAGCAGCGACAGCCAGGCCATGGGCCGCGTCGGCGAGGTCATCATCCGCACCTGGCAAACGGCGCACAAGATGAAGCAGCAGCGCGGCTGGCTGGCGCCACCACTTGACCGCAGCGAGCCGGTCGAGCAGCTGCAGCGCAACGACAACTACCGCGTCAAACGCTACCTGGCCAAGTACACCATCAACCCGGCGCTGACGCACGGCATGGCGCACGAAGTGGGCAGCATTGAGGTGGGAAAATGGGCCGACCTGGTGGTTTGGAAACCAGCCTTCTTTGGCATCAAACCGGCACTCATTCTCAAGGGCGGATTTATCGCCATGGCCGCCATGGGCGACCCCAATGCCAGCATCCCGACGCCGCAACCGGTGCATTACCGGCCCATGTTTGGCAGTTTTGGCGGTGCCCTGGCGCGCGGATCCCTGACTTTTGTATCGCAAGCCGGATTGAACGCGGGCATTGGCGCGCGCTATGGGCTGAGCAAGTCATTGAGCGCGGTTAAAAATATCCGGGGCGTGCGTAAACAGCACATGATCCACAACCACTACCTGCCCAAGATGGAGATTGACGCCCAAACCTACAGCGTGCGCGCCGACGGTGAACTGCTCACCTGTGAGCCGGCCGTGAGTTTGCCAATGACGCAGCGGTATTTCTTGTTCTAAGAAAAATTGGCCTCTAACGCTTGTCTGCATTGCGTGAGAAGCTATCTTTAATGTAGCAAAAATACAGCGGGCTGTGCAAGTTTGAAATTCAGCGCTGGGGACAGACGAATGACTGGTGAAAGACCCGACGGCGACATTTGGACCGTCATTAAGGACAGTCACTTTGGGCCACGAGCAGTCGGTCGCGAGTGGCCGCTAATAGGCGGGTGGCTTTTCAATTTTTCCACGACTTGCTACGGTACTGCTTGGCAGGAAATGATGATCGTGCACCGGTCATTGGACTTGTAAAAGCGAATCCAGCGGGGATGCCGTTCCACCCGCCGCCACCTTGAGCACATGGGTGTAGATCATGGTGGTGCTTACATCGCTGTGGCCCAGCAGTTCTTGCACGGTGCGGATGTCGGTGCCGGCTTGCAGCAAGTGGGTTGCAAACGAGTGCGCAAGGTGTGAACCGATACGGGCTTGCAGATTTGTGCTGCCGCACAGGCCAGCTTGATGGCGCGCTGCAAACGCTCTTCGTACAGATGGTGCCGTCGCTCGATGCGCGAGCGAGGGTCAATCGACAACTTGGGAGACGGAAACACCCAGAACCAGCCCCAGCGCTGACCCAAGCCGGGGTATTTGGCCGCCAATGCGTCGGGTACCTCCACGCCGGGTTGGTGCTGCTGCCGGTCGTGCTCCCACACCGTTCGGGCATGCGCCAATTGCAAACGCAATGCCGCATCAAGGGATTGCGGCAACATCACCACCCGGTCTTTGCCACCCTTGCCATCACGCACCACCAACACACGTCGATCAAAGTCCACGTCCTTTACCCGCAGGCGCAAGCCTTCGTTGAGCCGCATGCCCGTGCCATAGAGTAGTTTGGCCAGCAACAGTTCAACCCCCATCATTGCGCCCAGCAAGGCTGCCACCTCGGCAACAGTCAATACGGAGGGAATGCGCTTAGGGCGTGTGGGGCGTTGCACGTTGTCAAGCCATGGCAACTGCACCTGCAAGACTTCTCGGTACAAAAACAACAGGGCACTGAGCGCCTGGTTGTGGGTGGATACGGACACATTGCGTTGGGTGGTGAGCATGGTCAAAAATTGCTCAACGGCCTTGGGACCCAAGTCGCGTGGATGGTGCATCTGGCCGTTGCGTCCGTGCCAGCGGACAAAAAATTTAACCCAATACAGGTAGGCCTCTTCGGTGCGCAAGCTATAGTGCTTGTACCGCAGAACCTCCCGCAACTGATCCAGCAAGCGGGGCGACTGGGGAATATAGGAGACGGGTTTGGCGGACATCACAAATACTGTAATTGCATCCAGTATACGCAGGCGCAAAAAAGGTTGCAAGCGACCCGAGGCAGCTTTTTGCGGTTTCGTTCGAGCCTGTCCGTCCAGTTTATTTCGTCGTCTATCTTGGGAATGCCAAGATAGGCGCTCGGCTACATTACGTTATGCCCTAATTTCGGCGCCGTCTCGCCAGTGCCGACTTTTTGAATTCAACGCCAATTGAGGAGATCAAGATGAAATTCAGAGTACCTTTTTTTGCAGCCGTAGTCCTTCTGTCAGCAGCGCCCCTGGCCATAGCAGGCACATTCGGTGAGGATTGTCGTGCCTACGCAAAAGCCATTTACGCCGTCGCAGAGGCTCGCGACAACCTAGTACAACATCCCATAAATATCTTTCAATAATAAAAAAGTTGAGTTAAGCTTCGGCGCATGAGTCGAGGACGTCAAGCGCAGGCGGTAAAGCTGTCCAAACAAGAG
>VMTC01000132.1 GCA_013791765.1 Rhodoferax sp.
TTTCTGGTCTTCTGCTGTTGAATGAACATCCGCCCTGTGGATTTGTGGACAACTCGCCAGCGAGTTGCCAACAAGCCCCACCGGGCGCGACTACAACATTGTATTTTTCAAGTCAAGTTCCACACGGAACGACGAAGGGCCGGTGTGGTGGGCTTCATGGGGTCATATCTCCGTTGGAAATGCGGGTGATGAGTTGCAGTCGAATCAGGGTCGCCATGAAGGCGCCAAGATCAAAGCGCTGGTCATGCTCAACTGCGGCATCGGCGGCCAGCGCGAGCCCTGCACCCGCCATCAATTGCATAAGAAAGTGACCTTCAGCCAGGCTCACATTCAGTACCTCGACATCCAGATTGCGACGGAAAACCAGCACGGTTTGTGCCAACTCGGGGTCAACCGTTTCTATGGACAGGAGGTCCTGATGGGCTGCCCACAGCGACCACACGGCGTGCGGAGACTGAAGCAGGTGCGCCGAGGGATGAAGCGTCAGCTTCAAGTCTGACAAGGCATCCGGGTCGGCCAGCGCCTGACCGAGGGTTTGCAACGCAATCGGCTGGGCATCGGCCGCGTGGTAGGCGCACACCCGAAGCATTTCCAGTCGCGCCACGTCTGCCAGATAGGGCAGCGTGCATGCGGGCGGAAATGCTTCTACAAAGTCCGCAAAGCGGGCGCCCAGCCAGGTCAACACCCGGGTCTTGACCGGGTTCGCTTGAAGGAAGACACGTGCCATGGCGCGGAAAAATTCCTTACCTACCAGCGCCTGCGTGACCGGGAAGGTGTCGGCCAGTGCATCCGTCCGAGAGACCACCACGTTATTGCGGTACACCGCAAACCGCACGGCGGGATCGGACTGGTTCCAGGTGCACAGTTCCGCAGGCACGTCCAATTCCGCATAGAGCAAGGCACGGGCAAAATGGGCCTGATCGCTCATGGTCCGGCCCTTGCCAACAGGCGCTCGGCAATGGCGGCTTCAGCCAGCAGCACCGCAATCGGCGGAACATCGTTGTCACGCTCCAGCAAAGTCGCGACCGGTCCAGTCAGTCCCAGCGTGAACGCATACAAGTCCCACACCGCAGTGGCTACCGGGCTGCCGTGGCTGTCAATCAGCAGGCGGTCGCCCGCACCGTCCACCTGTTCGGCAAAACCGGCCAGGTGAATCTCGCCCACCTGTTGCAGCGGCAACGCACGAATGGTGGCCTGTGCATCACGATGGTGGTTCACGCTTGAAACGTACACGTTGTTCACATCCAGCAGCAGACCGCAGCCGGTGCGCCGCAGCACCTCGGTGATGAAGGTGGCCTCGTCCATGGTGGATGCAGCAAACTCCACATAGGTGGCCGGGTTCTCCAGCAGCATGCGCCGCTGCAGGTGAGTTTGCGTCTGGTCAATGTGTTCGCAAACGCGCTGCAAGGTGGCATCGGTGTACGGCAGCGGCAGCAGGTCGTTCAAATAGGTGTCGCCGTGGGTTGACCAGGCGAGGTGCTCCGAAAATGACTCGGGTTGGTAGCGGTCCAGCAGGAGCTTTAGAGCATTCAAATGGGCAATATCCAGCGGTGCATCGGCGCCAATTGACAGCGCAACGCCATGGATCGACAAGGGATAGTTTTCGCGAATGCGGGTCAGGTAATGATGGAACGGGCCACCCGCAACCATGAAATTTTCAGCATGCACCTCAAAGAACCCAATGTCGGGCTGGCTATCAAGTACATCCTGGAAATGCCCTGACTTCAAGCCGATGCCCGCGCGCAGTGGCAAGGTAGTCAGGGGTGCAGCATCTGACTTGGTCAGTTTCATGGCTTGGTTCCAGAAATTTCAGGTGCTGCAAAGGGTTAAGCGATCAGGCCTTCTTTTCCTTGAAGGCTTCCAGCTGACCGAAGCCGGTGGGAGAGGTCGCCGAAGTTGTCTTCAGGCAAGTGCCTGCAGGTACCATCTTCCAGGCGTTGCCCTGGAAGTCCACCTTCGAAGTGCCAGCGCATGTGGTGCCGGGTCCGGCTGCGCAGTCATTCTTGGCTTTGAGAGCGACGCCAAAGCATTTCTCTGTGTCAGCTGCAGCCGCTGGGGCGGCTACAAGTGTCATGGCGGCACCAAGCGCCAGGGTCAAGGCTGCAGCAGATGCGTAACGGGATGTGGTGATTCGGTTCATTTGAAACTCCATTCATTGATAAGGGTTGGTGTTGGCAGCTCGACTGCGAAACACAGTCTTGCTGCTTCTATAGTCGAATGAGCCGACTATTTCTTACATCGACTTCATATTTTTTCTTTGCGCCAATTCAGCTTCGAGTTTCTGAATACCTTTGAGCCAATCAATTTCGATGGCGCAGAGAACCTCCAGGCCTTGGTCCTGCAAAGCTTCGGACACACTTCCCGTTTTACGGGCAATCACCCGATCACGCTCTGTCAGCAATCGTTCGATCACGGTTTTCACGGGCGATGTAGCGCCGCTTCCCGCTTCCCGCTTTCGGCTGCATGGTTAAAAACATGCACACGGCCATGTTCTTGCACACCATGCCGGTGCGAGTGGTAAAAGAACTGGTATGCACTGGCGCAACTGGTGGAGCCGACCTACCGGGTGCCTGGCCTGCGCGCCACCGCCAAAGACTGCGCCTGCGTGCTGGCACTCCAGTTGGAAATAATGCCCGCAGTGGGCGGTGCCATGTTGCGTGTTGCCGCGCCACAGCTGGCGATTGCGCCAAGCGCGGTCTGCGACCGGCAAGCGCAACCCTTGGCACGCATCTCCATCGCTGCGTGGATCAAGCGCTTGCACATCGGCTCGGCCAGTTTGATCTGCTTCGCGCGTGCGGTGAACGACACCCCAAAATTGGCCGCGCTCTTGGTGGCAACACAGGTGATGCAGGCTCCGGTGTCGATGGCGCTCGTTGCTGCGGTGATGGCGTTGGGCGGGCTGATCTTCGCGCGGCGTGTGGCCGAGACCATGAGCCTGCGTGTGACCCGCCTGGACCCCACGCAGGGCTTGTCGGCTAACCTGATTACCTCAACCTTGGTGCTGGGTGCCAGCCAATTTGGCTGGCCCGTCTCTACCACCCATGTGTCGGTGGGGTCGATTGCCGGCGTCGGCGCCAATGCGTTGAATTGGGAAGCGCTGCGCGGCGTGCTGCTTTCCTGGCTGGCCACCTTGGCGCTGGCTGCGGGAATTGCCTGGTTGGTGATGCAAAACTTGTAGCGTCAAACGCTGAGCCATTTGACCTCAAACTGGAGATACACCATGAAATTGCTCGATTCCATGGGCAGCGAGGCGAGCGGCATCGGCAGCATCGTGTCTGGCATGGGTTGTGGTGCCTGTTTTCCTGCGCTCGCTAGCTTCGGGCAGCGCAATTGGGCTGGGCTTCCAGAGCCAATACGAAGGCTTGTTCATCACCATTTTGCTGTAAGGACGGGGTGGTCATTCACGACTTTGAATCCAGAATTGCTTTAGTCATGGCGTATCTTGTGTTGTTGACGGCCGCGCTGCTTGCCGCGACCATGGGCTACGCTATCCAGCGCGGGGACACCTGCACGGTGGCCACTGTCGATGAGGTAGTGACTAAGGGTTCGTCACGGAGAAATTTGCACATTGGGTTCGTTGAAAATGATGCGGCCACTGTAAGTATTTACCGGCAACAGGCGACCAATTGACGTTACAACATGGATTTTCAATGAATAAAAAGAAACTTTTGGTCGTACTTGCGCTGGCAGCCTTGCTGGCGGCTTATTTTGCATTTGACCTGGGCCGCTACTTCAGTCTGGCCTACCTCAAGCAAAGTCAGACTATTTTTGCGACCCTGTTTGCTGAAAAGCCGATCCAGGTTGTCGCCGTCTTTTTTGTCATTTATGTCGCAGTCACCGCAGTCTCCTTGCCGGGTGCGACCATTTTGACGCTGGCTGCCGGCGCCATGTTTGGCCAGTTGCTCGGCACCGTCGTCGCGTCATTTGCCTCCAGTCTGGGGGCCACCTTGGCGATGCTGGCCTCTCGTTACGTGCTGCGCGACAGCGTGCAGCAGCGCTTTGGCGCGCAACTCTCCGGCGTTAATCAAGGGCTGGCGAAAGACGGGGCTTTTTATCTGTTCAGCCTGCGCCTGATTCCGCTGGTGCCGTTTTTTGTGCTCAATTTATTGATGGGGCTGACCACCATCAAAACGCGCACCTACTACTGGGTCAGCCAGGTCGGCATGCTGGCAGCCACCTTTGTTTACGTCAACGCGGGTACCCAGTTGGCCCGCATTGATTCGCTCAAAGATGTTGCTTCGCCGGGCTTGTTGCTCTCGTTCGCCGCGCTCGGACTCTTTCCTCTCGTCGCCAAGAAGGCCATCACCATGTTTCAGAACAAGAAGGTCTATGCCAAATGGGCCAGCCAAAAGCCCAAGCAGTTTGATCGCAACCTGGTTGTGATCGGCGCCGGTGCTGCCGGGTTGGTCACCTCCTACATCGCTGCCGCCGTCAAGGCCAAGGTCACGCTGGTGGAAGCGCACAAAATGGGTGGCGATTGCCTGAACTACGGCTGCGTGCCCAGCAAGGCGCTGATCAAAAGCGCCAAGCTGGCCACCCAGATGCGCCACGGCGACCACTATGGCCTGGAGCTTACCCAGCCGACATTCAGTTTCAAGAAGGTGATGGCGCGCGTACACGATGTCATTCGTGCTGTGGCACCGCACGACAGTGTGGAACGCTACACAGAGCTGGGCGTTGAGGTGTTGCAAGGTTATGCGCGCATCGTTAACCCGTGGACGGTGGAGATCAAGCTCAACTCGGGTGAGGTTCAGCGCTTGACCACGCGCAGCATCGTCATTGGAAGCGGAGCACGGCCCTTTGTGCCGCCGCTGCCGGGTCTGGACGATGTGGGCTATGTGACCAGCGACACCTTATGGGATGAATTTGCCAAGCTCGATACGCCACCTGCTCGTCTGGTGGTGCTGGGTGGCGGCCCTATTGGCTGTGAACTGGCGCAAAGTTTCGCGCGCCTTGGCTCCAAAGTGATTCAGGTCGAGATGGCCCCACGCATCATGATCCGCGAAGACGAGGAGGTATCTGTGCTGGCGCGTGAGGCGTTGACACGCGACGGCGTCGAAGTGCTGACCAGCCACAAAGCCTTGCGATGCGAGCGTGAGGGTGAACGCAAATTCATCGTTGTTGAGCACCAGGGCGCAGAGCTACGCATTGAGTTCGACGCGTTGCTGTGTGCGGTGGGCCGTGTCGCCCGCTTGTCTGGTTACGGTCTGGAAGAACTGGGCATCCCAACCCAGCGCACCGTGGTCACCAACGACTACCTGGAAACCATTTACCCCAATATCTTTGCCGCTGGCGATGTGGCAGGACCGTACCAGTTCACCCACACTGCGTCACACCAGGCCTGGTATGCCGCTGTGAATGCCTTGTTTGGTGACTTCAAGCGCTTCAAGGTCGATTACTCGGTGATTCCCTGGGCCACGTTTATTGACCCGGAGGTGGCGCGGGTTGGCCTGAACGAGCAGGAAGCACGAGAAAAAGGCATCGCCTATGAAGTCACCAAATACGGCATTGACGACCTGGACCGCGCGATTGCCGACGGCACGGCGCATGGCTTTGTCAAGGTGCTGACGGTACCGGGCAAGGACCGCATTCTGGGCGTCACCATCGTCGGCGAACACGCAGGCGACTTGCTGACCGAGTTTGTATTGGCCATGAAGCACGGCCTGGGGCTGAACAAGATTCTGGGCACCATCCACACCTACCCGACGCTGTCAGAGGCCAATAAATACGCAGCGGGAGAGTGGAAGCGCGCCCACGCGCCGCAGCGGGTGCTGGCGTGGCTGGAGAAGTTTCATACATGGCGCCGGGGGTAAGCAAGATGATGCGATTTTTGTTGGCTGCAGTGCTGGCTTTGCAGTGCCTGGTGGTGCAGGCTGCCGGGTTTGACCACACCATCTGGGACGGCTTGCTCAAAAAGCATGTGCTCACCCTTCGTGGCGGCCAAGCCTCACAACTCAATTACGCTGGCATGTCTGTGGATCACAGCCAGCTCAAAACCTATTTGACCCAACTCTCTAGAGTGACGCGGACGGAATTTGACGGCTGGGACAAGGCTACGCAACTCGCATATCTGCTCAATGCCTACAACGCGTATACGGTTGAGTTGGTGTTGACGGGCTACCCGAAAGTGGCTTCCATCAAGGATTTGGGATCGTTTTTTCAATCCCCGTGGAAGAAGGCGTTCTTTCAACTGCTTGGGCAAGCGCGTTCACTCGACGACGTGGAGCACGGCTTGATGCGTGGTTCTGGCCGGTACAACGAGCCACGGGTGCACTTCGCGGCAAATTGCGCCAGTATTGGCTGCCCGGCCTTGCGCGCGCAGGCCTATGTCGGCGAGCGACTGGACGCACAGCTTGAGGATGCCACCCAATCTTTCTTGTCGGATCGGTCGCGTAACCGTATGGAAGGGGATGCCATGAAAGTGTCGAGCATTTTCAAATGGTACAAGGGCGATTTTGAGAAGGGTTGGCGTGGCGCTGATTCTCTGACTGGCTTTTTGCTGCTCTACCGGCGGTCACTGGGGCTGACGGACGCTGCGGCCACGTCTCTTGCCGCAGACGGTTTGGCCATTGAATATCTTGACTATGACTGGCGGTTGAATTCGACTGCCGGGGCCAGGCCATAGCGCCCCCAATCGCTCCGGGTGAGCCCAGTCCTCAAAGGAATTCACGCAGTCCAGCGCGATGTAACGTTTTTTGCTATTTAAAAAGGAGCTGGTTGCGCATATTCCATGTGGGCTGGAGCCCAATTTTGCTTGTAACCTAGAATGCGTCGCAAAAGGAAGCCATGACGCCAGAGCAAAAAGCCAGAGTCAGCATCGACGCACTGCTTGTGCAAGCGGGTTGGCACATCTGCAACGTGGCCAATGCCAACATCCATGCCGCTACCGGCGTGGCCATCCGCGAATTCCCCCTGAACAACGGCTTTGGCTTTGCAGACTACCTGCTGTATGTCAACGGCAAAGCCTGCGGCGTGATCGAGGCCAAGAAGGAAGGGGCGACTCTGACCGGTGTGGAAGTGCAATCTGGCCGCTACGCCCAGGGCCTGGCCACCACCCTGCCCGCTTGGGCGCGCCCCTTGCCCTTCTTGTGGGAATCCACCGGCGTTGAGACCCACTTCACCAACGGCCTGGACTCCGAGCCCCGTGCTAGAGGCGTCTTCGCTTTCTTCCGCCCCGAGCTGCTGGTGCAGTGGCTGGCCTATTTGCCAGGCCCTGCCGCAGCCAACACCGCGCAAGAAACATCGGCCACCTTCCTCACCCGCATGCGCCAGATGCCTCAACTCGTTACCGAGTGGGGCACCGGCGGCGCCCGCTACCAGCTGTGGCCGGCGTAAATTACGGCAATAGAAAACCTGGAAAAAAGCCTGGCCGCCAACAAGCCCAGAGCCCTGATCCAGATGGCTACCGGCAGCGGAAAAACCTTCACCAGCATTGGTTTTATCTACCGCCTCATCAAGTTTGGCGGTGCCCGCCGGGTTTTGTTCCTGGTAGACCGTGGCAACCTGGCGCGCCAGACCAAGAAAGAGTTTGACGCCTACGCATCGCCCTACAACGCCTACAAGTTTGGCGAGGAATACATCGTCCAGCACCTGCAAAACAACCAGCTTGACACCAGCGCTCGCGTCGTCATCTGCACCATCCAGCGCATGTTCAGCCTGCTCAAGGGGCGCGAGCTTCCCGCCGAGGCCGACGAAGAATCGACCTTGGGGCTGGAGAGCCTGTTCAAAGCCCAAGAGCCCATTGGCTACAACCCCGCCATCCCGATCGAGAGCTTCGACATCGTCGTCACCGACGAAGCCCACCGCAGCATCTACAACCTGTGGCGCCAGGTGCGGGAATACTTTGACGCCTACCTCATCGGCCTGACCGCCACACCCAACAAACAAACCTTTGGCTTCTTCAACCAGAATTTGGTGATGGAATACGGCCACGCCCAAGCGGTTGCCGATGGCGTCAACGTCAACTACGACGTGTACCGCATCAAAACCGAGGTGACCGAGGCCGGTGCCAAGGTGGACAAAGGCTACTGGCTGGAGACTCTTGACAAAGCCACCCGCCGCAAGACCGCCTGGCAGCTCGACGAAGACTTTGAATACGACCCGACCGAGCTGGACCGCGCCGTGCAAACGCCCGACCAGATCCGCACCGTGGTGCGCACCTTGCGGGACAACTGGAAAAGCGACCTCTTCCCCCAGCGCCAGGAACTGCCCAAAACCCTGGTCTTTGCCAAAGACGACAACCACGCCGAGAAAATTGTCGAAATCCTGCGCGAAGAGTTTGGCCGGGGCAACGAGTTTGCGCAAAAAATCACCTACAAAACCACCGGTACCAGCCCCGAGCAACTCATCAAAGACTTTCGCACCGCCTACTACCCGCGCGTCGCGGTGACGGTGGACATGATCGCCACCGGCACCGACATCAAGCCGGTGGAAATCGTCGTCTTCATGCGATCGGTAAAAAGCCGCAGCTTCTTCGAGCAGATGAAAGGCCGGGGCGTGCGCATCTGCAACCCCACTGACCTGGCGGCCGTCAACCCCAGTGCTGACGGTGTGGGCGTCAAGAAAGACCACTTCGTCATCGTCGATTGCGTGGGCGTGTGCGAGCGCGACAAAACCGACAGCCGCCCCATGGACCAAAGGAAGAGCGTGGGACTGGACAAACTGCTGCAAGCCGTGAGCTTGGGGAGCGTGGAAGACGAGGTGCTAAGCAGCATCGCTGCCAGGTTGGCCCGGCTGGACCGCGATGCGTCTGATACCGACCAGGCCACGGTGATGGAACTAAGTGGCGGCAAAGCCCTGCGCGACCTGGCCCGTGGTTTGGTGGCGGCGCTGAACGCCGCGAACGATGCCAACGATCTATTCCCCGACAATGCCGTTCGCCCTGGGCTTGTCGAAGGGCTTTTAAGAGAGGCAACCCGCCCATTCTCCGCACCAGCCTTGCGCGAGCAACTATTAAAAATGAAGCAAAAGGCCGACATGGTCATCGACACCGTGACGCACGACGCCTTGATCAGCGCCACCTTCTCTGAGGGCAGCGACCGAGCCAAAGAACTGGTGCAAAGCTTTGAGGCCTTCATCACCCAGCACAAAGACGAAATCACCGCCCTGCAAATCCTCTACAGCCGCCCGACCAGAGCGCCGCTCAAGTTTGAAGACGTCAAAGCCTTGGCCGACGCCCTGCACGCCCCGCCGCACCTGATCGACGAGGGCGCCCTGTGGCAAGCCTACGCCGCCATCCGCAAAGACAAAGTGAAAGGCGCCAGCCAGCGCCGCCTGTTGACCGACCTGGTCAGCCTGGTGCGCTTTGCCATGCAGCAGGACAACGAACTGGTGCCCTACCCCGAGCGCGTGCAGGCCAACTTCAAAGCCTGGCTGGCCCAGCACCAGCAGCACAACACCACACAACCGTTCACCCCAGAACAACAACACTGGCTAGAAATGATCCGCGACCACATCGCCGCCAACCTCGGCATAGAAATAGACGACTTTGAATACGCCCCCTTCAACACCGAGGGCGGCCTGGGCAAAGTGCACCAGCTCTTTGGCGCGGAACTGCCCAAGGTGATTGAGGAATTGAACCGGGAGTTGGCGGCATAATTCTGCAAACATTTCATCATGATTGCCCTCATCGAAAACCATCGCCCTGAAGTCTCCGCGCTGTGCCACCGCTTTGGCGTGCAGAGCCTGGACGTGTTCGGCTCGGCGGCAGACGGCGCGTTTGATCCCGCGCGCAGCGATATTGATTTTTTGGTGACCTTCAGCCCGGAAGACCAGAGCAATCTCTTCAACCGTTACTTCGAGCTGCAGGAATCGCTTGAGAAACTTTTTGACCGCAAGGTTGATCTGGTGTCCACTGCGGGGCTGAGCAACCCCTACTTCATTGCCTCGGTCAACCGCTCACGTCAACCCGTTTATGCAGCCCCGCGCACCCAAGCTGCTTGAAGACATCCGCAGCGCGGCGGCCTTTGTCCGGGTGGACACCCTGCCATCGCCGAGTTGCAAACCCTGCCTTTGTCGAACCGACTGCTTCGCAAAACCCATGAAATTTTGATGCGCGGTGTGCGCGGTGAGAACAAGCAGCCGGGGGAGTTCCGCATCAGCCAAAACTGGATTGGCGGCTCCAGCTTGGTAGATGCGATGTTTATTCCACCGCACCCGGAAGGCGTGCCAGCCTTGATGAGCGATCTGGAGAAGTTCTGGCATGACGAGAGCATCACCGTGCCACACCTGATAAGGCTGGCCATCAGCCATTACCAGTTTGAGACGATCCACCCATTTTTGGATGGCAATGGGCGCATCGGGCTGCTGCTGGTGCCGCTGTATTTGGTGAGCAATGGGCTGCTGGCGAAACCGTCGCTCTATCTGTCAGACTTTTTTGAACGCAACCGCGCCAGCTATTACGACGCCTTGATGCGGGTGCGCGTGTCCAACGACATGATTCACTGGGTGCGCTTTTTCTTGCAGGGCGTGGCGGAAACGGCGACCAAGGGGCGCAATGTGTTCAAGGAAATTTTGGCCTTGAGGACTGACGCCGAGCACAAGTTGCTTTCTTTGGGCAAACGCGCGCCCAATGCAAAGCAAGCGCTCAATTTGCTTTACAGACGCCCCATGTTGAGCGCCACAGACCTGGAAAACAGCCTGGGCGTCAGCCACCCCACTGCCAATGCCCTGTTGCGAGACTTCATTCGGTCGGGGCTTTTGAGGGAGGTGACGGGTGCCGCCCGGCACCGCTTGTATGTATTTGAAACTTACCTTGGGTTGTTTACAAGGTAAGGGAAATGCGTTTCTCTTACATTAAAAGCACTCTAAGGTAAAGATGAAGTCGACCTGAACATGAAAAGCACACTGAAGCCTAGCCAGAAGTTGCCATTGTGGACAGCCTGACCCGTGTGAGTGGTTTTGTGTGTGTGGATTGCCGCACCATCAGCCAAGGAGCTGGACACCCACAACATGGAAGCCTAACCGATGAAGCGGACCGGGCGCTGCACCTGCGCTTTGGCGACCGGTTTGCCAAGCTGGACAAGACGGCGGTGCAGGCGGTGGTGACCGCCCAGTTGCAAGGCAGCGTGACCAATGCCCGCATGCAGGAAATCACCGGCGAGCACTCCAAGGACATTACCGGCGTGCTGCAAACCCTGGTGCGCGATGGCCTGCTGACGCAGCAGAACCAGCGGCGTTGGACCAGCTACCGCGTGGCGGAGGACTCCCCCCAATCGGGCGATGACTCCCTTCATTTGGCGGGGAACTCCCCCCAAAGCTCCCACCAATCGCCACCGGACTCCCCCCCAATTGGGCGGGGACTTCCCCCATTTCGATCGATTGGCCAGCTTGTCAGACGAAGTGCACGCCCTTTTGCCAGTGGCTGAGCCTGCCCGGAAAAACAAAAAACTGCCAAGAGTGCAGTTGCTAGCCCTTATCGAGCAGTTGTGTGCCGGTCGATGGTTGTCCACATCCGAGCTCGCCGCCTTGGTGGATCGGGACTCCGAGAAGCTGCAATCCCGCTTCTTAACGGCCATGGTGAAAAGCGGGGCGCTGGAGTTGCGATACCCCGATGTGGGTAACCGGCCGGATCAGGCGTATCGCACGGTGGACGGTGCGGCCGTTGCAGGCGAATAACGGACTGCTCCGCCGTTGGCAACTTGAAGTCGCAATTTGCGACTTCAAGTTTGCTTCTGTTTTGATAGCTGCTTGCGCAATGAATACGAGGGCTGGAGCCCTATTTCACCTGCAATACCTGCCAAAGGCATGCGGCGGTGGGCTCGTTCGCAGACGAACATTCCACACTCTGATGGCGCAGTTTGATGTGCATCGCAACAAGGGTGCGCTGCGCGAGTCCATTCCCTTCGTGGTACTGGTGCAGTCTGCCCAGTTTGATCGCTACCGCAGGCGCATGGCGGTGCCGCTGGTGCGCCGCAGCGCGCTGCCGGGCAGCACGCCTACGGTAGGTTCGCGCATGAACCCGGCATTTCAGGTAGAGAGCATTGACGTGGTGCTGCACCCCCTGGACATGGTCTCTGTGGCGCTGGATCAACTGGGTGAGCATATTGGGTCACTGGCCGATCAGGGGCAGGCCATCGCCAATGCGCTGGATGAGTTGCTGACGCGCTCCTGGGGTTAGTCAATTGCTTCTAAATTAATAGCTGCTTTCGAAATGAATACGGGGGCTAGAGGCTGATTTGATATGAAGTTTAGCAAGGCAGATGCCGTCACCGCATATGCAGAATGCAAATTGCATAAATTCGTTTGTATGCGATATGCAAATTGCATACAATGCGATGCATGAGCTCCACAGGAATCAAATCTCGCCTTAGCCACGCACAATGGTCACTCAAGCCGCAAGACTTGGCCATGGCATTCAAGCTGGTCTGCCTGGCTGGCCAAAAGATGCCTTACATCGAGTTGGCGCGGGCCATGCAGATGTCGCAGTTCGAGGCGCATGCCTGTCTGGCGCGACTCTCTGGCGCGCGCCTGTTGACGGAAGTGAATGGCGCGCCCGCGTTGGTCATGCCCGCATTCAGGCCACTGGTGCTGCAAGGCGCGGCCTATTTCTTCCCGGCGGTGCGGGGCGAGGTCACTGTGGGTTTTCCCACGGCCAACGGGGTGGAGCCGCTCAAGTCCAAACTGATGCCCGATGACGAACTGCCACCGGTGTGGCCGCACCCGGACGGCCCGGTACGGGGCAACACGCTGCTGCCGCTCTACCCCAAGCTGCCGCTGGCCGCACAAGCAGACCCGGCCCTGTACGCATTGCTGGCGCTGTTTGACGCGCTGCGCATCGGCCAGGCGCGTGAGCGGGAGATTGCCCGTGCGCTGCTGGAAGAACGGCTGAGATGATGCATCACCATGAGTAACCCGAACCTTGCCATTTTGGAGCTGGTAGCCCACGCGCTGGGGTCGGTGTGTGACGACGTGGTGTTTGTGGGTGGCTGTGCCACCGGCCTGTTGCTCACCCAGGCCCGACCGGACCGCATTCGCATCACCGAAGACGTAGACATCGTGGCCCAGGCCCTCACCGTGCACGACTACCACGCCATCGAGTCCCGCGTGCGGGCACAAGGCTTTAGCAACGACATGCGGCCCGATGCGCCCATTTGCCGATGGGTTTACAAAAACGTCACTCTGGATGTGATGCCAACCGTCAAGGACATTCTGGGTTTTGCCAACCGTTGGTATCCACTGGCCATAGCGACTGCGCAGCCGGTGATGCTGCCTTCTGGCCAGACCATCAAGCTGATTGCCGCGCCCGTATTCATTGCCACCAAGCTGGAGGCCTTTAAAGATCGAGGCAAAGACGCCAGTGGGCAACCCGATTATTTGGGGAGCCACGACATGGAAGACATCATCACGGTCAGCGACCGGCGCCCGGAGTTGATGGACGAGTGCAGGGCGATGTCCGCAGAACTGCGCGCATATCTTGCGCAGGAATTCACAAACCTGTTTGCCAGTGCGGACTTTGAAACCACGCTTGCGGGGCATTTGCCGGGCGACTCAGCCAGCCAAAGCCGCCTGAGCAAGCTCAGCGCCACGCTGCGCAACTACACAAACCTTTAAGCCCATGAACACCACAACCAACTCCCTCGTCCAGAAGCTCTGGAACTACTGCAACGTGCTGCGCGACGATGGCATGAGCTATGGCGACTATGTGGAGCAGCTCACCTTTCTGTTGTTCCTCAAAATGGCCGACGAGCGCAGTGCCCCGCCCTACAACCAGGCCAGCATCGTGCCCGCCGCCTACGCCTGGCCGACGCTGCTGGCGCAGGATGGCGACGCGCTGTTTGACCACTACCGCCACGCTTTAGAAAAGCTGGGGCAAGAGAAGGGCACGCTGGGCCTCATCTTTGGCAAGGCACAAAACAAGTTCCAGG
Source organism: Rhodoferax sp. (assembly GCA_013791765.1). Lineage (GTDB taxonomy): Bacteria > Pseudomonadota > Gammaproteobacteria > Burkholderiales > Burkholderiaceae_C > Rhodoferax. Next base: position 13,866 of record VMTC01000132.1, read on the forward strand.
ACCCGGCCAAGCTGCGCCGCGTCATCGTGGATCTGATCGACGCCGAGACTTGGACGATTTTGGGTGCCGACGTGAAAGGCGACGCGTATGAGGGCCTGCTGGAGAAAACGAAGTTTCAGAGAAGGCTAACTTGTACTCAAGTTACGCCAGAACTAAAAACGCGCAAGACACCAAGAGCGGCGCCGGCCAATACTTCACGCCGCGTGCGCTGATTCAAGCCATGGTGGACTGCACCGCGCCGCAGCCCGGCGAGTCGATTTGCGACCCGGCTTGCGGCACCGGCGGTTTCCTGTTCACCGCACACAACTACATTACCGGTCACAACAAAAACCTGACGCGCGAGCAGCTCAAGCACCTGAACGAAAAGGTGTTTACCGGCTACGAGCTGGTGCAGGCCACCGCCCGCGTGTGCGCGATGAACATGATGCTGCACGGCATTGGGTCGGAGAAATCGGTGCCCGTGGTGGTGGGCGACGCGCTGGCGGCAGACCCCGGCGAACGCTTTGACGTAGTGCTGGCCAACCCGCCGTTTGGCAAGAAGAGCAGCACCGTGATAGTGGGTGAAGACGGCCGCACCAGCACTGAGAAAGACACCATCGAGCGCGATGACTTCTGGGCCACCACCAGCAACAAGCAGCTCAACTTTGTGCAGCACATCAAGACGCTGCTCAAGACCAACGGCCGCGCGGCGGTGGTGTTGCCCGACAACGTGCTGTTTGAAGGCGGCGCGGGCGAGACCATCCGCAAGAAACTGCTGCACGAGTGCGATGTGCATACACTGTTGCGGCTGCCCACCGGGCTGCTCTACGCGCAAGGCGTGAAGGCCAATGTGCTGTTCTTCGAGAAGAAGTCGGCCTCCGAGGCACCATGGACCAAGAAGCTTTGGATTTACGACCTGCGTACCAACAAACATTTCACGCTCAAGACCAGTCCGCTGCGCCGCGACGACTTGAATGAGTTTGTTGAGCTGTACAACACGGCCAACCGCAACCAACGCCAAGCCACCTGGAGTGCAGAGAATCCGAACGGTCGCTGGCGTGTTTACAGTTATGAGGAGCTGATCGCCCGCGACAAGGCCAGTCTGGATATTTTCTGGCTCAAGGACGATTCCTTGGCCGACAGCGACAACCTGCCTGCCCCTGCGGTGATTGCGCAAGAGATTGTGCAAGACCTGCAAGCCGCGCTGGAGCAGTTCAAGTTAATTGCCAGCGATCTTGGGGCTGAGGTCGAAGAGTTGCTTTGAGCCAAGCCCGCTCTCACTTCAATTGCGCGCAATAGTTCACATGGCCCATATTCGGGGTGGCACAGCCCTTTGATCCCACAACACGTCGCGCCAGACAGCCCATATTTCTTTTAGTAAATCCATCGCCATCTCAACTTGCGGCGCCAGAACGCGCAGCACCACAAGCCGGGGATTCGGACAGGTCACGCCAGCACTGGCGTTAAGCGCGTGCGCTTGCAAGACCTGCCGGGCGCTGTCGAGTGCCAGTTCGCGCCGGGGGCGGTCCATGGCGCTGCCCGTGGCGAAAAAGAGCGAGGCCATGCAACGCTGCCCCGACAAGCCCAGCGGGCTATTGAGCAGGCACTGGTCCGCTGCATCAATAACACCGCGCTCCAGCCAAACGCCCGGCATCTCGATATGCTGGCAAAAACATCCCGAGACAAAGGGCAGATCGGCGTGCGGCAGACCCAGCGCCGTCACGTCCCAGGCCATTAACTCGGCCCCGGGCGCAAGCTCAAAGCTCAAATGGTTTTCGGCCTGACAGCCGTTGTACAGGATCGCTTCGAGCGGCAGCCACTCCATGCGAGCACCGGCCTGCAGTCGCAACCGGGTGCGCTGCACCGCCGGCTCACCGGATGATCGGTAAAACCGCGTGGCGCCCGCCGTGGTGATAAGAGCGTGAGCGCCAGAGTCAACCGCCACTTGAATGTCCAGCGTGTCGCCCCCGACCAGCCCGCCCGGTGGGTGCACCAGCACATTGTGGCAAATACCGTCGCCCTCTGGGTACAAGCTTTTCAATACCCGCAGCGGACCTTCATGAACGTGCCGTACCACGCTGCGTTCAGCTTCCAGACGGTAGTCAAGAGAAAGTGCGGCGTGCCAGGTCATGCATCAATGCGCTTGTAGTTTTCAAAATCCATGGGCCGACCTTAACCGAGCCAGAGGCCAGGCAGTAGCAAACCGACAAGGACCACCTTGCCCGAGCGTCAAAATACACAGGCCCAGGGCCCTCTAACTACTCTGGTTGGGAAGTCCATCAATGGGCGCCTCGTCAGTTCCTATCGTGGTGCGGGTAAACGATTCCACCTGTGCACGCGCCGCCTCAGGGTTGCCAATCCACTGGTTGTAAAACTCAAACGGACAGGCAGCCACACCCTTGTCACCCTCGCCTGAGTTGATGACGCCGGTATAGCCGCGGTGCAGCAGCTTGAAGAGATGGTTTTCCGACTGACCATTGCGTCGGTAATCGCGGATCAGGCTCTTGGATAAGGCCGCATACTGGATACCCATCTCTTCCTCGCCGCACTCACCCAAGGTTCTGCCGTCAAAGCCGATCAGTGCCGAGTGACCAAAATACGAATACACACCATCAAA
>VMTC01000030.1 GCA_013791765.1 Rhodoferax sp.
GCCGACCAGGCTGTGCCGCAAAAGCTCATGCCGGTCAGCGTTGCGCTGGACGCCACCGGCCAGGCCACGCCCGCGCTGCTCAAGAAACTGCAGGCGCTCGGCGCTGATGTGAGCGACCCAGTGGCGGCGGTGGCCGCGCTGCGCCAAGCCCCGGACGGCAAGGCGCAGGCGCTGTTTTATGACAGCCTGGTCACTGGCGCCACGCTCGACACCGGCTTGCAAAAGGCGCTGGAACAAGCCATTGCCAGGCTGCCGATCCCGAAGCTGATGAGCTACCAGCTGGAGAGCGATTGCGAGCTGCCTGGCTGGAGCAGCGTCAATTTTGTGCGTCCGGCGCATGGACTGGTGGCGCTGCACGGCAGCACCGTGGTGCCGGTCAAGGTGCTGGGGCTGAACGCTGGCAACCGCACGCAGGGCCACCGCTTTGAGGCCAAGGTCTCGCCGGTGCTGCTTGCGCATGCTGACGACTACGCCGCCACTCTGGCGCAAGACGGCGCCGTGATCGCCAGCTTTGCAGAACGCCGCGAGAACATCGTGCAGCAGTTGGCAGGCGCCGCCGCCGCCCTGGGTCGCAGCGACCCGCGCGGCACCCACGCTGCCTTGCACCCGATCGAGGACGAGGCACTGCTGGACGAGGTGACAGCGCTGGTGGAACGCCCCAATGTACTGGTGTGCCAGTTTGAGCCGCAGTTTCTGGAGGTGCCTCAAGAGTGCCTGATCCTCACCATGAAGGCGAACCAGAAGTACTTTCCGCTGCTTGATGCGGCTGGCAAGCTGACGCACCAGTTTCTGGTGGTCAGCAACATCAGCCCGGCGGACGCCAGCTTTGTCATTGGTGGCAACGAGCGCGTGGTGCGCCCGCGCCTGGCCGACGCCAAGTTCTTTTTTGATCAGGACCGCAAGAAGACGCTGGCGTCGCGCGTGGCCGCTCTGGAGCAGGTGGTTTATCACAACAAGCTCGGCACGCAAGGCGAGCGAGCTAAGCGCGTGTGCGCCATTGCTGGCGCGATCAGCCGCCAGTTAGGCGATTCGGATGTGACGGTTGCCGCAGACACTGCGGCGCGGCTTGCCAAGACCGATTTGCTGACCGACATGGTGGGAGAGTTCCCTGAGCTGCAGGGCATCATGGGTGGCTATTACGCGCGCCATGACGGCCTGGGCGAAGACATTGCCTGCGCCATTGAAGACCATTACAAGCCGCGTTTTGCCGGTGACGACCTGCCGCGCCACTTGAGCGGCGTGGTGGTGGCGCTGGCCGACA
>VMTC01000056.1 GCA_013791765.1 Rhodoferax sp.
CTCGAAGACAAGTACAAGGACCGATTCCTGCGCATCCATCGCAACGCCTTGATTGCGCGGCGTGCTGTGCGTGCGCTGGAGAAGCACCATGACCCGCAAGAGGGTGAGGGCTGGGCGGTGCGGCTCACCGGCATTGACGACTTGCTGCTGGTGTCGCGCCGGCAACTGGCTGCGGTGCGTGATGTGATGTCGAATTGAGGTGGGTTGAGTTGAGTGCTTCGTTTGGGTCGCGAACAGGATTGCTGCGTTGGCTGGCAAGCAGGTGCCGCTCAACTGCGCCGCCCCAAGATCCGCGAAGCCAAGGGCAAATACAGCCTGTCGGACTGCCAAGGGGCATCGGGTAACAAGAAGTCGTTCTGCCAGTGCATGTCCGGCAGCAACAACCATGTGACCGGCTGCGACAAGCGATTCAAGCACTGAGCACAAATTGCCCCGTGAACCGGTGCCCGCCAAAGGGCCTGCACGCTGGCCTTGGGCGCTTGGGCGCTTGGGCGCTTGGGTGATGCCATATTGCTACCATATTTATAGCTTAATGCCTGTATTTCACGGAGGCTATCGGCCTATTCACCATAAATTTTTGGCCAATTGCCCCAGATTCGGTCGATGGTGTGATTTGCGGCATCCGCAAATTTTTCTGCCGGCGCCGGTAGCGGTCGCCAGCTGCCTTCTTTAATCCCTCACAAACAGCGTAATCAAGGGGTCACTGCCCATTTGGCGGCTGCAATGCCCATGCAGCGCTGGATTGAAGGTGGCGCCCTCTGGTAACAAATCCGCCGAGTAAAAGTGTTCCCCCGGCTTGAAGACCCGGGTCACGCCGCCCTGCAAGCCAATCTCCATGTGCCCCTGCAGAATGAAACACCACTGCGGCGCCTCAGTGCAATGGAACTGACTGCGAAAACCGACCGGGCTGGTACGCAACTGGTAGCCGCTAGAGGCGAACACTTCCGACAGCATGGACTGCGGGGTTCCCTGGCTGAGGGGCACCGATTCTTCACGAAACTTCGCGCGGCCATCGGTGTCGGTGAACAAAATGGTTTTCATGAAGGTGCTCATGGCCCCGATACTACCGGCTACGCGCGGGCCCCAGTCGTAGTCAAGCAAGTTGTCGCAAAATGTTGATTTGACGGCGATGCGCGTACTATTTCACCTGCATACCTCGCCAAACCGAAGCCCATCACAACCAACGGCGGTCTCAATGGACAATTCAAGCACTTACACCCCACCCAAAATCTGGACCGCCAGCAAGGAAAGTGGCGGCCGCTTTGCCAGCATCAATCGTCCGACGGCGGGCCCCACCCATGACAAGGAACTGCCCGTGGGTCGCCATCCGCTACAGCTTTATTCGCTGGGCACGCCGAACGGTGTGAAGGTCACGGTGATGCTGGAAGAGTTGCTGGCGGCGGGGCACCTGGGCGCAGAGTACGACGCGTGGTTGATCCGCATCGACGACGGGGACCAGTTTGGAAGCGGCTTCGTCGCCGCCAATCCCAACTCCAAGATCCCGGTGTTGGTGGACCGCAGCGCAGCAGCCCCGATCAGGGTGTTTGAGTCCGGTGCGATCCTGCTGTATCTGGCCGAGAAATTCTCTGCCTTTCTTCCCGCAGACGGGGCCCAGCGCGCCGAATGCCTGTCGTGGCTGTTCTGGCAAATGGGCAGTGCCCCTTTTCTTGGCGGAGGGTTCGGTCATTTTTACGCTTACGCGCCGACCAAGATCGAATATGCGATCAATCGGTACGCGATGGAGGTCAAGCGCCAGCTTGACGTGCTAGATCAGCGCCTCGCGGACAGCCCCTATTTGGCAGGGGATGAGTACACCATTGCCGACATGGCGGTCTGGCCATGGTACGGCACGCTGGTCAAGGGTCAGTTGTACGAGGCGGGGGAATTTCTGCAAGTTCAGGCCTATACCCACGTGTTGCGCTGGACCAACCAGATTGCCCAACGTCCGGCCGTCCGGCGCGGTCGCATGGTCAACCGCGCCTGGGGTGAGCCGGCCAGTCAACTGCACGAGCGTCATGAGGCGGGCGACTTCGACACCAAGACCCAGGACAAGTTGGCCGCGCCGCTCTGAGGCGTGCTCCCCCCGTTGACTTAGCCGGATCCATTACTCAGCGAGATTCATTCATGATCACCTTATACGACTGCAGCACCGCTCCCAGCCCACGCCGCGCACGCATTTTGCTCGCCGAGAAGGGGGTTGCCCATGAGACCGTCCAGGTGGACCTGAAGAATTCCCAGCAACTGGGCGACGCCTATCGAAAAATAAATCCGCTGTGCACCGTGCCAGCACTGTGCACGGACGAGGGGGTGGTGCTGACCGACAACGCGGCGATCACGGCCTACCTGGAGGCCCGCTACCCGGAGCCACCGCTACTGGGGAGAACCCCGAACGAAAAGGCGGAAATTGCCAGCTGGAACTGGCGCGTCGAATTCGAAGGGCTGATGGCCGTCGCCGAAGCACTGCGCAACAGCGCGCCGGCCATGTCCAACCGGGCCTTGCCCGGGCCGATGGACTACCCGCAGATTCACGAACTCGCGCAGCGTGGCTTGAGAAGGCTGCAGCAGTTTTTCGTCACGCTGAACGAGCGTCTGGCTGGCCGCGATTTTGTGGCCACCGATCGTTTCAGCGTTGCCGACATCACGGCCGTGGTGGCCGTTGACTTCGCACGCATTGTGAAGATCAAGCCCAGCGACGAGCACCCGCACCTGCAACGCTGGCGAGCGGCCATGGCGAGTCGGTCTTCGATGTCGCTTTAAGGGGGAGCGCGTCGCACGTCCGCTGGTTCCAGCGAACAACGAAAATGGAATCCAGGATGATGGGCCCGCCCACGGGGCGCGGCCTTCGCCTATACGACAGAGCCTGGGCCTGTCGGCGAACGGCAATCCGACCCTGGACCTGCTGCAGCGCCTGCATGCTCCCCCCATCCACTGAGCGCCAGGAGGTCGTGACGCGGTACCTCCGATACCACCTGAGTAAATCCTGTATCAGCCGGTGTTTCGCAGCCCCGCGGCAATGCCGTTGATCGAGATGTGAATGCCGCGCTGCACGCGCTCATCGGTCTGACCGGCGCGGTAGCGGCGTATCAATTCGACTTGCAGGTGGTGCAAGGGGTCGATGTAGGGAAAGCGATGGCGTATGGAGCGCTGCAGGGCGGTGTTGTGCGCCAGGCGATGCGGCTCGCCGGTGATCAGAGTCAGGGCGTTGGCGGTGCGGTGCCACTCGGCTTCAATCGAGGCAAAAATCTTCTTGCGCAGGCGGGCGTCGGTCACCAGTTCGGCGTAGCGCGAGGCCAGCGCCAGGTCACTTTTGGCCATCACCATGTCCATGTTCGAGAGCAGCGTTTCAAAGAAGGGCCACTGCCGGTGCATTTTTTGCAGCAGCGCCAGTTGGTCTTGGTACACGCCCCGGGCCAGAAACTGTTCAACTGCTGCGCCAAAGCCGTACCAGCCCGGCAGCGTCAGGCGGCATTGGCCCCAGCTGAAGCCCCAGGGAATGGCGCGCAGGTCTTCTATTTTTTGCGACGGTTTGCGCGAAGCGGGGCGCGAGCCGATGTTGAGTTCGGCAATTTCGCGAATGGGCGTGGCGTTGAAAAAGTAGTCGGTGAAGCCGGGAGTTTCATAGACCAGTTGGCGGTAGGCGGCCATGCTGCTGAGCGAGAGCTCGGCTGCGGCTTGCAGGAAGGGCGGGGTGGCCGGCTTGGTGGGCTGGAGCAGCGTGGCCTCCAGGGTGGCAGCGACCAGGGTTTCCAGGTTGCGTCGGCCGATCTCGGGGTTGGCGTACTTGGAGCCAATGACTTCGCCCTGTTCCGTCAGCCGGATCTGACCGCGCACCGTGCCGGGTGGTTGCGCCAAAATGGCCTGGTAGCTCGGGGCCCCCCCGCGCCCCACGGTGCCGCCGCGGCCATGGAACAGGCGCAATTGGATCGCGCGCATTGCTGTGGCCGATGCGCCGTGGCTGACGCTGTTGTGGTCGGCCGCGATTGCGTCAAACACCTCGACCAGCGCGATCTCGGCCCGGTAGAGTTCCCAGTTGCTGGTGAAAATGCCGCCGTCCTTGTTGCTGTCAGAGTAGCCCAGCATGATGTCCTGCTCGTGGTACTGGTCGGTTTGCCCGCGGCTGACCAGCGCGTGGATGCCGGGCAGGGCGTAATACGCGCGCATGATGGGCGCGGCGTTGCGCAGGTCTTCAATCGTTTCAAACAACGGCACCACGATCAGTTCGCAGTGGGCGTGGTCATCGAGCGTGCCCTGCATTAAGCCGACCTCTTTTTGCAGCAGCAGCACTTCGAGCAGGTCGCTCACGGTCTCGGTATGGCTGATGATGTAGTGGCGAATCGCCTGCGCACCAAACAGCGCGCGCATGACTTTGGCAGTCTCGAAAATAGCGAGTTCGCTCTGCGCCAGGGTCGAATAGCTGGCACCCATCACGCGCAAGGGCCGCGCGTCGTTCAGCAGACCCAGCAGCAGCGTGCGCTTGGCCATTTCATCGAGTTGGGGGTAATCGGCCTGCAGCCGCGCCACCGACAAGAGCTCGGCCACCACGGCTTCATGCTGGTCCGAGCTTTGGCGCAAATCGACGCTCGCCAGATGAAAGCCAAATACCTCGACCGCGCGAATCAGCGGATGCAGGCGCTGCGCCGCCAAGGCCTCGCCGTGGTGCGCCAGCAGCGAGGCTTCGATGATGCGCAGGTCAGCCAGAAACGCTTGCGCGTCGGGGTAGGCGTTTTGCGGTGCCACGGCGTGGCGTGAGGCCTCGCCGCCGGTCAAGTCTTTGAGGGTGGCGGCGAGTCGGGCGTAGACGCCAATCAGCGCGCGCCGGTAGGGCTCGTCCTTGCGGTGCGGGTTGTGGTCGGGTGACTTGTCGGCCAGCGCCTGCATCGCGGGGGCAAAGTCCACGAGCAGCGCCGACAAGGACAGTTCGGCGCCGAGGTGGTGCACCTCGGTCAGGTAATGGCGCAGCACGACGTCGCCCTGGCGGCGCAGGGCATGACTCAAGGTCTGCGCGTTGACATTGGGGTTGCCGTCGCGGTCGCCGCCAATCCATTGCCCCATGCGCAGGAAACTGTGCACCGGGTGCTGGCCCAGCGCGCCCTCTAATTGTGCGTACAGCTTGGGAATTTCCCGCAAAAATGTGCTTTCGTAGTAGCTCAAGGCGTTTTCCACCTCGTCGGCCACAGTGAGTTTGCTCGAGCGCAGCAGGCGGGTTTGCCAGAGTTGCAACACGCGGGCCTTCATCTGCTCTTCGTTGGCCAGCAGTTCCCGCGGCGTCAACGCGTCATTCTTGATGTTCAAGGCAGAGGCGTTGACTTTGATATCGTCACGCACGGTCAGCAGTTGGGCGATGGCACGCTCTGCGTCCAAAATGCTCTTGCGCTGTACTTCGGTCGGGTGCGCGGTCAGCACCGGGGACACAAAGCTTTGGGCCAATGATGCGGCAATGGCGTCAGCGCCGATACCCGCCGACTTCAGGCGCGCCAGCGCGACTTCAATGCTGCCCTCCTGGGCACTGCCACTGCGTTCATGGACCGCCCGGCGGCGGATGTGGTGCCGGTCTTCGGCCAGGTTGGCAAGGTGGCTGAAATAGGTGAAGGCCCGCGTCACGCTCACGGTCTGGTCGCCGCTCAGTCCCTTGAGCAGCTTCTTCAATGCCTTGTTGGCTTCATGGTCGGTGTCGCGCCTAAACGCCACCGACAGTTGGCGAACTTGCTCGATCAGCTCGAAGGCGGCAGTGCCCTCTTGCTCCCGGATGACGTCGCCCAGAATCCGGCCCAACAGTCGGATGTCATCGACCAATGGCTGTTCGTTGTCTTGGGTGCGTTGGTTGGATGTTGATTTTTTGGGTTTGATCATGGCGGTTCTTGAGCAAGCGAACGGTCGCAGGAGGACAGTGGCTCTCATGCTAGCATCCTGCGCACCTAAATGATTACAGCCAGGTTACGTCCTGCCAACCTATCTCCATGAGCACTTTAACCATAGCCACTCGCGAAAGCCGCCTTGCCATGTGGCAGGCAGAACATGTCCAGGCGCTGCTCACCCAGCGCGGCCACCAGGTCAGTCTGCTGGGCATGACGACCCTGGGCGACCAGATTCTGGACCGCGCTTTGAGCAAGGTCGGCGGCAAGGGTCTGTTTGTCAAAGAACTCGAAGTCGCGTTGCAAGCCGGTCAGGCCGACCTGGCGGTGCATTCGCTTAAAGACGTGCCGATGGAGCTGCCCGAGGGCTTTGCGCTGGCCTGCGTGATGGAGCGCGAAGACCCGCGCGACGCGTTTGTGTCGAATCATTACGCCGATCTGGCCAGTCTCCCGCAAGGTGCGGTGGTGGGCACCTCGAGCTTGCGCCGCATGGCCCTGCTGCGCGCCTTGCGTCCAGACCTCAAGATTGAGCCCTTGCGCGGCAACCTGGACACCCGCTTGCGCAAGCTCGATGAGGGTTTGTACGCGGCCATTGTGTTGGCAGCAGCCGGCTTGAAGCGGCTTGGCCTGGGTGAGCGCATTCGCGCCACGTTCGAGCCCAGCGAGATGTTGCCCGCAGCCGGGCAGGGCGCGCTGGGCATTGAGGTGCGCAGCGAGCGCCAGGATGTGATCGATGCCTTGGCGCCCCTGGCGCATCACACCAGCTGGCTGGCGGTCTCGGCCGAGCGCGCGGTGAGCCGTTGCATGGGCGGGAGCTGCTCCATGCCGCTGGCTGCTTATGCGACCCTGGCCGGCGACACCTTGACGATTGATGCAGCCTGGGGCGACCCCGATGGCAAGCTGGCCTTGGTGCAGGTGCGCGCCAGCGCGGCGGTGAGCGATCTCGCCAGTGCCACCGCGCTGGGCGAGCGCGTTGCGGCTGAACTGCGCGCGGGCGTGCTGGCCCATGGCGGTACTGTATTGGTGGCAGACGCCGCACCGGGCCAAGCCTGAATGCGGGTCATCGTGACCCGGCCCGAGCGTGAGGCGCTGCGCTGGGTCCATGACTTGTCAGAACAGGGGTTGCCAGCGCTCGCCCTGCCCTTGATCGAGGTGAGGCCGGTGGATGATCCGGCCGATCTGCGTCAAGCTTGGCAACAGCTTGATGACTACGTCGGCCTCATGTTTGTCAGCGCCAACGCGGTTGACTATTTTTTTAGATCAAATCCGGCTCTAGCCCACGTAATCATTGCGCAAGAAGCTACTAAAATAAGAGCATGGGCAACCGGCCCCGGCACCACCCGCGCCTTGTTGCGCCAGGGCATTGCGCCCGAGCAGATTGATGCGCCGCCGCTCGATGCCGGTCAATTTGACTCTGAAGCCTTGTGGCAGGTGGTGGGCCCGCAAGTGCAGCCGGGGGCGCGGGTGCTGATTGTGCGTGGCGGTGATTCTCTAGGCGCTGCTCGCGCCAAAGCGCATACCGATCAAGGTTCCGGGCGCGAGTGGTTCGCCAATCAGGTCAGGCAAGTCGGCGGCCAGGCAGAATTTGTCATGGCCTACCAGCGTAGCGCCCCTGCCTGGGGCAGTGCGCAGCGCACGTTGGCGTTACAGGGCGCGACCGATGGCTCGGTCTGGCTGTTCAGCAGCACCGAAGCCGTCAGCAACCTGCGCGCCTGCCTGCCGGACCAAGTTTGGGCGGGTGCACGGGCCCTGGCAACGCACCCGCGCATCGCCGCCGCAGCGCAGCAGGCCGGTTTTGGCCTGGTGCAGGAGTCGCGCCCGACGCTGCCTGAGTTGGTGGCCTGCCTCAAGCGGATGCAGCAGACGGCTTTTTGAACTGCGCTCACGCTTGGCTTGCCAGATTCGTTTTGACGCTGTTGCCAACACTTTAGAATCCAGCCGATGAACTCTGATGTGAACGCCAACCCCGACCTGCCTGCTCCTGGCGCGGCGGAGCTGCCCACGAGCGGCGCTGACGCAGCCTCGGCGCAAGCCAATGCGTCCGAGCCGGTGGCGCCATCGCGTTGGCAGCCAAGGCTGACGCTGGCGATTGCGGCAACGGCGCTGCTGGCCTTGGTGTTCAGTGCTTTGTTATGGCAAAAACTGTCATCCATGCAGGAGCAACTGGCCCGCCAGAGTGCCGATACCGGCGCCCAGTCGCTGGAAGCGCGCTCCGCGGCCAAAATGGCGCTGGAGCTGGCGCGCGAGTCGGCGGCCAGGGTGGCTGTGTTTGACGCCCGTTTGAGCGAGATCACACTGCAGCGCTCGCAGCTGGAAGAATTGATGCAAAGCCTGTCTCGCTCGCGCGATGAAAATTTGGTGGTCGACATTGAATCGACGATTCGCCTGGCCCAGCAGCAAGCCCAGCTTACCGGCAGTGTCGAGCCCTTGCTGGCGGCTTTGAGAACCGCCGATCAGCGAGTTTCCAGAGCGGCGCAGCCGCGCCTCACCTCCTTGCAGCGTGCAATCCGGCGCGACATCGAACGCATCAAGTCGGCGGTGGTGGGTGACACGCCCGGGCTGTTGATGAAGCTCGATGAGCTGGTGCAGCTGGCCGATGACCTGGTGTTGGCCAATGCGGTGGCAACGGCCTCGGCCACAGGCTCGATCAAGCGCCAGAGTCTTGAGACGCTGCCGACGTGGTGGCAGCGCAGTTGGCAGGTGGTGCTGGCCGAGGCCCTCAGCCTGGTGCGGCTCAGCCGGGTAGAGCAGCCCGAGGCGGCGCTGCTGTCACCGGAGCAATCTTTTTTTCTGCGGGAAAACTTTAAACTCAAATTGCTCAACGCCCGCCTCGGTCTGCTGGCGCGGCAGATTGATTCAGCGCAGACCGATCTGAACACCGCCAAGCTGACACTCCAAAGATACTTCAACCCGACTTCACGCAAGACGCAGACGGCCATAGCGTTGCTGCAGCAGGTGCAGAGCCAGATGAAGACGCTGCAATTGCCTCAGGTAGACGAGACGCTCGCCGCTTTGGCTACCGCGGCGGCCGCAAGGTAGACAGCACGATGCGGGCCGCCTTGTGGTTTTTGGGATTGTTCGGCGTCGCGGTGGCCGCAGCGCTGTTTGCGGGCAATAACCAGGGCACTATCACGGTGTTCTGGCCTCCTTACCGGCTTGATTTGTCGCTCAATCTGGTTGTGCTGCTGTTGGCCCTGTTCTTCTTGGTCTTGCATGTGGCCTTGCGTGCATTGGCTGCCCTGTTCGCCATGCCCGGCCATGCGCGCAGTTGGCGTATCCAGCACCAGGAGCGTGCCATGCACGTCGCTCTGCTGGACGCACTGTCACACATGATGGCGGGACGTTTTATACGCGCCCGAAAGGCCGCCGAGGTGGTGCTGGCGCGTGAGAGTGCCATGGCCCGCAGCGGCGAAACACTGGCCTACGCAGGGCGCCTGCGCGCGCTGTCGCATTTACTCGCCGCCGAGAGCGCCCAGTCGTTGCAGGACAAAGTGGCGCGCGAGGATCATTTGCGTCAGTCGCTGGAACAGGCGTCCAGACGCGATGCGCAGGAAACACGGGAAGGCGTTCAATTACGGGCAGCGCGCTGGGCGTTGGAAGACCACGATGCCCAAGGCGCGTTGCAATGGTTGAACGATTTGCCGCAAGGCGCCTCCAGACGCACCCTGGCCCTGCGTTTGCGCTTGCAGGCCGCACGTATGGCGCACCAGACCCAGCTGGCGTTGGAGACTGCCCGCTTGCTGGCTAAACACCGTGCATTTTCTGCTGTTACTGCACCCGGTATCTTGCGCAGCCTGGCGCTTGACCTGGTGTTCACGGCCTATGACCCGGATCAATTGCAGACCGTGTGGCGTAAGCTTGAAGAAGCCGAACGTCTGATGCCCGAGGTGGCCATTGAATCGAGCCGCCGCATGCTGAAGGTGGGCGGCGATATCGAACTGGCCCGCAGTTGGCTGTTGCCGGTTTGGGAGCGCATGTTGGCACAGCCTGGCGCTTTGACGGACGCGCAGCGCATCAGTCTCATCAGCGCCCTGGAAAGCAGCTTTTCTCTCGCCTCGGGTGCGCCAGAAGCCGCCTGGTTGACGCGCATCGAGCGTGCCCAAATGGCCCATCCAGCCGACGCAAGTTTGCAGTATCTCGCTGGCATGACCTGCATGCGGCTACAGCTGTGGGGTAAAGCCCAGCAGTTGCTGCAGCAGTCATTGCCCAGATTGAAGGACAGTGGCCTGGAAAAGAATGCCTGGGTCGCGCTGGCGGAGTTGGCGGATCAGCGCGGGGATGTTGTGGTGGCCACGCAAGCCTGGAAAAATGCGGCCCAGGTGAGCAGCAGCACGTGACTGACTTTAATTTTGGGACTACTATCCAAATTCTATGAGCACCTTAATTGAACACATTTTGAAATTGACCGATTACCGCGATCGGGATTTGCTCGAACTGACGTTGTCCAAGGCTTTGATTGATTTGCTGCCGATTCAGCGCATCGTCATTGCGCGGGTCATGAGTGAGGAGGGTGAGCAGCGCTGGCTGGAAGTGGCGCGGCTCGACGCCAAGGGCGGCGGCAAAGTCATTGATCCGCTGCGGGTTGACTTCCTGACCCTGGCGCGGCTTGACGATGCGTCTGATCGCTTGAAGTGCCTGCTTGGGCGAGAGATGATCGAAATCGCCTGGGCCGGGGCCGACGGACCGCGCATTTATATGCTTCCCTTGTTTTCTGACTCACGCAAGGATGACGCCGGGGTCATCGAGATTCACTCGGATGCGATCCTGACCGCTGAGCATCTGCTGATGGTCGAACAATTGCGGCGTATTTACCGCAACATGTATTCCTTGCTGGAATACAGCGACCGCGACGCCCTGACCGGCTTGCTCAATAGAAAATCGCTCGATGATGCGTTTTACAGTGCGGTGCTCGAAGAACTCGATGGTCTCGCCGGTGCCGCGCGCACGGCCGCTGCGTCGCCAGCACTCAATCAGGAGCGCCGACACCGTGTGCCGGCAAATTACTGGCTTGGCTCTGCCATAGTTGACAATTTTGCGCTGATCAGGGAGAAGCACGGTCATCTGATTGCCGAAGAAGTGCTGCTTCTGGTGGCGCGCGTGATGAACAACACCTTTCGCACCTACGACCGCATTTACCGCTTTGGTGGCGAGCATTTTGGCGTATTGATGCATTGTCCCGATGAGGCCCTGGTGCTGGCCGCCTTTGAGCGCTTTCGCACCAATGTTGAAAAGTTTAATTTCCCGCAAGTCGGCCGTGTGACCGTGAGTTGCGGCTTTACCAGTGTGCTGGCCGATGATTCACCCAGCAGTGCGCTGGAGAAAACCGAACTTGCCGTTGATTTTGCGCAGCGAAGCGGTCGCAACAAAGTATGCAGTCACCTTGGCCTGGTGCGTCGGGGCTTTTTCGGCGATGCACCCAAGGTGGGCGGGGTCGATATTTTTTAAGCGGGCGTAGGTATAAAAAAGGGCACTCAAAGTGCCCTTTTTTGTGGCTGCCCCTTAGGGCAGTGGATGGCCTTACTGCGGCTCTTTTTCCTCAAAAGGCAAGGTCATGTTGCGCAGGTCGCGTTTGGTTTCCACGAGGACAAGCGGTTCACCACCGATTTTCACTACGGCTGGGCGTTCACGGGGCACGTGAATGGGCTTGGGTTCGGCCGCGATGGCCGCCTGCACCGCTGCAATCCTTTCGGGATTCGAGTTGACCCAGTTCAGGCCAGAACTCTGTGCGACCTGGACCAACTCGCCCAATGGCAGTTCAAACTGCTCCAGCGCGGGCATGGCTGTTGGTGCCGAATCCGGTGCAGCTGGTGCTGACACGGGAGGCGCAGCGACCACGGGCATTGCGACGGGCTTCGCCGCAGCAGATACCACCGCGACAGCGACTGCGGCCGGCACGGCGGCAGCCGCGATTGGCGCCGTGGCGGAGACGGGAGCCTCGGCGCTGGCTGTGAAGTAGGACTTGCGGGGCTCCTCGGCTAGAGCCTCGGGCTCGGCCTGGTTTTCACGCATCGCCTGGTCTTGACGCTCGCCTTGCTCGGGGCGCTCAGCGCGAGGGGCGCGATCACGGCCATAACGGTCGCGCGTGCGCTTTTCACGCGCTGCAGAACCTTCGGCGCGCTCGGCGGCTTGATCGGCGAGAAAAGCCGCCTCATGGTCTACAGCCTTCTCTTGCGACGGGGCGACGAAATCGGCGCGGTTGCCGTCCTGATTGACCGCGTCAGTGGGTGCATTGGCGGGGTTGGCGTCGGGACGGCGGCTGCGTTCGGGCCGACGCTCATTGCGCAGGTCGGGCCGAAGTTCATCGCGATCAACCGGGCTGGCTGCCTCTGCACCCTCTACTCGCTCGCCGCGGTTGCGGCCACCGCGGCCACCGCGGCCGCCACGCTCGGAATTGCGCGGTGGGCGTTCTTGGCCGGGTTCTGCTCCGGGGGCATCCTGTGAAGGCCGGTTGAGCGGCGCCTGCATTGGCGCAGCGCCGGCATCGATCGCGCCAGGGCGGCCTTCGCCGTCGAAGCGCTCACGCAGGCCGGAGGCTGGGCGCTCGCCGCGGCCACCTTTGGCGCCGCGACCGTCAGTCCGACCTTCGCCACGACCACCGCGGCCACCGCGGCCGCCACGACCTTCATCGCGACCTTCGCCACGGGGTTCACCGCGACGGGCGCCCTCACGGCTTGGGCGTTCCTCTAGCTTGGTGGCTTGCCCTGCGTCCACCTTGGGCTGCGCTTGGGATGCGGGTGCGGCTTCAGGCGCGAAAAGTCGCTTGAGCCAGGCAAAGAAACCACTCTCCACGGGCGCCACCGGGGCTGCTGGCACGTGCCGGGGTGCCGTGTGCGCGGCTATGACGGGCTTGATGGGCTCGGGTTTTGGAATGGCCGCAGGTGCCGGTGCATCGGGCAATACGCCCTTGATGATCGGTGTCTGCTTGTTGGTGGGTTCCTGTGAACGGCGCGTCACTGCCGTGGCGTCTTCCATCTGATCGGCCATCTTGTAGCTCGATTCGATGTTGTCCAGGCGCGGGTCATCATGCTTGAGCCGCTCAAGCTTGTAGTTGGGGGTTTCCAGGTTTTTGTTGGGCACCATCAGCACATTGATGCGCTGCTTGACTTCGATCTTTGCAATTTCGGCCCGCTTTTCATTGAGTAAAAAGGAGGCAACGTCAACCGGAACCTGGCACAGCACCGAAGCCGTGTTGTCTTTGAGCGACTCTTCCTGAATGATGCGCAGAATCTGCAAAGCACTCGATTCCGTGTCACGGATATGGCCGGAGCCGCCGCAACGCGGGCAGGGAATGGAGGCACCTTCTGACAAGGCGGGACGCAAGCGCTGGCGGCTCATTTCCATCAGGCCAAATTTGCTGATAGTGGCAAACTGCACGCGGGCACGGTCTTGCCGCAAGGAGTCACGCAGGCGGGTTTCGACGTCGCGGCGGTTGCGGCTTTCTTCCATGTCGATAAAGTCGATCACGATCAGGCCGCCCAGGTCGCGCAGGCGCATCTGGCGCGCCACCTCTTCGGCGGCTTCCAGGTTGGTGCGGGTAGCCGTTTCTTCGATGTCACTGCCCTTGATGGCGCGGGCAGAGTTCACGTCCACTGACACCAGCGCTTCGGTGTGGTCAATCACAATTGCGCCGCCGCTGGGCAATTGCACGGTGCGGGCATAGGCCGATTCGATCTGGTGCTCGATCTGGAAACGGCTGAACAGCGGCGCATCATCGCGGTAGCGCTTGACGCGGTCGGCGTGCTCGGGCATGACGTGGGCCATGAATTGCTGGGCCTGGTCAAACACGTCGTCGGTGTCGATCAGGATGTCGCCGATGTCATTGTTAAAGTAATCGCGGATGGCGCGGATCACCAGCGATGATTCCTGGTAAATCAGGAAGGCACCCTTGGCACCCTTGGATGCGCCGTCAATGGCGGCCCATAGTTTGAGCAGGTAGTTCAGGTCCCATTGCAGTTCGGGTGCACTGCGGCCAATGCCAGCGGTGCGGGCAATGATGCTCATCCCGTTGGGGTATTCAAGCTGATCGAGAGCTTCTTTCAGGTCGGCCCGGTCTTCGCCTTCAATGCGGCGCGACACACCGCCACCGCGTGGGTTGTTGGGCATCAGCACGACATAGCGCCCGGCCAGCGACACAAAAGTGGTCAGGGCCGCGCCTTTGTTGCCGCGTTCTTCCTTTTCCACTTGCACCAGCAGTTCCTGGCCTTCACGGATGGCATCCTGAATGCGGGCCTGGCCGACGGCCACGCCTTGTTGAAAATACTGGCGGGAAATTTCCTTGAACGGCAGAAAGCCGTGGCGGTCTTCACCGTAATCGACAAAACAGGCTTCGAGGGAGGGTTCGACGCGGGTGACGATGGCCTTGTAGATGTTGCCCTTGCGCTGTTCGCAGCCTTCGATTTCAATCTCGTAGTCGAGGAGTTTTTGTCCATCGACAATGGCCAGGCGGCGTTCTTCAGCCTGCGTGGCGTTAATCAGCATCCGTTTCATGGGGAGCATTCCTTCAATTCAAATAACAAATAAGCTCTTGACGAGCCATTGATACCGGAACTGACGCTTTGAATTGAGGAGGAAAAAGCCGGAGAACCAGGATTTAAGCAAAAAATCCGGGTGTAGGCGCGTGGAGGGGAACGGGTTGCCTGGGTTGCGAATTTGCTATTAAATAAACAGCGTCATTCGTCCATTGTGTGGGCGCCGATGGCCAATTCATGCCAATCCATGGCGCGCAAACGCGCCCCAGGCAGCGGTGAATCAGGCTCAACAACACAAACATCTCGTTTCATTCCGGTCACAGGCAAAACTGTCTGTGATCTTGGGGTATTCCGTATCAGGGTTTCAAAGCGTCGTCTTGACCGTTTGTCTTGCAGGCCACTGCAAGCATCTGGCTTGCGGTTTGCGGGCATGGGCAATCGGCGGTATCGACCTTCTGGCGGTGCTGCTGGGTGCTGGTGAACTAAACTCCACCTATATATTGAATTAACTTCTCGTTAAATCAACCACTTACAGCTCTTCGCTAGTGAAACACATTATAGGGGGCAATCTTGCCCCGCCAAAACCCCAGGTGACAACGATCTGCGTCGATGAAGACTCGGCCGGGCAGCGTCTGGACAATTTTCTAATGCGCTACCTCAAGGGCGTGCCCAAAACCCATGTCTATCGCATCATCCGCAGTGGTGAGGTCAGGGTGAACAAAGGTCGGGCCTGTGCCGATGCGCGTGTGGCAACGGGCGATACCGTGCGTCTGCCACCGGTGCGAATCTCCGAGCGCGTCGCGGAAAAAGCCGAGGCGATGGCGCAAGGCATGGCGCGAGGAGCACCAAGGCGAGACTTTCCCATTTTGTTTGAAGATGACCATGTGCTGGTGATCGACAAGCCAGCCGGCGTGGCCGTCCACGGAGGGTCGGGCGTGAGCTTCGGCGTGATTGAACAATTGCGCATGGCCAGGCCCGAGGCTAAGTTTCTGGAACTGGTGCACCGGCTTGACCGCGACACCAGCGGCATTTTGTTGATTGCCAAGAAGCGCAGCGCCCTGACCCGGCTGCAAAGTCAGTTTCGCGAGCGTGAAACCGGCAAGACCTATCTGGCCTTGGTGGCCGGAAACTGGCCTGCCAACAAGAAAGTGCTGGACAAACCGCTCTATAAATACCTCCTGCCTGCCAAAGACGGCAGTGCTGGCGAGGGTGAACGGCGCGTCAAGGTGGTGCCCCGCAGCGACCCCGAGGGCATGCCCTCGGTCACTCTGGTGAAGGTGCGGGCCAGTCAGTCCACGGCTTTCAGCTTGCTGGAGGTCACGATCAAGACCGGGCGCACACATCAGATCCGGGTTCATCTTGCCAGCGAGGGCCACCCGATTGCGGGTGACGACAAATATGGCGACTTTGGTCTGAACAAGCAGCTGCTGCAGTCTGGACCCAGGCCCGCCCTCAAACGCATGTTTTTGCATGCCTGGCGCTTGCAGTTCAACCATCCCACCAGCGGTGAGCGCCTCGAACTGCTGGCCCCCTTACCGACTGAACTTGAGATTTTTTCCGACCATGCCGCACCTTCTGCATCTTGAGACATCCAGAGCACGCCAGTTCGATTTGATTGCCTTCGACTGGGATGGCACCTTGTTTGACTCAACTGCCATCATCACGCGTTGCATTCAAAACGCCGTGCGTGACGTGGGTGGCGCGGTGCCGAGCGACAAGGACGCGGCCTACGTGATCGGCATGGGCTTGATGGAGGCCTTGGCACACGCGGCGCCGGACGTGCCAGTGGAGAGATACCCCCAGTTGGGCGCGCGTTACCGCCACCATTACCTGGCTCGCCAAAGTGATATCAGCTTGTTTGACGGTGTGTTGACGCTACTGGCAGAGTTGAAAACGCGCCAGCACTGGCTGACGGTGGCCACCGGCAAGAGTCGGCGCGGCCTGGACGATGCCTTGCAGGCGGTGGAACTCAAGGGCTTGTTCGATGCATCGCGTACGGCGGATGAAACGGCGGGCAAACCCGATCCTCGCATGCTGCAGGAGTTGATGCGGGAATTTGATGTTTTGCCGGCACGCACGCTGATGATTGGTGACACCACGCACGATCTGCAGATGGCACTCAACGCCGGTTGCGCCAGCGTTGCGGTGAGTTATGGCGCCCACGAGCCCGAGGCCTTTGCCGTCTTGCAGCCGCGTTTCATTGCCCATTCAGTTGGCGATCTGCACCACTGGTTGCTGGGCAATGCCTGATTGCTTTGATTCCCGCGCATGGAGCAACTGATCCCCCTTTGCCCGTCGGCTGATTTGATCGACAGTGGCGACGGCGTGCCGTTTGATGTGGTCTATTGCAGCCGAGCTGGGCGTGGCTTTGCCATCCGTTACCACGGCCAGGTCTATGCCTACCTGAATCAATGCTCGCATGTGCCCATGGAGATGGATTACCAGCCGAATCATTTTTTTGACAGCACCGGTCACTGGTTGATGTGTGCCACACACGGTGCCATTTATTCCCCCCGGACCGGCCACTGCCGCATGGGACCGTGCCGGGGTGGCTTGATAAAAATTGATATTTCTGAGGTTGGTGGCGTCGTGCACTGGCATACTGCGCCCAATCTCAAACCCCGAGAGTTTTAAATGACCGAACCCAACAAACCCGAGATGCCGGCCAAAGCGACGGTTCCGACTAATGCTGAAGATTTTGAATTAAATCAGGGCTCAGCCCGCGTAAATATTGAACATGATGCTATGAAAAACGAAATAAAAAGTGAAACACCCGGCAGTCCCGGTTGGGAGCGCGCCACGCTGGAGAAGCTGGTATTTGCGTCGCTGGCCGAGCAGCGGGCCGCGCGGCGCTGGCGTATTTTCATGCGGCTGGCTTGGTTGAGCTTCTTCATTGTGGTGGCGTGGTTGGCCCTCAGTCAAAGTGGCGCATCCCGTGCCGTCTCGAAGCCGCATACCGCCGTCGTGGAGATCAAAGGCGAAATTGCCTCGGGTGCCGATGCCAGCGCAGATGCGATCGTGTCTTCCTTGCGGGATGCATTTGAAGACGCCGGCTCCCACGCGGTGGTGCTGTTGATTAATTCACCCGGTGGCAGCCCGGTCCAGGCTGGCATCATCAACGATGAGTTGCTGCGCCTGAAGGCCAAGCACAAGAAGCCGGTCTACGCCGTGGTCGAAGAGACCTGCGCGTCAGCCGCTTATTACATTGCCGTGGCGGCAGACAAAATCTTTGTCGACAAGGCCAGCATTGTCGGCAGCATTGGTGTTCTGATGGATGGTTTTGGCTTCACCGGTCTAATGGAAAAATTGGGGGTCGAGCGGCGCCTCATGACGGCGGGCGAAAACAAGGGTTTTCTGGATCCGTTCAGCCCCCAAACCGAAACACAGCGTGTCTTTGCTCAAGCCATGCTGGACCAGATTCACCAGCAGTTCATCCAAGTGGTCAAGGCCGGGCGCGGCACCCGACTCAAGGAAACTCCGGAGACTTTCAGTGGCCTGTTTTGGAGCGGCCAGCAAGCGATTGAGCTTGGATTGGTTGACCAATTGGGTAACCTTGACTATGTCGCACGTGAAGTCGTGCAAGTCGAAGACATCGTCGACTACACCCGGCGCGAAAATGTTGCAGAACGGCTGGCCAAGAAGTTTGGCGCCGCCATGGGGCAGGGCGCGGTACAGGCGATCCGGTCACTGCCGGCATTACGCTGAACCGGCTTCACTTGATTAGCGCCCCAGTGCAAACACCGCTGGCGTTGAATTGTCCAGCGGCGAGGGTTTTTGCCGCCAGCTCTTGACGGTTTCGCTGCGGCATACACTGCGGCTCAAGGTGAGGCCACTGCACACGGCCAACCGCGTGTTGTGCTGCAGTGTTTGTAAGAGCGTTTGCAGCATGGCCGTATTGCGGTAGGGGGTTTCAATGAAGAGCTGGGTTTGACCGGTTTTGAGCGCCATTGATTCCAGTTCGCGCACGCGCTGTGCCCGCTCCGACGGGTCTTGCGGCAGATAGCCCACAAAGGCAAAGCTCTGCCCATTGAGCCCGCTTGCGGCCAGTGCCAGCAGCAGTGACACCGGGCCCGTGAGAGGCATCACTTCAATTCCCAGGTCATGGGCGGCCCGCACCACGGAGGAGCCTGGGTCTGCCACCGCTGGCATGCCGGCTTCGCTAACAAGTCCCACGTCATGCCCTTGCAGCGCGGGTGCCAAAAGATAACGGGCGTCAAAGTTGCCGCCGTGATCGCCTTTCTTGTGCACTTCACGCGGCAATTCCTGAATGTGCAGGGCCTGCAGCGCTACGCTCAGGGGCGTGACTTCATTCACGCGCTTCAAGTAGGCGCGGGCAGATTTGGCGTTTTCACAAATCCAATGCTGCAGGCGCGCTGCCACTGTCAGCGTGCCCCAGGGCATGGTCGCTTGCAGGTCGACTTCGCTAGCGCAGCCAAAGTCCAGCGGTGCAGGCACCAGGTAGAGTTTGCCGCAGGCAGCCTGGCTGGCTGGTGCCGGTGCGCGCATCATACGCCCAGCACCTTGATGCCTGCCGCTTGAATCATTCGGCAGGTGCGGATCAGCGGCAAGCCGACCAGAGCCGTCGGGTCGTCGTTGTCAATGCTCTCTAACAAAGTGATTCCCAGCCCCTCACTTTTGGCGCTCCCCGCGCAGTCGTAAGGTGTCTCGGCAAGCAGATACGCTTCGATCTCAGCGTCTGAGATGTGACGAAAATTGACTTTCACCTGGGCCAGATCGATCTGCGCAAAACCGGTCTCGATGCAGACCACTGCCACCGCAGTCTGAAAAATCACCGACTTGCCTCGCATCTGCTGCAACTGGGCGACGGCGCGGGCGTGGTTGCCGGGCTTGCCAAGGGCCTGGCCGTCCAGCTCCGCCACCTGGTCCGAGCCAATCACGACGCAGGCCGGAAACCGCGCTGCCACGGCCCGGGCCTTGGCCATGGCCAGACGGCAGGCCAATTGTTGTGGTGCTTCGCCAGGCTGTGGTGACTCGTCGACATCGGGTGCGGCGACCTCAAAGGGCAGACGCAGTCGCTCAAGCAGTTCACGGCGGTAGGGCGAGGTGGAGCCCAGGATGAGTTTGCGTTGGATAGGTTCAGACATGCCGTGATTCTCTTACACTGCGGGCATGAAAAAAGAGTCAGCCCCAACCCATCTGGATGTCAAAGCATTCGCGCAAGCCTCAAGCGAGATTGCCGGACATGATTTGCTATCAAAATACGCGCGTTTGCTGGAGGAAACAAAAGGGCAGGGCGGTGATCTGATCATTTCTTGGTCAGCCCGTGGCGAGTTGCGAACCGATGAGGCGTCTGGCGAGCAGGTCTGGATGCATTTGACGGTGCAAGCCAATTTGCCCATGACTTGCCAGCGTTGCCTGGGTCCGGTCGATATTGCTGTGGATGTTAGCCAGTCTTTTCGCTTTGTTGGTAGTGAAGAGCTTGCTGCTGCCCAGGACGAGGAGGCAGATGAAGACGTCCTAGTGCTTAGTCGTGACTTCAACCTCGCTGAGCTGATTGAGGATGAGATATTAATGGCCTTGCCAGTGATTCCGTGTCATGAAGCATGTCCGGTCGTACTTCCCTTGACGGCGGTCGATTCGGGTTTTGAGGCGGCAGTCACTGAAAAACGCAATCCTTTTGCCGTGCTGGCAAAACTCCATAGCGGCAAAGGCAGTTGAAATTGCGAGGTACGCTATAATTTGAGGCTTCGCGCCGAACAATGCGCGAGTTTCACTAACCCTACGTTGTTGCAGCCTTCGCAACACACCTGCCAAGGAGCCGATCATGGCCGTTCAACAAAACAAAAAGTCCCCCTCCAAGCGCGGCATGCACCGTGCGCACAATGCCCTGGTCGTGCCGGGTATTGCAGTTGAGTCCACCACGGGTGAAACCCACCTGCGTCACCACATCAGCCCCAATGGCTTTTACCGTGGCCGCCAGGTTCTCAAGAACAAATCAGAAGCCTGATCTTTTTTTTCTGAATCAAGGCCCGAGGCTGCAGTGTGTGTAGCCTCGGGCCTTCGCTTTGATACGCCTGATAAACAGATTTCGTTTGCTTGAGTGGGCCAGCTTGTCATGATCACTATCGCTGTTGACTGCATGGGGGGCGATCATGGTCCACGCGTTACGCTGCCTGCTTGCCGTCATTTCCTTGATCGCCATGGCGACGTCCAACTGCTGTTGGTTGGGCGGCCCGAGAGTCTGGGTGCGTTTTCCCATCCGCGTGCCAGACTGATTGCGGCCAGCGAAGTCGTTGGCATGGATGATCCGCTCGAAGTCGCCCTCAGACGCAAAAAAGACTCTTCCATGCGGGTCGCTATCCAGCAGGTCAAGGATGGCACTGCTCAGGCCGCAGTGTCGGCCGGCAATACCGCCGCCTTGATGGCGATCTCGCGTTACTTGCTTAAAACCCTAGACGGCATTGATCGCCCGGCTATCGCTGGTCAGATTCCCAATGCCAAAGGTGAGGCGACGACCGTGCTCGACATGGGTGCCAATGTCGATTGCTCGGCCGAGCATTTGCTGCAATTTGCCATGATGGGCTCCGCCCTGGTGTCGGTCTTGAGCGGCAATGACAGTCCTAGTGTGGGCTTGCTCAATATTGGCGAGGAAGCGATCAAAGGCAACGAAGTTATAAAAAAAGCAGGCGAACTGCTTCGAATTGCTGCTAAAGCGGAAGATTTGAATTTCTATGGCAATGTAGAAGGTAATGACATTTTCAAGGGAACTGTCGACATCGTGGTGTGCGATGGTTTTGTGGGTAACGTCGCCTTGAAGGCCAGCGAGGGCCTGGCGACGATGATTGTTGACTTTCTGAAAATGGAATTTTCCCGCAGTGTTTTCACGAAAATGGCTGCAATTGCTGCTTATCCCATCATATCGGCACTCAAAAAACGCATGGATCACCGTCGCTACAACGGTGGTGCTCTGCTGGGGCTGCGCGGGCTGGTCTTCAAAAGCCATGGCTCCGCCGACGACTTGGCATTTCAGTACGCCTTGACGCGGGCGTATGATGCTGCCCGGAACAACTTGCTAGACCGCGTCAAGGTCCGGATTGCCCACGCGGCCCCGCTGTTGGGCGCCAGCGGGCGATCTATTCCATCCGATGCGGTCATACTTGACTGATCAATGAAACTCTATTCACGTATCACCGGCACCGGCAGTTATCTACCCCCGCGTCGACTGAGCAACGCCGATCTGGCGGCAGAACTTGCAACGCAAGGTATTGAGACATCGGATGACTGGATTGTTGAGCGCACCGGAATTCGAGCCCGTCATTTCGCGGCACCTGAGGTTTGTAGCAGTGATTTGGGCCTTGAAGCCGCGCGCCAGGCCCTGCAGGCCGCAGGGGTGAAAGCGCAAGATATCGACCTGATCATCGTTGCTACATCCACACCCGACATGGTGTTCCCCTCAACCGCTTGTATCTTGCAGGACAAACTGGGTGCCAATGGTTGCCCGGCATTCGACGTGCAGGCGGTTTGCAGCGGCTTCATTTACGCGCTCAGCATTGCCGACGCGATGATCAAGACCGGCGCCGCCAGCAGGGCGCTGGTGATTGGTGCTGAAGTTTTTTCGCGTATCCTCAATTTCAACGACAGAAGCACCTGCGTGCTGTTCGGCGATGGGGCTGGCGCCGTGGTGCTGGAAGCGTCTGACACGCCCGGCATTCTCGCCAGCGATTTGCATGCCGACGGCAAGCACGTGGGAATTCTCTGCGTGCCGGGCCATGTGTCGGGCGGCAACGTGCTGGGCCAGGCCTTGCTGCAGATGGATGGCCAGGCCGTGTTCAAGTTAGCGGTGGGCGTACTCGATGCGGCCGCTCGCGCCGCGCTGGCCAAGGCCGGCAAGACCGAGGCTGATATTGACTGGCTGATTCCGCACCAGGCCAATCTGCGCATCATGCAAAGTAGCGCTCGAAAGCTCAAACTGCCGATGGAAAAAGTCATCGTCACCGTCGACCAGCACGGCAATACCTCTGCGGCGTCCATTCCGCTGGCGCTAGACGCGGCGGTGCGCAGCGGCAAGGTCAAGGCCGGCGAACTGCTGCTTCTCGAAGGCGTTGGCGGCGGCTTTACCTGGGGTGCTGTGCTTCTAAATTGGTAGTATATGAGGCAGTATTGACGAGGGCTATGGCCTCATTTAACCAAAATATTGAAAATTACAGCATGCAAGCATTCGCTTTTGTATTTCCCGGTCAAGGCTCCCAGTCCGTGGGCATGCTTGATGCATGGGGTGATCATCCCGTGGTGCTGGAGGCGCTCCAAGAAGCCTCTGAGGCCTTGGGCGAGGACGTCGCGCGCCTCATCAAGGACGGACCCAAAGAGGACCTGGCTTTGACAACCAATACCCAGCCGGTCATGTTGGTGGCAGGGGTGGCGGCGTACCGTGCCTGGATGGCGGAGACGGGCGCGGCACCATCCGCTGTGGCGGGCCATTCGCTGGGTGAATATTCGGCGCTGGTGGCGGCCGGTGTGCTGACGTTGGCGCAGGCAGCTCCTCTGGTGCGTTTTCGCGCCCAGGCCATGCAGGATGCCGTGCCCGTGGGCGTGGGTGCGATGGCGGCCATTCTCGGTTTGGACGCGGCAAAAGTCATCGAGGGCTGTGCCGAGGTTGCCAATGAATTCGCCGGGGTGGCCGATGAAGTCGTGGAAGCCGTCAATTTTAATGACCCATTGCAGACGGTCATTGCCGGTAGCAAGGATGCCGTTGACAGAGCCTGCGTGGTGTTAAAGGCCAAGGGCGCCAAGCGCGCGCTGCCACTGCCGGTATCAGCGCCTTTCCATTCCAGCCTGATGAAACCCGCCGCCATCAGACTCAGAGAAAGGCTGCAGGCGATCGAGTTTTTGCCGACCCAGATCCCGCTCATTAACAATATGGACGTTGCAGTCGAGTTGGACCCAGACCGGATGCGCGATGCGTTGTACCGCCAGGCCTTCGGGCCGGTGCGCTGGGTTGAATGCATACGGGCGCTCAAGGCACGCGGACTGTCGACCGTGGTTGAATGCGGGCCCGGCAAGGTGCTGCTCGGCACGTTCAAGCGCATCGATCCGGAGTTGACCGGCATCGCGCTGTCAGACCCAGCGAGCCTGGCCGAGCTGAAAAATCTATTTACAGGTGCCGCATGACAAACATCAAATTTGAGGGGCAGGTTGCTCTGGTGACGGGTGCTTCGCGCGGCATTGGTGCTGCCATTGCCCTGGAGCTGGCAACGCGTGGGCTCAAGGTCATCGGCACCGCCACGACCGAAGCCGGGGCCGCGAATGTCGATCTCGCTCTGGCAGCCTTCCCCGGCTGCAGCGGTCGGGCACTGGATGTCAATGACGCATCAGCCGCGCAAGCCCTGATTGATGCGATTGTCAAAGAGCATGGCGGTTTGCAAGTGCTGGTGAACAACGCCGGCATCACCCGCGACAACTTGGCGATGCGGATGAAAGACGATGAGTGGGATGCCGTGCTGGACACCAACCTCAAAGCGGTATTTCGCATGAGCCGCGCTGTCATGCGCACCATGATGAAGCAGCGCTATGGCCGCATCATCAACATTACGTCCGTGGTGGGCGCTTCAGGCAACCCGGGGCAGGTGAATTATGCCGCCGCCAAGGCGGGCGTGGCCGGCATGACGCGCGCGCTCGCGCGTGAACTGGGCTCACGCGCCATCACCGTCAACTGCATTGCACCCGGTTTTATCGAGACCGACATGACCGCCAGCCTGCAGGAAGCGCAGAAATCAGCACTGATCAGCCAGATCCCGCTGGGGCAACTTGGCAAACCGGCTGACATCGCCCATGCCGTCGCCTACCTGGCTTCGCCACAAGCGGGCTACGTGACCGGGCAGGAATTGCACGTCAATGGTGGCATGTACATGTAAGCCGATTTATCCGCTCGGCAGTCGGGCCGGGGCATCAGCCCAGCACCCGGCTAGAATCGCGGATTAATTTACAACACTCTGAGTGAACCCATGAGCGATATTGAAGCACGCGTTAAGAAAATCATTGCCGAACAACTCGGTGTGGAAGAAGCACAAGTCACCAGTGAAAAGGCCTTCGTGGCCGATCTGGGGGCTGACTCGCTCGATACTGTCGAATTGGTGATGGCCCTGGAAGATGAGTTCGGTATTGAAATTCCGGACGAAGACGCCGAAAAAATCACCACGGTACAAAACGCAATTGATTACGCCAATACGCACAAGAAAGCGTAAGGGGCCGTACGGGCGACGCGCCTGAGCGTCGTTGCGTTTGCTGTAATGGACTGGGCTTTCGCCCCTGTCTGCAAGTCTGGTTTAGTGCCGCTGCTGGCGGCTTCCTTTGGCTCAACTACTGGCTGCAAATTTCTATGTCCCGTCGTCGCGTTGTGGTAACTGGTTTGGGTTGTGTCAGTCCCGTGGGCAACACGGTCGCCGACGCCTGGACCAACCTTTTAGCCGGCAAGTCCGGCATTGATCTCATTACCAAGTTTGATGCCTCCAGCTTTTCCTGCAAAATTGCCGGCGAAGTCAAGGGATTTGATCTGGGGTCATACATCGGCAGCAAAGAAGCGCGCACGATGGATACCTTCATTCACTTCGGTATTGCAGCGGCCAGTCAGGCCGTCGCCGACGCAGGCCTGCCGACCGGCGATGCGCTGACCGAAGAATTGGCGGTCCGCATTGGCTGCTTGATTGGTTCAGGGATTGGCGGCTTGCCAATGATCGAGGACATGCACACCGAGTTCGTTAACCGGGGCGCGCGCCGGATATCGCCCTTTTTTGTGCCGTCCACGATTGTCAACATGATTGCCGGCCATGTTGCAATTCGCTGTGGTTTCAAAGGGCCCAATCTGGCGATCGTGTCCGCCTGCACCACGGGCCTGCACTGCATCGGTGAAGCCGGCCGCATGATTGAATACGGGGATGCCGACGTCATGGTCGCTGGCGGCTCTGAAGCAGCGGTGTCGGCCTTAGGGGTGGGTGGTTTTGCAGCGATGCGGGCTTTGAGTACGCGCAATGACGACCCCCAAACGGCCTCACGCCCCTGGGATCGGGATCGGGACGGCTTTGTGTTGGGCGAAGGCGCGGGTGTGATGGTGCTCGAAGAATACGAACACGCCAAGGCCCGCGGCGCCAGGATTTACGCTGAGTTGGCTGGTTTTGGCATGAGCGCCGATGCCGGTCACATGACTGCGCCCAATATGGATGGCCCGCGTCGCGCCATGCTCAATGCCATGCGCAATGCAGGGGTCAATGCCGATCAGGTGGACTATTTGAATGCCCACGGAACCTCCACGCCATTGGGGGATCTGAATGAAACCAATGCCATTAAAGCGGCGTTGGGAGACCATGCAAAGAAGACGGTGGTCAACTCGACCAAGTCCATGACCGGGCACCTGCTGGGCGGCGCCGGCGGCATTGAGTCCATCATTACCGTGCTGGCGCTCTATCACCAGAAGAGCCCGCCGACCACTAATATTTTCAACCAGGATCCTGAGTGCGATCTGGACTACTGCGCCAATACGGCGCGCGACATGAAGATTGATGTTGCCCTGAAAAACAACTTCGGCTTTGGCGGCACCAATGGTTCGCTGGTGTTCAAACGCGCCCCCTGATCTTTCACAATTTGACTGATTCCAGCATGCACAACGCCCCAGCGGTTAATTATCCGGTGGGGCGTTCGCGTTTCCAGGGTTGGCTGGTTCTGGGGCTGGGTTTGGGCGCCAGCGTAGCGGGCGCTTTGTGGCTGCGTCAGATCGACGCTGTCGGATGGCGCCAGTGGCTATTTGCTGCCGTCTTGCTGGTTGCCAGCGGCACTACTGTACTAGCCTGGCTTCGTAGCGCCCGGGGTAATTTGAGCTGGGACGGGAAAAATTGGCATTGGACTGGTGCCGCTGGGTCATCGCAAGGGGTGCTGACAGTTCATCTTGACGGGCAGTTTTTCTTGCTGCTCAGCCTGCGCTTAGACACGGGCAAGCGCCTATGGCTCTGGCCGGAGCGTCGCCTTGATGTGACGCGCTGGAGTGCCTTGCGCCGGGCCGTGTTTTCGCGTGCTGCTGTTGTTCGAGACTTAGGCGTCCGTGCTGCCGTTCCCATCGCGAACGAGTAATCTGATGAGTTCAGCCTCAGGCAAGCCTCCTTTTTCAGTTCCAACCGGTGGCACTGACAGCGACCTGATGCTGGTCGAGCGTGCCGTGGCAGGGGACCAGGGCGCTTATGAGTTGCTTGTGATCAAGTACCAGCGCCGGATTCAACGCCTGATCGGCCGCATGGTGCGTGATGTGGATCTGGTGGAAGACATAGCCCAAGAAACTTTCATTCGGGCCTACCAGGCCTTGCACCAGTTTCGCGGCGACGCCCAGTTCTACACCTGGCTGTACCGCATTGCGGTCAACACCGCCAAGAAATTCTTGATGGAACTCAAGCGCGACCCGACGGTGTCGGAGAACGCTTTTAAATCAGATGACGAGGGTGATGAAACTTCTTGGGCCGGAAACGAACCAACCACCAACGAAACACCGGAGTCGGTGCTGGCCGCCAAAGAAATTGCCATTGTGGTCGATACTGCTCTGGCGGATTTGCCCGAGGACTTGCGACAGGCGCTGACGCTGCGGGAAATTGAGGGTTTGAGCTATGAGGAAATTTCGGAGGTGATGGCTTGTCCGGTTGGCACCGTTCGCTCTCGAATTTTCCGCGCGCGCGAAGCCATATCCAATATTGTGAAGCCCATGCTGGAAAGACAGACCGGCAAGCGCTGGTAAGCCACAGGTAGAGATGGGGAAAACGGGAATTGATGATGCAAGAAGCTGCGAGAAATCATGAATTGGTGTCGGCACTGGCCGACGGGCAGTTGCGCGGTGAGGAGTTTGCCCGCACGGTCGACTGGGTCAATGAGACCGACGAGGCCCGCCGCACGTGGCACACCTATCATTTGGTGGGCGATGTATTGCGCTCCAATGAGCCGATGGTGAGTGCGCGCGACGTCCATTTCTTGCAGGGCTTGAAATTGCGCTTGCAGCAGGAGTCGGCGCCATTGCATGATGTTAGAACTACTGTTTTAGTAGCTGATGAACAAGATTCTACGTGGATTAGAAGGCCAAACGATGCAAAATACTCAAGCGCCAACGACAGTCGCTTTGGCTGGAAGATGCTGGCTGGTTTCGCATCATTGGCGACCATGGCGGTGATGGTTTGGCAGATGGCCAGCGGCGGGGGCGATCAGAGCGCAGCGCCGCAACTCGCGCAGCTACCCGTCCAGGTACCACAGCCCGTAGCCGGGTCAGCGCCAGGCGGCACCGGTGTCGATCGGCAGCGCATGATCCGCGACCCGCAACTTGATGCACTCCTGGCGGCACACAAGCAATTTGGCGGCACATCGGCGCTGCAGGGGCCGACCGGGTTTCTGCGCAACGCTACGTTTGACGGAGTCGCGCCTTGATTCGTTATATCGCTGCCTCGCTACTCATGGCCTTGAGCGCCTCAGCCGTGGCTCAGGTGAAGAGCGCTGTTTCAACGCCTTCGGTCAGTGGCCGACCAGTGGCCCAGCGCAGCGTGAACGAATGGTTGCAGCGCATGCACGATGCTTCGCGACAGCGCGCCTACGTGGGGACATTTGTGGTGGCCGGTGGCGGGCGCTTGTCAAGTGCCCGCATCTGGCATGTCTGCGACGGCACGCAGCAAATGGAGCGCGTGGAGTCCTTAACGGGCGCACCGCGCTCGACGTTTCGCCGCAACGATCAGGTGCTGACGTTTTTGCCCGAGAGCCGGGTGGTGCTGGCAGAAAAGCGCGAGTCATTGGGACTGTTTCCACAGTTGCTGCAGTCAACTAGTGCGGCCATTGGGCAGTATTACGGTGCTCGTGAGTTAGGTAGTGAACGGGTTGCTGGTTTTGAAGCTGATGTGCTGGAACTGCGGCCGACTGATCGTTTGCGTTTTGGCTACCGGGCCTGGATCGAGAAGAACACCGGATTGACCGTCAAACTGCAAACGCTGGACTCGCAGGGGCAGGTGCTGGAGCAGGCGGCTTTTTCAGAATTGAAATTTGAGGCGCCTGTCGGCATGGCCCAACTTGAGCAGATGATGGGACGCACCGAAGGCTACCGACTTGAAAAGCCCGAAATGCGCAAAACCACAGCCGAAGCCCAGGGCTGGGCACTCAAGCAGTCGGTGCCGGGTTTTCAGCCCATGAGTTGCTATCAGCGCTCAGTGAATGGCAGCCCACAAAGCCAGGAGGCACAGACACTGCAATGGATTTTTTCGGATGGACTCGCCTCGGTGTCGCTTTTTATCGAGCCCTTTGTGGCCGAGCGTCACGGCCAGCCAAAAAACCTGGCAATGGGCGCCACGCACACCCTGACTCGACGTTTGGGCGCTTGGTGGCTGACTGCGGTTGGCGAAGTTCCGACCGAAACCTTGGTGGCCTTTGCGCAGGCGCTTGAGCGACAGAAATGAAGCCTTATCTGAAGCTTCACAGGGCAGACCGCAAACGCGCTGAATCCCGGTCTTGCACTGATTAGTCATTTGTTTATTAAAGAAAGGTCGATGATGATTCATTTCGATTTGAAGAAACTTCACTCTTGCGTTCTCGCCGCAGCTCTTGCCTTGACGGTATCGGCCGCCTTGATGCCCGTGTCGCAGGCGCTGGCCCAGGTGCGCACCTTGCCGGACTTTACGGACTTGGTGGAGCAAGTGGGCCCTTCAGTGGTGAACATTCGCACGCTTGAAAAGGCCGCGCCACCTGATGGGTCCAGTGGCATTGTGGATGAGCAAATGCTGGAGTTTTTCCGTCGTTTCGGACTGCCGATTCCGAATATGCCCAATACGCCGAAAAATCCGCGTCAAACGCCGCCCAGGAATCATCCGCCAATACCCGACGATGCACAGCCGCGCGGTGTTGGCTCCGGCTTCATCCTGTCTGCGGATGGTCTCATCATGACCAATGCGCATGTCGTCGATGGCGCTGACGAGGTGCTGGTGACGCTGACGGACAAGCGCGAGTTCAAGGCCAAAATCATTGGCGCGGACAAGCGCAGTGATATTGCGCTGCTCAAGATTGACGCCACCGGCTTGCCCGCTGTCAAGGTGGGCGATTTGAGTCGGCTCAAGGTGGGTGAATGGGTGATGGCAATCGGCTCGCCATTCGGCTTGGACAACACGGTCACGGCAGGCATCGTGAGCGCGAAGCAGCGTGACACCGGCGACTATTTGCCCTTCATTCAGACCGATGTGGCCATTAATCCTGGCAATTCGGGTGGCCCCTTGATCAACATGCGCGGCGAGGTGGTGGGCGTCAACAGCCAGATCTATTCGCGTTCGGGCGGCTCCATGGGCATCTCCTTTGCCATTCCGATGGACGAAGCGTTCCGCGTCAGTGAGCAGTTGCGGCTAACCGGCCGGGTCTCACGTGGACGCATTGGCGTGCAGATTGACCAGGTGACCAAAGAGGTGGCCGAATCGATCGGGCTGGGCAAACCCCAGGGCGCACTGGTGCGCGGTGTAGAGCCCGGCTCGCCGGCTGAGAAAGCCGGTGTGGAAGCTGGCGACATCATTGTCAAGTTTGAAGGCAAAGCGGTTGAAAAGTCCAGCGACCTGCCGCGCATGGTGGGTAGCACTAAACCGGGTACTCGAAGCAGCTTGAGCGTGTTTCGCCGTGGTAGCCAAAAAGAATTGACGGTCACCATTGCGGAGATCGAAGCAGAAAAACCGGTTGCCAAGGCGGCTGACAAGGCCGAAAAGCCCAAAGCATCCAGTGCCGGGCAGGCGCTTGGGCTGGCTGTTAGCGAGTTGACTGATGCGCAGAAGAAAGAACTCAAGCTCAAAGGCGGCGTCAATGTTGAAGCCGCAACCGATGCAGCCGCCCGGGCGGGTATCCGTGAGGGCGACGTGATTGTGGCCGTCGCGAATGTGGCGGTCAGCAATGTCAAGGAATTCGAGAGCGCGGTGACCAAATTGGACAAGAGCCGGGCAGTCAGCGTTCTGCTGCGGCGCGGCGAATGGGCGCAATATGCTGTGATTCGACCCAAGAATTGACCTGGAAACAGTGTAATACCTTAAATTGCCAAGGGGATTTGCACTTCTTCTTTCTCCTCTTTCTAGAGGCCCAGGTTGGTATCCACTAACTTCTTTATTCTACTAAGGTGGTTTTGGTTAGAATGACAGGCTGCGATTGAGGATATGCAGGCATATCAAGAAGGTCAAACTTCACGATGCGGGATAAATCGAAGCGACACTGAGGTGATCCACAGTTCGTTCACACGTTCTTCAGAACTTGCTCGATAAATTCTGTTGATAAGCTGTGCATAAATTTTTGTTGCTGCTCTGCAACGACTCACTGTGGCTGTTCTTTGGCTGTTCATGTTTGGCTTTTTGCCTACAATGTCTTTCCAGCCATCGCAGTTGCCAATGATTGTTGGTTCAGGGCGCGTCAAAACTTGACGTGCCCTTTTTTCTTGGCTCTCATTGTTTTATTTCAATCACTTGAAGCTCGCCCTTGATGAATCACATCAGAAATTTTTCGATTATTGCGCACATTGATCACGGCAAATCCACCTTGGCGGATCGTTTGATTCAACGCTGCGGCGGTCTGCAAGAGAGGCAGATGGAGGCGCAGGTGCTGGACTCGATGGACATCGAGAAGGAGCGTGGGATAACCATCAAGGCGCAGACCGCGTCGCTGAAATACAAAGCGCAGAACGGCCAGATCTACAACCTCAATTTGATCGACACGCCGGGACACGTCGACTTCTCCTATGAAGTCAGTCGTTCGCTCTCGGCCTGCGAAGGGGCGCTGCTGGTGGTGGATGCCAGCCAAGGGGTCGAGGCCCAAACGGTGGCCAACTGCTACACCGCGCTTGACTTGGGGGTGGAGGTGGTGCCGGTCTTGAACAAGATGGACTTGCCTAATGCCGACCCGGACAACGCCAAGATTGAAATTGAAGACGTGATCGGTATTGATGCCACCGACGCTATCGCCTGTTCGGCCAAGACCGGCATGGGGATTGAAGAAATTCTCGAAGCCGTGGTGGCCCGCATGCCCCCGCCCAAGGGCAACCCGGCGGGTCCGCTGCGCGCCATGATTGTCGACAGCTGGTTTGACACGTATGTCGGCGTCGTCATGCTGGTGCGGGTGGTTGACGGGCGCCTGGCCAAGGGTGAACGTATCAAGATGATGGCCACCGGGGCCATGTACAACGCCGATAACCTGGGTGTCTTCACGCCCGCCAATGAACCACGTGATTCGCTGGAAGCAGGTGAGGTGGGTTACATCATTGCCGGCATTCGCGAATTGCAAGCGGCCAAGGTGGGCGACACCATCACCCTCATTAAAACCGGTAGCGGCGGTGCTGCCTTTACGGCCACCGAGCCGTTGCCGGGTTTCAAGGAAATCCAGCCGCAGGTGTTCGCCGGCCTTTACCCGACCGAGGCCAGCGAGTATGAGGGTCTGCGCGACAGCCTGGAAAAGCTCAAGCTCAACGATTCGTCGCTGCGTTATCAGCCTGAAGTGTCACAGGCGTTGGGCTTTGGTTTCAGGTGCGGCTTTTTGGGCCTGCTGCACATGGAGATCGTGCAGGAGCGTCTGGAGCGAGAGTTTGACCAGGACCTGATCACCACGGCGCCGAGCGTCGAGTACCAGGTGGTGCAGGCCGATGGCACCATCAAGATGGTCGAGAACCCGGCCAAGATGCCCGACCAGGGGCGCCTTGATGAAGTGCGCGAGCCCATCGTCACCGTGCACCTCTACATGCCACAGGACTACGTTGGGGCCGTGATGACGCTTGCCAACCAGAAGCGCGGCGTGCAGATGAACATGGCCTACCACGGCCGCCAAGTGATGCTCACCTATGAGATGCCGCTGGCCGAGATTGTGATGGACTTTTTTGACAAGCTCAAAAGCGTATCGCGCGGCTACGCGTCGATGGACTATGAATTCAAGGAGTACCGCGCCGCCGATGTGGTGAAGGTCGACATTTTGCTTAACGGCGACAAGGTTGATGCGCTGTCCATCATCGTGCACCGCTCCCAGTCGCAGTACCGGGGCCGTGCGGTGGTGGCCAAAATGCGCGAGATCATTTCGCGCCAAATGTACGACGTGGCGATCCAGGCCGCGATTGGGGCCAACGTGATAGCGCGTGAGACAATTCGCGCGATGCGCAAGAACGTGATCGCCAAGTGCTATGGCGGCGACATTTCACGCAAACACAAGCTTTTGGACAAGCAAAAAGAAGGTAAGAAACGCATGAAACAGATTGGTTCGGTGTCCGTGCCGCAAGAGGCATTTTTGGCTATTTTGCAGGTGGACTCTTAATGCAAGTTCTTACCGCGTTCATTCTGGCGGCCTTTGTGGGTTACGCCGGTGCCTGGTACTTTGGCATGTTAGAGGGCAACTTTGCCTTGTTGCTGTTCATGGCCACTGTGGTGACCGGTATCTACTGGCTGGCCGAGCGCTATTACTTTCTGCCACAGCGGCAGAAGGCAGTCGGCTTGCTGGAGGCCGACGCCATCAAACGCCGCGCAGCACTGGTCAAACAAGGCATCAGCCAGGTCGACCTGGACGTGACCGAAGCCCGGGTTCGCATGCTGGCGCAGCCTTGGTGGCTGGACTGGACAGCGGGGCTGTTCCCAGTGATCATCGCCGTGTTTTTCTTGCGCTCGTTCCTGTTTGAACCCTTCAAGATTCCCTCAGGTTCCATGATTCCGACACTGATGGTTGGCGACCTGATTCTGGTTAACAAGTTCCACTACGGTGTGCGCCTGCCGGTGATCAATACCAAGATCACCGAGGGCACAGCACCGCAGCGCGGTGATGTGATGGTGTTCCGTTACCCGCCCAAACCAAGTCTCGATTACATCAAGCGCGTCGTCGGTCTTCCCGGTGACGAGGTGGCTTATCTGAACAAAAGTCTGACCATCAACGGCCAGGTGATTGAAACTGCCGCCTTGCCAGAATTCTTCGACGAAGATGCCATGCGCTACTTCAAGCAGTTTGAAGAAACCCTGGGCGAGCACAAGCACCGCGTGCTCAATGACGATGCCCGACCCGCCTTCATTCCGGGCACAGACGATTTCGCCTTCAAGCAGAGCTGCCGCTACAGTGTTGAAGGCGTGGTATGCAAGGTGCCTTCCGACCACTACTTCATGATGGGCGATAACCGCGACAACTCGCTGGACTCGCGCTATTGGGGTTTTGTCCCGGACAAGAATATTGTCGGCAAAGCGTTTTTTGTCTGGATGAATTTCAGCAGCCTGAAGCGCATCGGTTCGTTCAACTGATTGGGAGAATACAACATGGTTCAGTTCAAATCCAGGCAGCGTGGCCTGTCCTTTTTCGGGCTCCTTTTTGTCGGCGGCCTGCTGGCCGTGATCGGCGTGATTACCGCCCAAATCGTACCCACAGCGATTGAATACCAGGCGGTTGGCAAAGCGGTGAACAAGGCCAGCGAAGGCAATTCGGTGGCTGAGGTGCGCAGCATTTTTGACAAGGCAGCTGCAATCGACAACATCAGTTCCATCAGTGGCAAAGATCTGGAGGTCACCAAAGAAAACGACAAGATCATCGTCAGTTTTGCCTACCAGCGCGAGATTCACCTTGCCGGCCCGGGCTACCTGACGCTCAAATACACCGGGCGTTCCCGTTGAGGCGACGAGTACAGAGGTATCAGTTTGAATAGTGGTTTGACGGCGCTGCAAGCTCGTTTGCAGCATGAGTTTGCCAACCCGAGTCTGTTGACGCGCGCGCTCACGCATCGCAGTTTTTCGCTTGACCACAATGAACGGCTCGAATTCTTGGGCGACTCGGTGCTCGGCATGGCCGTGGCTGACTTGCTGTACGAGCGCCTGAGCACGCTGCCCGAGGGCGATTTGTCGCGCGTGCGTGCCAACCTGGTCAAGCAAGACACGCTGCATCATTTGGCCGAGGGCTTGGGTTTGCCGCAGGTGATTCGCCTGGGCGAAGGCGAAGCCCGCTCGGGCGGCCACAAGCGCCCCTCCATCCTGGCCGATGCGCTGGAGGCTGTCATCGGGGCGGTTTACCTGGATGCCGGTTTTGCCGTGGCGCAAGCCCTGGTGCGGCGTTTGTTCCAGTCGGTTGACATCAAATCCGACATGGACGCCATTGGCAAAGACCCCAAGACCGAGCTGCAGGAATGGCTGCAGGGGCGCAAGATGAATCTGCCGCTGTACCGGGTGGTGGCCACCCTGGGGGCGGCGCACAAGCAGACCTTTGACGTCGAGTGCGAAATTGTCGAACTTAATTTTTTAGAACGTGGCATCGGCGGTTCCCGTCGTGCGGGCGAACAGGCTGCAGCTGCTGCGATGCTGCAAACACTTAAGGCAAAGGCCGGGCAATGACTGCTTCAAAAACTACTGCTAAAACATCAAAACCCAAGAAATTGGATGTCGCTAAATCATCTGCTACTGAATCAATAGCTGTTGATGAAGCAACGAAGCAGGCTGAAGGCCAAAATGACATAGAAAGCATGCTCAAAAGCATGCGCGTGGGTGCTGCGCCGGCTGTGCCGGTTGAAGGTCAGCGCTGCGGCTTGATCGCCATCGTGGGCAAACCCAACGTCGGCAAATCGACCTTGATGAATGCGCTGGTGGGCCAAAAGATCAGCATCACCTCGCGCAAGGCCCAAACCACGCGCCACCGCATCACCGGCATCCACAGCCAGGGCGTGTCGCAGTTCGTGTTTGTCGATACCCCCGGGTTCCAGACCCGCCACAACAACGCGCTGAACCGTTCGCTCAACAAAACCGTACTTGGCGCCGTTGGCGATGTGGACCTGATTCTGTTCGTGGTCGAGGCGGGCATGTTCAACCAGGCCGACGCTAAGGTGCTGGAGCTGCTTGGCAAAGACATTCCCACCTTGCTGGTGGCCAACAAGCTGGACCAGGTGAACCGCCGCGCCGACATCGCACCCTGGTTGCAGGAGATGCAACAGCGCCACGCCTTTGCCGAGTTTGTGCCGATGTCGGCCAAGAACGCCAAAGACATCGAGCGCATGCTGGGCATCTGTGAAAAATACCTGCCCGAGCAGGCCTGGTGGTACGCCGAAGACGAGTTGACCGACCGCAGCGAAAAATTCCTGGCCAGCGAGACCGTGCGCGAAAAGTTGTTCCGTTTAACCGGCGACGAGTTGCCCTACACCTCGACCGTGGTGATCGACAAGTTCGAGGAAGAGCCTGGTCGCGGCAAACAAAAGCGGTTACTGCGCATTGCCGCCACCATCGTGGTCGAGCGCGACACCCACAAAGCCATGGTGATTGGCGACAAGGGCGAGCGCATCAAGCGCATCGGCATGGAAACCCGCGTTGAACTGGAAAAAGCGCTCGACTGCAAGGTGTTCATCGAGATGTGGGTCAAGGTGCGCTCGGGCTGGGCGGACGACGAGGCGCGCGTGCGCTCATTTGGTTACCAGTAAGCGCCAGAGATTCAACGGTTCGCCTAGTTTTGATTTGGGTAGACGTGGCAGGCGATGGCTCGGGGCGGCGTCCTCATGCTGTCAAAGGCCCAGAAAACGAAGTTTCAGTGGAGACTAACTTGCTTGCAAGTTATGTCGTAACTAAATCGGCCACCGCCCCAAGCCATCGCCTGCTGGCGAGCGTGCTTGGAGCGCGGAGTGGAAGTCAAAATTTGGAAAAATTTGCTGGCTTAAGAGGCCCCTTGGCAGCGGGAGCGGGCATTCGAGATGTGCGCTCAATTTTTCATATCCGCTTGATTGAAGCCTAGAATCGACCAAAAAAATCTGTGGGGTTTGTCGGAATTTTTATACCTGTATGGAAATTCAACAAAGTCGCTGAAATCAAGGCTACAAGCCATTCTCCGGTGGAATTCATGACCAACTTATGGAGCAACTCCCAATGTCCAGAGCAAGTTTTGCACTGGACATTGCGTTAGCCATTCAGATGACTCCCAAAAGTATTCGTTCGCATCTGGCGCCATACTCGATTTTCTCGAAGAGGAAGACTACCGTCGCCCATGCTTTCGCTTCAGCGTTGGCCCCTTCGGACGAGTACGACGAAAAAAAAATTGAAGCCGCACTTAACGCGCTCGGACAGAAAGATCTAAAGCAGCTTTCCTGCGTCTATTGTGAAAACCAAGCCCAGACTTGGGATCACCTTGAGAACCTTGTCAAGGCTGGAAAGCTAAACGGATATGGTCACCAAATCGGAAACCTTGTGCCATGTTGTCGTGACTGCAATTCCCAGAAAGGTGGTAAGCCTTTTCGGGCGTTCATAGTCGCAAATGCAAAACTCACAGAAACCGAAAAATCGAATCTGACTCACAGGCTCGAAACACACCTTGCCTTAGCAAAACCTATCCAGCCATCAAACCTGAGTCTTGAATGCCAAGAAGCACTCACGAAGTTCTTGGCATTGCAAACTCAAATTCTTGGCCTCATGGAGGAAGCAGACAAATATGCTCAAGTCCTTCGGTCGCAAAGAAATGGTTAACCCATTCAACACGGTCTGGCGCGATAAAGCCGCGCCATTTGGTCAATTCAGACCCTAGATGCAAGCATGGATCACACTCACATTGGCCGGCTCGTTGAGGCTCAACTGAAAACCAAGGATGTCGCAATGATTTACAGGCACATTGACAAGGTGCAAGCCCAGGCCACATTTTCAGACTGCACAAAGTATCGCTATCGGCTAGATATTTCGCTCAAAGTGGCAACCGACAGTGATACGAAAATTGTATGTGCGGTGATGCAAAATCCCAGCGTCGCCAATTCAAAGATTGCTGACAAATCAGTTCAATTTCTAGAGAAACTAGTTTTCACGAAGGGTATTCCACAGTTTTCTGGGGTGCGAAAGCTGATTGTTGTAAATCAGTTTGCTTTTGTGCAAATAAACGACTTCTCCGGCCAAGATGAGTACATCGGTCCAGAAAATAATTTGCATATCGGTCGGGCTATTTCTGAATCCGACATCATTCTTGTCGCATGGGGCAGCAGCAACGCCTACGAAGCAAGAAAATCAAAGATCAATGCGATGCTCAAAGCGCAAAGCGGCAAATCCTTTTTGCAAGGAAAATCTCACCCCTCAAGAGCCGGTTATGTTGACTATGTGTCAGGGTACAGCATCTAACATTGGGGTCGACCTCGCGCCCTTCGGTCGCTGGACGCTGCGCGATAAAACCGCTCAGCGCCGGTCACCTCCACGTTAAACCCCTCAGGTAGCCGACTGTTCTTCCCGATGACGACCATTGCCAAGCTGTTTGCGTCAAGCGTGTCTGTGATGCTGACCCATTCAAACCGGCGCCTGAGTCCTTCCATGTCAACTGCTTTTTCAACCGCTAGCCCCCGTCAATAGGGTGTATGCAGCTACTAAAAACATAGTATTTTGGCCCCCCAACGCATTTCTGACGAACCCGCTTACGTGCTGCACCGCTACGACTGGAGCGAATCGAGCCTGATTCTGGAGGTGTTCACGCGCCACCATGGCCGCATTGCGCTGGTGGCCAAAGGTGTCAAACGGCCCAGTTCGAGCTTTCGCCCGATTTTGTTGCCCTTACAGCCTTTGCACGTCGCCTTTGGCGGCGATGCCGAGATTCGCACCTTGAAGGCCGCCGAATGGCAGGGCGGCCATGTCATGCCGACGGGCGACGCGCTGATGTCGGGTTTGTACCTCAATGAGTTGCTGCTGACGCTGCTGGCGCGCGATGACCCGCACACCCGCTTGTTTGATGTGTATGCGCAGGTGGTGCAGGTGATCGCCTCCGAGCATGGAGAAGTCTTGCAGTCGGCTTTGCGCGCCTTTGAACTGTTGCTGCTGCGCGAGATCGGCTTGCTGCCTTTACTGAATGCGCAAACCATGACATTGGTGTCCCTGGACCCCGAGGGTCGCTACAGCCTGGTGCCCGAGGGTGGCTTGCGCCAGACCCATGAAGCGGATCGGGCCAGCCTGAGCGGCGCGCAGTGGGTTGCGCTGCAGCAGTCGTTGGCGGATTCAAAGCCGTTTACTGCCACCTTGCGCGCCTGCTCGGAGGTGATGGCGCAGCTCAAA
>VMTC01000048.1 GCA_013791765.1 Rhodoferax sp.
CTCGAAGACAAGTACAAGGACCGATTCCTGCGCATCCATCGCAACGCCTTGATTGCGCGGCGTGCTGTGCGTGCGCTGGAGAAGCACCATGACCCGCAAGAGGGTGAGGGCTGGGCGGTGCGGCTCACCGGCATTGACGACCTGCTGCTGGTGTCGCGCCGGCAACTGGCGGCGGTTCGGGAACTGGTGGCTGGCTAAGCCCTGCTGCCCTGCTGCTCATTTCACCGTCCCTGCCAGCTTGAGCAGTTGCGAGCTGACGCGCAAATCGGCTTGCCGTGCCACGCCCAGATTGATGTCGAAGCGATAACGACCGCCAACGGGCACCAGACCAATCATGCCGCCCTGCTGGATGAAATCAGGCAGGTCACCCACGGTCAGCGCACCCGTTTGCAGCGCTGCGTTCAGCCAGGGTGAGAGTTCGCCGGGCGTTTCTGCTGGCAAGTACAGGACATGGCAACCTTTGACATCATTGTCTCGGGCCACTTGTTTGACCTGCATCGGTCGACCCTTGATATCCTCCTGGGCCACCCGTGCCAACCGGTTGTCCATCGTGACGTCGCCGGGGGCCAAACAGACCCTCAGCGGCGCGTGCTGCGGCAACTGTGTCTCGGGCCATTCAACAAAGCGTGCGAAGTTGAGCAAGAACCCGATCCGTACGTCGACCGGGTCCTGGCCCCAGGCGGTCCCCACCAGG
Organism: Rhodoferax sp.; assembly: GCA_013791765.1. GTDB lineage: Bacteria > Pseudomonadota > Gammaproteobacteria > Burkholderiales > Burkholderiaceae_C > Rhodoferax. The sequence continues at coordinate 695 of VMTC01000048.1, forward strand.
AGCAGCCCCCACAGCGCATGCATGTTTCTCAGCCGACAACGCATGGCGCAGGCTCAGAATTCCAGGCGCAGTTGCGCCAACAGACTTCTCGGCTGGCAGCTTGGAATCGCGCCCGTATTGGAGGCCACGAGAGCCGACCCGGAGAGGGCATCGCAGCTTCCCTGATTCAGATTCTGGCCGACCAGCGACCAAGCCATGTTCTTGCGCGGCGTCCACCCCAGGCGCAGATCAAACCCGCTGAAGGCATTGCGTTGCAGTTGCGTGTGTGATGGCACGCCCGGCCGGGCACCGGTGTGGCGCAGCCAGGCATCAATGTTGATGCGGCTGGCAGGCGTCCAGGACAGGCGCAAAGATGTGATGCTTTTGGGCAAGGTGCCGGTGGGGTCGGGCGTGACCGTGCTGTCCTGTGTCACGCTGTTCCAAGTCTGCGCCAGCTGCAGGCGCCAGGCCGGGTTGATCCGCCAGTCGGCGGCCAACTCGGCGCCATTCACAGTCATGGCGCCACCGTTGCCGATATCAATATTGACCACCGTGAGCGGAAAACCCGGAACCGGCGTCATCTGGCCCGCCGTTCGCAGCAGCTGGTCGTAGCGGTGCGTGAACAACACCAGATCGGTCGACAAGGCGCTTGCCCATTGCGAACGAAGGCCCAGTTCGGCGGCTTTGAGCTGTTCGCTGCGCAGATCTTCGGCGCCATGCAGAACGAGCAGGGTGTTGGGCACGTAAGAAGCCAGGGTACCGGGGATGTAGGCGAGATTGCGGTTAAAGCCGGCGTCAGCCCGCGAAGGGGCACGGGCCGCCTTGGATAGCGCTCCCCAAATGGTTTGGTTGGGTTGCAGGTTCCACGACAGGCGCGCCGTGGGCTGGGCGTCCCAACCCGAAATCGGGTTGCGGTCCATGCGCAGCCCCAGCGTCAGCCGCCAGGTGTCAGCCAGGTTGATTTCATCTTGCGCAAATAGGCCCAGGTAATTCATCCGGCGCGACGGCGTGTCCATGTGCATCACCAGACCCGGTGTAATGGTGTCGCTGCTCAGGCGGTAGTTGATGCCCCACACCAGTTCTTGCTGTTTGCCCATTTGAAACCGATGCTGCATGTCCAGATCGACGGTGTTGCGCTCGTCGGTCATGACGTAGGGAATGCGCAGGGTGGTCTGGGCGTAGGCGCCCTGGAATTGCAGGTTGCCGCCACCGTCCATTCCCTTCTCGTAGCGGGCGCGCAGCGTGGTGCCACGGTGGCGTTCGGTTTGCTGGTCGATGGTCGTCCCGCTGGCTTGATGCATAAGCGCCAGGCCATCGCTGTGATTCGAAAAAAAATCGGCCGACATGTCCCAGCGTGCGCCAGCGGCGAGATAACCGTCCAGGCGCAAGCCGGCAGATTCGGTGCCGTAGGCATCCTGCCCGCTGCCGCCGCCCAGGCTGGCCGGCGCCCTTTGGGCGCTGGCGTGTTGGGTCGAGCCATAGACCCGATAGAACAGACTGCCGTCGGCATTCTGGCCGCCCCAGCGCACGCGACCGTAGCTTTCGTCGAGTGTGCTGGTGCCCAGCACCGCTAAGCCGCCCGGGGTGGAGGCGGCGGACCGGGTGATGATATTGATGACGCCGTTCATGCCGTTGCTGCCCCAGATGGCCGCAGCTGGCCCGCGGATGACCTCAATGCGTTCGATGTCTTCCAGGGGAAATTGAAAGTCTTGCCACATCACGCCAGAAAACGCCGGGTTGAAGGCATTGCGACCATCCACCAACACCAGCAACTTGTCCGCGAGCAACTCGGCGAAGCCGCGCGCGGACGCCGACCATCGATTGGCAGAAAACCTTGTCGCGTCCATGCCAGGCGCCAGCCGCAGCACTTCGGCAATAGAGTTCGCGCCAGAAAGACGGATGTCCTCGGCGCTGATCACATGCACCGCAGCCGCAACATGGGCGAGTCTTTGCGGCTTCTTTGACACAGAGGTGACCTCAATTTTCATCAAGTCTTCCAGCGACAGCTGGGCCACCTTCTCTGTGCCATCGACGGCCAGGGCGGGAACGGCCAGCAGGGTCAGAGCGCTGGCGGAAAATCCATGTATGAACGCGGTGAACTTCACGGGAAAACTCCTGTGCTGAAGGGGGCGAGGCGGCCTCATATCCAGGCACCCCACTGACTGATAACGGCTTCTAACTGCGCCCCTGGCTCCCGCGCAGACTTGGCCTGCAAGCCTTGCTGCCGCTGAAAATTGGCAATGAATGCAGGCACCTGGGTCGCCTGCATGGGTCGCGCGAAATAGTAGCCTTGAAAGTTGTGGCAGCCGGCTTGGCGTAGCCGCTCCACCTGCGCATTGGTTTCCACGCCTTCGGCGATGACCTGGATGCGCAAGTTATGCGCCAGGCCCGCCATGGCGGCGGTAATGGCCCTGTC
>VMTC01000046.1 GCA_013791765.1 Rhodoferax sp.
CGGGCGCCGTTTGTAGCCGTGCGCACCGCCCGCCTACAATTTGCGCAGCGCAACTCTTGCACGCTGCGCAACCGGTCACGATCGACCGGAATCAGCGGTCACGATCGCCGGAATACGCAGTCGCCGCCGAGCCGCTCCATCAACGCCGATTTCTCGGTGATCGAGAAATCCTTCGCGTCCCCGTACAGGAGGACGCCAAGTGAGTCGAGCCGGGCGATTGGGATCCGCGCCGCGGCAGCCATCGACGCCAGCCAGCCGGCTAAGCCGCGCATGCTGCTGACAACCCCGCCGTCCGAGCCGCAGATCAGCGCGAGCACACGCCGCAGCGTGAGCTTCTCCTGGAGGTTGTCCGCCAGGCAGCGGGCGGCAAGGAATTCGGCCACGGTTCGGTGCACAGGGGCGAACACATCGCGCCCGATCAACTTGAACAGGCGGCTGGCCAATACTTCGTCCAGCGGCAGCCCTTCGGGATTGGGCACGGCTTTCAGTCTGAGCACCCGGTCGGGAGGGTTCACCGAGTGCGTGAAGCCGGCGAGATCGGCAATCAACTGGACGGCGCAGAGGTAGGCGGCAGCCCGTTGAAGTGTGCCTTCATCCCGCGCGGTCTTGCGGGTAGCTGCGACGTGTTCCTCGTTGTGCTCCTGCACCAGCCGCTCGCACGCCATTTCGTAAACAGCCAGTCGAGTCTCCGGCCAGCGGTTGTCCGGGCCGACTGCCGTAGCGAGCATCCCCATGGTCTGCGGGTTGAACAGAAGATCGGTCAGCCCATGTTGCTTGGTTGCCGTGATGAAGGCCTGCGGATCGGTGATTCCGTGGTTAGCCGGCAGGATTGCGGCAACGTCGGCCAACGTCAGTGGATGCAAGGCGAAGACTTGGACTTGTTCGCCCGCGGGAAGTAGCGACAGCAGCTTGGCCGCGTCCGAGTTCCCCAGCCAGTCGGCAGCGCGGCACGAGAGGCGGAAGCTGCGGCATCCCAGCTGTTGCAGTTTCTTACGGATGTTGTTCAGCGGAACCCTGCCGTCGAACGTGCCTGCCCGCGTTTCGTCGAGGCCGTCGATGAACACCGGCAGCGCCGAGCCCTTCAGTTCAGGATGGTCCAGCGCCAGAAAATCGCCCGCGCTGATGCGATGGCCGCGGCCGGCATCGGCTTCCTGCCCAAACGCTTCGCTCTTGCCCAAGCCGGGATCGCCGAGCAACACGTATGCCGTCAAGTCTCGCGTGTCGCTCAGCGGCGTCGGCTCTGCAACCGGCTCACCTTTGGTGTCGGATTGGCGCACGCATGTGCGCGGGACCAGCAACATCTGCGCCCTTTCTCTCTTGGAGGTTCATTCCTAAGCCGGACGAGCCGGAACCAAAAAGGCAACAAAAATCCTCCGTTCTACGCAAGATTTTTGGACGTTCAGCCGATTTACGTCCTTGCAAATGTTCTTGGGTTGACCAAGAAATGTTTGTAACCCATTGGGTTTAAAGGCATTTCGCCTGTTGCGTCATTGACGCAGAATTGATTCTGGCACACCTGAATTCTTCTCACAATATGCGAAGACTGAACTTGTTGGAGACTAAAAGAGTTTCGATGTTAAACCGACACCGGGACCGCTCACACAGCGTTTGCTGCGGGTCATGACCGCTTTGGGCCGGATGCTGGTGTAGGTGAAGGCAATTTACTCGACCGCTTCCTGCCATGAACAGTCGTTCGAAAGTGAACACGTAGTCGGACTTGCTGCCCAAGTCCACACCGGAATACCCGTGTCCGCCGACGTATTCGATAATTAAATTTCAAATTCCACTAACGACCTATTTGCGAGCGCACATTCATGGACATATCTGGCTCCCCGTTCACACTATTGCTTCGAGTGCGTTTCTGCGAGTGCGACGCACAGAAGGTGGTTTTCAACAGCAAGTACGGTGAGTACGCGGACGTTGCTATGACTGAGTTTTTACGGGCAACGGTGGGCGGCTACGCCAAGCTATTGGCAGTCGGCATAGACACTCAGGTCGTGCGATTGACGACCGACTTCAAGTCACCAGCGCGCTTTGACGATGTGCTGGCCATAAGCGTCCACACGTCGACCATTGGCAACACCTCCTTCATCCTCGCGATGGAGATGAAGCATCATCCTACCGGACGTCTCGTGGGAACGACCAATGTGACCTATGTGATGGTGACGGCCAGTGAGCATCAGAAAATGAGAGTGCCCGAAGACATACGCGAACTGCTAACGAAGGGCGCTCCCGGCACAGTCGTCAACCAAGCGGGCCAGGTATCCCAGGAACCAGTCAAAACGCCGACCCCGCCAGCGTCCGCCACCACAACCGCCGGTTAACGCATTGCAGGCGTTTGCGACATATGTGATCGACGGACGCACAAGTCACCGACCAAGACACCGATGCCCAGCAAGACAACTAACCCCCGGCGCTGTTGCGCCGACCCCTCTACACGAGGGGTAACAGCCGTGCTTATCAGTAGGAAGCCAGGCAGCCAAACAGCCGCTACGGCCAGCGGCCTACATCGGCTGCGCCGATAGAAAGCCCTCACGTCAGGCTGCAATAGCGTACATCTTCATTGCCTTCAGTCGCTTTGGCAGGCCAACATGACGCCGATCTGCGGCCTTCTTTCGACTGACTTGGTCTTGAATAGCGCTGCGATTTCCCAGCATTGAAACCTCCGACTGCGCCCGAGTAACTGCCGTGTAAATGAGGCTTCTATCAACCATCCTGCTGCCTTGTGGCAGGCATACCACCACCCGCTTCCACTGCGACCCCTGACTTTTGTGCACAGTGAGCGCATAACCCAGCTCCAGGTCATCCAATAGCGCATCATTGAAGCTTCGGGCTACACCGTCGTCCCACTCTATCTTGCCGATTTGATCTTCTCCATGGTGCTGGACGGAAACAATTGTCCCCATTGATCCGTTTTGAAGGCCCAGGTCCCAGTTGTTCCTCGTGCAGATAACCAGGTCACCTTCCCTCAAACCTGTCGCTGCCCAACAATCTGCTTCTTCACTCCATGTCATCACCAATTTTCTCCCCGATGAGAGGGCATCTTGGATGCGTTGATTGATGTTCTTCGCAAGGGCTCTCGTAGAACACAACACGACACTATCCATTGGGTTAGAGAGGTATTCGTTGCTGGCAACCTCTGCCATTTTTGTATCGGCAATCTCAGTGAATTGGACGGGGCCATGTTCCTTGAGAACTGGGAAGACACCATCCCGTATGCTGTTGGCCACGTCAGCAATCTCGGTGCCGAAGCGCTTAGCCACCGTCAACTCCACATGGGGAACGACGCTATTAGTCAAGCAGTGAAGGATCAGTCCAGGCCCAACAGGCGGCAACTGGTGAGGGTCGCCAATGAGCACGATTTTCACAGTCTCAGGAAGCTGCCGCACCAGCGCCGAGAACGAGATGAGGTCCACCATGCTTGCCTCATCAATCAGGATGGCGCGTCCTACTGCAAGCCCAGAGTAGTCAACCAGCGTTCCTTCGTTGAGCTTCTTGATGAACGACGCAATCGTTTGAGCCGCACGACCGGTACTCTCTTGCATTCGTTTGACGGCCTTCCCTGCCAGTGCGACTTGGACGATTTCGTAGCCCTGCGCCTCCAGGACCAAGCAAACCGCCTTCAATACCGTCGTCTTACCACACCCTGCGCCGCCAGTGATCACCGCAAAGTGATGGTCGGCCACCAAGTGAACCGCAGCCCTTTGTTCGGTGTTGAGCAAGAATCCATTGCCTTCTCGCGTCTGATATTCACTTATGAGTCCATCCACATTGCAAGCCGGACTGAGTAGACCCTGCCGAACCGCAATGCAATGCACCACACGGTCCTCCAAGATCGACGCTCCTGGGGAGTACGCATTGCCCTGCTGATCGAACAGAAGGCGTCCAGTACGCTCGCAGTGCCCTATGGCGGCATCGATGACATCCTGTTGGTGTTTTTCCTCTTTGAGTAGCCTTCGTATCCCATCGATCAAATCGGGCAATGGAACATAGGTGTCGCCCAAACTAAACCGCCTGTAGACGCATTCCTCCACCGCAGCGGCGAGCCTGCGATCATCCGTGCGGGCAACACCCAGCGTCTGGGTTGCAAGCACATCAACCTCGGACCAATCTGCAGCAAAGCTCAGGAGCCGATAGGGGTTCTCAAGAATCTTATTCTCGGCCTCTGCACCAAAGTGTGCCGCGATTCGTCTGCCAATCACCAGTCCCACGCCATTGGCACCCAACCATTGAAGGGTCTTACCCAAACCCTCCTCTTGCCAGCCTTGGACCAATGCCAATGCTTTGACAGGGCTGACGACTTCCTCAAGCGCCGTGTAATCACCGGCATCCAGTAGTCCAACCAATCGGTCTTTGAACTTCTCCCACAACTTGTCTGCGGTGGCGGGGCCAACACCTTTGAACCTGGGATTGCGCTTGAGGTAGTCGACGATGTGTGCACCTGACGGCAACTTCAATACGGCATCGCCTGGCAGCACCTCCATCTGGTCTTGCACCATCTGGAAGCCACCTGCGTTAATGAAACTGTTCGTGCTAACCTTGCCTTTGACCGTCCACCACTGACCCGCCATGACAGGCACGGCCACGCCACGCCCGTGCAATCGAGCAACAATCTCTTGGTGGGTGTCTACGATTTCACCAGAATCGGTGATGCACTGTCCTCTGAGGATTGCGCCGTTGGGGTTCTGTGTAATCACTGAGAGCACCCGTATCAGGTGGCACTCTTTTCCACGGGAACTCACCATGGCAGCCGTCCTGTGGTGTGCAGAACCTCATCCATTCCCTGGAATCGTTCGAGCCGTTTTCTCAGCTCGCTCACCTCGGCCTTCAAGGCTTCATTTTCTTCCTGGATTTGCTTGATACGTGCGTCACCCATACCAGGGCGTTTGGGTTCCCGCATGACCACCTCGACCGGGTTTGCCACCCTTTGCTTGAGTACCCCATCCGTCTCAAGCCGATGGAGCAGGTTTGGCCATAGAACATCCCTGATCTCAGGGTTGGTATAGAACACATTACGCTTTAAGCCACTTTCACGTGCTACGCGGGATACGCTCAACACGCCCTGATGGATGAATGGCTTGAAGTCCTTGACCGACTTTTGCCAATCCAAAAAGCATTGGGCATTGGCCCTGCCATCCAAGACTCCGTTACTGCCAGCGCTGCTCATGCCTTCTCCGGCTTCTGTTTTTTGATGGTTTCGACCTCTAGGCGTAAATCGAAGTGGGTGGCGCGCAGGATGTCCAGCTTGTCGTACTGCATCACCCGTAGTTCCGCAATCGTCTGCTCTGCCACTTTGAGTTTGGCTGTGAGGGTCTCAATACGCGCCTGCAACGCCTGTCGAGGCATGGTGGAGTTGGTCCGTATGCGACCTTGGGAGTGCAATTGACGCTGAACTGCGTGGGCTTGTTCGTAGGCCTCTGCGATGAGCGCCCTGCCACCCCATTCCTTGGTCGACAGGACTCGACGGCCCAGTTCATGCCCAAACTTCTGCTTGACCTTAGCAACAATATTGGACCATGTCACTTGCTCATCCGTGTCCGGAAGGACTTCGATCATTCTGATGATCTTGCGAGCTAACTCTTCGGTCAGTATTTCGGGGCGCCCTGATTTACCGATGCTTGCTGACGCGCTTGCCTTTGTCTTAGCCATGCTGTTCTTCTTCATCGCTATCGTCTTCATTAATGCCTTCACTAACCCCGAACTCCGTTTCATTGGCCGCCCGGTTTTCCAAGCGCATGTAGTCCCGCCCCTCAAGAAAGGTCTTGACCTCCTGATCCAGTGCCTTGCGTCCACCAAGAGCCTCAATGGTCCGCTCTATCTCAGGGCTGCCATGGCGTTCGGGGTTGTCATATCGAATGACAGCACCAGAGGTAACCTCTGGATTATCAAGTCGCTCAACCATACCCTTGAACGCAAAGGCATCCTCCAAATCGGCCTTGAAGGCCGCGTCCTTGATGAGATCTTTTATCTCAAGGAAGTCAGCGATCAGTCTCGAAGCGATTTCCTCTGCTTCCATGTGCTGACGGATCATTGTGCCCAGGTGTTCGTCGAGCTTGTCCAGGTCGTGTACGACGCGGCGATTCCTCGCAAGAATCAATCGTCGCACCTGTGCCACGATCACATTGTGAAGTTGGATAGCGTGTTTCCTGGAATTCTCGTTGGTCGGCAAATGGCCCTTTACAAGTCGTTGGGACGAACACCCAGAGCCGCAGCCACGGTAGTTGGTGCATCCGCGCTCAAAGTGCTGATGCAGGCACATACCGTAGGGAGTGGGGAAGATAAGGATCACCTTGCCACCCGCCTTGGCCACCGGATGGTTCATCTCCGCTGAATGGATGGCATCCATCGTGGTGACGCGTACTGCGTGCAGACCCACGCCGATGGATTGGGTCTTGAGTTTGTAGGCACCGATCAACTCGTCCTTGAGCATTAGGTTGAGATCATCGTGCTCATTCACAAGGGCGGGATGCATACCTTCTGGCACGGCTTGCGCCGTCATGGCGGCTTTTTCTTCGGGCCTCAGGTAGTCGTAGGCTTTGAGTTGGGTCACGTCCAGGCGGTTGGCCCAGAGGTTGATCAACAAGCGGCTCAGCTCTGGCCCAGAGTGGCGCAGGGCCATTGTGGTGAGCCAGCGGCGCGGGTCATGCGAGCGACAGTAAGCTGGGACGATCTCTACCTTCGTCCCGTCTTCTGACAGGATTGGCATCTTCAGGTCTATGGCCTCGAAGACAGTTTGGCATTTTTTTTGTTCCCGACTTTTCGTTGACATCAAACGCGATTTGACGTCCTGAAAACTCAGCGCACCCGGCAAATATGCTGGATTCCGGCCGAGATGGTCAAAGAGCATGAGCATATTGCTCAAGCGTCCTTTTTGCTGCGTCCCACTAGTCACCCAGCGCAGCGAATCCATCGTCTCACGCACACGCCGCAGCAGTTCATTTTCAATATCGGACCACTCGGCGTATCGAGTATTGGTGTAGGTTTTGGATAGCTTTGGAATCTTTCGTGCATCGGCCTTGGTGCCGCTGTTGGACGATGTTGGTGACTCGCTGGGCAGTCTCTCCATAAAGCCAGTCCGCTCATCCACGATCTGATCGGCCAGATCCGGCCGCTCAGCAAGCGTGAACATTAGCCCGGCGTTGCCGAGGGCTCGCTGAACAAACTGGCCCGAACCCTGGGCAGCCTTTAATTTGACCTTGAAGGTCTCTTTGTCAGCCCCGAGGTCGCCGTCCAGCAGCATGATCCGGCCGATCTGTACCCTATTGAGTGGCTTACCCCGGAGATGCTCCAGATCAGGCGGCAAGTACAGCATGTTCGGGTGCTTCTCGTAGTGTTGCAGCAGCATCCGGCTGCGCGCTCCCATCTCAATCAGATGGTCGAAGCACCAGTTGAACATCACCAGCATGAAGTCAAGAAGCGGCTTTGCACCCCACTTTGCACCCTTGGAGCCTTTCATCAGCACAGTGTTCGGCATGGCGTCCATGGCATTGGGAACAGATGCCTCCTTGATCTCTGCGTGGGCGCGGTACAGCAGTTGTGCTTCTGATATAGCCGCAGAATCGCCGTCCTCACCGGGCTCTTGGTCGTAGGCGTCCACGGCACGCAGCCGGTCATTGATCGTCATCGTCAGGACTTCATTGATGCGCGAAGGTGCGCACATCTCTAGCCCCATGACACAAAGCACGGCCTCTTGGATCTGCGACAGGCGCGGGTCGCCGTCTGCCATCGCGGTGATCGCATCCGAGAGGGCAGCAATGCACGGTTCGAGTTCTTGCGCTTTGCCTTTTCGGAATGCCTCGCCCTGCTGCTTTTGAATGGCTTTAAGCAAATCCGAAACCTCGTGGCTCAGGCGCGCATGCATCGGACTGATGACCTTGGCTTTCTGCAGTACACCGATGGCTTCGTTGAGTGAAAGAAGGCATATGCGGTTGTTGAATGCGTCCCTTCCAAGCATCGTCACCCCCGGCGCGATCAGATGGTCCACGCGGAGCTTTTCCTTTTCGAGCGATTTTGCGGTGTCAGGAGTCAGGCAGGCGGTCAGCACGCAGCGCTCTATATGCTTCAAGTCGTGCGCCGTGAGCGCGTGCAGCGATTTCAGAGGTGCCCCATGCTCAGTTGATGAAGGAAGTTGCGACAAGGCGCTAAGCCCGTACTCCACGCGATAGGTGTTTTTCGCTTTGTTCAGAAGCACCCGATGGGCGAGGATGGCCCGTGCCGCACGCGCGAAACTCGGATGCAGCGGTGTCAATTTTGCTTCGACGAGATATGGGTTTGAGATCTGAACCTTGGTCTGGTGGACTTGTTGCCAGGTCAGCCGTTGACCTTTGGTATCGGTCTGACCAGAGGGCTTCCTGAATTCCCACTGAGGACTGTCATAGGGGAAGCCGGGAAATCGCTTTTCAAACCGGTCTTTGACGTCGCCAATGAAGCACTCAAAGGCCGCTTCACGCGTTTTGGATTCGAGGTCGACTGCTGGTGTCGATGTCGCATGGAATGCTTGCGACCCATTGGCCGTAATCGTGCTGTGCAAACTCAATTCGTTCGATGCGTTTGAGGTTTCGATTGGTTTTTTGGCACTTGCTTTCATTGGTCTTCTCCCTTCAATGAATCTTGCTGTTGCGCCTGTTCCGCCTTGTGCTTTTCGAACTGACCAATGCGCAGCCAAATGACCTTTTCAAGAAGCTGATCGCGCTCGACGATTGCCTTCATGGGCTTGCCAAACGCCTCGTTTTCCTTGATTCGATCCTGAACCATGCGCAGGTTCACACTGTGGTCAGCATCGACGTTCGCAGTCCACCGCCAACACCCGTAGCAGCTCAAGGGTGCAAACGCACAGGCCGCAGATTTGCCACAGCCGCCAGTGGTCTCGATCTCTATGGCACCCGTTTTAAGGTCAATCGGACCACGGCTGTTGACCACCCGCTCAGGGAACTGTTGCGCCATCGCACGGGTCTGCGCCGCGTTCATGAACGCGTTATAGGCCGGGAACAACTCCTCTAGGGCTTCAAGCCCGCTGTTTAGCGCTTCGCGCAGCTCTTTAGCGGCCAGATCGATGTAGACCCGCGCGGTCTTATCAGTTGCGTGCCTCAAGACCGCCTGAATGACCGCCGCGCTCACTCCCGCAGCAGCCAGCTGCGTACCAATCGTGTGGCGCATCACGATGAAGTTCACGTGGATGTTGTCCAGGCATCGCCGGATCGGCAGGAGGTAGTTGCCAGCAAACGTCATTCCATCCTTCAACATCCCGAAGTTGTTGGCTTCGAAGTCATGGCGCGTGCCCGCGTTGATGCGCGGAAACAGCGCGAGTTGCTGCTCGATGGCCTGTCGTTGTTCGAGATCGAGACCTGCCATGAGTCCATACAGAGGTCCGATGTTCTCTATCACCCACGCCTGCTGTTTGACCAACAAGTGACCAAGAAACGTGGTCAGGGGATACTTCATGCGTTTCCCTTCACGCTTGGCAGGCATCACCCAAAGGGTGTATTCGTTTTCGCCAGTGGCCTTGTTTGGGCTGTAGGTGAGATCGCCGCACCGTATTTGACGCAGACTCTCTGGGCGCGCATAGAGCGTGTTTGTGAGGTTCCAGAGCACATAGACGCCCATATGAAGCTCTCCGACTTGGAACCTGCGCTCCACATCGGTCAGGACTGCGATTTGCAAGGTGCGGCTTAGGGCCTGGGCGATGATAGTCTGCCGCGCGCGATCGAGATTTCCTGATTGATCGCTCGTCGGGAAGTCCACTCGCTCCAGGTCTTTAAAGACGGTGCCGTGGCCGGCGAAGAGAAACCAGTCGCTGAGCCTGTCAATGTATCGCCTATGGATCCAGCCAGTATCCCGAGCCAGCTTTTCGCGGATTGCGATCATCAGTCCGCTATCAATGGCAATGATCTTGTCGGCCTCCATCAGCCGCTTGCTTAGGTCCGTGGAAGTCTGGTCGGACTGAATTTTCTTGAGCAACCGCACCACTTTGCCGTATTCATCCTTCATGGTGCTCACCCTGACCTTGAGAAGCCGCTGCATGATGAGGTCCTTAAGGCCGAGCAGGAATGATTCCTCGAACCCTTCGGTCAATTGGCCCAGATCGAATGCGCGCCGGTACTCAGGCTCCCCGACTGCCTCTCGGGTTACTGCCTCGAATTCAAGTGGAGTGTTTTCATTCCATGTGAAGGTGGTTTTACCAAGGGTCTGCGTGACCGTCTGATGTGTGGTTCTTTGATCCATAGCGTGCTGTTACTCGGTACGTTGGATTTTGGTCACGTCGTTAGGGGGTGCCATGCGGTCAACCTCAGCGCGCATCTCGGTGTAAATTTCATTGACTTGTACCGTTGCAATGTCGACGATGCCGCGCTTGGCGTAGTGCTCCGGCATATGACTTTTGTCTGTCCAGCCAAACCGCGCCTTCATCAGATCGAAGACGGACTCCTTGTTTTCTAGTTCTTGCATCTTGGACGCGTAAAAGTAGCTGGCGGCGCTGTGGCGCATGGTGTAGCTGCTAAGCTCGTCCTTTTTAGCATCGCCTCGACGTGGGGCCGCCTCAATCTTCATGTGTCCAGCCTGGTGCAACGAATCACACATCTGTGAGAACCGCAGGCTCACCGCCTGTCGTGACGCAACCGGGTCACCGGTGCTTTTGATGAATACGAACCCAGAGGTGCGATCCTCCCCAGACTGCGCTATCGCTTGCGAGCGAGGTCCATTAATGTAATCATTAAGCGCATCGCGAGTAAACGGCCAAAGGTGAATCATCCGAACCGTTGCATACGGTGTGTTGCTTGAGGCACCCTTGGGTAGCGGCGTTGAACTCTTCACGACCTTTCGGTGCTTTTTGTTAACGGCGACCTGAAGACTCAGCAAACCATCTGGCCCTTGAAATAGGTCTTTGACCCTGAGATTACAAATCTCACCGGGTCGTAGTCCCTCGCAGCTCAACATAAACATTGCCCGGTCGCGCAGCAGGTGCATGTCCGATTTGGCGTCGCCAAGAAGCACCTTTGGGCGTGAGTAAACCACTTTCATGCAGCCGACAAAGTCTGTAGAAGACATGGCACGAATGTCATAAGCGCTGCTGCTTGCAGCACCTCCTACAGCCCGTCGCAGTCGCTCGCAGCACGCCAGATAGCTCGCAGCCAGACGTTCGCGGGTATCCGCTGACCTGATGTGATGGGCTACAAGGGTCTCATAGTCCTTCAAAAACGCCGCGATGTCTTTCAGACGCTGGCTTGCAGTGCCGCCCTCCACCGCTCCGTCTCGGTCTTCGTCGGGCTCAGCATTGCGCACGTCCAAGAATTTGGCAATACGCCGTGGATCTGCCAATTCAGTCAGGGGACGGAACGACAAATTTATCAAGCCCAGCATTTCACGCTCTTCTAAACATCGACCATCTAGCGCCCTTTCAGGCAGGCTAATCTTGAAATGAAACATGAACAAGTGGAATAGTTTGAGACTGACCGAAAGTGAATCTTGGGTGTTGGGGTTTTTGTGGGTGTTTAAGAAGAAACTGAACGGCGCATTGATGCGCCCGTCGTACTCAATCATCATCACCTTGCTCGCCGCCCGCACCATTCTCATGCCTACGCCTCTAGTTAAATCACTTACAGTATATTATTTGCATCCATAATATACACGTTCGTAAAAAAACACAACCTAAATTTGTTGTGCTTCCAAAAAAACCTTATTTCATGCGGTTCATAGAGGTTTTATCACTTTACCTATATAGTTTTGCCATAGCATCAGGTAATGCGCGTTGAAAACAATTTTTTGCATGTCCACCTCAGCCCAGCGTACCCGAAGGCGGTGGGCAAAGCGGAACTGCTGGCGCGTGGGTTCAGTCATGGTGCGTTGGCTCAAGGCTTGGTTTGAAAAGCGTGCTGCAGTGCGCGCGCGGCGTCCTGGTGGGCGCGGCGCGCCTCGGGAATGGCGCGTCCCATCATGGCAAATCCATGCACGACACCGCGGTAAATTTCCAGATCAACCGGCACGGCGCTAGCGCGCAATTTGTCGGCGTACAAAATGCCTTCATCGACCAGCGGGTCGCATTCGGCCAGGCCGAACCAGGCAGGCGCGACCCCGTCGACATCCGGGGCATTGAGCGGCGCAAAACGCCAGTCATCGCGCTCGCTCAAGCTGGGAATGTACTGGTCAAAAAAATACGAAATGTGCGCCTCCTCCAGCAAGAAACCATGGGCAAAGGTCTTGTGCGAGGGCGTGTCTTGGTGCGCGGTGCAGCCGGGGTAAAAGAGCAACTGCAGCGCCAGAGGCAGCCCTGCCGCCCTGGCCTGCAGCGCGCTAGCTGCAGCCAGCGTGCCCCCGGCGCTGTCGCCCCCGACGGCCAGACGGGTTGCGTCCAAGCCCAGGCTGACGCCGTGGCTGGCTGCCCACTGCACGGCATCCCAGGCGTCGTTGTGCGCCGTTGGAAATTGATATTCAGGCGCCAACCGGTACGCCACCGACAGCACCGCGCAATGCGCCAGATGACTCAAGGTGCGGCACAGCACATCGTGCGTGGCGATGCCTCCAATGGTGAAGCCCCCGCCATGGAAATAGACCAGCACCGGCAACGGCTCGGGGCTGGGGGCATAGAGCCGCACCGGCAGATCGTAGCCGTCACGGGAAGGAATCGTAAAGCTCTGCACCCGCTCTAACGTTGGCGCCGGAACTTCCAGAAAGCCGGCGCCGACCTCATAGGCCAAGCGGGCTTGGTTAGGGGTGAGCGCATGCAGCGGCACCTGGTTGGCGCGCTCCATGCGGTCCAGCACACTGTGCATGGCGGGCGTGAGCAAGGCACGCGGGTTGCGACGGTGACTCATCGGTGACTGATTGAGGCGGAGTTCTTGTTAAAGTGCATTCTTCATCCTACACCGCAAAACACCATGGCACTTATCTACTATCTGACCCAGATTCAGTTTGATTTTGGCGCGCTCAAATTGCTCAAGCAGGAGTGCGAACGCGTGGGCATGGCCCGCCCGCTGATCGTGACCGACCCCGGCGTCAAGGCGGCTGGCATTTTGCAAAAAGCCATTGACGCCCTGCCCGGTCTGAGCGTGGCGGTGTTTGACCAGACCCCCTCGAACCCGACTGAGGCTGCGGTGCGCGCCGCAGCGGCGGTTTATCAGGCCCAGGGCTGCGATGGCCTGATTGCAGTGGGTGGCGGCTCAGCCATTGATTGCGCCAAAGGCGTGGCGATTGCCGCCACGCACCCCGGCCCCTTGACCTATTACGCAACGATTGAAGGCGGCTCAGCGCGCATCACGGAGCGGGTCGCTCCCCTGATTGCCGTGCCCACCACCAGCGGCACCGGCAGCGAGGTGGCCCGCGGCGCCATCATCATCGTGGACGACCACCGCAAGCTCGGTTTTCACGCCTGGCACCTGTTGCCCAAGGCCGCCATCTGCGACCCCGAGCTCACGCTCGGCCTGCCACCGATGCTCACTGCGGCCACCGGCATGGATGCGATTGCGCATTGTCTTGAGACGTTCATGGCGCCGGCCTTCAACCCACCCGCCGATGGCATTGCGCTTGATGGCCTGGCGCGCGGCTGGGCGCACATTGAGCGCGCCACGCGCAATGGCTCGGACCGCGAGGCGCGGCTGAACATGATGAGTGCCTCCATGCAAGGCGCCCTGGCCTTTCAAAAAGGGCTGGGATGCGTGCATTCCCTGAGCCACAGCCTGGGCGGCGTTGACCCGCGCTTGCATCACGGCACGCTGAACGCCATGTTTTTACCCGCTGTGATCCGTTTCAATGCGCAGGCTGAGTCGATTCAAAAAGAGCAGCGCCTGCAACGCATGGCGCATGCCATGGGTTTGCCGCCCAACGCCGACATTGCACAAGCCATCACCGACCTGAACGCGCGACTCGGGCTGCCCCGTGGTTTGGCCGCCATGGGGGTTGATACGGCGATGTTTGACCAAGTCATTCAAGGTGCCATGCTTGACCATTGCCACAAGACCAACCCGCGCATCGCCACGGTCGAAGATTACCGCGACATGCTGGAGCAGGCGATGTAGCCCGCGTTGGCACCTCGCGCTGAACGCATTGAAGGATGTTCAGGCTGACTGGCATTAACATTGCTTGTAATTGTCAAGGCGGGCATTTGCCCGACTCAATCAACGAGATCAACTATGTCCATTCACGCGGCACTGACCCACGTTACCCATTACCAGTACGACCGGCTGGTCAACCTCGGCCCGCAGGTGATCCGTCTGCGACCTGCGCCGCACTGCCGCAGCAAGATCATTTCATACTCGCTCAAGGTCGAGCCCGCCAACCATTTCATCAACTGGCAGCAAGACCCCTTCGCCAATTACCAGGGCCGGCTGGTCTTTCCTGAGAAGACCCGCGAGTTCAAGGTCACGGTCGATCTGGTGGTCGAGATGGCGGTGTACAACCCCTTTGACTTCTTTCTGGAGCCCAGTGCCGAGAAGTTTCCGTTCAAGTACGAAGCGCTGCTCAAGCAGGAACTGGCGCCCTACCTGGCCGCGGAGCACCTGAGCAAACGCCTCAAAGCCTGTCTGGCGCGCATTGACCGGCGCAAGCGTCGGACCATCGACTTTCTGGTGGACGTGAACCAGATGGTGCACCAGGACATCAGCTACCTGATTCGCATGGAGCCGGGCGTGCAATCGCCCGATGAAACGCTCAAGCTGGGTTCGGGCTCCTGCCGCGACTCGGCCTGGCTGCTGGTGCAGTTGCTGCGCCATTGCGGGCTGGCGGCGCGCTTTGTCTCGGGTTACTTGATTCAATTGAAGCCGGACGTGAAATCGCTGGACGGCCCGAGCGGCACCGAGGTCGATTTCACCGACCTGCACGCCTGGTGCGAGGTCTATCTGCCGGGCGCGGGCTGGGTCGGCCTGGATGCGACGTCCGGATTGTTGGCTGGTGAAGGTCATATTCCGCTGGCCTGCACGCCACAACCCTCGGGTGCCGCACCGATTGAGGGCGGCATGGACAAATGCGAAGTCACTTTCGCGCATCGCATGGAAGTCACGCGCATCTACGAGTCGCCGCGCGTGACCAAGCCCTACACCGAAGCACAATGGATGGATGTGATGGCGCTGGGCAGCCTTGTCGACCAGGAACTGGTGGCGGGCGACGTGCGCCTGACCATGGGCGGCGAGCCGACCTTTGTGGCTGTGGATGACCGCGATGCACCGGAATGGAACACCGACGCGCTGGGCCCGACCAAGCGCGGCTTTGCCACCGAATTGGTGCAAAAGCTGCGCACCGAATACGGGCAAGGCGGCTTTTTGCATTTCGGCCAGGGCAAGTGGTACCCCGGCGAGCAGCTGCCGCGCTGGGCGCTCAACATCTACTGGCGCGCGGACCAGCAGCCGGTCTGGGCCAGCCCGGCGCTGTTCGCCGATGAACGGGAACCAACCCACTACAGCAGCGCAGACGCCAGGCGCTTCACGCAGGCGCTGGCGGTCAAACTGGGCGTTACCGACGAATTCGTGCAAAGCGCCTACGAGGACCTGTGGTACTACCAATGGCGCGAGCGCCGTCTGCCCGTCAACGTCGACCCACTCAAATCGAAGTTAGAGGACGAAATGGAACGCGCCCGCCTGCGCCGTGTGTTCAGCCAGAAGCTCGACACGGTGGTGGGCTTTGTGCTGCCGATCAAAGTGGCGGACGAATCCGGCGAATCTGGACCCCAGTGGACCACCGGCTCGTGGTTTTTGCGCGACGAACGCATGTACCTGATGCCGGGCGACTCGCCCATGGGACTGCGCCTGCCGCTGGACTCGCTGCCCTGGGTGAATGAAGCCGATTACCCTTACCTGGTGGAGCAAGACCCGTTCAACCAGCGCGGCGACCTGCCCGCGCATGGCGCACTTGCCACCCGCTATGCGCCTGGCGCGCAGGCCAGCATCCAAAGCAGCCCGCAGTTGACGCATGCTGCCACCCGGGTGCCGCAGCCGCAGGAATCGGCTGCCTGGGTGACCCGCACCGCCTTGTGCGTGGAAGTGCGTGACCCGCGCCGCGCCAGCGGCCCCAAGGCCGAGGCGGTCGGTGAAGCCTCCGGTGTGATCTACATCTTCATGCCGCCCGTGGAAAAGCTGGAGCATTACCTGGACTTGCTGGCAGCGATTGAAGCCACGGCGGAGGAACTGAAGGTGCAGATCGTGCTGGAAGGCTACCCGCCACCGCGCGATCCGCGCCTGAAACTGTTGCAGGTCACCCCCGACCCCGGCGTGATTGAGGTCAACATTCACCCGGTGAGCAATTGGGCCGATTTGGTCAGGAACACCGAGTTTTTGTACAACGCTGCGTTCGAGTCGCGCCTGTCGGCCGAAAAATTCATGACCGATGGCCGTCATACCGGCACTGGCGGGGGCAACCACTTCGTGATGGGCGGCGCCACACCGGATGACAGCCCGTTTCTGCGCAAGCCCGAACTGTTGGCGAGCTTACTGCTGTACTGGCACAACCATCCGGCGCTGAGCTACCTGTTTTCCGGCATGTTTGTCGGCCCGACCAGCCAGGCGCCGCGCGTGGACGAGGCCCGCAATGACCAGCTCTACGAACTGGAAATTGCGATTGAGCAGATTTACCAAAGCCGTGCGCTGCACGGACACAGCATGCCGCCGTGGCTGGTGGATCGCACCCTGCGCAACATCCTGATCGACGCCACCGGCAACACGCACCGCAGTGAAATCTCCATCGACAAGATGTACTCGCCCGACTCGGCCACCGGCCGCCTGGGGCTGCTGGAGTTGCGCGCCTTCGAGATGCCGCCGCACCCGCACATGAGCAGCGTGCAGCAATTGCTGCTGCGCGCGCTGGTGGCGCGCTTCTGGAAAGCGCCTTACCAGGCACCTGCAACGCGCTGGGGCACCGAGTTGCATGACCGCTTCATGCTGCCGACCTTCATCAAGATGGATTTTGACGACGTGATGGGTGAGATGCGCAGCGCCGGTTACGCTTTTGATGACAGCTGGTTTGCGCCGCACTACGAGTTCCGTTTCCCGCTGGTGGGCACAGTCCAGTCAGCGGGCATCGAGCTGACTTTGCGCAACGCGCTCGAGCCCTGGCATGTGATGGGAGAAGAAGGCGCACCGGGCGGCACCGCTCGCTATGTGGATTCGTCGCTGGAGCGCATCGAGGTGCGGGTGTCGGGCCTGAACCAGAGCCGCTACGTGATCACGTGCAACGGACGTGCCCTGCCCCTGCAGTCCACCGGCACCACCGGCGAGTTTGTGGCCGGTGTGCGCTACAAAGCCTGGAACCCGCCGTCGAGCCTGCATCCGAGCATCGGCATTCATTCGCCTCTGATCTTTGACATCGTGGACACCTGGATGAAACGCTCGCTCGGAGGCTGCCAGTACCACGTGACACATCCGGGGGGACTGAGCTACGACACCTTTCCCGTCAACTCCTACGAGGCGGAGAGCCGACGCATGTCACGCTTTGTCGCCATGGGCCACAGCCCGGGCGTGCTGCAGGTGCCACCCGCCACCATTAACGTGCCGGGCAGCCGCGAGTTTCCGTTCACGCTGGACTTGCGCCGCGCTTAGTCAATCAGGGAACGCGCTGGCGCGCATGGTGCAATTACGGCGCCTCGCGCCAGTTGGTCGCATTAGAAAGCGTCCACCGGCAGTTCGGCACAGGTCTGATCCCGGTTCGCAACCACCTGCAGCCAGGCGCCTATTTTTGGCAATTCATAATGATAAAAATAGGCTGTAGACCCCGTCCTTCCTGCCTGAGCAGCTATTGATTGCGTAGTGGTTAGAGGCGCCGCACTGAGCGCCACATCGAGCCATATCCACGCCAGCACCGTGTGGCCAAAAGCCTGCAGGTAGGGCACGGCATTGGCCAGCGCGTCGGCCGGCTTGCCCGTGGCCCAGGCCGCCTGGGTGGCCTGCGTGACCTGTTTCCAGGCAGCCAACAAAGCGGCGGCATGGGCAGCCAGTTCGGGCCGCTCTTGCGCCTTTGCGGCCGTGGCCTGAATGCGCCCGGCCAGCAGCGCCAGGCCGCGCCCGTTCTCCATGAGCACTTTGCGGCCCAGCAAGTCCATCGCCTGAATGCCGTGCGTACCCTCATGGATCATGTTCAGGCGGTTGTCGCGCCAATATTGCTCGACCGGGAAATCGCGCGTGTAGCCATAGCCGCCGTGGACCTGGATTGCCAGCGAGTTGGCCTCCAGACACCATTCACTGGGCCAGCTCTTGGCAATCGGGGTCAGCACTTCAAGCAGCAGGCGCGCTTCATCTGCGGCCTCGGCAGTGCCGGTGTGCTGCTCATCGACCAGGCGCGCGCAGTACAGGGCCAGTGCCAGCGCCCCTTCGCAGTACGATTTTTGCGCCAACAGCATGCGCTTGACGTCGGCGTGTTCAATGATCGGCACTTGCGGCTGGCTCGCGTCCTTGCCAGCGGGGCCGCTGGGTCGGCCCTGGGGCCGGGTTTTGGCGTAGTCCAGCGAGGCCTCATAACCGGCCAGACCGAGCATGACGGCCGCAATGCCGACGCCGATGCGCGCCTCGTTCATCATATGGAACATGCAGCGCAGGCCCTCGCCCGATTGTCCCACCAGGTAGCCGACAGCGCCAGCGCCCTTGCCATCGAGGCCGCCGCTGGTGCTGATGACCGGGTATTTGCCCTCGCCAAAATTGAGCAAGGTGTTGACGGTTCCGCGCCAGCCCAGCTTGTGATTGAGCCCTGCCAGCGCCACGTCATTGCGCTCGCCGGTCAAAACGCCTGCCGTGTTCACCATTTTCTTGGGCACGATGAACAGCGAAATGCCGCGTGTGCCGGGCGGCAGTTGACCATCCGGCCCCGGAATTTTGGCCAGCACCAGGTGGATGATGTTTTCCGTCAACTCGTGGTCACCGGCTGAAATCCACATCTTGTTGCCGCGCAGGCGGTAGCGCGCACCCAGCGGGTCTTGCGCAAAGTCCTCACCGTCCGGCGTTGCACGGGTGGCAACGTCGCTCAACGACGAGCCTGCCTGCGGCTCCGACAGACACATGGTGCCTGAGAAACGGCCTGAAAATTCGTTCTTGGCGAACACCTCTTTTTGCAGCGGCGTGCCGTGCACCATCAGCAAGTTGGCGTTGCCGGTGCTGAGCATGCCCGAGCCGATGCTGACCGAGGCCATGGCAAAAAACGAATTTGCCGCCGCCTCAATCGTGTACGGCAACTGCATGCCCCCATGCTCAAAGTCTTGCGCTGCGCTGAGCATACCGGATTCGGCGTAGGCTTTTTGCGCCTCATAGGTGGCTTGCGGCAGGATCACCTTGTCGCCGTCAAAATGCGGTTCCTGCGTGTCCACCAAGCGATTGAACGGGGCGTACTTTTCTCGCGCAATGCGCTCGCAGGTGTCAAACACCGCGTCAAAGGTCTCGCGAGAATGGTCGCTAAAGCGCGGCCGCTGACTCAAAGACTCGGCGTCAAGCCACTGGTACAGCAAAAAATCAAGCGTAGAGCGTAAAGACATGGTTGCATCCCGTCAAAAAAAAGGTCGGGCCGCTCACCTGTTTGCGCCCGACCCGTTATTGTTACGCCGCGAGCGGCGCGGCGTTACAGCACCTCAAATATGCCCGCTGCGCCCATGCCGCCGCCAATGCACATGGTGACGCAAACGCGTTTGGCTCCGCGGCGTTTGCCCTCGATCAGGGCGTGACCGGTCAGGCGCTGGCCGCTGACACCATAGGGGTGACCCACGGCAATGGCGCCACCGTTGACGTTGAGCCGGTCATGGGGAATGCCCAGCCGGTCGCGGCAGTACAGCACCTGCACGGCAAAAGCTTCATTGAGCTCCCACAGGTCGATGTCGTCTATCTTCAGACCCAGACGCGCCAACACCTTGGGGATGGCAAACACCGGGCCGATGCCCATCTCGTCGGGCTCGCAACCGGCCACGGCAAAGCCAAGGAAACGGCCCAGCGGCTTGAGGCCTTTTTTCTCGGCAACCGATTCGTGCATGACCACGACAGCACCACCACCATCGGAGAACTGACTGGCGTTACCAGCGGTGATCAGGCCGCCCGGCACGGCCGAGCGCAGCCCACTGATGCCCTCTTTGGTGGTTCCAGCGCGAATGCCCTCGTCCTGGCTGACGGTCACTTTTTTTGTCATCAAGCCCATCACTTTGTCGGCCACGCCCATGGTGACGCTGATCGGCGCAATCTCAGCATCGAACAAGCCGGCAGCGAGGGCTGCGGTGGCTTTTTGTTGGCTGCCAGCACCGTACTCGTCCATCGCGTCGCGACTGATGTTGTAGCGCTTGGCCACAATCTCGGCGGTTTGGAGCATGTTGAGGTAAACCTCCGGCTTGTTTTTGAGCAACCAAGGGTCGGTCAGCATGTGCTGGTTCATCTCCTGCTGCACACAGGAGATCGCCTCCACGCCACCAGCCACATAGATGTCCCCCTCGCCGGCAATTACGCGCTGGGAAGCCATGGCAATGGTTTGCAGGCCCGAGGAGCAAAAACGGTTGACGGTCATGCCGGACACCGTCACGGGGCAACCCGCGCGCAGGGCGATCTGCCGAGCGATATTGGCGCCGGTCGCGCCTTCGGGCGTGGCGCAGCCCATGATGACGTCTTCAACTTCGCCGGCCTCAATGCCGGCGCGGCTAATGGCGTGCTCAACGGCGTGGCCACCCAGCGTGGCGCCATGGGTCATGTTGAAAGAACCCTTCCAGCTCTTGGCGAGCGGCGTGCGGGCGGTGGAAACTATTACGGCTGATGTCATGTCTAGCTTTCTAAAGTGTTGAGAACAGAGCTGGCTCGGCTATCGCGTAGCTGCGGTCTGTCCCGCAAAGTTTCAGGTTAATTAAATGTCTTGCCTTCAGCCGCCAACTTGGCCAGCAAGGGCGCGGGCTGCCAAAACTTGGCATCGTCAAGTGGGTTCTTGGCAAAGCGGTGCATGGCTTGCACCACATTGAACAGGCCCACTTCATCCGCGTAGTTCATCGGGCCGCCGCGCCAGATCGGAAAACCGTAGCCCATCAGGTACACCATGTCGATGTCGCTGGCTTTGGAGGCAATGCCTTCTTCCAGAATGTGCGCCGCTTCATTGACCAGTGAATACACCAGGCGCTGCACAATCTCTTCGTCCGAAATCTTGCGCGGGGTGATGCCCAACGAGGCGCGGTGGTCTTCGATCATCTTCACGACCTCGGCATTGGGAATTGCGTCGCGCTTGCCCGCCACATAGTCATACCAGCCGGCGCCGGTCTTCTGGCCATAGCGGCCTTTTTCGCACAACAGATCAGCCGTCTTGCTGTACTTCATGTTGGGCTTTTCAAGGTAGCGGCGTTTACGAATAGCCCAGCCAATGTCATTGCCGGCCAGGTCACCCATGCGGAACGGGCCCATGGCAAAGCCAAACTTCTCCACTGCCTTGTCAACCTGCGCCGGGGTGCAGCCTTCGTCCAGCAGAAAGCCGCCCTGGCGGCCATATTGCTCGATCATGCGGTTGCCAATGAAACCGTCGCACACGCCCGACACCACGGCGGTCTTCTTGATCTTTTTGGCCAGCGCCATCACCGTGGCCAGCACGTCCTTGGCGGTTTTCTCACCGCGTATCACTTCGAGCAGCTTCATCACATTGGCCGGACTGAAGAAGTGCATGCCCACCACGTCTTGCGGACGCTCAGTGAACGAGGCGATCTTGTTCACGTCCAGCGTCGAGGTGTTGCTGGCCAAAATAGCGCCGGGCTTCATGACCCGGTCAAGTTCCTTGAACACGGCTTCTTTCACGCCAATTTCTTCAAACACGGCCTCGATCACCATGTCGGCGTCTTTGAGGTCGTCGTAGCTCAGCGTGGTACTGAGCAGGCTCATGCGCTGCTCGTATTTGTCCTGCTTGAGTTTGCCCTTCTTGACCTGGGCTTCGTAGTTCTTGCGAATGATGGCAATGCCGCGATCGAGCGCGTCCTGCTTCATCTCCAGCATCTTGACCGCAATGCCGGCATTCAAAAAGTTCATCGAAATACCGCCGCCCATCGTGCCCGCGCCAATGACCGCAATGGACTTGATCTCGCGTGTTGGCGTGTCAGCTGGCACATCCGGAATCTTCGAGGCGGCACGCTGCGCCATGAAAATGTGGCGCAAAGCCCGGCTCTCCGGCGTCCACATCAGGTTGATGAACAGCTCGCGCTCCGTGAGCAGGCCGTCGTCAAACTTCTTCTTGGCGGCGGCTTGCACCGCATCGACGCATTTGAGCGGCGCCGGAAAGTTTTTCGACATGCCGCCCACCATATTGCGGGCGAACTGAAAATAGGCATCGCCTTGCGGGTGTTTGCAAGGCAGGTTACGCACCAGGGGCAATGGCCGCACGTCGGCCACCTCGCTGGCATACGCCAGGGCTTCCTGCAACAAGGATTCGGTCGACGCGGCCATTTTGTTGAACAATTGTTGGCCCGGCAGCATGGCCAGCATTTCACTCTTGACCGGCTCACCACTGACAATCATGTTCAGCGCGGGCTCCACGCCCAGCGCGCGCGGCAGGCGCTGCGTGCCGCCGGCACCGGGCAGCAAACCGAGCTTGACCTCGGGCAGCGCCACGCTGCAACCAGGCGCCGCAATGCGGTAATGGCAGCCCAGCGACAATTCCAGCCCGCCGCCCATGCAGACGGTTTGAATGGCGGCGATGACCGGTTTGCTGGAGTTTTCAACCATCAAAATGACACTGTGCAGATTGGGCTCCTGCAAGGCTTTGGGGCTTCCTATTTCCATGATATCGGCCCCCCCCGAGAACGCTTTACCAGCACCGGTGATGACAATGGCTTTCACCGCTGCATCGTC
>VMTC01000021.1 GCA_013791765.1 Rhodoferax sp.
GTGCGAGCAGCTCGGCCTCCACTCAGATCAGTTCGAGCAGCACGGGCAGCACCAGCGGAAGTCTTTCGCCATCCACGCTGAGCGCGCTACTCGCAGCGCTGGACCCGAAGAGTTCGTCCGCGTCATCTTCGAGCAATCCGCCGGACCCGCTCAAGGATTTATTTTCGCAGATCGATAGCGACGGCGACGGCAAGATCACCAAGGCCGAGTTCGAAGACAAGCTGGGCGCGGGCGGCACCCCGTATGACGTGGTGTTTCCCACCGCCAACGCCGTGCCCGCCATGGCGGCCAGAGGGCTGCTCGGCAAGCTCGACAAAACCAGCCTCAAGAACCTGAGCAACATCGACCCCCGGGTGGACGCCACGCTGCGCGCCTGGGACAAGGACGGCGCCTACAGCCTGCCCTACATGTGGTACACGGTGGGCATCGCCTGGAACCCCAAGCTCACCGCCAAGGCCTACCCCGGTCGCGCCATGGATTCGCTGACCAATGTGTTCGATCCCGAGGTGGCGCGGCGCTTCCAGTCCTGCGGCGTGGGTGTGGTCGACTCGGCCACCGATGTTGTGCCACTGGCCGCGATGGCGGGCGGGCAAGGCAAGTGGGACGGCAAGAACTCCACGGCAACAGCAGCCAAGGTGCTGGACCGGCTGGCGGGTATCGTCAAGGTGATCCCCACCGACCAGTACATTGACGCGCTGGCCAACGGCAACATCTGCGTCGCCATCGGGTTTTCGGGCGACGCGGTGCAGGCGCAGACCAAGTCACGCGGTGCGGTCGAATACCGGGTTCCGGCCGACGGCGGCCTGCTGGCGATTGACGCCATGGCCGTGCCGGCCAACGCCAAAAACAAGCGCGAGGCACATCTGTTCATCGACTACCTGTTGCGGCCCCAGGTGATTGCCAAAATTTCCAACACAGTGGGTTACGCCAACGCCAACCTCAAGGCCGGCGAGTTCATGAGCGAGAGCATCAAGTCCAACCCGGCGGTGGTGCCCAGCACCACAGCACTGAGCCGTTCCGCGCCGATCCCGATCCTGACGGAACAGGACCAGCAGGACATCGCCCGCATCTGGACAAAATTCGCCAAGTAGCCCTCTTCATGGAGTGACTTCATAGCGTGAACCCCAAGCCGTCTTATCTGGGCGCTTTCCTGAAGCACCCGAACAACCGCGTGGCCCTGCTGGCCTGCGCCGTGGCGGCTATTTTTGCGTCGATTCCGTTTGGCTGGACCGGCCTGGCCCTGGTTGGGGTGATGGGGCTGGGCACCGAGGCGCTGGCGGCGCTGGCCATACCTGGCCTGCCGTCGTTTCGTGCTTGGGTCGACGGCGAGCAGCACCGCCAGGGCCGGGCAGAACGCCGCCTTTCGCTGCTAAACGAACTCAGCAGCTACGGTGACAACAACGCGCTGGCTACCTACCAGCACATGGTCAGCCGCGTCCAGGCCCTGTACCAGACGGCCGGCGACCGCCGCACCACGCTCACCCGTCAGGACGTGGATAAACTCGAAGACCTCACGGTGGACTACCTCGGCCTGTGCGTGGTCAACCTCTCACTCAAACAACGCAAAGACCACGCCAGCGACGACCTGGTGGTCAAGCGCATCGCCCACATCCAGGCACAGTTGAAAACCCCGGCCCTGCCGGAAGACGAGATGCGCCAACTGCGCAGCGCCCTGGCCGAGTACACGGAGGTCATGAACCGCTCGCGCCGTCTGGCCGTGCGCCGCAGCACCCTGGAGGCAACGCTGCTGTCCATGCCCGACAAAATGGAAGAGGTCTACCAGCTGGTGATCACCTCGCCGTACTCATCGGAGATGGGCAGCAAACTGGAAGAGTCGCTGGCACGCCTGCGCATTGCCGAAGAGGTGGCCGCTGAATTTGAAGACCCCGCGTCATATGCCTTCGGCGCGCCCCCTGTCGCCCAAGCAAGCGATGCACGACCCTCCCGGGCGCAGGCGATGCAGCGCGCGTCGCCCCGGTCCAGCACCTCGCGCTGACTTGTCGCCACGCTATTTTTTTATCATCCCGTTTCAACCCCTACCGTATTCAATCAGGAGAACCCCATGGCCAATAACGCAATCTTCGCCCGTCTGTCCAACCTATGGACCGGCTTTATTTCCTTGTGGGTGTCCGACATCGAAAAAGAACACCCCGAGATCGCCTACCAGAACGCCATCGGCTCCATGATCGAGAAATACACCAAACTCAAGGCGGCCACCGGCGCCATCATCGCGCGCCGGCAAGAGATCACGGCCCGCCTGGACACGCACGAGCGCGAGCTCGCCAGCGTCAGCGCCGACCTTGAAACCGCCCTCGCCACCAACCAGGACGATCTGGCAGTGGTGCTGATTCAGAAGAAAAATGCGCTCGACACGGCCCTGGCCGAGCTGCGCGCCGACGCCGCGCTCGCCACCACCGATGCCGACAATGCCAAGGATTCGTTGATTCAGGTCAAGTCCGAAATCGACAAGCTCAAGGCCGAAAAGGACCGCATGCTGGCGCAGATGCACAGCGCGCAGGCGCGGCTCAAGATCCAGGGCCAGTTGGATGGCTTGTCGGTCGATGCCGAGGTGCAGGCGCTCAGTGCAGTGCGCGACCACATCAAGAGCCAGGTGGCGCAGGCCAGTATGGGAAGCGAATTGCGCGAATCCGATCTGGATGTGCGCCTGAACAAACTGCGCCAGAGCAGCGGCAGCGTCACCGCCAAGGCCCAGCTGGACGCCATGAAGCAGGCCCGCGCCGCCGCCCAGGCTGCCCCGGTCAAAAATCTCTGAGCCCGGACCCGGCATGCCCCCCCCCGCATCGACGCGCAACGTGCTGCCCCCGTGGGCGGAAACTCTGAGGCAGAAATACCTGGCCGGCGAGGCCTCCACCTTTGTGCTCTACCGCAATGTGTTCGACAACTTTCTGGTCGCCGGCAGCTTGCACAACCTGCCGTCCTTCCTTCTTGAGGAGTTGTTCAAAGACACCAAAAAGCATGTATGCGAAGTCAGCCTGGAGCGCGGCATCCGGGTGCTGCGCGGCAAACCCAAGGGTTCCGTGGCCATCATCGACAACGCGGACGACGGCGGCGACGGCGCTACGCTGCTGCAATCCCTGCATGCGCTGGAAGCCCAGATGCGCAGCGAGCAATCTACCGCCGTCATCGTGCCCTATGCCGATGCGCTCTTGCCAGCTGGCGACCCCAGCTTCATGGCGCACCAGGACCGCCAGACCTACCTCGCCTTTCACCGCTGGTCGCTCGACAAAGCCCTGACCAGCGGTGACAACATCACGATTCTGATCACCGAATCGCTCAACGCCATCAACCCCGGCCTGCTGTCCAACCCCAAGGTGGCGGCGATTGAAATCCCCATGCCGGATCTGGCCATGCGGCAAAAGGTCATCGCTTTTTTCGCGCCCAAACTCAGCGAGCCGCAAGTCACCCTGTTTTCCGAGCGCACCGGCGGCCTGCGCACCGTGCAACTGGCCAGCATCATGGCCAGCTCGGAGGGGCATGGCCTGAGCGAGCCCCAGCGGCGCGCGCTGATCTTGCAACTGCTGCAAGGCACTGCCGATTGCGAGCAGCGCGCCACCACACTGGCCACCATCACGGCGGGCATGACCCCGGCCGAGATCACCAAACTGATCGAACCCGGCAAGACCTTGGCAGTGAATGACCCCAACCAGGAAGTGCTCAAGATCATCCACGCGCGCAAACGAGAAATGATCGAGAAAGAGTGCGCCGGGCTGATTGAATTCATCGAACCCAAACACGGCCTGTCTTCAGTGGGCGGGCAGGAACACATCAAGCACGAGTTGCTGGCGATTGCCAAGAACCTAAAAGAGGGTGAAACCACCTTGACGCCGATGGGTCTGCTCGCCGTGGGCCCGATGGGCTCGGGCAAGACCTTTGTCATCAAGGCCTTTTTGAAGGAAGCCGGTTTGTCCGCCGTGGCATTGAAGAACTTCCGCTCCAAATGGGTCGGCTCCACCGAGGCCAACCTGGAGCGCGTGCTGGCCACCGTCAAAGCCATGGGACCGATTGCCGTCATCATCGACGAAGGCGACCGCAGCTTCGGCTCCGGCGGGGGCGAAGGCGGTGACGAGGGCACCAGCTCGCGCGTGATTGCGCGGCTCAAGGAATTCATGTCGGAGCCGGAAAACCGCGGCCAGGTCTTGTTTGTGATGATGACCAACCGCCCCGACAAGCTCGATTCCGACATCAAACGCCCCGGCCGCCTGGACCGCAAGATTCCCTTCTTCTACTGCGAGTCGGCACCCGAGCGGGTCCAGGTGCTGCAGGCGGTGTTGTCGCGCTACGGCGAGACCTGCGTGGCGAGCGCCGAAGAACTGCTCACCCTGTGCGACACCTTGGGCGGCTATTCCAACGCCGACCTGGAGGCCCTGGCATTGATGGCAGTCGAGCTGGCCCGCAACCAGGCCAGTCCCCTGAATGCGCAGGTGCTCACCGCTGCAGCCGCCGACTTCATGCCGCCGCAGGAGAGCGACATGATCGAGTTCATGGAGTTGCTTGCGGTGTCGGAAACCTCGCGCCGCTCCATGCTGCCCAAGCGCTACCGCGACATGGCGGTGGCCGACATTCAGAGCAATTTGTTAGATGCCAAACGCCGCGCCTTGGCGCGCTAGGCCCCCACTTTTCCGATTCACAAAGGAGCACCCCATGAACGCCATGCAAGACCAGAACCTCAGCCCCGCGCAGGTCACCCAGCTCACCAAAGCCATGCTTTCGGTCGCGCTGGTGGACGGCATCCACCCCGCCGAAGCGGCGCTGATTGGCCAGTTTTATGAGAGCTCGCGCAGTGCCGACATGCCCACCACCTCCAGCGTGATGGCCAGCCCCGAGGCGCAGCCATTTGACGCCGCCGAACTGGTCGGCAGCTCTGCCACCTTTGCCGACACCGTGGTGCTGATGTGCCTGATGGCCGGCCATGCCGACGGCCAGTTGAGCCCCGCCGAGCGCGACCATGTCCAGGCCATGGCCACCACCCTGGGCGTCGATGCAACACGTTTTGAGGCGCATCTGGCGCAGGTGCGCGACGAACTGGTGGGCGCCATCTCGCACCTGCCAGATGCCGGTTCGGTGGCGGCGGTGGTGAAGGAACTGTCGGCGGCTGATTAGTGAGTGGACGGGCAGTTTTTCTTCACTCACCCCCAGCCCCTCTCGCCCCACCGGGCGAAAGAGGGGGTTTTCGTTTGATCTCGCTGTTCATGTGAGCTCTGCCTGGCTTGGACTCGCCCGCTGAACTCCTCGGAACTGCTTGCCTTGTGGAGCGTGCTCGCCCCGCCGTTGTGTCTGGAGGCGCGCTCAGCACGAGTTTGCAGCGCTACACCGGCGCCGGCATCTGGGGCTATCGCAGCGCCGTCACGCAAAAATGAATGGCGCGGGTGTTGAAGCCCTTGGCGGCGGCTGAAGTCTCGACGAGCTTTTCACTCAAGGAGATCAAGGGCGCCAGGCCTTGTCAGCCATTTGAGCAACAGAACTAAGTAATATTAATAGCTGCATACCTTTATTGGACGTGGGCTAGAGCCTAAAATCATATATATTTTTGCGAAATTGGCAACCCACGCTCGGGCCCCATTCAACGGGGGATTTATGCCGAGGGTCAAATCCAACGACGGACTACAACGCCACAGCGCCGACATGGGCTTGCGGCAGTTGATGCAGGGACTGAATCACGGCGCTGCGCCACATCACCAAGCCCAGCAACAGCGCCCCAACTCCCCCGAACCCCATGGCGTAGCGCAGCCCCAGATGCTCGCCCAGGTAGCCACCCAGCAAGGCCCCGGGTCCGGCAGGAATGAGAATGAGCCAGCGCATGGTGCTGGTCATTCGCGCCAGCAGGGGCTCGGGCGTGACCGCCTGGCGCAAGGCCAGAAAGTTGATGAACAAGAGCACGGCACCGATGGAAAAACACACCAGCATGACGACATAAGAAGCCACGCCAAAGCGCCCTGGCGGCACCAGGGCGAGTTGCAGCCAGCCCAAGCCACTGATCGCCACACCCAAGGTCAGGCACGGTCCAGGGCCGATGCGCTGAGAGAGACGATGCCCGAAGGTGCTTGCCAGCACGGTTCCGACGCCCAGCGCGGTATAACTCATGCCCACCTGTTGTTCGGTCAAACCCAGCACGCGCACGGCAAACAGAATTTGCACCACCATGGCCGCATGGTGGAACATCTGCCAGACGCCCACCGCGAGTGCCATGTGCGGCAGCAGCGGATGCTTCCAGACAAAGCGCAGGCCCTCCTTGAGGTCTTTGCGGAAGTCCCGAGCGGCGTTGGTGATTGGCGTTTCACGCGCACGCACACCTCGCAAAAAGGACACGCTGACCATCAGCAGCATGGCATCGGCCAGCAAGGCCAGGGGCGCACCCACTAGCTTGATCAGGATGCCCGCAAAGCCCGGGCCCAGCACTTCAGCGCCCGAACTGGCCAAGGCGTTCTTGGCATGCGCCTCGACCAGGCGTTCACGCGGCACGACCTGGGTCAACACGATTTGCGCCGCCGTGCCGGACGAGACAAAAACGCAACCCATCAAAAACCCGGCGCCATACAAATACGTCATGCTGAGATGGCCAAGCACCCAGACCGCGGGAATGCTGGCCAGCACCAGAGCAATCAAAACCTCGCCCGCGATATAGACCGGCAGTTTGCGCACACGGTCCAGCCAAACCCCCACGGGCAGCGACAGCAACACAAAAGGAGCGAGTTCCATGGCGGTCAACCAGCCCATTTGGGTCGGCGTGGCATGAAGCAGCAAGGCCGCCGTGAGCGGCACCGCCAGCATCGTCACCTGCTGGCCAAAGGAACTTATCAATATCGACAACCACAAGCGGCGGTACACCGGGTCGCGCAACAGATCGGTGCCCGACAAAGTGAACAAACTACCGAAGGGTCTAGCCACGTCGAATATGCGTTTCTAGGGTGTCAACAGGGGTAATCGAGACTGGCCTGGCAACTACAAGGGCTTCAGGCCAGCAGACAGGCCACCCGGGTTTCGGGGCTCAGTGCGCGCAACTGGGGCGCTTGTTGCGCGCAGCCGGGCTCAGCCTTCGGGCAGCGCGTGCGGAAACTGCAGCCCGAGGGCGGATTCATCGGCGAGGGCAGATCACCTTGCAAGAGTTGCAGCGTCTTGTTGCGTTCACGTCGTGGATCGGGCAACGGAATGGCACTGAGCAAGGCCTGCGTGTACGGATGACCCGGATGGCGGTAAATCGCGTTCTTGTCAGCGAGCTCCATGGCGCGGCCCAGATACATCACCATGACGCGCTGACTGATATGTTTCACCACGGCCAGATCGTGCGCGATGAACACCAGGGCCAGGCCCATCTTGGCCTGCAGTTCCTGCAGCAAGTTGATGATCTGTGCCTGAATCGACACATCCAGCGCCGAGACCGGCTCGTCACAGATCACCAGTTTGGGCTCCAGCACCAGGGCCCGGGCAATCCCGATACGCTGGCACTGCCCGCCCGAAAACTCATGCGGATAGCGGTTGATCTGCTGCTCGGTCAGGCCCACCTGCACCATCATGGCACGCACCTTGCACATCACCTCCTTGGCGTCCATGCGGGGAAAATGGGTGCGCAAGGGCTCGGCGATGATTTGCCCGATTGTCATGCGCGGGTTGAGCGAGGCCAGCGGGTCCTGAAAAATCATCTGCACGCTCTTGCGAATATCCTGCCAGGCATCAGCCGTTGCGCCGTGCATCTCCTGCCCCTGCCACACAATGCTGCCCGACGTGGCGGGAATCAGGTTCAGCATGGCGCGCGCCAGGGTCGATTTGCCGCAGCCCGATTCACCGACCACACCCAGGGTCTCGCCTGGAAAAATATCGAAGGACACGCCGTCCACGGCCTTGAGCCAGCGCGGCGCTGCCCACGGCAATGGCGAATCGCTGGCCAGCTTGAAATGCACCTTCAAGTCACGAATCGACAACAGGGGCGCGGGCGCACTCATACGCTGACCTCCCCGGTGGCCAGTGCATCGGCATAACGCATCACTTCATCCACACGCTTGTGACAGGCCCGAAACACAGCCGGCCGATCCGCGATGGCCGACAGCGTGGGCCGTGTGTTGACGCAACGCGGCTCCGCCAGGGCGCAGCGCTCGCTGAACGGGCAGCCGGGTGGCAGCCGCGCCATATTGGGCGGCGCGCCGGGAATGGCGACCAGCGCATGATCGCCCTGCTCCAGTTTCGGCACGGCGCCGAGCAGGCCCACCGTGTAGGGATGCGTCGGTTGGTAAAAAATGGACTCGGCGCTGCCATGCTCCATGGCCCGTCCGCCATAAAGCACCATGACCTCGTCGCACAAGCCGGCGACGACGCCCAGGTCATGCGTGATCATCACGATGGCAGTGCCATGGTCGCGCTGCAGGTCCCGCATCAACGCAATGATCTGGGCCTGCACGGTGACATCGAGCGCCGTGGTGGGCTCGTCGGCAATCAGGACGTCGGGCTCGCACAACAAGGCCATCGCGATCATCACGCGCTGGCGCATGCCGCCGGAGAACTCATGCGGGTACTGCATCACGCGCTTGGCAGCCTCTGGAATCTTGACCGCGTCAAGCGCCTGCACGGCGCGCACGCGAGCCTGCTGGCGCGACATGCCCTTGTGAAACTGAAGCACCTCGGTCATCTGGCGCTCCACCGTCAGGTAAGGGTTCAGCGAGGTCATCGGGTCCTGAAAAATCATGGCCACGCGGTTGCCGCGGATCTGATTCAAGGCCTTGGGGGCCATCGTCAACAGATCCTGACCGTCGAACAGCGCCTGCCCGGTGGCGCGGCCATTGCTGGCGAGCAAGCCCATCATGGCCAAAACCGACTGGCTCTTGCCCGAGCCGCTTTCACCCACGATCCCCAGGGTTTGCCCTCTGTCGAGGACAAAGCTGATGCCATTGACAGCAGTTACCTCGCCATCGGGTGTCTGAAACTGAACATTCAGGCTATTGACTTCAATCAGAGGCATGTGGGCTACCGTTCTTTCGGGTCGAGTGCGTCGCGCAGGCCATCGCCAATGAAGTTGAAGCAGTACAACGTGACAGACAGCAAGCCGGCCGGGAACAACAGGATCCAGGGCGAGACTTCCATCACCTTGGCGCCATCCTGGATCAACACGCCCCAGCTGGTCATGGGCTCCTGGATACCCAGGCCCAGGAACGAGAGCACCGATTCGGTCAGGATCACGCCGGGCACCGTCACCGTGGTGTAGATCACGACGACGCCCAGCAGATTGGGAACGATGTGCGAGAAAATGATGCGCGGGGTCGATACGCCGATGGCGCGGGCGGCCTCTACGTACTCCATGGACCGCAGCGACAGGGTCTGCCCCCGCACCACCCGGGCCATGTCCATCCAGGAAAAAACGGTGATCGTGAGCACCACCAGGTAGAACTCACGCCCCAGAATCGTCACCAGCAGAATGGCAATCAGCAAATAAGGGATGGCGTACATCATATCGACAATGCGCATCATCACCGCGTCTACCTTGCCCCCCAGAAAACCTGCGGTGGCACCCCACAGGATGCCCATGGACACGGAAGCCAACGTGGCCAGCAAGCCCACGGTGAGGGATATACGCCCCCCGATCAGGCTGCGCACCAGCAGGTCGCGGCCGGCATCGTCGGTACCCCAGAAGTGAGCGTTCTTCCAGGTGGGCGGCAGGTTCATGGCATCCCAATCGGCGCTGTCAAAAGCGTGTGGCAACAGCCACGGACCGACCACACAGGCAAGCGATACCAGTATCAACAGCGCAAGACTGAATACCGCCGCCTTGTTGCGGGTGAAACGCCGGCGCGCATCGCTCCACAAGCTGCGTCCCGGCGCCAGGCTGTCGCCCGCGATGGCGTGCGGATCAGCCAGCGTCGCCACGAGGCCACTGAGTTCTTTGGGTGTCAACATAACCAGCTCAATATCGAATCTTGGGGTCGAGCCAGGCATAGGCCAGATCAACCAGCAAATTCAGTGTCACCGTCAGCACGGTAATCAGCACCACCAGACCCAGCACCAGCGTGTAGTCCCGGTTGCCCGCGCCATTGACGATCAGCTTGCCCAGGCCGGGCAGCGAAAAGACAGTCTCGGTGACCAGGGCGGAAGTGATGGAAGAAATCGCCAGCGGGCCCACCAGGGACACGACCGGCAGCAGCGCGGGCTTGAGGGCGTGGCGCAGCACCACCACGCGCGTGGGCAGCCCCTTGGCGCGCGCGGTACGGATGAAATTGCTGTGCATGACCTCGATCAGGCTGCCCCGCATCACGCGCCCGATGGTCGAGACGTTGATGAAAGTCAGCAGCGCCATGGGCAGGATCATGAAGCGCAGCTCGAAATCGTTCCAGCCGCCTGCGGGCAGCCACTTCAGGACAATCGCAAACACGATGATCAGCACCGGCCCCATCACAAAGCTCGGCACGGCGCTGCCGACGTTGCCCAGCAGCATCACTAGGTAATCCTCCGCGCTGTTTTGCCGCAAGGCCGCCACGATGCCCAGGGTCACACCGATGACCAGCGACAGCAGCAGGGACCCGCCGCCGATGACCAGCGACACCGGCAGCGCGTTCGCGACCAGGTCATTGACCGACCAATCCGCGTAGCGAAATGATGCCCCCAGATCGCCCTGCAACAGGCTCTTGAGGTACAGCAGGTACTGCTGCCAGAGCGGCAAGTCCAGGTGGTACTTGGCCTGCAGGTTGGCCAGCACGGCCGCCGACACCTTGCGCTCCCCGTCAAACGGCCCGCCCGGCGTGGCGTGCAGCAGGAGGTAACAAACCGTGATGACGACCAGCATGGTCGGTATCGCCGCCAGAATCCGGCGCAGGGTGTAAGACCACATGACTCAGGTCTTAATGTTTGATGATGTACAGGTCTTTGGAGCGAAAGCGGTCCTGGGCGTTTTCCAGGGAGTAGCCGCCAACATAAGATTTGACCAGGCGCGGCAGCGAATACTCCAGCAGCGGAATGATGGGGTAGTCGTCCATGATCATCTTCGAGGCTTGAGTCAGCAATGCATGGCGCTTGGCCGGATCGTTGCTTTGCGAGCCTTGCGTAATCAGCGCTTCAGCCGGGCGGTTGCAGTTGAAGTTGTTGTTCTGGTCCGAATCACAGCGCACCAGCGCCAGAAAGGTGGTGGCATCGTTGTAATCAGCCACCCAGCCATTGCGCGCCATCTGGAACGCGCCGTCGTGGCGCTTCTTCAGCAATACCTTGAACTCCATGCTCTCGGTCTCGATGGTTAGGCCCAGCTTGGTCTTCCATTCCGAGGCGGCAAAAACCGCCATCTTTTTATGGTATTCACTGGTGTTGTACGAGAACACAAATTTGGTGCCGGGCTTGACGCCAGCCTGTTGCAGCAGGTTCTTCGCCTCTGCGACCCGTTTGTCCATCGGCCAGCCGGCCCATTCGTAAGGCGTGACATCGGCGCCGCGGGTGCCCTTCACGACCACGCTGTAGGCGGGGGCCTGGCCATCGGCGGTGACGCGCTGGGCCAGTATGTCGCGGTCGATCACCATCGACAGCGCCTTGCGTACCCGCACATCCTTGAATGCCGGGTCCTGGGTTTGATAGGAGTAGTAACGCAGGCCGATCATCGGCGCGTTGCGGATCTCTTTGGGGTATTGGACTTTGTACTTCTCGTAGGTGCCGGGTGGGAGCTGGTAGACCCATTCGTTCTCACCCGACTCGTACAGCTTGACATCGGCATGGCCGTCTTCGATCGGAAGATAGGTCACCTTGGTCAGTTGCACGTTGGCACCGTCCCAGTACTGGGGGTTCTTCTCAATCACGATCCGATTGTTGACTTGCCATTCTTTGAGCACGTAGGCGCCATTACTCACCAGGTTGCCCGGCTTGGTCCAGTCCTTGCCAAATTTTTCCAGTGAGGCTTTATGGACCGGGCCGAGGTTGTTGTTGCTCATCAATTCGGGCAAAAAACTGACCGGGAACGCGGTCTTGACTTCGAGCGTCTGCTTGTCGAGCGCTTTGACACCAATGTCCGCGCTGGGCTTGCTGCCCTTGACGACCTCCGCGCCGTTGAGCAGAAAGATGCCAAACGTTGAGGCATACGTGGAAGCCGTCTTCGGGTCCACAAAGCGGCGGATGGCAAAGACAAAATCATCAGCGGTGACAGCATCGCCATTGGA
Organism: Rhodoferax sp.; assembly: GCA_013791765.1. Taxonomy (GTDB): domain Bacteria; phylum Pseudomonadota; class Gammaproteobacteria; order Burkholderiales; family Burkholderiaceae_C; genus Rhodoferax. The sequence goes on from VMTC01000021.1 coordinate 12,135, forward strand.
CCATTTGGCGTTCTTGCGCAGCTTGAAGACCCAGGTGGTGGCGTCAAGCTGCTTCCAGCTCTCGGCCACGCCGGGCACTGTCTTGCCGTTGGAGTCATTGGCGGTGAGGCCCTCAAACAAATCCCGCGTGAGGTTGTTGGCACCCACCGACTCCGCCAGCGCCGGATCCAACGTTTCAGGCTCGGAACCATTATTACGGATCAGGGTTTGGGTCGGGTGCAGCTGCGTGCCGGGGGGGATGGTGGCGGCCTGGCTGGCCATGACAAGGGCGGTGGCGATTGCCACGCCGCAGAGGGTCTGTTTAAAGGCAAGGTTCATGGATAGATTCCTGTGAAATATTGTCCGGTCAAGCGAAGTCAACCGCGCTCCGAATGAGGCGCGGCACCGCTTTAAGCAACGCTTGGGTATACGCATGCTGGGGGTGGTGAAGAATGTTATCAGCTGCCCCGGATTCAACGATTTGGCCGTTCTTCATGACTGCGATTTCATGCGCGAGATACTCGACCACACCGAAGTTGTGCGTGATGAACAGGTAAGACACGCCAAGTTCTTGTTGCAGTTGTTTCAGCAGATTCAAAATCTGTGCCTGCACCGATACGTCGAGTGCGGACGTTGGTTCGTCGGCCACAATCAATTGTGGCTCCACGGCCAGGGCGCGCGCAATGGCTAGCCGCTGGCGTTGTCCACCGGAAAATTCGTGGGGATAGCGCGATAGCGCGCTGCGCGACAAACCCACCTTTTCCAGTAAACCGCCAACACGCTCGCGCCTGTCGGCGGGTGTCACGTCCGGGCGCAGGGAAGACACGCCCTCCTCCAGTATCTCGCTGACCCGCATGCGCGGATTAAGCGACGCAAATGGGTCCTGGAACACGATTTGTACCGCACGCCGTGCGGTACGTAAAGCCTCGCCGCTGAGTTGATCAAGCGGTTGGCCCGACAGCAATGCCGACCCGCTGATTTCCGCCTTGCCGCGCAACAACTGCAGCAAGGCCTTGCCCACGGTCGTCTTGCCGCTGCCCGACTCCCCCACCAGCGCGAGCGTGCGCCCGCAAGCAATGCTGAAAGACACACCATCGACCGCCTTGACATAGCCGACGGTGCGCTGCAGCAGCCCCTTGCGAATCGGGAACCAGACTTTGTAGTCATGCACTTCCAGCACGGTGGGGCCCACTCGCTCGTCGAGTGGCAGCAAGGGCTCCTGACCGGCATTGTGGGTTGGGCTACGCAATAGGACGGGGCCGTCGTAGAGGAAACAGCGTACCGTGTGGTCGGGGTGAAACTCGGTCAGAACGGGTGGCGCGCTGCGGCACCGATCCATCACGTCAAAGCATCGATCGGCAAACCGGCAAGCCGTGAATTCCTGATTGAGCGGCGGCACCGAGCCGGCAATGGAAGCCAGGCGTCGACCGCGTTTACTCTCATCAGGCAGCGCATCAAAAAGATTAACGGCATAGGGATGCAGCGGACGGGCGAAGAACTCCGCAGCTTCGGCAACCTCGACGATCTGGCCCGCGTACATTAGCGCCACGCGATGCGCCATCTGCGCAACGATGGCCAGATCATGGGTAATCAGGAGCATGGCCATCTTCTGCGAGCGCTGGAGTTCCTTGAGCAAGTCAAGAATTTGCGCCTGGATCGTCACGTCCAGCGCCGTCGTGGGCTCATCCGCAATCACGACATCCGGCTCGGCGGCCAGGGCAATGGCGATCATCACGCGCTGCTTTTGTCCGCCCGACATCTGGAACGGGTAGTCATTGACTCTGCGCCCGGGCTCGGGAATACCCACACGCTGCAACCAGTCGATGGCCTTGGCATGGGCCGCGCTGCCGCGAATGGCAGTGTGGCGTTCAATCACTTCGGTGATTTGCCGCCCGACCGTCATCACCGGATTGAGACTGGTCGAAGGCTCCTGGAAGATGATGCTGATTTTGCGGCCGCGAAAGTCGCGCATCCGCGCTTCGGGTAGCTGCAGAATATCGGAGCCTTCCACATCGACACTACCGCCCACAACCCGGCCGCTGTCGGGCAGCAGGCGCAGTATGGATAAAGCAGTCATTGACTTGCCGCAGCCGGACTCGCCGACCAGCGCAAAGGTTTCGCCCTGCTTGATGGTGAGCGTCAATGCATCAACTGCACGAACGAGACCGCTGTCAGAGTTGAGCTCGGTCGTGAGATTTTTTATCTCAAGCATGTGTATTCCCTGGCGCTGTTGTAGTGCCCAGAGCAGCGCGCGCTGGTGCGGCTGGCTGGGTCTTGTTTTTACGCACGCGGAAGGCGCGCGCGTGCGGATCAAAAGCCTCACGCACCGCGCTGGCAAAGAGTGTCATGGAAAGCACCAGCGACACCATGAACGCAAAAGCGGCGGCAAGCGTCCACCACACCACCGGATCGCGCGACATCTCATTGCGCGCACCATTGATCATGGTCCCAAAGCTGTTGGTGCTCGGGTCAACACCCACGCCGACATAGGACAAAACCGCCTCGTACAGCACCAGTCCCGAGAAGTCCAAAACCGACACAATCACGACAATGTGCGTCAGGTTGGGCAGTATGTGGCGGCGCATGATTCCCGCGTTCGACACACCGAAGGCGCGCGCGGCCTGCACATAGTCAAGTTCGCCCAGTTTGAGCGTTTCAGCGCGCAGCAAACGCGCCAGCCCGGCCCATCCGGTGATACCCAAAATCGCGGCCAACAAAAACAATCGAATGTCGGCACGCTCAAGCCCGGTTTCAAACAACTGAGGGTTCTTGTCGATAAAGACCTGGATCATCAGCACAAAGGCCGAAATCAACAGCACCGAGGGTATGGACGACAACACGGTATAAAGGTACTGAATCGCGTCGTCAACACGGCCTTTGTAATAGCCCGCCAGGATGCCGAAAACGATCGCCAGCGGCAGCGTCGCAATCGTGGCCAGCGATCCGATGACCACCGCCGTGCGGATCGACTTCAAGGCTTGGTACAGGACATCGTTGCCGGTCTGGTCCGTGCCGAGCACATGGTAATACGGCCACACAGCGCCAATCCAGCCGGCCAGCAGCGCCAGCACGGAGGCAGTCAGGAGCATGGCGCGCCACGGCACCACGGTATCTTGTTGCCAGATGGCCCGCAACGAAGCCATCACGCCAACTTCTGTACCACGTACCCGCAGAAACGCAATCAGCAACCAGCCTGCCATGGCAATACCTGCGCCCGTGAGTAGGCCCAGCACTGATCGCGACACAATATCGCTCCCCCATTCGGCCTGCGTGTCCTTCAGATGCGCACCCCCAAACTGCAGGCGCGGGAAGTCCCGCACCGTCTTGCCGTCAACCACGATAGATTCTTTCGAAAACTGATGGGTTTCAAGCGGCGCTGAATAAGTCTTTTCGCGCGCCTCGCGCGGACCCGCCAGCGCCACATCCAGCAAAGACAGCGTGCGCGTCGAATAGGCCGGCCCGGCATTGGCCGCAGCGCCAGGCGCGGGCGGCAGCAAAGGTCGGAAATGGACCGAGTCGAGCACGGCAATCAGCAGGAACAGCATCAGCACGACACCGGCCGACATGGCGGCCGGGTCATGCAGCACGTGTCGCCAGGTCTGGCGCAACGTAGGCGTACGCAAACAGTGCCAGACATACAGGGCGATGACAACCAATTGCACATACAAGGCAAGATCGGTGGCAAGAAAGACGAATTTCGGCATGGTTTGGTCCTGGCGCGTACTAGCTCAAACGAATGCGCGGATCGGCAATCGTGTAGGAAATATCCGTCAAAATCAGACCCAGGATGTAGAGAGCGGACCCAACAAAAACCATGGAACGAACGACCGCAAAGTCTTGCGCATTGATGGCGTCAATGGTGTAACTTCCCAAGCCCGGAATGCCAAAAAACGACTCCATGATCAGCGCACCAAGAAACAGCAATGGCAACACGGCCACAGTGCTGGTCAGAATGGGAAGTAGCGCGTTGTGCAGCACGTGGCGAAAAAGCACTACGGTCTCAGTCAAACCTTTGGAACGCGCCGTGCGAACGTAGTCCTTGCCGATCTCCTCCAAAAACATCGTGCGATAAAACAGCGCCTCGCCACCCAGACGGGAAACGATGCCGATCACCACCGGCAGGGCCAAAAATACAAACATATCCCAGCCGGCCGAAAAGCCGGAGATGGGCACGAGTCTCAAGACCTTGCTGAAAAAAAACTGTCCCGCAATGATGTAAAACAACCCCGAGACTGAGAGGAGAAAGACCGCCAGCGCGACCCCCCAGAATTCAAGATAGGTATTTCTGAAAAACACCAGCAGCAAAGAGAAAACAATCACCACGAAAATTCCAAGCAGAAACGTAGGGATAGCCAGCGCAATCGACGGCCCCGCGCGCTTCTGCAACTCGTAACCAATATCGCGACCACTGTCAGAGGCGCCAAACTCAAAAACGAACAACGGCACCGATCGTTCAAAGAAGATGGTTTTTGTCAGCTTTTCGACACCTTGCTGTTGGCTGTCCCACAGCAAAGGTTTGTTATAGCCACGCTCTACTTTCCATTTCTCGATCGCGTCCTGTGTGACTCGCTTGCCGCCGATGTTCATGCGTGCCATATCGTCTGGCGTGTTGACCGCAAAGAACAGAATGAATGTAAATACATTCACGCCGATGAGGATCAGCAGGCCATAGCCGATTCGCCGGATGATGTAGTTGATCATGATGCGGGGTTCTCAATGGCAATGGAGCGGGCGGCGGTTTCTCGTTCACGTCGGCGCCAGGCAAACCAGGCTGGCACGATAGCGGCAATCAGCGCAAGCAGAATCAATGGCATGGGCCACCAGATCGGCTTGTTCCACTCGGCAATCTTGCGCGCGCGCAACTCGGGATCAAGCCGCAGATAACCAATATGGTTTCGTATGATTTGTGTGGGCTTGCCGTTGCTGACCCACTGATGGTAGGCAGCTGCAGAGGTCGGAAAGTAGCCAAAACTCCACACCGCATCTTGTTGAACCAGCACAATCATCTGGTCAATAAGCTCCTGCTTCTCCGGACCGTCTTCCAGGAACTTCAACCGCTCGTACAGCTTGTCAAATTCGGGGTTCTGGTAATTCGAATTGTTTTCACCATTGCCACCGGTCAACGCCTTGGCGTTGGGGCCGTAGAGCATGAATAAAAAGTTCTCCGCATCCGGATAGTCGGCAAGCCAACCCCAAAAATAGATTTGGATCGAACCCTTGCTCATCTTGTCCTGAAAGCGGTTGTAGTCGGTGGCCCGCACTTCCAGTTGGATACCGATTTTCGCAAATTGTTTGGTGTACCAGTCAAGCAAGGCCTTGGCACCTGGCGCCGCATTTTGATAATCAAAGTTCAGGACCAGGGGCTTGCCTGTGTTGGCATCTCGGCCGTCCGGATAACCGGCATCTCTCAGCAATTGCTTGGCCTCGTCAATGGAGCGCCGCACCCGCTTGCCATCGGGTGCCTTGCGGTAAACCACGGAATTAAAGGCGGCTGGACCGTCCTCACGGTAACCAAACAGTGACGGCGGCAAGGGACCCTGCGCAGGCATGCCCTGGCCGCGCTCGAAAATGGCAATATGCTCTTCCCACTCGATCGCAATGGCAAGCGCCTGGCGCAACTTGCGATTACGCTCGGCCTGCTCAGGACTGTTGCCCTTGCCAACCACCGGATCAATCCAGTTGAAGCCGATGTACCAGTTGTTGGCCTCCACCGTGGTGGGCAGCTTGATGCCCTTCTCTTTGAATTCTTTTTCTTTCTTCTTGTCGTCACCCATGGCGACGATATAACCGGTGCCGTGGTCAAGCCGCTCAATCGCCGGGGAGTCGTAGTAGCCTTGCAGAAACTTGGCCTGCAAAGGCACACTTTCCTTTTCAATGTCAAACACGACCCGGTCCACGAACGGCGTCATCTTTCCGCAATCAGCCAGGTACCCTTTCTCGGCATCGCCCGGCTCACCCTCGCACGGATACGGCTCACCGCGAAAATTCGGGTTGCGCTCCATCACATGGCGCCGGTTTTCAATGAACTCCGTCAGCATGTACGGCCCAGTGCCAACCGGCCAGAAGTTGAGTGTCAGGTTTTTGGCGGCCATACCCGGCTGCGCGTAAAAGCGCTCCGCCTCCCAGGGAATGGGCGCAAAAAAAGTCATCGCCAGCCAATATTTGAACTGGGGGTATTTGCCCTTGATTCGAATCCGTAGGGTGTGCTTGTCGAGCGCCTGGACGCCTTCGAAGTCGTACTTGCGGAAATCAAGAAATGGAAGGTCACGATCGGTTGGCGCCAGGCTGGCACGCAAGTCCTTGTCGGCCGCTGAAATTATGTCCCCGTATTCCTTGAGCCCGACAATATAGTCGGCCATGGTCGAGAACGACGGCGACTTGATGCGCGGTGTCGCCAGACGTCGGATCGCGTACACATAGTCGTCCGCAGTCAGCTCGCGTGTTCCCGTTTCCTTGAAGTCGGTGATTTGATGTTTGTCGGTCACGTCTTCGCGTTTCATCGCGTGGTAGACATACTCACCTGCGGCGTTCTTGGCCAAAGCCGGATGCGGCGCAAACTTGATGCCCGGCTTGAGTTTGATATCAAAAAATGTCTCGGCGATGAGTTCTCCGGGCGCGTTGTCCGGCAGTGTCTGGCCCGCTTTGTCGAGGTAATGCGGGCTCGCTATCTCCAGCGCAGCACGGCCAACCAAGGTGTAGGGCCGCTTCAGATAATGGTAGCCATAGGGTGGCTCATAGATCTGGTAGGTGTAGGGCGTTTCGTCGTTGGAATACGAGCTTGCCGGGTCAAGATACTTGGGCGAGCGGTTGCTGAACGGCACGAACAGGGTGTTGGTCTTCTCGGACCCGGTGGCGTGCGGGTTGTTGGAGACCTCGGTGCAGCCTGTCAGAAAAATGGGTATTGCCAGTGCGATTATTGCGCACAACACGATGAGCGATAGGCGTCGAACACGACCGACGGAGCCAGTAAGAGTCATAGAAATTTATAGCTTTAAATCTATTGAAAAGAGCCCACCGACCAGTGGTCAGTGGGCCCTTTTTTTAGGCGACAGTAATTTTGATAATTATGCTATGTTAATCAAAACTTGTATGACGCATTCAGGTACACGGTCCGGCCACGTGAATCGTAGTACCGGTCATCGTATCCAAACGGGTGTCCACGGTTGGAGCCACTAGTCGACACAACAAACGGTGGGTCCTTGTCTAACAGGTTTTGTACGCCAGCCGTTACAGACCACGTCTTGTTTGGCGACCATACGGTTTGCCAGTCGAGTGTCACATAGTTACCAATGTCCATCCGAATATCTTCTGTACCCGTCACATTACCCGCAGCATCCAGTACTTCAACCGTGGTTTCTTGATCCCTATAGCCGGACTGGAAATTCGCCGCGAGCGTATTCGTCCAGTCACCACTCTTTAGGGAAGTTGACAGACGCCCTTTGGTTCGGAACGTAACAGTGCCAAGATCAGCAAAATTTCCGATTGCGGAATAATAGGGACCATTCTTTTCCAACTGACTTATTTCTCGCAGCATATAGGTCAAAGTGAGTTGACTTGACAGCAAACCAAATGACGTCTTCGTGCGGCCTTGGAAATCCAGGTCCAAACCCGTTGAATAGGATTTTCCTAGGTTTCGGTTGTCCGCAACAAAAGCCAGATAGGTTGTGCCAGTGCCTACATCTTGCTTCTTGGACCAAGATGAGGCAAAAGCCCCAGGATTCGCGAATACCAATTGCTCGGTCAGTTGCCCAAACGAATCAGCAATCTGTACGTGCCAAAGGTCGGCTCCGAAAGACATGGAGGAGCTTGGTTCGAAGCGCACGCCCAATGTAGCCTGCTTGGATTTTTCTGGGTCCAAATCCGGGTTGCCACCCGCGAGTTGGTCATACTGTCTATTGCCAGGTTGACATACTGCGCCATTCGCGGTGGCAACCGCCTGTAGGGCGGCGGTGCAAAGGTATTTATCGCTTGTAACGCCATAGCCGCGAAGGGTGGCATTTACCTGCGGAACTGTTGGTGCGTGAAAACCATTGCCGATTGAACCTCGAACCAGCCACTGCGAACTCGGTGTCCAACGGAAATTGGCTTTGGCAGTAGTCGCATTGCCGAAATCCGAATAATGATCAAAGCGAACGGCAGTACCTAATTCAAGGGATTTGCTGACCGGCATGACCAACTCACCAAATACGCCTTGGGATGTTCGGCTGGCGGAGTATGGCGGCGACGAAGAGGCATCACCAAAACGCTGGTCGCAAGGATTAGCGGGTGTGCCGTCGCACAGCGTGCCCGCTACCGGGTCCGCAAGTTTTCCTTGGGCAAACAGGCTGGGTTTGGATTCAAAACTTTCACGATTGATATTGGCACCAACGCCTAACATCATTGCGCCACCCGCCATCTGGGTCAACTCACGTGAGCCATTCAGGTTCAAAGAATCCAGACTGGACACGCCTCCATCCCAATAGCCAGTGTAGTTTGCGCCAGCAATTGCCGCTTGCGCCGCCGCAGATTGCTCACCAGGGCCAACAAATGGGTCGAGCAGTCCGCTGCTTCTTAGTGTACGAATCGCCAAAGCTCCTGGATAGCCAGAAAGACTCCCCTTAACATCACTGACTGAATGACTGTAGCCGGCGTTGTAATCCCATCCATACATCAAACCTTTGGAACCCAGCACGATGTTCGAGAAATCAGCAGTGTCGCTGCTGGTCCGCTTACCCATGTCGAACAGCCGATAGAAAGCGGTACTGTCGCCAGTGATACCTACAGGCAATAAATATTGGGTGTGCAAAGCCGACCCGGCGGGGATGCTGATCCCTCCCGGTACGGGTGCTATCCGCGACGTTTGACTGGTTCTAGAAAACAATACGTCGGCAAAAACTTCGTGTTCACCGATCTTCGTGGTCGCCGACGCCATGAAGTTGTCACGTTGGCGTTCAGGGTAAATTTCCAAGTCGCCAACAAAATCGTATCCGCAATAATCGTCCGCGAGTCCGGATCCGTCGTTGTATGGCTCTATCACGCGAAAAGTCTTGGCCGGGCATGTGCCGTTTGTTTTCTGGTACGGGCTGATCAATTGCCCTAAATCATCAAGTGCGTTGGCGGGTATGGGACTCGCCGAGAATTGCTGTTTCCGGTACTTTTTCCCGTTGTAATCAAATAGCACTTTTCCGGTCTTTGCAAACGACCGATCAGTGGAGAACAGTTGGGTCCGCTCGTCGTGACCAAATGAAAGCATCACGTTGTAGCCATTGTCTTCCAGCGTCCCAAAACCCTTGGTCGCACTCAAACGCTTCTCTTGCGCGCCTTTGGCCGGATTGGACATGCCGATGGTCACATCCCCCTCGGTTGAATTGCGCTTGGTGATGAAGTTGACAACGCCACCGATGGCATCTGCACCGTAAAGCGCTGATGCACCATCCGTCAGCAATTCAACCCGGTCAATCGCTGACAGAGGAATGGAGTTCAAATCAAAACCGGCCGCAAACCCGGTGAGGGTTTGACCACCAAACTGGGCGAGGCGTCTGCCATTCAGCAATACAAGTGTTCGGGTTTCGCCAATATTGTGAATCGAGATGCCCGAAAAGCCAAAACTTGAACCGCCCACTGATGCAGATTCACCAGTTGATCCTTGGGCAGACGAGAGCTTCTTTACCAGGTCAACCATCGAAGTAACACCGGAGGCTTTAATTTCCTCTGCTTTCATGACCGTGACGGGTAGCGCGCCTTCGGCGGCAATACGCTTAATTGACGAACCTGTAATTACAACGCGCTCCAACTGGGCCGCTTCTTGCGCCATCGCAGGCTGCACAGCCATTACCGCTGCACTAGCGCCGCAAGCAATGAGTACCGAGCGGCTCAACAGGTGGCGCCGGAACTTTGGGAAACTTTTTTGCATGAATTCTCCAATGAAAAATGGATTTAAAAAATTTGTGCTGTGAAATTGAAAAACCAGCTAGCAATTTATCAAGTTACACAACGTTTCACAACTTTACACGGACATCAAAATCTTTGCATTAGTCATTTCCCTTGGTTTGCGACGTGTGTCGTTTCTAAACGTCAGCGGAAACGACAAAATTGACTTGCAACGACTTGCTGCAGACCGGGGCGGCAGTATTCGTGATGAAAGGCGACCGACCCCTCTTACTCCACCTTGAAACCGAACTCCTGCGTTGCGATGACTTCACCCCCATCGGTCATGCATTTGTATTGCATCATGGCGTCCTTGACGGCCGCATGAAACACGCGCGGACCGGACAGTATGGTCACGTCCTGAATTACACCGTCCTTGATGCGAATCTGCGCCTTGACCACACCCTCGGTGCCATCCTGCAGTGCCTTACGCGGCATCTCGGGCGCCACCTGGGTCGGACAGGCAACACCGATGGTGGTGCGCTTGGGGCCGACAGCCACCGGGGCCGCAGGCGGGGGTGGCGGTGCAATCACTGCGGGTGCTGTGGGCACAACCTGGGTTGATTGGATCGCAGGAGCGTTCGACGACACCTGGGGCGTCACATCCGGTGGTGGCACGTAGGGCGGCGGCGGCGCATCCAGCTTGGGCATCGTGACCGGCTTCTCGATCTTCTTGGGCGGCGGCGGCGGTGGCGGCGGCGGTGGAATGATCACCTCCTGAATGACCACCGCCTCCAGCGGCTTCTTGACGAAATTGAGTCCCTTGCGTGCCAGCCCAGAGACCAAGGCATAGCCAAGAAGCGCGTGCAACACAACGACGATGACAATACCCTTGAAACGTCGCGACGGGTCCCGGGTCTGGAACCGGTAATCCATGCCGAGGTGATTCATTGGATAAACTGCTCAGCGCCAATGACGGCAATTTTGTTCAAGCCCATGCGCTTGCTGCTTGAGAGAACGTTGGCAAATACGGCGTATTGCGACGCTTTGTTGGGCCGAATATGCACCTCGGGCTGAAACGATTGCTGGCCGATCAGTTTCATTTTTTCGTCCAACTCTTGCGCTGATACCGGCAATCCTTGCCAATAGACGACGCTCTGTTCGTCGATATCAATCTGGATTTTTTCGGGCTTGACCAGGCTAGTGGGCGGGGCGCCGACCGGCATTTCAAGGTTGACGGCATGGAGTTGAATCGGAATGGTGATGATCAACATGACCAATAAGACCAGCATGACATCAATCAACGGGGTGGTGTTGATTTCCATCATCATTTCGGGATCACCGGAGCCGCTGGCGCTACCTATGTGCATTGACATGGAATTAATCCTTGTTGGGTATCAGCCGCCCAATGGCGGCGGTTCAGTGATAAAGGCGACCTTGACGATGCCTGCGCGCTGGCAGGCCAGCAACACTTTGCCCACGCCCTCATAGCGGGCACTCATGTCGCCGCGCACCTGTACTTCGGGCTGTGGCTTGACGTTGGAGACTTTTTTTAGTTTCTCTACCAATGCGTCAACGTTCTTGATTCGGGCGTCGTACCAGAAAATGTCGCCAGCCTGGTCGACCGAGATGATGATGTTCTCGGGCTTGCTTTCCCGCACTTCAACGCGTTCTTTGGGCAATGAGAGCTTGATGGAAGTGGTGACCACGGGAATAGTGATCAGGAAGATGATCAACAACACCAGCATCACGTCAACCAGGGGCGTGGTGTTGATGGCCGACATGACAGCGTCGTCGCCGTTGTCGTCATTGGAGCCGACGTTCATGGACATAGCGGATTCCTAAAGGGCAAAGGTCTGCGGCTACTCGCGACGCTCAAGCCTTGGCCACCGAACCCAGCACCACAGCGTGCAAATCGCTGCTGAAGGCGCGCACATCGTCCATCACCGCCTTGTTGCGGCGCACCAGCCAGTTGTAAGCCAGCACCGCCGGCACGGCAACGGCCAGACCAATGGCGGTCATGAGCAGCGCCTCGCCCACCGGGCCGGCTACCTTGTCGATGGAGGCCTGGCCGGAGATGCCGATGGCGGTCAGTGCGTGGTAAATGCCCCAAACCGTGCCGAACAGTCCCACAAAGGGGGAAATGGAGCCAACCGTGGCGAGAAATGCCAGGCCACCCTGCGTGTTGCTTTGAATGCGATCGACCGCGCGCTGAATGCCCATGGCCATCCACTCGTTGAGCGGGATGTGGCCCATCAGGCCTTCGTGTTTCTCGATCGCATTGGTGGCCGCATCGGCCATAAAGCGGTAAGGACTGTTCTTCTCCAGCGCGGCTGCGCCTTGCTGCACGGTCCCGGCGGTCCAGAAGTTCTTGACGGCGGCTTTTGACTGGCGCCCCATCTTGGCCTGCTCGAGCACCTTGACAATCATGATGTACCAACTGCCCACGCTCATGATGAGCAGCAGCGCCAGGACGATCTTGGCAACTGCATCGGACGTTTTCCACAGTGATTCAAGACCGTAGGGGTTCTCGGCTGATTCAACGGCTTTTTTCGGCGCGACAACAGCGCCATCAGCCATCGGCATGACAGGAGCTGCGGGCGCTACAGTTTGCGCAGCGTCGGATGCGACGGGAGCGGGTGTCGCCTGGGCATGCACCATTGCCGGCGCCAGCGTTAAAGCCAGTCCCAGCGCGCAGGCGCAGGACGCGATCAATTGACTCATCTTGATATGCACAATGTTTCCTTAAATAGAAATAGAAAGGAAGGCAACCCCATCCCTGGAGTTGCCAACATCCAATAAAAATAGTGCCGCGAGTATAGAGGTCAGCCTGGGGCAAGCAGCCTAGGGCAAGCCCTAGGAAATCGACCTGATTCTGTCTGTTAAAGAGTGTTACTGGTCGTTTGCGCGGTTTTAGAGGTTTCAGCTTAACTATGTGCTTGACTGCTTCTACAACCCCAGATACCGACGCTCCAGATGCTGGCGAAAATGTGCAGGATTGAGTGCTTCACCAGTCGCACGTTTGACCAGTTCGTCGGTGGACCAGCGGCTGCCTTCGCACCAGATATGCTTTTCAAGCCAACTGAAAATAAATGACAAATTGCCCGCCAGCACCTGTGCATCCAGGTCAGGCTGACTGCCTCGCATCGACGCAGAAAACTGCGCGCCGTACATGGACCCGAGCGTGTAACTTGGAAAGTAACCAAAGCTGCCCCCTGGCCAATGCACGTCTTGCAAACATCCGTCTTGAAAATTGCCGCGCGTGTCTTGCCCCAGGTAGCTCATCATTTTTTCATCCCACATCGCGGGGATGTCCTCGGCTTCGATCTCGCCCTCGATCAATGCCCGCTCAATCTCAAAGCGCAGGATGATGTGGGCCGGATAGGTCAATTCGTCCGCATCGACCCGGATCAGACCGGGCTTTACGCGGCTGAACAAGGTTGCCAGATTTGTGGTGTCAAAGGCTGCCTGCTGGCCCAGATGCTCATTGATCAAGGGCGCAATCAACGCCAGGAATTGCGGGCTGCGTCCCAACTGCATTTCAAAAAACAGGCTCTGGCTCTCATGAATGCCCATGGAGCGGGCTTGCCCTACCGGCAAATGGACCAACTCGCGGGGCAAGCCTTGCTCATAACGGGCGTGGCCGGTTTCGTGGACGATGCCCATCAGGCTGCGCATGAAATCGTCTTCGCTGTAACGCGTGGTGATGCGCACATCTTCGGCCACGCCGCCGCAAAACGGGTGCGTTGAGACGTCGAGTCGGCCGGCATCAAAGTCAAACTGCAGGACTTTCATGATCTCAAGGCCCAGCGATCGCTGCTGGCTGATGGGGAACGGGCCCTGGGGCTGGATCACGGTTTCAAGCGACTGTTTGGCCACGGTTTTTCGAATGAGTTCAGGCAGCCAGCTTTTGACATCGCCAAAAATGCGATCAATATCGACCGAGCGCATGCCCGGCTCATATTTATCCATCAGGGCGTCGTAACACGTGCTGCCCTTGGCATCGGCGAGCAGCCGCGCTTCTTGCCGCGCCAGCGCCACAACTTCGCGAAAATTGCCCAGAAAGCCTTGCCAGTCATTGTGCTTGCGCTGGGTCCGCCAGGCATGTTCACAACGGGATTGGGCGAGACTTTGGGCTTCCACCAAACGCTCAGGCAGCCGTCTGGCCTCTTCCCAATGGCGCCGCATTTCCCGCACCGACGCCCGTTCATCCTCGGTCAGATTCTCGGCGGCGGCACCCTTGAACAGACCTTCAAGCGACTCGCTGGTCAGCGTCTGATGCATCAACACCTGAAGTTCTGCCAAGGCCGCTGCGCGCGCCTCATTTCCTTTGGGCGGCATCATGGCAGACTGGTCCCAGCCGACCATTGATGCCAGATGCGCGTAACGGTAAAGCCGGGTAAAAGTGGTGATCAGGTTTTGGGCAAATGGTTGGGTCATGAAAAAGTCTCGTTGAACTGATGAGGTTAAGACAGGCGCTGTTGCGGGTCTAATGCCCGCAGTTGGCGCAGCTTGTCGGCAATCTTGATCTTCAGGCAACTCTCGCCTGCGGCAAAACCGCCAACTTAAGGATAAAAACTCCAACCATATGAGCCCAAGTATCGCACCCAAATTGGGCCTCTCAAAGCAAGCACATTCGCGCTCGCCAGACTGATTTTCCAGGAATTTGACCCAGACACAGCCCCCTCGCCCTGGACCTGCGCACCACAGACATCTCACGGTGGTGGCCCGCGTGCCGGCGTGATGCGCGGGGCTTCTGGGTCGGCGCCGATGTGACCCAGTATCTTGTGAATGTCTGAGCTGAAGCTGATGAACGCAATGAGGCGCTTGGCTGCGCCACAGTGCGGGCAGATCAGTGGAAACACCTCGGCGGATGTGGCGTCGCACGGATCCTTCACTCCGAGTACGGGGCTAACCAAAAGCCCATTTTTGGGGTGTTCGATGACAGGCATCAGTCATAATGTTGCTATTTATACAGGAGCTACTTACCCTTATTATTCGTGGGCTAGAGGTCAAAAAAGCTTAAAATTTTCCCGCTGATTCCTGGTGCCTTGAACTTGGGGCGAATGGCTGAACCCCGGTGTCGTCGACGATCAGCTCATGCTTTTCAGGAGATCATAATCAAGCAATGTAACGACTGGTTTCCAAGTTCCATCTGCATCGAACCCGTGGGCCACCAATACAAGTATGAAGACAGACTCCCGACCCCCATCCTTGATGCATTTGTTGTCGCCCGCAAACTGGCTGGCTGTGGCGCTGGTTTCAGCCCTGCTCGCGACCGGATCGGCATGGGTGCTGGCGTCGCGCTCTCAAGGCGGGTTCCTTGATGTGCCCGGTCAGGTGTATGACTCGGTTGAGCGATTCCTGTTCGACACCATACGCTTGAGCTTCAAGTCCAGGATGAAGGGCGGACTGTCCGAGGACGTGTTTGTAGCACCCCGGGGCCTGCTGGACCAGAATGCAAGCTTCAATTGGCTGGACAATTCGCAGGACATCGAAGCCCGGCAAGCCGACGCACCGCCCCCGGCGACCGCACCCTTGCGCCTTCTGGATCCGCAATGGCAACCCGATTTTTCGGGCCTCCCCCAGTAAATGAACAGCCCATGACATCTGCCTCGCGATCACGCTCAACGGCACACTCAAGGCCGATAGCCCGTTTTTTTGTGGCATGCCTGCTGAGCCTGCCGGTTTGGACCGGCGTGCCAAGTGTCGCCATGGCCGCCATGGCAGCCCCACCACAGCCGCTGGAGCCTGTGTACCTGTACTCCAGTCCGATCACAGCCGCCTTCTTCTCAGCCAACGGAACCAGTTATGACGCCCTGAAAACGCGCTGGCGGGAATATCTGCGTACCTTTTACGGCAAGGCTTATCGGGAGGTGTCGCGCGCCAATTTGCTGGCGGGGCTGCAGCCCGGGGTGCTGGTGCTGGGTTCTGCGGTGCTGCTGGACGATCAGGAGCGCAAGGCCATTAACGCCTTTGCCGATGCCGGAGGCAGCATTTTGGCCACCTGGGGCACCGGCGCACGCGATGGCCGGGGCAAATGGGCGGGCTACGGTTTCATTGAAGCCTTGCTGCAGATGAAAGTCGTCGGCACCATCGCGCACGAGGACAACCTGGGTTTTCTGAATACCTTCGGAGATCATCCTTTGACGTGGACTGTCCCCGGTGGGGAACGAATTTTTCTGGGCGAAATTGCGGAAACACCCCTGCGTGTGGACTCCCCCAATCTGGCGGCCCGCTACTTTGACTGGCAACGTTTTCCGGCAAAGAAGGACAGCAACGGTGCCATTGCCTACCTCGAAAAAGACAATTCCCGGCGGGCCTACCTCGGTTTTTCGGAGTCGAGCTGGGAATACGACGAGCGCCTGGAATTGCCCAAAATCGCCGATTCAATCATCGCCTGGCTCAGGCACCAGCCCGCGATCTACAAGGCGGCCTGGCCGGATGGAAAACTGTCGGCTCAATTGCTGGAGATGGACACGGAAGACAAGTTTGCCAACGCGCTCAACTTTGCAAAAGAGCTGGAAGCTGCCAATATTCGCGGCACCTTTTACGCCCTGACGGGGATTGCACTGAAGCATCGCGATACGGTTGAAAAGCTGGCCGAAAAACACGAGATCGGCTACCACGCGGAAATTCATGTCGGCTTCAAGGGAAAGCCCGCCCAAGCCCAGCAGGAGCGGCTGGGCACCATGGTGAGCGAAATGCGGGAGATCGTCGGCACGCGGGCATTGCCCACGATCACCGGGTTCAGGGCACCGACCGAATCCTGGGACCAGACGACCGAAAAACTGCTTCGGAAAATTGGCATTCGCCACCATGTGACCGGCCCTACCGCCTCCGAGTCGCGGGTCCCGTCTTTCTCGCGGTCCGAACCTGCTTTGAGTACCGAAGATGCCATTGTGATTTTGCCCCGCACCCAAATGGACGACCTCAATTACCAGGGCTTGAAGCTGAGTTTTGAGAAGGCGTCAGAGTTGCTGTCGCTCGATTTCGACTACCTGCATGAGGCCGGTGCACTGGGTGTGCTGTCGGTGCACTCGCAAAATTATGCGCCAGAGGGCTTGATGGCAAAGCTCACACCGCCCTATATCAAGCGCTTGCAAGAGCACCGTGGAGACACCTGGGCGGCGTCCGGGGAGGAAATTGCCGCGTGGTGGCGAGCCCGGGAACGCGTTGTTTTTGACCCCTTCAACCGCTCCGGGTCGGAGTTTTCCTTTGACGTGCGCGCCCCCGGCAACGTCAAGGGGCTGACATTTTTTGTCACGCACCCTGCCATGAACGCAGCGCCCAAGTCAGTCAAGGCGACCCAGCCAGGGTCGCCCCAACCCACACTCGTTCGCGTTGACGCGTACCGGTCGGCGCTGATTTTCAAGGAGATGCTGCAAGCCGGCCACTACGCCTACAGTCTGGAGTTTTAGATGCAATTTTTGCAAGCAGCGAGCCGGGGTGATGAGCCCGCCACCTTGGCCGTGTGGTTGCCACGCGGCGTGGCGGTGCTCGCGGCCGCGCTGGGCGGTTTGGGCGTGGTGATGTGGATTGCCGCCCATTGGGATTCGATGGGGCGTTTGGGTCACTTTGCGCTGCTGCAAGGACTGGTGCTGGCCACCGGGGCGGGCGCGGCCCTGATTCCCCGCGCACGGGCGCCGCTGGGCTTGTTGGCGCTGCTGGGAATCGGCGGGCTGTTCGCCTACTTTGGCCAAACCTACCAAACCGGTGCCGACCCCTGGCAGCTGTTTGCCTTGTGGGCCGCGCTGGCTTTGCCGCTGTGCCTGGGCGCGCGCTCCGACGTGCTCTGGGCCCCCTGGGCGCTGGTCGTTATGACGGCCATTTCCCTGTGGGTACACACCTACAGCGGGCACCGCTGGAGCGTGCAACCCGGCCAGCTTCAGGTGCATTTGCTGGCCTGGACTGCCACGCTGACCCTGGTCGGCGCGCTCAGCAGCCATTGGCAGCGCTACACCGGTGCCGGTGTCTGGGGCTTTCGCAGCGCCGTCACGCTGGCGGTGGTGGCCGTCACCATGACGGCAATGGGTGGCCTTTTTTTCGGCACGGTCAAGGCGCAATACCCCCTAGGTGTGGTGCTGCTGGCGCTGGCTGCGGGCCTGCTGAGCACGCCGCGCCTGTTTGAAGTGTTTGCATTGAGTGCCGTCGCGTTGGGGCTGAACGCCCTGCTGGTGGGCGGGTTGGTGCGCTGGCTCGGCGAGGGCTCCTGGAACGGCGACTGGTTAGGTCGGCTGTTGCTAATCGGCCTGTTTGCCGCCGGCTTGCTGGCCGCATCGGTCAGTGCGATTTTGCGGCTGTCGCGCCGCGCTCTGGCCCAAGGGGCGCCAGCATGAACCAGAACGTAAAACCCCGTTTTAGAGCCACCTTGAGCGCCGGTATTGCCGCCGGGCCACTACCCGCCAACGCCGCGCCTGCGCCCACCAGCGAGCGGCCCTGGCCGGTGGTTCTACTCACTGCACTGGGCGCCTGGTTTGCCGCCGTGCCGCTGCTGATTGCCGTGGGCATGTTGCTCGGCGATGTGGTGCGAGCCGGCGTCGGGCCCTATGTGGTGGGCATGCTGGTGCTGGGCGCCGCGGTGGTGGTAATGCGTTCCAAAGGTTTGCCCTTGTTTGTGGAGCAACTGGCGGTGCCGTTCTTGCTCGTCGGTGGCGGCACGCTGGCGATGGGTCTGTACCGAGACTTTCACAGCGCTGGTGGCGCGGCCATCATGCTGGTCGTGGTGTTTGGACTGGCGCTGGCCTTGCCTCAAATCTGGCTGCGGGTGCTGCTCGGCGCCGTCGCGGCCGGTTTGCTGGGCCAGGCCTTGCTGCCCAGCTGGGAATGGGGGCGCCCGCAGGCCAGCGTATTGCTGGTCTTGCACGGCTTGCTGGCGGTATGGCTGATGGCGCTGTGGCTGCAAGAGCGCCTGGTCGCAGCTGCTGCGCTGCTGGAGTCGCTGGCCGCAGGCTGGTTGTTGAGTACATTGCTCGGGCTGGTCTGGATCGCAGGAAACACATTTTTGCTGGGCGGTGTTGTGGGCGCCAGCGAAGCGGGCGCCGCGCTCGGCTGGATCGCCGGATTCGAGCGCCACAGTTGGCAAGCCACCGCCATCCAGACGGGCGCCAGCGTGCTGGTACTCGTCGCTGCTGGCGTGGGCGCATTGGCATGGCCCGCGCTGCGGCAAATTTTGCCAATCGCTGTGGCGCTGGTGCTGGCAGTGCTCGCCTGGTTCATGCCGCCGCTGGGCGGCGTGCTGCTCGCCCTGATGGTGACCGCCACCACCCAGCGCTGGCGGCTGACCAGCGCCTGTGCCCTGACGGCGAGTTGGATTGTGGGTGCTTTTTACTACCAGTTGCAGTGGCCGCTGGCAGACAAAGCCCTGCTGCTGACCGGCGCAGGAGCGGTGTTAGGCGCACTAGCCTGTCTGGGCCACCGCACGGCTGCCACCGCGCCCACGGCCGACAACACCCAGGCGTCCCGGTCTGCGCAGCTGAATGGGCGCGGCATTGCCCTGCTGACCGGCACATTTGCCACCTTGCTCGTGGCCAACGGCGTCATTTGGCAGAAGCAGGACTTGATTGCGCGCGGCAAGCCCGTGTTCATGGCACTGATGCCTGTCGACCCGCGCTCGCTCATGCAGGGCGACTACATGCAGTTGCGCTTTGCCACGCTGGACACCCGCCACCTGCCTCTGCTGGACAGCATGGGCGCAAAGCGCCCGCGCATGGTGCTGCAACTGGACGCCCGAGGTGTGGCCACGGTGCAGCGTCTGCACACGCCGGGTCAACCCCTGGCGCCGAGCGAGATGCTGCTGGAACTCACACCCAAAGACGGTAACTGGGTGGTGGTCACAGACGCCTGGTATTTCAAGGAAGGCCAGGCGCAGACTTGGCAAGCTGCCAGGTTTGGCGAGTTCCGCGTGCTGCCCGATGGCCGCGCATTGCTCGTGGGCATGGCCGAGGCCGCCCTGCAACCGATAGCGCCGCAGCAACGCTAGGGTTCAATTGTTCCTGCGCAGTGCGTGCCGGGCGGCCAGGGGGGCCATCTGCGCAGAACCCGGGGTCAGCGTGGTCAATGTGAGCCGTGGGCGGTTAGCCTGTATATGTGGCCACGACAGTCAGACTAAATAATCAGGTCTAGACACCGCCCCATTGCGAGCTTTGGTCTTTCTCAACTGCTTTGTGCAGTCAAAGTCACCTGGAAATATGCTCCGTCAGCTTCTCCGAACGGATCCTCAAATGGCCGACTCGTCGAGCTCGCCGGTGCGGATGCGCACCACGCGCTCCACGGCGGTGACAAAAATCTTGCCATCGCCAATCTTGCCGGTATGCGCGGCCTTGACGATGGCATCGACACAACGCTCCACATCCGGGGTCTTGACGACTACTTCGATCTTGACCTTGGGCAGGAAGTCCACAACATACTCGGCACCGCGGTAAAGCTCGGTGTGGCCCTTCTGGCGACCAA
Source organism: Rhodoferax sp. (assembly GCA_013791765.1). Lineage (GTDB taxonomy): Bacteria > Pseudomonadota > Gammaproteobacteria > Burkholderiales > Burkholderiaceae_C > Rhodoferax. The sequence goes on from VMTC01000021.1 coordinate 32,412, forward strand.
AACCCTTGACTTCGGTCACGGTGAGTCCGGTCACGCCACATTCGGCCAGTGCTTCGCGCACCTCTTCAAGTTTGAACGGTTTGACGATGGCGGTGATCTGTTTCATGGTGGTCCTTAAGGGATGTGAGCGCTCAGGCGCGAAATTTGTTGGTAATAGGATAACGCCAATCCTTGCCGAAGCTGCGGTGCGTCACACGAATCCCCACCGGCGCCTGGCGCCGCTTGTACTCGTTGATCTTGATCAGGCGGGTTACCTTTTCGACATCAAGCCTGGAAAAGCCGGCGGCAACGATGTCTTCGATGCTCTGGTCGTTTTCCATGTAGCGCTCCAGAATTGCGTCCAGCACGGCGTAAGCAGGCAGGCTGTCCTGGTCGGTCTGGTCCGGACGCAACTCGGCGCTCGGTGGCCGCGTGATGATGCGCTCTGGAATCGGCGCCTGGCCGGTGCCATAGGGGTCGTTTTGATTGCGCCAGCGCGCTAATCTGAACACCGTGGTCTTGGCCAGGTCCTTGATGACGGCAAAACCACCGGCCATGTCGCCATACAAGGTGCAATAGCCCGTCGCCAATTCGGACTTGTTGCCGGTGGTCAGCACGATGCTGCCAAACTTGTTGGACAAGGCCATCAGCAACGTGCCACGAATGCGGGCCTGAATGTTCTCCTCGGTGGTGTCCTCGGCCAGGCCTTGAAACTCGCCAGCCAGAGATTTTTTGAAGGCCTCAAATTCGGGCACGATGGAGATTTCGTCATAACGCACGCCCAGGCGCGCCGCCATCTCGCGCGCATCGATCCAGCTGATGTCGGCCGTGTAGGGCGAGGGCATCATGAGCGTGCGCACCCGGTCTTTGCCCAGCGCGTCCACCGCCAGCGCCAGCACCAGGGCAGAGTCGATGCCGCCAGACAGTCCCAGAATGACGCTGGGGAAACCGTTTTTGCCAACATAGTCGCGCAGCCCCAGCACCAGCGCGTCCCACAGGTCGGCATCCAGGCTGCGCTCCGGCGTGACGTCTGCTTCCAAATAAATAGCTGCCTGCGCACGGGTGACGTGGGCTACAAGGCTATTTTCTATAAAACTTGGGGCGCGCGCGGCCACTGAACCATCGGCATTGAGCGCAAAGGAGCGGCCCTCGAACACCACTTCGTCCTGGCCACCCACCAAATGGGCATACACCAGCGGCAAGCCGCAAGCCTGCACGCGCTCGCGCATCATTTGCTCACGCTCGTCACCTTTGCCGCTATGAAAAGGCGAGGCATTGATGACGGCCAGCAGTTCGGCACCGGCCGCTTGCGCTTCTCGCGCGGGCGCTTCATACCAGGCGTCTTCACAGATCAGCAGGCCGACCTTGACCTTGTGCCCTGCTTCGCCCGCCTCAAACACGCACACACCCTGCCCCGGCGTGAAATAACGGCGCTCGTCAAACACCTGGTAATTGGGCAGTTCGCGCTTGGCATAGGTGGCGACCACCACGCCTTCGCGCAATACGCTGGCCGCGTTGAAGCGGTTTTGCACCGCCACCGAGCGGGTTCGGCTGTCGCCCCCGGTCGGATGACCCACCACCACGCTCATGTCCTTCAAGCCAGCCAGCTCACGCGCCACCGTATCGACTGCGTTGTCGCAGGCGTCAATGAACGCGGCCCGCAGAAACAGGTCTTCGGCGGCGTAGCCGCAAATGGACAACTCAGGCGTGAGCAGCAAACGCGCGCCCTGCGCATAGGCCGCGCGCGCCGCATCAATGATTTTTTGCGCATTGCCGGCCATGTCGCCGACCAGAAAATTGAGTTGGGCAACGCAGAGCTTGAGTGTCATAAGGCGGTCAGTCATGGTTAAGGGCGGTCAATCGCGAGTCCGGTGATTATCCTGAATATCCTCATGAACCCACCCGGCAAACAGCCGCGAGCCCAGGACTCGCCCTGGGCAACCCCTTCAGACCACTAAGCCGTCAAGCGTATTGGCCCGCGCCTTAGCACTCTCGCACAGAGAGTGCTAATATGACGATCATGACAACAAGGAGTCCTGGCATGTCTTATCAATCTGGTGCATCCGCTGCTGCCTTGACCGTGGCAAACCCATGGTCGATGGTGCCCGCGCTGGGTAATCTTGATGCTTATATTTCTGCGGCCAATCGCCTGCCCATGCTCACCCTCGAAGAAGAGCAGGAGTTTGCGCGCAAGTTCAGGCAGGACAACGACTTGGGGGCTGCCGGAAAAATGGTCTTATCGCACTTGCGGCTGGTGGTGTCGGTGGCGCGCCAGTACCTGGGCTACGGCCTGCCGCATGGCGACCTGATTCAGGAAGGCAATGTGGGCTTGATGAAAGCCGTCAAGCGTTTCGACCCCGACCATGGTGTTCGGCTGGTGAGTTATGCGCTGCACTGGATCAAGGCCGAGATTCATGAGTACATCCTGAAAAACTGGCGCATGGTCAAGATGGCCACGACCAAAGCGCAACGCAAGCTCTTTTTCAACCTACGCTCCATGAAGCAGCGCTACAAGTCGAACGACGCAGCCGCTGATCTGGGCACGCACCGCGACACCCTGAATGAAGATCAAATCGACGCGATGGCCCTGGAACTGAGGGTTAAGCGTGAAGAGGTCATTGAAATGGAAACCCGGCTCTCGGGCGGCGATGTGCTGCTCGACCCCAGCCCCTCGGACGACGGTGATGAGGCCTTTGGTCCGATCGCCTACCTGACCGATACCCGGCACGAACCCACCGAGATGATCGAGGCGCACCAGCGCGACCTGCTGGCCAGCGACGGCATTGCGACGGCGCTGGACGCGCTCGACGAACGCAGCAGGCGCATCGTCGAAGAGCGCTGGCTAAAGGTCAACGACGACAACTCGGGCGGCATGACGCTGCACGAACTGGCCGCGGTGTACGGCGTCAGCGCCGAGCGCATTCGCCAGATCGAGGTGGCGGCCATGAAGAAGATGAAGAAAACACTGGTTGATTACGCCTGATCGCAGCCAAATCGAAAATAGCCCCTGCCGGCCAGTGCCGCAGGGGCTTTTTTTATGCAAGCGCCATCGTGCGCAGCCCTACTGCAGCAACAACTTGATGTCGGCTGCCAGCACCGCGGCGCCGCTGCCATAACGGTTGTACAGACGCAATTTGCCCTGCGTGTCGTAGACGTAGCTGCCGGCCGAATGGTCCATGGAGTAGCTCGTGGGCGTTGGGCCCTCCACTTTCTTGTAATAGACCTTGTAGTCTTTGGCCAGCGCCGCCAGCTTTTCAGGGGTGGTGTAAAGCGCCAGAAAGGTGGGGTCAAAGGCGGCCATATAGCCTTTGAGCACCTCGGGCGTATCCCGCGCGGGGTCCACCGTGACGAACAAGCCCTGCACGCGTTCGCCATCCTTGCCCAACAGGCGCTTTACCTCAGCGAGTTCAGCCATCGAGGTGGGGCAGACATCCGGACACTGCACATAACCGAAGAACATCACCACGACCTTGCCGGCAAAGTCCTTGAGCGTCCTGGGTTGTCCGTTGTGGTCGGTCAGCGCAAAGTCTTTGGCGTAATCGGCGCCGGTGAGGTCAATCCCGACAAAACTCGGTTTTTTCTCGGAGCAAGCAGTAATAATGGCTGCAGCCCCCGTAAACAGGGCATAAGTAGCTATTATTTTAAGAGCGTTTCTTTTTTTCATAGGGTTTCAGAGTAAATAATGATCCAGCAGCAAGGCGGCAAATAACAGGCTCAGGTGGATCAGCGAGAAGCGGAAGGTCTTGCGTGCCAGCAGGTCCGAGTAATCGCGCCAGAGATAAAAGGCATACAGACAAAAACCAAAATTCAGGACGACAGCGGCAATCAGGTACAGCCAGGAACTCATGCCGTAGATATAGGGCATCAAGCAGGCGGCAAACAAAATGAAAGTGTAGAGCAACACCATCAAGCGGGTGAACTCATTGCCATGTGTGACTGGAAGCATCGGCAAGCCCGACCTGCGGTAGTCTTCCACCCGGTACAGGGCCAGTGCCCAGAAGTGCGGCGGCGTCCACAAGAAGATGATCAAGAACAGAATCAGCGCTTCAGGTCCAACGTTGCCCACCATGGCGGCCCAGCCCAGCACCGGCGGCATGGCGCCGGACGCGCCCCCAATCACAATGTTTTGCGGCGTTAGTGGCTTCAAAATGACCGTGTACACCACCGCATAGCCGATGAAGGTGGCAAAGGTCAGCCACATGGTCAGCGGGTTGACCCAAAAATACAGCAGCGCGGAGCCAGCACCACACAGCAAAGCCGAAAATAACAAGGTCTGCCAATCGGCCAGTTCACCCCGGGCGGTCGGCCGCCAGGCGGTGCGTTTCATCTTGGCGTCGATGCCCTTTTCAACAATGCAATTGAAGGCCGCTGCGGCACCCGCCACCAGCCAGATGCCCAAACAAGCGACCAAGGCCAGTTTGAGCTCAGCCCAGGTCGGCAGGCCCGGCACGGCCAGCACCATTCCGATCAGAGCGCAAAACACGATCAACTGGATCACGCGCGGCTTGGTCAGGGCATAAAACTGCTTGATCACCGAGACCTCAACATTCAAGACATTGACGCTCATGCGGTTTGTCTCAATGTCCTGATTTTGGGAACTGCCGCCTTGACGCTGTCGCCCGTGCGGGTCGTCGCCACGGTCCAGGTCAGAACCAGCACCAAGGCAGCCGCACCGCCGGTGTGCAGAACGGCGGCGAGCAAGGGCCAGTCCAGCACCACATTACTCAGGCCGGTTGCCAGTTGCAGAGCGCTCAAGGCAGCAATCCACCCGGCCGGCTTGCGCAGCGCAGCGACCCGGTTCAGGCGCCAGGCCAAAAGACCGAGCAGCGCTAACACCAAGAACGCCATTAAGCGGTGCACATAGTGAATGGCGGTCAATGCCGCAAAGCTGATGTACTCACCGGAGCCTGTGACTCCAAGATGACGCCAGAACTCAAAGCCCTCCCGGAAGTCCATCAGCGGCCACCAGCGGCCCTGGCACTTGGGGAAATCAGTGCAAGCCAGTACGGCGTAATTGGTACTGACCCACCCGCCCAAAGCGGATTGAAGCACCAGCAGAACAAAAGACAGCGCCAGCAGCCAGCGCAGACCTGGTGAAAGGGTTACCGGTACAAATCTGCCTTCGAGTTGCGCAAACTGCACCACCTGCACGCAAAGCATTGCCAACAGCACCAAGCCGCCGAGCAAGTGCAGGGTCACGATGGCGGGAAAGAGCTTCATGGTGACCGTTAGCGCGCCAAAAGCACCCTGGATGCAGACCCAGAGCAAGGTCAATGTGGGCCACCACGGGCTGATTGGATGCACCTGCATATTGCGTCCGCCTGAACTGCGACCGAGCCAGGCCACGGCCGTCAGCACCAAAATCAACACCCCTACGCTGGTGGCCAGGTAGCGGTGAATCATCTCCACCCAGGCCTTGCCCGCCGTCACCGGACCCGTGGGCATAGCACTTTGAGCAGCGGCAATCTCGGCATGAGCCCCCAGCGGGCTGGCGTTGCCGTAACAGCCGGGCCAGTCCGGGCAGCCCAGCCCGGAGTCGGTCAAGCGGGTAAAGGCGCCGAACAGGACCAAATCAAATGTGAGAAACAGGGTCAGTATCGTCAACGCTTGAACCCGGCCCAGGGGCGAAGCGCGTCGGTGCCGAAACCACACCCATGTCAAGGGAGCCAACGCGAGGATCGCACCAAAAAACATCATGCGCATCAAGGGCGACAGGTCGTACAGGGCCTGCACCGTCATGGCGTTGCTACCTGGCATCGTCTACACCCACTTCAGCCACAATCGCACGCCCCGGCTTGTCCCAGGAGTTGGAGGCGCGCAGCAGCCGCGTCAAATCCCGCTTGACCTTGGCCGCGCTGGCCAGGTCCAGATTGGCTGGAAAACGCATCATCCAGTTGCCCAAGGGGTCCACCAGGTACAAATGCTCAGCCAACTGATGACCGCCAGCCGGTGCCAGCCAGTCTGAGAGTGCCTGCCTGTCGACGCGCAGCACGGTGGCATCCTTCAAGGCTGGTAGCAGTTGATCGGGCACAGGACCTGCGTCGGGAATCAACCAGACCCAGTCCACTCGGTCCTTGTCTTTGCCCAGGCCCTCACGCAGCTGGCGTTGCAGGTACAAATGGCGGCCACAGAGCTCATCGCAGGCCGCATTGGCCACGCTCAACAACAGCCATTGGCCTTTGAGCGCCTGGAGACTGCTGGTCTGCCCGCTCAGGCTGAGCACGTTCTGCTCTGGCAAGGGGCGCTGCGGATCAATCAGTTCACCAAAATTGCGCCGACCTTCCGGTCTGATCACATAAAAGGTGAAATACGAGGCCAACACCGGCGCGGCACACACCAGCAACACCGCCAGCATTTTCCAGCGCCCGCTGCCAGTGCGCCGCACCTCGGCATCCATGGCGCGGGCCGGCGAAGGCAGGGTATGAACCGTCAGGCCCAGCGGTTGATCGCCGGGGTCAGTCGCCCGTTGCGGATAGGCGTCAGGCGCGGCGCGGGTAAATGAATCGTCTAACAATTTGGAACCAGACATAAAGAATCGCAATCAGGCCGCTCAAGGCAAACCATTGGAAAGCATAACCGTAATGTTTTTCTACGCCAACTGAAGGTCGCGGCCAATCACGCAACAGGCCATCGCTGGCGGCACCCGTCTGCTGCACCGACACCGGCAGCAGCGCCAAACCGGTCTCGGCGGCAAAGCCCGTGAGGTCTATATTTTGCCGGATGAGTCCGGTGTCCGGGCCGCCCAGTTCGTATAACTTGGCCGGCGGCGGGGCAATACGACCCACGATCTCCTGCACACCGGCCAGTGTTTCAATCCTGGGCAAACGGCTGCGATCCAAAAAGTCGCGGGCCACCCACCCGCGCTGAACCAGCACCACGGCCGCACTGCCCTGCAGACGCATCGGTGTCACCACGTACAAACCGGTCCGGCCATTCATCGGTCGGTTGTCCAGAAACACCTTCCACTCAGGAATCCACTCGCCGCGCAACGCAACGCGGCGATGCAACTCAAACGAAGGGTCAACCGGCCCCGCCAGAGATTGCCCGTCCAGGATTGACATGGCCGCCTTGGCGTCCATGCTGTCCTGAATGGCAACCTTTTGCGCGGCGCGCGACAATTGCCAGCGTCCCAAGGCCAGCGTGCCCGCCACCGACAGCAAGGCCAGCACAGTGATCAGCCAAAACCTCCAGCCCCTGTTCACGAGATAATCCAGTCCATGAAATATTTCATCATTTTTGCATTTGTCGCCATTGCAATCACTTTGACGGCAGCCTTCTTCTTGATGAGAAGCGCCTCCAATGGAAAATCCAGAAACCAAAAAATGGCGCTGGCGCTGGCTTGGCGGGTCGGGCTTTCAATTGCGCTCTTTGCCAGCATCCTGCTGGGCTGGAAATTGGGGTGGATCCAGCCGAACGGCATTTCTGCCGGTCAGTAAACGGATTGAGCCCACCAACAATCAAAAAGGCACCCTACGGTGCCTTTTTTTCGGGCTGAGCAGCAGCCTAAATCCAATAAACCAGCGTGTACAGACCAAGCCACACCACGTCGACGAAGTGCCAGTACCAGGCCGCACCTTCAAAACCGAAATGCCGCTCAGCCGTGAAATGGCCGCGCTGCAGTCGCACGGTAATGAACAGCAGCATCAACATGCCCACAAACACGTGGAAGCCGTGAAAACCGGTCAGCATGTAGAAGGTGGAGCCATACACGCCCGACGTCAGCTTCAGGTTCATCTCGCTGTACGCATGGTAATACTCATAGCCCTGCACAAACAGGAAAACGATACCCAGAACCACCGTGAGCCACATGAAGACAACCGCCTTGCTGCGGTTCGCTTTAAGCAGTGCATGGTGCGCGATGGTCAGCGTGACGCCGGAGGTGAGCAGGATCGCTGTATTGATCGTAGGCAACCAAAAAGGCGTCATAGTCTGGAACGGCTCCACAATGCCGGCCGGGGAGCCAGTGACACCCGCGGCAAGAGTCGGCCACAGGGCTTTGAAATCGGGCCAAAGCAGGCTGTTCTCCAGACCGCCCAACTCGGGTAGGGAGTGAGCACGCGTCCACCACAGGGCTGTGAAAAAGGCACCGAAAAACATCACTTCGGAGAAGATGAACCAGCTCATGGCCCAGCGATAAGACGAGTCAATCCGGTGCCCATACTGGCCAGCTTCGCTCTCCCGCACCGATTCGCTGAACCACTGGTACAACACCACAGCAAACCACAGCAACCCGAAGTAAAAACAATACTTGCCCCACTCGGCGCCGTTGATCCACTGGCTGGCGCCCAGCAGGACAAAGAACAGGCCGGCGGCGGCAAAAAACGGGTGCCGTGATGGGCCGGGCACAAAATAGTGCGGGGTTGTAGCGTTGATTGTTGAACTCATATCGGCTCCGTTCTTTCCAGTTCTGTTTAATCTTCTTGCGGTTCCAGCTTGCGCCTTACTTGGCAACCACCACGTTCACCAGCACGATCAAGCCAACGACCAAAACGATGATCGTCGCTACGCCCACCACAATGACGTGCAGCGGATTGACTTGCGCCGCATCTTTCTCCAGTTCGCTGCCTTTTCGGATGCCCAAGAGCGACCAGCCGACCATCTTGATCGTACGCAAAAAAGACCGGGATGTGGCTGGCTTGGCTTTGTGTTCCAAGCCAGTCATGTGCCCGCTCCGGTACCCACATGAGCGGCCGCATCAGCCACCGGTGCCGCAGGCGTTTTGCCACCAACCTCGAAAAAAGTGTAGGACAGCGTAATGGTCTTCACGTCTTTGGACAACTTGGGGTCAATCACGAACACCACCGGCCAGACTTTCTTTTCGCCCGGCTCCAGGGTGTGCTGCTTGAAGCAAAAGCACTCCAGCTTGTTGAAGTGGGTGCTGGCCTGCACCGGCGCGTAACTTGGAATCGCCTGCGCCGACATGCGCCGGTTTTGCATATTCTGAAACTCGTACATCACCGTGGCCATTTCACCAGGGTGCACCTGCAGCGAACTCTGCGCGGGTTTGAACTCCCACGGACCGCGCGCGTTGGCATCAAACTCGACCGTAATGGTGCGGCTGGTGTCCACCTGGGTATTGGCGGGCAAGGTCGCCTTGGCACCTGGTATCCGCCCTTCGCCGAGCGCCAAAATATTGATACCCGTGGCCTCGCAAATAGCCCGGTAGATGGGAATCAGCGCGTAACCGAACGCAAACATGCCGACAGCCACGACCGCCAACTTGCCGACCATTCGAATGTTTTCACGCCTAAGAGTCATGCCTTACTTGCCCAAAAGAACCATCTTGACCATGAAACCAACAAATACCGCGACCGCCACTGATGCCAGGATCAGTCCAGTCTTGAGGTTGGCTCTTTTTTTCTCGGGTGTCATCGCGCCTGCATTCTCATCGACTAGTCAATGACACGGGTGGCCGTGGCGTCGAGCTTCGGGGGCGTCTCAAAGGTGTGAAACGGTGCTGGCGAAGGCACTTCCCATTCCAGACCTTCAGCACCTTCCCAAGGCCTTTGCGGGGCCTTTTCGCCTTTTCCCCTCATGGTCGGAATGACGATGAAGAAAAGAAAGTAAACCTGGGCAAAGCCAAAGAAAAAACCACCGATCGAAGCCAGGGCGTTGAAATCGGCAAATTGCATCGGGTAGTCGGCGTAGCGACGCGGCATACCCGCCAAGCCCAGGAAGTGCATCGGAAAGAACGTAACGTTGAATGCAATCAAGGACCACCAGAAGTGGATCTTGCCGCGTGTTTCGCTGTACATGACACCGGTCCACTTCGGTGACCAGTAGTAATAGCCGGCAAACATGGCAAACAAGGAACCCGCCACCAGCACATAGTGAAAGTGGGCGACCACGTAATAGGTATCCTGCACCTGGATGTCAATCGGGGCCATGGCCAGAATCAGGCCGGTAAAGCCGCCCATCGTGAACACGAAGATGAAGCCCACTGCAAACAGCATCGGGGTCTCAAAGGTCATGGAACCGCGCCACATGGTGGCCACCCAGTTGAAAATCTTGACTGCGGTCGGCACGGCCACCAGCATGGTTGCGTACATGAAGAACAATTGGCCGGTCACCGGCATGCCGGTGGAGAACATGTGGTGGCCCCACACAATGAACGAGAGAATCGCGATACTGGAGGTGGCATAAACCATGGACGCATAGCCAAACAGCTTCTTGCGCGCAAACGCCGGCACGATCTGGCTGATGATGCCGAAGGCCGGCAAAATCATGATGTAAACCTCCGGGTGACCGAAGAACCAAAAGATGTGCTGGTACATCACCGGGTCACCGCCGCCGGCCGGATTGAAAAAGCTGGTACCAAAATGGCGGTCTGTCAGGGTCATGGTGATGGCCCCAGCCAGCACCGGCATCACGGCGATCAGCAAGTAGGCGGTAATCAGCCAGGTCCACGAGAACATCGGCATTTTCATCAGGGTCATGCCCGGTGCGCGCATGTTCAGTATGGTCACGATGATGTTGATGGCGCCCATGATGGAACTCGCACCCAGCAAGTGCATGGCAAAAATACCGGCGTCCATGCTCGGGCCCATTTGCAGTGTGAGCGGTGCATAGAGCGTCCAACCCGCCGCAGGCGCGCCGCCTGGCATAAAGAACGAGCCGACCAGCATCAGGGCCGCTGGAATCATCAGCCAGAAGCTGAAGTTGTTCATGCGGGCAAAAGCCATGTCCGAGGCGCCAATTTGCAGCGGAATCATCCAGTTGGCAAAGCCCACAAAGCCCGGCATGATGGCGCCAAACACCATGATGATGCCGTGCATGGTGGTGAGTTGGTTGAACAGTTCGGGGTTGACCAATTGCAGGCCGGGCTGAAACAGCTCAGCCCGGATCAGCAGAGCCAGCACGCCGCCGATCATCAACATGGTCAAGCTGAACATCATGTACAAAGTGCCAATGTCTTTGTGGTTGGTCGCGTACACCCAGCGGCGCCAGCCTGCAGGAGCATGGCTGTGGTGGTCATGCTCGACGTGGTCGTGGCGGTCTAGAACGGCACTCATGCTGATTTCCTTCTCAATACTTGTTTTAAGTGACGCCGCTTACTTGCGCGCCGCCGTCACATCAGACGGTTGCACCAATTGGCCAGTCTTGTTGGACCAGCTGTTTTTGGTGTAGGTGATGACGGCGGCGATCTCTGTGTCGCTCAGCTGTTTCCAGGCGGGCATCACATTGGGTTTGCCATCGGGCAGCACAACCGTGCGGCCATTGAGCAGCACTTCAATCTGCGGCGCTTTGTCAGCATTGAGCACTACCACAGAACCATCGAGCGCTTTGATCGGCCCCACACCTTTGCCGTTGGACTGATGGCAGGCGACGCAATTGGCAGCGTAGACTTTTTCACCGCGGGCAATCAATCCCTCTGTCGTCCAGACTTTGGTAGGGTCGTCGGCCAGCGCGGCCAGCCTCTTCAATTCTTCATTGACCCATAAGGTGTAATCCGCGCTTGACACCACCTTCACATGGATCGGCATGTAGGCATGCTCCTTGCCGCACAACTCCACACACTGGCCGTGGTAGTCGCCGATTTTCTCGGCCCTAAACCAGGTGTCGCGCACAAAGCCAGGTATCGCATCCTGCTTGATGCCAAACGAAGGAACCATGAAGGAGTGAATGACGTCGTTGGCGGTGGTGATGATCCGAATTTTCTTGTTGACGGGAACCACCATCGGGTGATCGACTTTCAGCAGGTAATCGTCCACCTGCTCGCCGGCCTTGGGGCCGCCATTGTTTGACATTTCCCGCTGAGTGGGATCAAGAGTCGAGAGAAAGCCGATGCCCTCGCCTTCGCCCTTGATGTAATCGTAGCCCCACTTCCACTGCATGCCGGTGACCTTGATGGTGAGGTCGGCATTGGTGGTGTCCTTCATGGCCACAACCACTTTGGTGGCGGGCAGCGCCATCAAGATAACGATGACAAAAGGCACGATCGTCCAGATGATTTCAACGGTGACCGATTCATGAAAATTGGCTGACTTGTGTCCGACCGACTTGCGGTGTTTCCAGATCGAATAAAACATGACGGCGAACACTGCCACAAAAATGGCGGTGCAAAGGATCAGCATGAACCAATGAAGCCACGCTTGTTCTTCGGCAATTTTGGTCACTGCCGGGTGCAAATTGAGTTGCCGAACTGCGGGACCACCCGGCAAATCGCCAACAGCCTGCGCCGCAGTGAACCCCACCGTGCCTGCCCAGGCACTGACGACCAACAGGGCACCCGCCAACTTATTAAAAATGCGCTTGATCATGTTCACTTTTTTATTGCCTCGAAATTGCCTGATTCAAACCAACATCGCCGACGATTACCAGTTATCCCCAGTCGGCATCACCTCAATTCTCTCAAGATTGTAGTTCACACGTTTTAGCACTCATTGAATTGTCAAGCCCTTTTCTCAAGGATTTCGTGGAAATGTCTTGCGCTGGTTCAAGGTTTCACGCATTTGGGCCAGGGAAAGCACGGTTTCAGGACGCACCGTCAAGCGCGGCGCGGGTTTTAAGGCATGGCCATAAATCACCTCAAACGTAAGCTGCAGTGGCAAGCGCTCAAGTTCCTGATGCAGTTGCTCACGCCACTGCCGGCCGCGCAGGGCTGAGAAGCGCCGCGGCTGCAAATTGCGCCCCAGACCACGCAACTCCTGCAACAGGCGCTGGGGCGAGTCAAAGGTCAGGGTGATGCGCTCCATGTCCATCACCGGCTCGGCAAAACCAGCCGCAACCAGCATGTCGCCCCAATCGTGCATGTCGGTGAACTCGTGCGAGGGCGCAGGCCAGCCCAGCCTTTGATAAAGGACGCGCAGTTCCTGAAAGGTATCGGGGCCCAGACAGGAAAACATCAAGAAGCCATCCACGGCCAGCGCCCGGTGCCACTGCGCCATCAGGGCTTGCGGATCGGCCGCCATATGCAGCGTCATATTGGCCCACAGCATTTGCACCGCGCCCTCGTCCGGCATTTCAAAGCGCGTTGCCGCAGCGGTCCAGCGGGTCGGTTGCCACCATGGCTTTGCTATTTTTTTTTCTGCGTACTGCGCACTCTCGGTGAGGGCTTCAACCACATAACCCTCGGCCGAGGGATAACGCTGCGCCAGCAGCGCATGCGCCTGCAGACCTCCGTGCACCGGCTCCCAATGGGCCCAGCTTGTGGGCTGGCATTTGATCCAGTCGAGCCGCTCTTGCATGCGCCGCGCCACCTCCTCGTGCAGCCACGGCGACGGCGCCGGCGGCATTTTTTGCCAGCGCTGGGCCGCTTGAGGATCGATCGTTGGGGGGCGTTGAGTGGACATAAGACAGGCTGTGATGGAGTCGCCAGAGTATATTGACTCCATGTTTTCCAGCTTGCTCAACCGGGCGTCCCGGGTTTTACATCGGCTACCCAGTCAATGCCGGGTCTGCAATGCCTGGCCCGCACAGCCCGTTTGCGAAGCCTGTGTGAGCCGCTTTGCCCAGCCGCAGCCGCGCTGCGAGACCTGTGCGCTGCCGCTGCCGCAGCAGGTCCGTCGCTGTGGCGCGTGTGTCAAGAACCCGCCGCCATTGGACGCCTGCCTGGCGGCGGTGGCTTACGCATTTCCTTGGTCGGACTTGATCGTGGACTACAAATTTCACGATACCCCCGGCCTGGCCCAGGTCTTCGCCCTGTTGCTGCGCAGTACGCCTTGGGTGGAACCGGCCCTGGAAGCGGCCAAGCTCGTATTGCCCATGCCGCTGTCCAAACAACGTCTGCAAACGCGCGGCTTCAACCAGGCCCTGCTGCTAGCTCACCGTCTCGCGCCGGACAAGACCGACGCTCGCCTGCTGCTGCGCATCCAGGACACGCCGGCGCAAAGCACGCTCAAGCGCGCCGAGCGGCTGCACAGCCTGAAGGACGCGTTTGCCGTAGACCCTTTGCGGGTGGCTGCACTCAAGGGCGCGCGTGTCGTGATCGTGGACGACGTCATGACCAGTGGTGCCTCGCTCTACTGTGCCGCGCAAGTCCTGCGGCTCGCCGGTGCTGCGCACATCACCGCCCTGGTGATTGCGCGCACCGAATAAGGGCCTGTCCATGAATAAGCTGTGCATTTGGCCGCCGGATTTGGGATGCAATGCTACGGCAGCAAAGCGTGCCGTGCAGCTCTGCTGCACAAGCGATTTGCAGCGACGCAGTGCGCCCAAAGGTGGTCAGCCAAATGTGCATGTTGTTTGTGGACAGGTCCTAAAATCAGCCCATGTTTCATATCGTCCTGGTCGAACCCGAAATCCCGCCGAACACCGGCAACATCATCCGCCTGGCGGCCAACACTGGCTGCAGCTTGCACCTAATTGAGCCGCTGGGCTTTTCCATGGACGACAAGCACATGCGTCGCGCCGGACTGGACTACCACGAGTACGCCACTCTCAAGCGTCACGCCAACTGGCAAAGCTTTCTGGCAAGCGAACAGCCTGCGCCCGAGCGCCTGTTTGCTTTGACCACCCGTGCCAGCCGCAATGTCTATGCGGTGCAATTTACGCCGGGTGACTGGCTGGTATTTGGGTCCGAAACCAAAGGCCTGAGTGACGCTGTACGCCAATCATTTACCCCCGCCCAATGCCTGAAGTTGCCCATGGTCGAGGGTCAACGCAGCCTGAATTTGTCCAACGCCGTAGCGGTCACCGTCTTTGAAGCCTGGCGCCAAAACGCCTTTGATGCATCAGGGGTAATGCCGCGCCACTGACTCGGCCACGCACACCGGCTTGAGTGTCCCCTCGCGCTCAATCGCCACCTGCCAGGTCATTTGAACGCCGCCCTGGTCGATCGGCTCACTGTTGAGCAAGGTCATGCGGGCGCGCAGGCGACTTCCCACCGGCACTGGCGCTGTAAAGCGAACCTTGTTCAGCCCATAATTGACGCTGAGGCGGGTTTGCACAATGCGCAGAGACGACTCAAAGAAGCGGGGAATCAGCGCCAGAGTCAAGAAGCCGTGGGCGATGGTGCCGCCAAAGGGCCCCGCCTTGGCTTTCTCCGCGTCCACATGAATCCACTGGTGGTCGCCCGTGGCTTGGGCAAACTGGTTCACCTGGTCTTGGGTGATGGTGATCCAGTCGCTGACGACCACCTCCTGGTCGATCATGTTGGAGAGTTCAGCGAGCGATTCAAATGTCTTCATGGCGCCACTGTAGCAATCGACAGCACCGTGGCTTGTCAGCTGCGTGACAAAGTTGCCGCATGGCCGCAGCTAATTCAGCACATCGGCCAGAAACAAGGAGATGTCGGCCACTTCGCGCGGATGCACACTGTGCTGCATCGGGTAGCTGTGCCATTGCACGGGGTAGCCCATGCTGAGCAGCAGATCGCGTGAGGCCTCCCCCCGAGCCGGGGCGACCACCGGGTCCTGGCTGCCGTGCGCCATGAAGATGGGCATGCAGGCATTGGCGTCGCTGCGTTCAGCGGCAAAAACGTCAGCCAACGGCAGGTAGCCCGACAACGCCATGATGCCGGCCAGCCGCTGTTTGAAACGCAGACCAATGTGCAGCGCCATGGCACTGCCCTGCGAGAAGCCCGCCAGCACGATGCGCTGGTACGGGATGCCACGTGCCGCCTCGTGGTCGATCAACGCGGCAATGGCGAGCGCAGATTTCTGGATGCCGACCGCATCCTGACGGCTCACCAGATCGGTGCCACGTATGTCATACCAGGCCGGCATCACATA
>VMTC01000087.1 GCA_013791765.1 Rhodoferax sp.
CGCAGCGGCTCGGGGTAGTCGGTGTCATAAGCCACCAGCAACACCGGCGTTTGTTCAAGCATCACCTGCACCATGGCTTCGAGCAGGCCGGCGGCGAAACTGCCGTCATGGGCGCACAGCACCGACGAACTGGCCATGGCGCCGCTGGAGATGCTCCAGTAACCCGAGGCCGCGTTGTGCACCGAATTGTGAAATCGCGTGGGTGAAATCAGCCGGTCGCTGGACGCCAGCGCGCTGCAAATCTCATGGCAATTGATCGCGTCACCGCTGGACGATGTGAACACCGAAGGCAGCGTGCTCGCCGCAAAGCCTGAGGCCGCCACCGCCTCCTGGCCGACCGCCAGCGCCACCTTGACCACCGTGCCCGCGCGGCGCCGTTCCGCCGCTGGCAGCGCCATCGGCAACGGCACGACGCAGCGCGCGCTCTGGTACGTTGCGCTGCCCGCCAGCACGTCACGGCCTTGCACCCAGTTGCTCAGCCCCGGGCCCAGCAGGCCGATGCCTTCAACAAAGACGGTAAGGGGCGGCGCTGGCAGGGCAGGGGCTTGTGTCATCGTTAGTGCTTTAGCCGGAACGGCCAAAAACCAGGCTGCAATTGGTGCCGCCAAAACCAAAAGAGTTGCTCAGCACATGGTTCACGGCCTGCTCGCGGTTATTGATCAGGTAGTTGAGGGCCAGCGCCGGATCAGGCTGCTGCGTATTGAGTCCACCCGGCAGCAAACCGTGTTGCAGCGCCAGCGCGCAAATGGTGGCTTCGAGCGCGCCGGCCGCACCCAGTGTGTGGCCGGTCGCGCCCTTGGTGGAACTGCAGGGCGTCGTCGATCCGAACAGCGCCGCCACCGCCTTGGCCTCGGCCGCATCGTTGCTGGGTGTGGCCGTGCCGTGCAGGTTGATGTAGTCAATATCGGCCGCGTCAAGCGCGGCCATCGTCAAAGCCTGCTGCATCGCCAGGCGCGCGCCCAGGCCCTCGGGATGAGGCGAGGACATGTGATGGGCATCGCTGGATTCGCCCACGCCCAGCAGCAGCACGGCATCAACAGCCAACTGAGCGGGCACCGGCTCCAGCAGCGCAAAAGCTGCCGCCTCGCCGATGGAAATGCCGTCGCGATCAAGGTCAAACGGGCGGCAGGCCTGTGTCGACATCAGGCCTAGGGAATTGAAGCCGTACAGGGTCGTCAGACACAGTGAGTCGACGCCGCCCACCACCGCCGCATCGATCAGCCCGGTGGCCATCAGGCGCCGGGCCGAGGCAAATACCTTGGCGCTCGACGAGCACGCCGATGACACCACAAAGGCCGGGCCGGCGAGGCCCAGGTAACGACGCGTGAAGTCGGCCACCGAAAAGGTGTTGTGCGTGGTGGCGTAGGAAAAATCCGCGGGCAAGGCACCGCTGGCTGGGTCGCGCCGCCTATAGGCCAGCTCGGTCTGCAAAATGCCGGAGGTGCTGGTGCCGATGAAAACGCCCACGCGCTGTGCGCCGTACTTTTTGCTGGCCCGGGCGGCGGCCTGGGCAAAGCCATCCTGCATCAGCCCGAGCAGCGCGAGCCGGTTGTTGCGGCAATCAAAGGCCGCCAGTTCGGCTGGAAGCTGCACCGCGTCCACGCCCGCAACCTCGCCCACAAAGGTCGGCAGCTCAACCGTGTCGAAGGTGCATGGCGCTAGCCCGCCCTGCTGCTGGCGCATTGCGCACAGGGTGGGCGCCAGCCCGCGACCGAGGCTGCTGGTGGCGGTGAAATGGGAAAGCCAGAGCGAGTTCAGGGGAAACCAAGCCGATCTAAAAAGTGGGCCAGAGTCTAGCAAAGTCACAGGGCAGCGGGCTTGATCGGCCTGCTTTTCAGGGGCAAGAGATGGCGCAGCGACCAGGCCGCTGCCAGCGCGCCCAGCAGCAGGCCGGCCGCCACATCCACCGCCACATGCTGGCGTGTGGCCAACGTCGAATAGACGATGCCCACGCACCACAGCGCATTGAGCCAGCGCGTCCAGCGCGGTGCGTCAAAGCGGCGCAACAGCACTTGCAGCCAGACGCCTGAAAAAACGGCGGTGACCACATGCAGGGACGGGAATGCATTGCCCCCGGCGTCCAGGGTTTTGAGGAAATCGACACCCGGATACAAAGCCCAGTCGATATCGGCAACTGGGACGGTGGTCGGCCAGAGGTAGAAGATGACGAGACCGATCATGCAAGTGCCCGCCATGGCCCGCGCATATGCGAAAAGCGCTTGCGGCGTGGCCAGCAGGGCTGGGGGCAGGGACACATAGACCCACAGCGAGACATAAAGCGCCATGGCCCGGGGCTCAAAGCCAATCAGTCGATCCGGCCAGGTCAGCGGCATCACGGTGACGGCACTGGCGGGGTTTTTGAGCAGAAAGAAATAGGCGCCAAAAAACACGGCGATGAACAGCATGGTGCCCAAGCTTTTGAGCAGCATGTGCTGTGCAAGGACCGCTGCCAGCTGGCGGTACCAAGGGGTCTGCGCGTGAGGGTCATTCATGGCTGGTCCTTCATGGCAGTAGGGCTTGGCGCAAGGTCACAAAACGCAAACCGGCGTCCGCGGCACGGGTCAGCACGGCCGGCAATACCTCAAGCAACACCGGCGTACCCTGCGTGGTGCGGGCAGCATGGCCGTCATGCAGCAGCAAAATGGCGCCCGCTTGCAGGCCACCGAGCAGTTGGCTCTGCACGCGCGCAGCGTCTTTGACGCGGGTGTCGAAAGCGCGTACGGACCAAGTGGCCAGCCTGAGCCCGAGCCGGGTCAGGATCGGGGCGAGGAAAAGATTGCGCAGCCCAGCCGGAGCACGGAAAAACAGCGGGCGCTGACCGGTCATCGAGATCAATGTGTCTTGGGCCTCCTGCAGTTCACGCGCCATGGCGCGCGGCCCCAGAAGCGAAAAATAGTGGCGGTGGTGCTGGCTGTGGTTTTCCAGCGCGTGGCCGCGGCGCACGATCTCGCGGCACAGCGCTGGGTAGCGCAGCGCGTTTTCGCCAATCACAAAAAAAGTGGCCTTCACCGCGTAACGCTGCAGCAGATCGAGCACCAGTGGGGTCACGACCGGATCGGGGCCGTCGTCAATGGTCAAGGCAATTTCATGCCGCGCCGCAGCAGCGGCGGGCAGGCGTGTCCAGTTTGGCCCCAGCCACCGACTGCGCGGCCACAGGCCAAGGGCGGCAATCAGCAGGTGGTTGAGAAGCACACCCGTCAGCGCCCAGGGCCAGAGCGCGGCGTGGAACAAGACAGCGCCAAAAGCCAGCAGATGCAGCACGGCGCTGGCGCCAAGCAACAGGCGCCGCCGCCAGTGCGCCTCAGGCATGGGACTTCCTGGCAAAGATGGCCGCATAAACCAGCGCCAAGATGACGCCCGGCGCCACCGTCACGCCCATGGCCTGCAACAGCGACACCTTGGAAAACGCCAGCACGCCAAAGCCAGCCACGGTGCTGAGGTTGGCAAACAGCATCGAGGCCAGGGTACGCGGCGCGATCGGCGTGCGCGCATCAAGGCGGTCAAAAAACAAGGCGTAGTTGGAGCCCACCGCCACCACCAGCAGCAACCCCACCAAGTGCAGAATGATCAACTGCTGGCCCAGCAGCGCCAGAGCGGCCGTGACGGTGATGACAGCCGCTGCCAGCGGCGCAATCAGCCGCAGCACCCGCGCTGGCGAGCGAAAAACCAGCAGCAGCAAACCCACGATGGCGGCGAAGCCGCCCAGCGACAGCAGCGTGGCTTCATGCAAATAGCCGCTGTACAGGTGGTCGGATTCAGCTTTCATGTCCACAAACAATACACTTTTGGAGTCCGCGCTCATCAGGGCCGCGCGAATCTTGTCGGCCTGAATGTCAACCCCCTGCGGCGCGGTGAGCGGCAACAGGGCGGTCCAGCGCTTGTCTTGCGCCAGCAGCAAAGCATCGAGCGCCATCGCCATCGACGTCTGTGCCAGGTCTTTGGGCACGAGCAGGGCCTGGTTGCGCGCGGCTTCAACATCGGCCAGAAACGGCGTCAACAGTTGCGCACGCACGGGCAAACCCTGCACGGCTTGGGCCAGGTTGGCCGCCAACGGCGCCGCAGCGGGCAAGCTGGCCTGGCGGGCCAACTGGGTTGCTGTGCTGGGCAGATAACGACTGGGGCTTTGAAAGCCGGCCAGTTCGCCCTGGTCAACCTGCACTTGCAGCAGCGTTGAAACCTGCTCGGCCGAGCGCAACACTTCTTCCTGGCTGGCGGCGGAGACCACCACCACATAACGCACATCGGGCGCGCCCATGTCGGCACGCAGGCTCGTATCAAGCGCCACATCGGCCTGCGAGACCGGGCTCAAGGAGGCAATCTTGTCATTGAGCAAACTGCCGCGGCTGTTGATGAGAACGGCGCAGGCCAGCAACAACAGCAGCGCGGCCGGCCAGCGCAATGCAGTAGCGCGGTCCACCAGACGCGACAAAACCCGTCCGACCATTGTCACGTCATGGACGCGAAAGTTCGCGGGCAGCAGCTGCGGCAGCACAAAACGGGTCACACAAGCGGCGACGACCAGCCCGGCAATCGCATACAGGCCAAGCTGCGCCAGGCCCGGAAAACCCGACAGCAGCAAGGCGGCAAAGCCGGCAATCGACGTCAGCACGCCAAGCCGGATCGTGGGCCAAAAGCGCTTGATCCAGTGCTGCGGGTCGGCCTCGCCCTGTTCGGATTGCACGAACAGGTAGATCGAATAATCCACAGCCTCGCCAATCAGCGCCGTGCCAAAGCCCAGCGTGATGCCATGCACCGAGCCAAAGCCCAGGCTGACCGCTGCAATACCGGCCAGCACGCCGCTGATGACCGGCAAAAGCCCCAAGGCGAGCGCTGTGAATGAGCGATAAACCAGCAGCAGCAGCGCCGCCACAAACCCGAAGCTGATGAGCGACAGCAAGGTGACCTGGCTCTTGATGGTGTCGCGCGATGTCACCGAGAACACGCCGGGGCCGCTCATCAGCAGCCGGGCATCGGCGTGAGGTTCCGGTGCGGCCTCAAACGCCTGGCGGATCGCTGCCATGGCGCTTTGCTGGGCATCGGTATCGGAACCCGCAGCGCGCGTTTGCATCAGCAGCAAGGCGCGCGCACCGTCGCGCGATGCCCAGGCGCCGTCCACCAGCTTGGGCTGCGTGGCGCTGCTCAGCTGTTCGAGCAGTTGCACCATCTCGCCGCTTGGGTCGCGCGGCAGCAGGGATTTCACCAACAGCCCGGCGGGCGAGGCGAGCAGGTCAATGCTCTCGCTCAAGGCAGCATGCAGCCCTTGTGCGCTGAAGCGCTCAGGCGTCACCGCCGGGCTCAAGAGGTAACGGTTGTTAAACAGAAAGGCGCGGTCGCGATCAAGGTTGACGGGCTCGCCATTGCTGACGCTGACAAAGGCCGCATCGGCGCGCAAGCGTTGGGCGATGTGTTTGGAGAGCTGCGCACGTCGGGGTGCATCGGCGCCTTCAATGCCGACCAGAATCAGGCGCGAGGCCAGACCGTCGCGCAGTTGGTCCATGAGCAGTCGCTGCTCCGGCGTAGGGCTGCGCGGCATGAAGGCCGACAAGTCGGTGGTGAAGCTGGTGCGGCTGAGCACGCCCGCGCAGAGCAGCAAAAACGCCAGCCACAGCGCGACGGCCAGGCCGCCACGGCGACGCGAATCAGGCCTCACGGCGTCACCAATTTTTCAATGCTCATCAAGGAGCTGTCGCCATCGGCCTGGGTGATTTCGATGCTGCGAACCTGGTCATGGGCGCCGGTGATGCGGATGCGCTGCACCACGGCCAGCATCTTGTCGCCCTTTGGCAGCAGCTGCAGAGTCCAGCGCTGCGCCGTGCCCTCCAGACTCAGTTGGTAGTTGCTCTCCAGCGCCTGGCGGTCGCCCGCGAGCGTGCCGCGAATGCTGTCGATGAATGCCGCCAGTTCCGGGTAAGCCTGCAACTGCAGGCGGTGTTTTTGACGGCCGCGCTCAATCAACAGGTCAGCACCGTCGATCACCATGGATTCGGGTTTGGGCTTGAGCGTGCGCTTTTCCAGGTGATCCGGCGCGGTGTAAAACAGCTCCCCGGACGACTCGACCGGTCGCTCCAGCATGGCAATGGTCTTTTTCTCGACAAAGCTGGCGTGGCTGGTCCGGTTCTGGGCCAGGGAGTCCATCAATTGCTGGATGTCCCAGGCCGCCAAGGCGGTCGGGCTGGTCGTGGCAAGTAGCAGGCCCAGCGCAAGTGACGCCAGTCTAAAAATTCGAACGAAATGCATCATGGCGTAGGTTGAATTTTTTCAGGAGAACGGCTGGGTCGCGTCACCGGAGCGCGCCAGAAATCAAAGAAGTTGAACCAGTTGTAGGGCGCGCTGCGGCAGTAGTGCGCCAACAGCGCAGCATAACGTGCCATCGCTGTCTGCACCGCCAGCGTGCGCCCGCGTGGCGGCAAGGCTGAAAAGTCGGCCAGGGCCTCGAAATGGATGTCGTAGCGGTTGCCACCGCGGTACAGCCCGGTCATGAACAAGACTGGGCGTTTCAATATCGCCGCCATCCTGAACGGACCCAGCGGCAGCTCGGCCGGATCGCCCAGAAAATCGAAGGCGCGGGTGTCGTCCAGCCCCAGCGACCGGTCACCCAACATGCCCACGACCGTGCCCTGGCCCAACAACTCATGCACCTGAATCATCGAGTCGATGTGGCCCAGTGCCACGATGTCCTGCTGCGCCTGTGGGTTGATGGCGCCCAGCGCGGCGTTGATCTTGCGCGCATTCTCCTCGTACATCGCCATGACCACGCGCAGGCCGGGCTGTTGGCGGCCGATGGCGCGTAGCACCTCAAAACTCCCCAGATGCGCGCCGAGCAAAAAGGCGCCTTGGCCGTCGGCCAGCGCCTGGTCGACAAGTTCTTGGTTGTGAACCCGGATATCGAACAGATCAAAGCGCCCGTTGACCAGATAAAGCCGGTCATGGGTCACCGACGCGAAACTCAGAAAATGCCGAAACAAGTGGCGCCAGCCCACCGCTGCGGGTGTGGGCAACTGCAGCACCCGGCGCAAATAGTCGCGTGACATGCGACGTGCAGTCGGCGCAAACGCCAGGAAATAGGCCGCGATGGCGTAAAGCACCACGCGGCTCGCGCGCCGGCCAAGTCGCAGCGAGAGCCAGGTCATCAGGCGCAGCATGAACAGGTTGCTGCGCTCGGGGCGCTGTTGCCATTCAGCGCCGCCTGAGGGCGCGGCCTTGTGTTGGTTTGTCATGCTGCAGGCGCTGGCAACACCAGCGTGCCGGTGGCGACTTTGCGCTGGCCGCTGGAAATATCGAAACGGGTGCTGCCCGAGGTGCCCGGGGTGAGCACAAGCCTCAAGGTCTCGCCGGGGCCGACCGGACTGAGAAATTTGGCGGCGCTGATCTGGCACAGCGGCGTCGTATCAAAGCCATCCCCGGATGCCCTGGGCCCCTGTGTTTGCAGCACCGCATGAACAACGGCGTCCAGCAAAACCACGCCCGGCACAATCGGCGTGCCCGGAAAATGGCCGGCAAAGGCCGGATGATCCGGCGCGAAGAAGAGCGTGGTTTCAAGCTGCATGGGGCGTACCTTGGCGCTGATGCTGTGATGCCAGCGCCTGCAATGCGTCGCGCGGCAATTTGCCGCTGCTGTTGCGCGGCAGTGACGCCAGCAGCACCAGCGGCCTGGGGATGAACACCGCGTCGATGCGTTCGCGCAGCGCCACCAGCAGGGCTCCAACGCTCAATCCAGGGGCGACGGCAAAGGCCATCAGGCGCGTCACATTGGTGTCGTCAGGCTCATCGGGCATGAAAAAAGCCCCGTCGATCACGCCCGGGATGGCGTTGAGCTGATGGTTCAGGTAGTCGAGCGAGCTGCGCTTGCCCGCGATGTTGACCAGGTCGGCGCTGCGGCCATGCAGCAGAAAGCCGCCGCCACTCAAGAGTTCAAGCTCGTCGGCCAGGGGCATGGGCGGATCAACATGCCCGCCAGAGACCCAGGTGCGCCCCTGCGAAACGCTGAGTCTGACCCCGGGAAACAGAGTCCATTCGACGCTCGCGGTGGTGCGCCTGGACGCGATCAGGCCGGTCTCGGTGGAGCCGTAAATTTCAAACAAGGGCGCCTGCAGACCGGCCTCGACGGCCAGCGCCAGTTGCGGCGTCATCGGCGCCGTGGCCGACAGCACCAGGTCGACGGTGGGAATGTCCAGCCCGGACGCCAGCAACACCTTTAAATGCAAGGGTGTGCTGACCAGCAGGCACGGGCGCGGCGCGGCAGCGAGCAGCGCGCAGATGTCGGCCGGGTAAAACGGATGGGCTGCGCTCAGGGCTGAGCCGCTCTGCAGCGCGAGCAGCACGGAGGCCTCAAAGCCAAACATGTGCTGCGGTGGCACCGTGGCCACAATGCTGTGGCGGCTGCCGTCCAGCAGCCCCAGGCGGGCGGCTTCGGCCCGAACGCTGCGAACCAGGGCGCCCCAGCTTTTGGGGTGCGGCACTGGCGTGCCGGTCGAGCCGGAGGTGAACACGATGGCCGCCGTGCGCTCGGCCGCAATGTCGGGAACGTCATAGGTGGCGCTGGCTGGAGCCGCAGTGGCTGACGCCTCAACGGCCAGCGCGCCCGCCCATGCAAACTGGGGTAGATCAATAGCCTGCGGCTGGTCGACCAGGCAAAACACGTCGGGCGCAAAGTGCTTCACCTGGCGCATCATCTCTGGCGTGAGCGTAGGCGGCAGCAGGCTGATCTTGTCCGCCAGCAAGGCCGCTGCCACGCCGACGGCAAAGCGATAACGGTCGACGCAGACATTGAGAACATGCCTGCCTGCCGGCAGATCTGCGGCCAAGTGCCTGGCATCGGCCAGAAACTGCGCCGCGGTGATGGGACCGTCTTGACGATAGGCCAGGATGTCTTGTGCCTGAGCGTGCGTGACTAGCGGGAAGCTGCTCATGGTCGGCGCGCCCTGTCTTCTGAAACGGACTGGTGGTACGCGCGGATCGCCGCCAGCGGCCCGGCGCGCTCAGACGCGGGCAAGGCATAACAGCGCGCCGCATACTCACCCACAAACATCAAGCCCAGCAACGGCATGCCCAGCAGGTTGGCAAAAGTCGACCAGACGGCTACCGGTGCCAACCAAAACAGCAGCAGCGACAGCCCGGCGGTGGCGCCGAAATAGAAGGTCCAACTCCAGGTGGCCGCACGCGTGTAGCGGGTGAGCGCGGGCGTCAGGCTGCCGTGCACGATGGTGGCAAAGCGCGAAATCATGGGTGTGCCGCCACGCTGCAGGGTTTTGCCGAAGGCCACGCACAAGAGCGCATAGGTGCCTGCATGCTGCAGAAGAAAGACCCAGTTGTAATGGGCGATCAACCAGTTCTTGAGCCCGTAAATCACAGCGCATGCCGCCAGGCTCAGGGCCAGCATGAGGGCGCGCTGCTGCGAGCGCCAGGCCAGCACAAGGCCCAGGGCGAGTAGGGGCGCCAGCGCAACCAGGGCGCCCTGCAGATCGGGCATGGTTGACGCCGCAGCCCGATGCGACAACAGTGCATACCCAATGCCCAGGGCGAGCAGGCCGCCCCAACGAACGGCTTGCTTGAGCCGTGTCGCCGAGTGGGCTTTCACTGGGTGCGCTGAGCCGCGATGTGGTTGCTCAGGCTGCGCAGCGACAGGAAGATGGCGTGGTTTTCTTCTTGACCGGCGCGCAGTTGCAGGCCGTAGCGCTTGGAGACCACGAGTGCGATTTCAAGAATATCGATGGAGTCCAGCCCCAGGCCGTCGCCGTACAACGGGTCGTCCGCCTGAATATCGGGGGCGCCAACGTCCAGGTTCAAGGCGCTCACCACCAGTTCAGCAACTTCAAGTAGCAGGGCAGCGTCAGCCACCAAGGGGGATGCGTGCATGGTCAGTTGGGGCATGGGAAAGGATCAATGTGGGTGGGGGGCAGAGTGACAAGGCGGGCGCCGGTGGGTTGGCGGACCTTGCCAAGGGTCTGATTTTAACGAAAAGTGCTTGCGCCGGCTAACGCGGCTGGCGCAAGATCAGCAAATGCGGTGTCGGTTTTGAGCACAAAAGCGGGCTCAGGCTTTGCGATTTATCAATGCCCAGAAGGGTTTCCGCGGGCTTTTGGCTTGCCAGCCGCGTTACTTCGCCTTACTATTTTTCTGCTGGCGGCGTCTGAAACGCACCAGACAATCCGCCGAGGTAAAGCCTGTGTCAATTTCTACTGGAGGTTCATCATGATCATACGTACTCTTCTTGCTGCCGTTGTTGCCGCCGCCGCGCTACTCACTGCCACGGGCTGTGCCGTCGGCCGTGGCCAGCAGACCGTCGGGTCTTACATTGACGACGCCACCATCACCACCCAAATCAAAGCGCGCTTCGCTGACAACACGCAGGTCGCCGCGACCAGCATCAGCGTCGAAACCCTCAATGGCACCGTGTTGCTGTCGGGTTTTGCCAAGAACGCCACGGAAAAAACCATGGCCGAGAGCATCGCGCGTGGTGTCAACGGGGTGAGATCCGTGAAGAACGAAATTGTTGTGCGTCCGTGACGCGTTCGCGCAAATGAGCGTGTGATTCTTCAAGTCCGTGCGGCAGCGCACGGCACCCAGCAGCAAGCCCCGCCGCGTTGAGGATTTGACCCAGTTCGATCCCTGCCAAGCCCCCTGCGATTGCGCCCATAATGGCCCGCAAACAATCTCAGGGGCGGGATCACCACATGGCAACCCTCATACCGGCGCTTGGCGCCTGCGTATCGCGCATGACTGCAGGCGAGCGACGCCTGGCCGAGCGGCTGGAGCAAAAGCTCGACGACGACTACCTGCTCTGGTACGACGTGCCGATGGGCCCCCATCAGTCACACCCCGACTTCTGTGTGATTCACCCCCGGCGCGGCTTGCTGATTCTGGAGGTAAAAGACTGGAAGCCCGACACCATCCTCCAAGCCGACAAGCTCAACTGGGTGATTCTGGACCACGGCCAGCCCAAAACCGTTGCCAGCCCGATCGAGCAAGCCCGCCAATATGCCCACACCGTGGTCGACGCCCTCAAGCGTGACCCCCAGCTGGTGCAGGCCGAGGGCAAACACCAAGGCCAACTCGCCTTTCCGTGGAGCTATGGCGTGGTGTTTCCCAACCTCACGCGCAAGCAGTTTACAGAGGGTGAATTGCACCGCGTGATCGAGCCGAACCGCGTTGTCTGCCGCGATGAAATGACCGAGTCGGTCGACGCCGAAGACCTGCAAAGCCGCCTGTGGGGCATGTTCCCGTTCATGATGGGCGGCGTCATGAGCCTGCCGCAACTTGACCGCGTGCGCTGGATCATGTTCCCCGAAGTGCGGCTGCCAACGCAAGGCACGCTGTTTGACGACAGCGATTCTGAAGCTGAGCTGCCCGGCATCATGCGCGTGATGGACCTGCAGCAAGAGCAACTGGCGCGCAGCTTGGGCGACGGTCACCGTGTGATTCACGGCGTGGCCGGTTCAGGCAAAACCATGATCCTGGGCTACCGCGCCGAGTATCTGGCCAAGGCGCACACTGCCACGTCCAAGCCGATTCTGATCCTGTGCTTCAACGAACCGCTGGGCGTGACCCTGCACTCGGTCATGCAGGCCAAAGGGCTGGCGGACAAGGTGCATGCGCGGCATTTTCACAAGTGGTGCCGCGACCAGCTGGTGGCCTACGGGCAGACACTGCCAGCGCCCGATCTGCCCGTGGACGCCAAGATGGCCGATATGGTGCAGCGCGTCATCCGCGCGGTGGACCGCAAGCAAATCCCATCCGGCCAATACCAGGCCATTCTGATTGACGAAGGCCACGACTTTGCACCCGAATGGCTCAAGCTGGTGACGCAGATGGTGGACCCGACCACCAACAGCCTGCTGCTGCTCTATGACGACGCGCAAAGCATTTACGAACGCGCGCGCAGCAAGCAGTTCAGCTTCAAAAGCCTGGGCATCCAGGCACAAGGCCGCACCACCATCTTGAAAATCAACTACCGCAACACCAAGCAGATTCTGCAAACCGCCAGCCTGATCGCCAAGGACCTGCTCACTGCGGATGACAAAGACGACGACGGCATTCCGCTGGTCAAACCCATCAGTTGCGGGCGTGATGGGCAAGCGCCGCTCATCATCCGCCTGCCTTGCCTGCGAGACGAGGCGTATGCCATTGCAGACCACCTGGCCAACGTCCACAAAGAAGACTTTGCGTGGGGCGACATGGCCGTGCTGTGCGCCGACTGGAAAACCATGGACCTGTGCGCCAGTGCCCTGGCCCAACGCAAGCTGCCGCACCGCGTGCGCAAACGCAGCGGCGACTACCATCCCGGCGCAGACGCCATCCAGGTGATGACCATGAAGGTCAGCAAAGGCCTGGAGTTCCCCGTGGTGGCCCTGCCGGGCGTAGGCCACATGCCTGCACCCGGTGAGGACGAGAAGGAAGCAGCGCGGGTGTTTTATGTGGCCGCCACCAGGGCCACACAACGCCTGGTGATTGGGGTGGGAGGGGATGGCGGGCTGGCAAAGCGGTTTTCGCAAGGCGATGCGCCACCACATAAACAGGCCGAAAATCAACCGTTTACTGGTTGAAAATCAACCAGTAAAATGCTGCAATGCTAACCCGCCACATCGCCCCACTGCTGCAAGAAGCCCTGTCCGATACGCCGGTTGTCGTTGTCAACGGTGCCCGCCAAACCGGCAAAAGCACCTTGGTGCAATCACTGGCTGGTGCCACATTGCCGCAAGCTCCGTCCCGCCAATACCTGACGCTGGACGACGCAGTGGTGCAGAGCGCCGCCAAGTCCGACCCCGCTGGTTTTATCAACGGCTTGAGCGGCCCGGTGACCCTGGACGAAGTGCAACGCGCACCCGAGCTCTTTTTGGCAATCAAAGCCGCAGTGGACAGAAATCGCCAGCCCGGCCGCTTCCTGCTCACCGGCTCGGCCGATGTGCTGCTGCTGCCCGGCATTGCCGATTCGCTGGCGGGGCGGGTAGAGGTGCTGTCGCTGTGGCCGCTGTCCAGCGCCGAGCTGGCGGGCAGCCCCACGCTGAACCGCGCCGACTGCCTGTTCAACGGCGACCTTGCAACATTGGCCGCCCCAGCAGAACCTGCTGAACTTGCGGGGGATGCCACGCAAAACCCGCGCAACGCCCTCATTGAGCGCCTGGTGGCCGGCGGTTTTGCCGATGCCGTTACCCGCAGCACAGCCCGGCGCAGGGCGGCGTGGTTTGACAGCTATGTGCAAAGTATTTTGCAGCGCGACGTGCGCGACCTGGCCCACATCGAACAACTCACCGAAATCCCCAACCTGCTGCAACTGCTGGCCGCCCGCAGCGCGTCGCTGCTGAACTTTGCTGAACTGTCGCGCAGCAGCGGCCTGCCGCAAAGCACGCTCAAGCGCTACTTTGCCCTGCTGGAAATGCTGTTTTTGGTGGTGCGCGTGTCGCCGTGGGAGCGCAATGCCGGCAAACGCCTGGTCAAAGCGCCCAAAGTCTTCTTGCCCGACAGCGGCCTGCTGTGCCACCTGATGGGTGACACCGCCGCCAGCCTGGCCGACAAAGCGGGCCTGCCCGGCGCGGCAGTAGAAACCTTTGTGCTGGCCGAGCTGCTTAAACACATAGCGTTCTCGGCCCAGCACCTCACCCTGTGGCACTACCGCACGCAAAACCATATCGAGGTCGATTTCATTCTGGAAAACCGCCTGGGCCAGATCACCGGCATCGAAGTCAAAGCCAGCTCCACCGTGGACAGCAAAGACTTCAAAGGCCTGCGCCATCTGCAAACCACCGAACCCGCCATTTTTCAGCGCGGCATTGTGCTGTACGCCGGGCGCGACGTGGTGCCGTTTGGGGAGAACCTTTGGGCGGTGCCGTTGGGGGTGTGGTGGTCAGAAAGGTTGCAAACATGAACGACATCACGCACGGCGCAGCGCCCACGCCTGCCGACAACCTGCACGCCGAACTGCGCGCCCTCATTGCCAGCAGCCGCCAGCGGCTGGCGGGGGCGGTGAATGCGGAGCTGACACGGCTGTATTGGAGCGTGGGCAAACGCCTGCACACCGAGGTGCTGGGCGGTGCCCGCGCCAGCTACGGCACCCAACTGCTGGACCAACTGGGCCAACAACTGGCGCAAGAATTTGGCCGGGGTTTTGAATCACGCAACCTGCGCCGCATGGTGAAGTTTGCCGAGAGCTTTCCCGATGTGGCAATTGTGTCGACACTGTCGGCAAAATTGAGCTGGAGCCACATGGTCGCCATCGTGGCGCTCGAAACCCCGCAGGCCCGCCAGTTTTACGCCAGCCAAGCCGCACAAGATGGCTGGAGCGTGCGCGAACTGGCGCACCAGATCGAACGCAAAGCCTTCGAGCGCACAGAACTCGTATCGCTGCAGGTTGCATCCCCCGTGTCGGCTGAGCCTGCCGAAGCCAGCCCCACCAACCCCGCCCAAGTCTTCAAAGACCCGTATTTCCTCGACTTCTTGGGCCTGCGCCAAGGCCACGACGAGGCAGATTTAGAGGCTGCCATCCTGCGCCAGCTGGAAGCCTTCATCTTGGAGCTGGGCCGGGGCTTTGCGTTTGTGGAGCGCCAAAAGTGCATGGTGATCGACGGCGAAGACTTTTACCTGGACCTGCTTTTCTACCACCGCCGCCTGCGCCGCTTGGTGGCCATCGAGCTGAAACTGGGCCGCTTCAAAGCCGCCCACAAAGGCCAGATGGAGCTGTACCTGAAATGGCTGGACAAGCACGAGCGCCAGAGCGGGGAAGAAGCCCCCATTGGCCTGATCCTGTGCGCCGAATCCAGCCGCGAACAAGTGGAGCTGCTGCAAATGCACAAAGACGGCATCACCGTAGCCGAATACTGGGCCGAACTGCCACCCAAGGCCGAGCTGGAGCAGCACCTGCACCAAGCTTTGATTGGCCCTTCGTCGTTCCGTGTGGAACTTGACTTGAAAAATACAATGTTGTAGTCGCGCCCGGTGGGGCTTGTTGGCAACTCGCTGGCGAGTTGTCCACAAATCCACAGGGCGGATGTTCATTCAACAGCAGAAGACCAGAAA
>VMTC01000091.1 GCA_013791765.1 Rhodoferax sp.
ACGCATTCGACCCGCCCACCTGTCAGTTGCTCACTGAGCTCAAGCCCTACATGGCCGACAACGTCACCATGCTGGGGGCCATCTTGCAGCGCCAGATCATGGACCGGGTAGAGGCTTCTATGCCACTGGCGAACGCCATCGAAGAAGTTGCGCAGTGGCATGCGGCGCTGGTCTCTGGCAAACAGACGGACATGGCAAGTTGATTGATGAAGAAAACGTAACTTCGAAACCCTTTGTACATGAACACGGGCGACCGTTGTGCTGGCGCTCGCAGCGCCAAGCTCAGTTGGTCTGCCAGCTCAGCTCAGTCGGCGTCTTGCATGCAGGCTTCACGCAAGAATGCCGGTGTCCATGGCGGCGCTTACAGCATTTCCAGCGCCAGTGCGATGCCTTGACCGCCACCAATGCACAGGGTGACGATGCCGCGTTTGAGGTCATCGCGCTGCATGGAATGCATGAGGCGGGTTGCCAAAACGGCACCGCTGGCACCGATTGGGTGGCCATGCGCAATGGCACCACCTTCAACGTTGACGACGCCTTCGGCAAAGCCGAGTTCGCGCAGGCAAGCCAGCGTGATCGCACCAAAAGCCTCGTTGATTTCGACGCGCTGGACATCACTCACGCTCCAGCCAGCACGCGTCAATGCCTGCCGAACCGCGGGAACTGGGCCCAGGCCGAACAGGCCGGGTTCGACGGCACCGATGCCGTAACTCACCAGCTTGGCCATGGGTTGCAAGCCATTTTTCTCGGCCCAGCCTCGCTCGGCCACGACCATGGCCGCTGCACCGGTATTCAGGCCAGGTGCACTGCCAGCGGTAATGCTGCCCTCTTTGCGAAAGGCTGGCTTAAGCTTCGCCAGCGATTCTGCGGTGGTGTCCGGCCGATTGTGTTCATCCTTGTTGAAAATGGTCGGGCCCTTGCGGCCTGGCACTTCAACGGCGGCAATTTCGGCTTCGAACTTGCCCGCCGCTTGTGCCGCCGCAAAGCGCTGCTGCGAGCGCAATGCCCAGCGGTCCTGATCCTCGCGCGAGATGCCTTTGAGCTTGACCAAGTCCTCGGTATGCCAGCCTGAATGCTGGCCGCTGAAGGCGTCGTTCAGACCGTCCATGAGCATGCTGTCGGACATCGTGACGTCGCCCATGCGCGCGCCCCAGCGACCCTGCGCCAACAGATAGGGCGCGCGGTCCATGTTTTCCATGCCACCGCCAATGGCGCAGTCAATCATGCCGGACCAGATTTCCAGCGCGGCGCTCACCACGCCCTGCGCGCCGGAGCCGCACACCCGGTTGACGGTCAGCGCGGGCACCTCGATGGGCAAGCCCGCGCCGATGCCGGCCTGGCGGGCCGGATTCATCTTGACACCGGCCTGGATCACGTTACCCATCACCAGCGTCTGCACCTTGTCGGCGGCCAGGCCCGAGCGCTTGAGGGTTTCGCGGATCACGACTGCGCCCAGGTCAGGCGCGGGCATGTCTTTCAGGCTACCGCCATAGGTGCCGATAGCGGTACGGACCGGGTTGCAAAGGACGACTTCGATCTTGCTCATGGTTTTCTCCAGGTAGTGAAAAGAATAGGTTCGGGGGTCAGAGCCGCTGCTCGCTGACAAGCACCAGCCCCGCGTCATGCACCAGCTGCGCAATTTCCACAAGAAACGCGCCAACGTCTTCCTGATTTTCAGAGGTGAGCTCAAAGCTCATGAATGAGGGGGCTTTTTGCCGTGCACCCTTAACAGTGGGCACTTCCAGGCGCAGGTTGACGATGTCATAGGGCTTGTCGGTGATCAGTTCCTCCAGGCGCACCAAAAAGTGCTTGTCACCAAATTCACCGGCAACCTCGACCTTGGCGCGGGTGGAGACCTTGGCCATGGCCTGCTGGGCCGCCTCGCGCGCCTTCAGACTGTCTTCGCGCTCATGCTTTTTCAAGGCCTCTTTCTTGACCGTGCGAAAAATCTGGTGTTCCCGTTCAAGCTTCCAGACCGAGTCCAGCGTGGGGAATGTGATGGCGCCAGTGGGACACACGTTGCCACAGGTGGTGCATCCCACCACACACTCCATGGCCGCCACGGCCACCGCCGTGTTGTCCTGCATCTCATACACACTGCGCCCGCAGGTCACAAAGCACAGTTGGCAGCCAATACAAGCCGCTGCGTCGACCGTTGGTAGCCACGGAATATCTTCGCGCGGGATGCCGTGCCAGGTCTTCTTGTCGGTGTTCATGTGTGGTTTCTCCAGGTTGGTTGCTCGCGCCAGGTGTCGAGCGATCGGATGTAGTTCAGCCGGGTCCAGACGCTCGGGTCTTCAGCCTTGGCCAGGCCCAGGACGCCGCGCGCGGCAGCGCTGGATGTATATCCCTTGTCGTCCAGCCAATGTTGCAGTTCGCCACGCAGCGTGCCAATGTGTGCCGGTCCGTGTGTCAGCAGGGCTGATGCCACTTGCACTACATGGGCTCCACACAAAATGGCTCGGGCAGCGTCTTCGCCGGTATGCACGCCACCGGAGCACGCCAAGGAGAGCGCCCCACTGGTGGCGGACAATATCGCCAGCGCATGCAAACGCAGGGGCAGCTCGGCCGATGTGGATGACTCCAGATTGCGGCGTACCGCCAAGGTATCCAGATCGACTACCGGATCGTAAAAGCGGTTAAACACGGTCACGCCGCGTACGCCGGCTTGTTCGAGCTGATGGACAAAAGCAGGAACCGATGCGTAGAACGGAGAAATCTTGACACCCACCGGTATCGACACGGCCGCCACCACGGCCGCCACCACCTCCAGCTGGCGGCGCTCCACGTCGGCGCCCGATGTTGCCGTGGTAGACGCCACGTCATACAGATTGAGTTCAATGGCACTGGCCCCTGCATCTGCCAGTCGCGCGGCATAACGTGTCCACCCGCCCGGGGTGTTGCCGTTGAGGGATGCGACCACGGGAATCGTGAGTTGCTGCCGCAATGCCTGGAGTTCCGCCACCATGCCCTCAGCGTCGAGTGGATACAGGTCACTGTCCGGCAAAAAACTGCGCGCCTCGGCGTTGGTGTCGGCCAACTGGTCGAAGTAGCGGTGCGCCGCCATCTGCTCTTCAATCAGCTGTTCTTCAAACAGCGAGTGCATCACGATGGCCCCGGCACCCGCCGCCTCGGCTTGCATTGCGGCTGCCGGGTCACGCGAGATGGGGCTGGCGGCCACCACCAAAGGACTTGTCAGTGTCAGCCCCAACCACGAGGTTTGAAGATCAGCCATGTGAGGTCTCCGGTGGCGCCTGGGGTTTGGGCAGGTGAACGTTCGATAACTGTTCGTACAGTGCGCGCCGCTGGATGGCCGCCTCGCGGCCCGCTGCCAGGAGTTCACGGTAGCGCGCGGGCGAGCGCAACTCGACCATGCGAAAACGCGCCTCACCGGCCATGTATTCGGCCAGGTCCAAGGTGGGCGCTCCGCTGTCGAGCGTGAGGGGCGCCTCACCCTGTGCGATGCGTGCCGGGTCAAATCGGTACAAAGGCCACGCACCGCTGTCAATCGCACGCTTCTGCTGGATTGGCGAGTGCACCAGGTCGTAGCCATGGGCAATACAAGGGCTGTGGGCAATGACCAGTGAAGGACCAGGGTGGCGCTCGGCCTCCAGCATGGCGCGCACGGTTTGCTCCGCATGCGACTGCAGACCCACCTGCGCCACGTAGACGTGCCCGTAGGCCATGGCCAGCAAGCCCAGGTCTTTCTTGCGGGTGGCCTTGCCTGCGATGGCGAATTTGGCCGATGCGCCCAGCGGCGTCGCCTTGGACTGCTGACCACCGGTGTTGGAATACACCTCGGTATCGAGCACCAGCATATTTACTTTGCGCTGACCCGATAGCACATGGTCCAGCCCTCCGTAGCCAATGTCATAAGCCCAGCCATCACCACCCACAATCCACACGCTGCGCGGCAACAGGGCCGAACAGTCTTCATGCAGAGCCAGCGCTTGTGGGCTTGCATCGGCCAGCA
This sequence comes from Rhodoferax sp., assembly GCA_013791765.1. Classification (GTDB taxonomy): domain Bacteria; phylum Pseudomonadota; class Gammaproteobacteria; order Burkholderiales; family Burkholderiaceae_C; genus Rhodoferax. Next base: position 3,974 of record VMTC01000091.1, read on the forward strand.
ACCAGGCTTGCAGTGCGGCGACGCGCGCACGCTGAGCCGTGATCCAGGCTTCGTCCTCTTGGGAATCCAGCAGACCATCCTGCAGTTCAATGGGCAGGCGTGTGGCCACGGCCTGCAGCCGTGACAGTGCCCGTGCTCGTGCGGCATCGAGTGCCAGGCGCAGCCCCAAGCCGAATTCGGCATTGTCCTCAAACAGCGAGTTCGACCATGCGGGGCCGCGGCCCTGGGCGTTTTTGGCGTAGGGCGTAGTGGGCAGATTGCCACCGTAGATGGATGAGCAACCGGTCGCATTGGCGATCAACAGCCGGTCGCCGAACAGACGTGTCAACAGGCTTAGATACGGCGTCTCGCCGCAACCGGCGCACGCACCGGAGAACTCAAACAAGGGTGTCCGAAAAGCCGACAGGCGCTGGTCGATCGGTAGTGCCGCCAAAGGTGCCGATTCGATGTGTTCGAAGAACTCAAAAAATGCACGTTCCTGCTCACGATGGTCTGGCAAGGGTGCTGACACCAAGGCCCGGCGGCGGGGGTCGTGCCGGTCTTTGGCTGGGCAGACCTCGATGCAAAGACCGCAGCCGGTGCAGTCTTCGGGTGCCACCTGCACGGTGTAGTGCAGCCCCTCGAATGCCGGCTCGAAGGCCTCGGGCAGCCAGCGGAAACCTTCTGGTGCGCTGGCAATTTGACTTGGTTCATACACCTTGGCACGGATGGCGGTGTGCGGGCAGATCGTTACACAGCGGTTGCACTGCACACACAGGTCGGGTTGCCAGATGGGGATATCGAGTGCGATGGCGCGCTTTTCCAGACGGCTGGTACCGGTGGGCCAAGTGCCGTCCGGGGGGAATGCGCTGACGGGCAAGGCGTCGCCTCGGCCTTCGAGCAACAATTTTGTGACGCGCTGGGCAAAGTCTGGCGCATCTGCGGGAACCAGCGGGCGGCGGCTGCGGGTGCTGGTCACTGTGGGTGGCACGGGCACTTCCTCCAGCGCGGCCAGCGTCCCTTCCAGCGCAGCCAGGTTGTGCCGCAGCACCTCAGGGCCGCGACGGCCCCAGGTTTGCTCGAACGATTCACGCAGGTAGGTCATCGCCTGGTTCATGGGCAGCACCCCGCTCAACGAGAAAAAACACAACTGCATCACGGTGCTGATATGCCGCCCCAACCCGGCGCGCTCTGCCTGGGCACTACCGTCAATGGCGTAAAGCCGGCATCGGCGCTCCACCAGTTGCTGTTGCGCTTCGCGCGGCAGGGCATCCCAAACCTGGCTGGGTGGAATGGGGGTGTTCAGCAGCACGGTTGCGCCGGGCGCTGCGCAGTCAAACAGGTCGCGTCGTTCCAGAAACTCACTGGCATGCACGGCCACAAACTGTGCTTGCTGAATGCGCCAGGTGGAGCGGATGGGCCGCGGGCCAAAGCGCAGGTGCGACACCGTGGTGGCGCCAGCCTTGCGCGAGTCGTATTCAAAATGCCCCTGTGCAAACAAGGCCGTTTTCTCACCAATGATCTTGATGCTCGCCTTGTTGGCCGACACCGTTCCGTCGGCACCCAGACCAAAAAAGACCGCGCGGGTGGTATCCGTGGGCTCAAAGGCGCGGTCAAAGTCGGCATCCCAGTGCAAGGACGTGGCGGACACATCATCCCGAATGCCGACGGTAAAGCGGGCTGGCACCGTGTCTTGCGCCAAGGCGTCAAAGACGGCCTTGACCATGGCCGGGGTGAATTCCTTGCCCCCCAGGCCATAGCGGCCACCGGACAAACGCGGCATGCGCGCAAGTTGCCCCTGGGCTACCGCCATGGACAGGGCCGTAGCAAACTCTTGCAACAAGGGTTCGCCGCTGGAACCTGGCTCCTTGGTGCGATCCAGCACCGCCAGGGACACCACGCTGGCGGGCAAGACTTGCAGCAGCCGGTCTACCGCGAAGGGGCGGAACAGGCGCACCTTGATCACGCCAACCCGCTCACCTTGCGCCATTAGATGTTCCACCGTCTCGTGCGCGCATTCCACGCCCGAACCCATGAGCACCAGAACCCGCTCGGCTTCGGGGTGTCCTATGTAATCAAACAGACGGTAGCGGCGGCCGGTGAGCGCAGCGAAGCGCTGCATCGTGTCATCCAGCACGTCAGGAAATGCGGCATGAAACGGCTCGGCCGCCTCGCGGCACTGAAAAAAGGTGTCCGGGTTCTGCGAACTGCCACGCAGCACCGGATGCTCACAGTCCAGGGCCCGTGCACGGTGCGCAAGCAAACCGTCTGCGGGCATCAGGGCACGCAAGGTCTCATCGTCCAGCGGCCTGACCTTGGTGATTTCGTGGGACGTGCGAAAGCCATCGAAAAAATGCAGCACGGGCACCCGGGCGGCCAACGTGGCAGCGTGACCCATCGCGGCCAGGTCTTGTGCCTCCTGTGCCGAGCCCGATGCCAGCAGTGCGAAACCGGTGCCGCGCACCGCCATCACATCCGAGTGGTCGCCAAAAATGGACAAAGCATGCGTCGCCACACTGCGCGCAGCCACATGCATACAAAACGCAGTTAACTCACCCGCAATTTTGAACATGTCAGGCAGCATCAAAAGCAGCCCTTGCGACGCGGTGAAAGTGGTTACGAGTGCGCCCGCCTGCAGCGCCCCATGCACGGCGCCGGCCGCGCCGCCTTCCGACTGCATTTGCGCGACCTGCGGTACCGCTCCCCACAAATTGGACCGGCCGTCGGCAGACCATGCGTCGGCATGCTCCCCCATGGGAGACGCAGGTGTGATGGGGTAAATGGCAACGACTTCGTTCAGCCGGTACGCCACATCGGCCACCGCCTCATTCGCGTCGAGCGTGCGCCACGTGTCAGAGGCGGCGGGGGGCGCAGATTCGATCATCAAGGCTCCAGTGGTCTGTTGGCTGCCTCAGGGCTGGGCAAATCCAACGCTGGCATCTCTGCATCATCGTCATCTATATCGGGTCCCAGCGCCATGTTTATTGGTCGATGGGCAGCGGAACCATGAGCACCGGCCGGCCCGCAATTTCGCACAGACGCGAGGCGGTGCTGCCGATCAGCATGCTTTGCGTCCAATTCTGGCCATGCTTGCCGACGATGATCAGCGAGCAGTCACGCTCCTGGGCAGCGCGCGCGATGGCGGCGGAGGGATCACCTTGCAGCACCAGGGCTTCGCCCTGGCTGGCACCTGCCTCGATTTGCCGCACCAGTGCGTCCAGTGCGGCGCGGGTCATCAGTGGCAGCGCGGGGGTGCTCTCTATCGCGCGCGGCGACAGCACCGTCAGGCAGTCAATCCGGACGGCGCGGCCCGCCAGTGCCACCGCCGCCCGTTCGGCTTCGCTGGCGTGCTTGGATAGATCAGTGGCGAGCAGCACATGGCGCAGTGTTTTTGTACACACCGCACGGCAGTGGTCGGCAGTACCTTCGGCGTCGGGCTCGATCCATTGCAGCAAGAGGGGCAGCGTGGTTTTACGGACCAGATCGCGCGCAACACTGCCCAGAAACAGGCGGCTCACCAGGTTTTGGCTGCGCGAGCCGGCGACCAGCAGGTCGGCTCCGGCCTCAGCGGCTGCCAGAAGAATCTCGTCCACAGGCACGCCAGCCGATCGAACACTGACCTCCACCTGCAAGCCTGCGGCGCGTAGCGGGGCAGCGCGACTGTCCAGCCACTGCGTCGTGTCTTCCAGTTGGCGGTAACCCGGGCCCTGCACGTAGCCGACGCGGACAATGTGAACAATCACCAGTCGTTGCACACCCCAGTTCAAAAGCTCTGGAATGCAGTCCAGCAAGGGTTCTTCGGCGCCGGATAAATCGAGCGCCAGCATGGCAGTCTTGAACATGGTCATTGCTCCTTTTTGTAATCTCAGTCAAAGCACAGGTGGTGCCGCCCAATATGCAGTTGAGCGGGTCCACCACTACCGGCGTCTTGCGCTCAAAGTCAAAAGTCTCAGCGCCTGCGCAAAACACCACTTAATTCAGTTCCAGGTGCCACGGTGTTGAACACTGTGCCGTACTTCTTGACGTTTTCATACAGCAAACTCAGGCGTTGGTCTGACTCCTCGGTGTCCACAACAATCTCGTAGCGGATCGATTCCATTTTGGGCGGCACATCCTGACGAACACCATCCACCATGACCTCCACCCCACGCAACTCAAACTTCAAAATAGGCGCAACCCGCTCAATGCCCTTGATCATGCAGGCCGACAGCGCGGCCAGCAGCAACTCGGCCGGGTTAAAGGCGCTCGGGCTGCCAGCCAGGTCGGTATCCAACGCAATTTCTGCCTGTTTACAAAGTGACAAGCCGCTGTGGGCATCCACGCGGCGGGACTCGACATGAAAGCTCATTTTGGGGGTGGTTGTGGTCATGGCTATTGTTGTTTCTCAATCAAGGGGTTGAAACGCTTGCCAATCACAGGGTAGCCCTTTTGCATCCAGAGCAATAGGCCGCCGCGCATGGGATTGGCGTTTTTCAGGCCCTGCTTTTGTAAAAAGGCAGTGGCCTGGGCGCTCTTTGCGCCGTTTTGGCACACCATGACCAATTCACGGTCTTTGGGCAGTTCTTGCCAGCGCTCCTCTAGTTGGCTAAAAGGCAGGTTGATGACCTCGGGCGCGTCAAAGGCCAAGGCCTCCACGTCTTGCGGCTCGCGCACATCGACAAACAAAGCCCCTAGCTGAGATTGCGCTTTGGCATAGGTGGTACAGATTTCTGAAGATTGGTTGTTCATGCTGTTGTAGACGTGACTTCACCGGGAAAGATGCAAATTTTCCTGAAAAGTGGCTGTTGATACTTTGCATTCTGGTTTTTCAAATAATGACTCGGTGAGGCCGTGGCTGGGGTATTGGGACAATGCCCGAAGGTTGGTGGGGCAGGATCAGCAAGGCGATCAAACCACCTTGTGCATGGTTTTTCAGCGCCAGCCGCCCTCCGTGTGCAAGGGCCACCTCGCTCACGATGGCCAAACCCAGCCCGACCCCCATGCCCGGACCGGTACGGGCCTTGTGGACCCGGTAATAGGCTTGCGTTACCTGGTTCAGCTCAGATGTGGGAACGCCCGGGCCATGGTCGCGCACGCCGATGCGCAAAAATTCGTTTGACTGCTGCACTACCAGCGTGGCATCGCCTGCGCATTTGAATTCGTTGCCTATCAAATTTTTTAGCGCCCGACGCAGACTCATCCAGCGCACTGGCCAGGAATGGCTTGCAAGGCCGTCGATGCTGACGGCCCGCCCCTGTGCCCGCGCGTCGTCCGCCAGGCTTTCCAGCAACGCGTTGATGTCCACCGGCAGCACCGGCTCCTGGCTCCCGGCCATGAATCATCTCGATCAGCTGGTCGCGTGTGACAAAGCGGTTGGGGTGCTCCAGCAAGAGGCGCAGCAGGCGAAACTCGCCGCCCGACAGCGGTGTGGCTACCCCGTCGGGCGAAGTCAGCAGGCGCTCGGCGGTGTCGAGACACCAGTCGGCAAATGCCAGGCAGTGCACCGGCTCGGGCTTGAGGTTGGGCGGCAGCGCGTGTGTGCGGCGCAGGATAGATTGGATCCGTGCCTGCAGTTGGCGCGGGTTGAACGGTTTGACCAGGTAGCCGTCGGCGCCCATCTCGATGCCCATAAAGCGATCAGCGTCCTCACCCAGCGCAGTGAGCATGAGCACCTGCAGATTTGACTTTGCGCGCAGGTCGCGGCACAGCGTCGGGCCATCGGTATCGGGCAGCATTAGGTCGAGCAACAGCGAGTCGACTGCATGCTGCTGCAACATGTGCCACATCTCGCGGCCGTCCCGTGCGGCCACCACCGCAAAGCCATTGCGTTCCAGATAGTTCACCAGCAAGCGGCGGATTTCTGGCTCGTCGTCGACATCAGGAATGCAGTCTTTGTCTTCAATATCAGTCCGTGTGTTGCGCTTTGAGGGTAAGCCTGCAACCCGGTCAGACATCAGGAAAGCGGTCGCCCCTGCGATCTTTGTAACGCACTGTAACGCAAGGCCGTGGCGCAACAAGGCGATGCAAATCAGCGGTTTGCGGCAACACGGCGTTGACATCGCCGCGCTCAAATGACACCCAGTGATGCAGGCCAATCCGCACCCCACCGCACCACTTGCAAGGTCAAGCAAACTGCACCCTGCTTTCATAGGGGCCTTGAAAGCGCAAACAACCACGCCCGTATGGCCCACAGACTTCTGAAGATTCAAATCGTTTACCTACACCGCCATGTCACAAGTTTCCAAAAAAAGATGTTCATCATGCGTTCACTCATGACGTGCCCGTTGACGGCGTGGGCTGTTTTCAACCGTAGTCGGCACTGCTACGGCATCGTTATTTCAATTTCGGCGTTGGTGGCCGTGTTGCCCGCGAGCGCCGCTGCCCAGTTTGATTTGGGGCACGAACCGAAACGCACGGCCGCTATTGCTTTGGTCGCCGAACGCCTCAGTCTGCGCACCCTGATTGATTTGGCGTTGGCCAACAACCCCGAGCTGGCCGCCGGCGCGTTTGAGCGGGACGCCGCTGCGGCGCGCGCGCAAGGCGCTGAGGCAGCGCGCTTGCCACGCGTGACGGTTGAGGGCGGTTACACCGCTTATGGTGATGATGCAAGGCTGGTGGCAGCGCATGCCAACGGTGAGCTGGGTGCCTTTGGGTCGCAAATCCTGAACGCTGATGTGGTGCTGCGCGTGCCGCTGTACACCGGGGGCCGCCTGGTGGCCGAGTTGAATGCCGCACAGCTGCTCGAAGCGGCCAGCAGCCAGCGCCTGAGCCGAAGCAAAAGCGACCTGATTTTTAATGTCTCGAGCCTGTATTACGCCCAGTTGGCGCAAATCCGGTTGATCGGCGCGCTGGTCGCATCTCGCGATGTACTGGCCTCGCAACTGCAGCGGGTGCAGGCGCTTGTGAACGAACGCAAAGCGGCCAAGGTTGACGCACTGCGTACCGAAGTCAAATTGGCTGACGTGCGCCAGCGCCTGCTGCGCGAACAAAATGGCTTGGACATCTTGCGCCGTACGCTGCTCAACCTGCTGGGCGAGGACACGGGCGAACGCCAGATCGTCTTGGTCGATGCGCTGCAAAAACCAGCGCTGGATGCACGGCCGCTGGCGGTGCTGACGCAGCTTGCGCTGGCCCAGCGTGCAGACATTCAGGCAGCGCAGACCGAGCTGGACGCCCAAAACGCCCGCATCGCTGCCGCGCGCGCTGGCAACGCCCCCACTTTGAATCTGCTAGCCGCCGCAGGGGGCCGCAAGCTGTATGGCATCAGCCAGCAGCCAGTGGGTAGCGACAGCCAGGACACCACCTACCGCATTGGCCTGAGTTTTGACATGCCGCTGTTCGATGGCGGGCGCACCGCTGCCCGCGTGGCGGAAGAAAGCGCCAAACTGGCAGCGCTTCAGGCCCGCTTTGACAAACTGCGCTTACAAGTGCGCCTTGAGATCGAAACCGCCTACACGGCGTTGACCTCAGCGCTGGAGCGTCTGGCCAGCACCGAGCAACTGGCGGCACTGGCGGCAGAGAACCTGCACATAGAGCAAGAAAAGTACGCCCTATCGCGTGGCACCTTGTTTGACGTGCTCGATGCCCAATCGGCTTTGACCGAGGCCCAAGCCACCCACATCCGCGCCTTGGCCGATGCCAACACCGCCGCCGCCCAACTGAGCTGGGCCAGTGCCGAGAACTTGCTATGAAAAATATGACCATCCAACCCTCTGTCTGGGCCCGCAAAGCCCCTGTCACTTTGACCAAATCGCCAACCCGTCCGCGTCACCTGTACCTGCGCCACCTCTGCCCGCGCCAGTTCTACATATTGACAACCCTGGCCTTGGGCCTGGCGTTACCGGGTTGCAGCAAGACCGAAACAACAGCATCCACCCCGACCACCCCAGCTGCAACGGTGGGTGCTGCGAGCACCGCTTCCGCCCCAGTCAAAGCGGCGGCCAAAGCAACGCCGGTGCGGGTGGAAACTGTCCAATCTACCCCTTGGGTGCTGCGCTTTGCCGTGACCGGTTCGGTAGAAGCGACGCGCATCGCCCAGCTCAGCTCCATGGCCGAGGGGCCGGTGCTGAGCGTTCGTGTGCGTGAAGGCGACCCGGTCAAGCGCGGACAAGTCTTGTTGACGTTGGGGCGCACGCAGGCGGTCTCCAGTCTGGCTGAATCACTGCGCGAAGACCTGCGGCGCGAAGAAGACAACCTGGCCCGCACCCGCCGCCTGGTCGACATCGGCGCGCTGCCGGGCGAGCAGGTCGACACGGTCGCTGCCAATGTCACGCGCATTCGCTCGCAACTGGCGCGTACGCAAGAATCGCAAAGCGACTACGTCATCAGCGCACCGTGGCCCGGTGTGGTGTCAAAAATGATAGTCCAAGAAGGCGATGTTGCAACCCCCAGGGCTCCATTGGTTGAAATCATTGATCCGGGCAGCCTGGTTGTGCGTGTGGCCGTGGCCGAGGCAGAAGCGGCCCACCTGCGCTTAGACGTACAGGCTGACGTAACGCTTGATGCCTACCCGCAGCAGACCTTTCCGGCCCGCGTCACCCGGCTCTACCCGACGCTGGATGTCCGCACCCACACCCGCACGGCAGAACTCGAACTGACCAAGCCGCCGCTGTTGCTAACCGGTATGTTTGCCCGTGTCAGCCTGGTGCGCGAGACCGTACCTGCGGCCATCACCGTGCCGTCCTACAGCCTGCTGGCCGCGCCCGGCGGTGGCATGGCGGTGTTTGTTGTTCAAGATGGCAAAGCGCTGCGGCGCAAGGTGAAAATCGGCTTGGAGATGGAGGGCCGCACGCTGATCACCGACGGCTTGAAGCCTGGCGAGATGCTGATCGTGGCCGGTCAGGCAGCGCTGAAAGATGGTGCGGCGGTGCAAGTGGCAACTGCCAAGAGTCAACCATGAAACTCACCGCCTATTCGGTTGGTCAGCGGCTGGCCACGGCTGCCATTGCTTTGGCGCTGACGGTGCTGGGGGTGTATGGCTTGTGGCGCTTGCCCGTGAATTTTTTACCCGACATGACCTACCCGATGGTCAAAGTCAACATCTTCTGGCCGGGTGCCACCCCCAATGAAATTGAGCGGGGTCTGGCCGACACCATCGAGCGCCAGCTGATGACGGTCGACGGGCTCGATACTCTGGAGTCGTCGTCGATTGAAGGGCTGTACAGCCTGATCGCCAACTTCAAATATGGCGCCGACATCAACACCGCGTACCAGGACGTCACTGCCGCCATGGCACGGGTGGCACGCAAGCTGCCCAAGGACATTGATCCCCCCATTGTTTTCAAGGCCGATCCCACTCAAACGCCGATCCTGCAGCTCACGGTGCGCTCGGACCGCTGGGACTTGGTCAAGCTGCGCACCTGGACGGACGAATGGTTGCAAGATCAGATTCTGGCCGTGCCCGGAGTCGCAGGCACCGACATCGTGGGCGGCTTGCAACGCGAAATTCGCGTGCACCTCAAACCGGCGGCGTTGGACAAGTACGGCCTGACGGCGGCCATCGTGGCCCGGCGGCTGCGCGAAGAAAACATCATGCAATTTGCCGGACGCCTGACCGTGGGGCCGCAAGAGATCGTTGCCCGCACCATGGGTGAATTTGGCTCGCTGGACGATCTGCGCCACGTGGTGCTGCTCAACCAGGGCGGCAACAAGGTCTTGCTCAGTGATGTGGCCGAGGTGCTCGATTCGCACCGCGAAGCGCGGGTGATTTCGCGCGTCAATGGTCAGAGCGCCGTCAAGCTCAGCGTGCTCAAGCAGGCCGATGCCAACACTGTGTCCGTGGCGCGAGATGTGCAGAAACGCCTGGATGCCATCGAACTGACCCTGCCCGAGGGGGTTCAGCTGGGCATGCTGGAAAACCAGGCCACTTATGTGGTCAACGCTTTGAATGGCGTGCAAAGCGCCGCGCTGGAGGCGGCCGTGCTGGTGGTGCTGATCGTCTGGCTGTTTCTGGGCTCGTGGCGGCAGGTGGTGGTAATTGCGGTGGCACTGCCGCTAATCTTGGTGCTGAACTTCGGGGTCATGAAACTGGCCGGGTTCTCACTCAACATCTTTTCGCTCGGCGGGCTGGTGGTGGCCATTGGGGTGCTGGTTGACAACTCGATTCTGGTGGTGGAAGCCATTTCACGCGACCGCGAGGCTAACCCTGGCGCGCCCATCAACGCGCTGGTGGTCAAGGCCACCTCGGACATCGGCCCGGCCGTGGTGGCCTCCACGCTGGCGTTTCTGGCGCTGTTTGTGCCGTTTTTGATCGTGCCAGGCCTGGTCAGCCTGCTGTTTCGCGAGCTGATTCTGGTGGTGGCGGGCATCGTGCTGATCAGTCTGGCAGTGGCACTCACACTTACCCCCATGCTCACAGCCTTGGCTCTGGGTCGTCAGAAAGAAAAGGCGCCGGGCCAGGGTGCGGGGTGGTTTGCGGCTTTGTTTGATCGCGCTACTGAAGGTTATGGCCGCTTGCTTGCACATTTGCTCAACCATCGGCGGATGGTGCTGGTCGCCTTTGTGTTGGCGGCGTTGGCGGGTGGTTATGGCATGACTTTGCTGGGCAGCGAATTTCTGCCGCAAATGGACGACGGCCGCGTCATGGTCAAGGTCAAGCTGCCCACCGGTGCCGCACTTGCCGAGACCGACCGCGTGCTGATCGACGTTGAGCAGCAAATCAAGGCCAACAAGGCCCTGTCCGGCAGCATTGAGAGCATTTTCGCCATGGCCGGTGGCAAAGCGGTGGGCACCATCACCAACGAGATCGCCAACGAAGGCGAGCTCGATCTGCAATTGGTGCCCCCTGACCAACGCAGCCTCACCACTCAGGCGTTTATCGACCAGTTGCGCCCGGTGGTGGCCAAAGTGGCAGCGCCTGGCGGCAAGGTGACGGTGTCGCAAATAAAGATCAAAGGCATGCGCAAGCTCGGCGATGCTGACATTGAGGTCAAACTCAAAGGGCCCGACATTGAGGCCTTGTTCGACCAGGCGCGCCAGACCGCGCAAGCCATGACGGCGCTCAAGCACTTCACCAACGTCTATGTGGCCATGGATTTGTCCAAGCCCGAATACCAGGTCAAGATCGACCGGGTGCGTGCGGCTGAATTGGGTGTGACCGTGGCCGAGGTGGCCGACACCTTGCGCGCACTGGTGTCCGGGTCGGTGGCCACCCGCTTGCGGGAAAGCGGCCGCGACTATGACATCCGGGTGATGATCCCGGAAGCCCGCTTTGCCAACCGCAGCAACCTGCAAGACCTGCGCATTCCGACCAGCCTGGGCGGCTTTGTGCAGCTGCGCGATTTGGCCCAGGTGCTGCCTGCCACCGGCCCGGTGGAAATTGTGCGCGAAGACCAGATCAAGACCGTGATCGTGCGCGGCGATGCGTCGGGTGCCAGTGTTGGCCAGGCGTTGTCCGAATTGCAGGCCGTGCTGGACCAGTCGCCGCCGCCGCCCGGCTATCAGCGCGACTACGGCGGGCAGGCGCAGATGATGGGCGAGATGACGCAAAGTGCCGTGATGATTCTGGCGTTTTCGTTGTTCTTTTCGTTCATCGTCTTGACTGTGCAGTTCAACAGCCTGAAGCTTCCCAGCTTGATTTTGGCCAGTGTGCCGTTCTGCCTGGCTGGCATGGCGGGTTTGCTGCTGGTCACCGGCAAACCCTTGGGGGCGCCGGTGGTGATTGGCGTGCTGGTGGTGATTGCTGCCGTGGTGAACGCCGGCGTGCTGCTGTTCACCTACGCGCTGTTGCTGCAAAAGACCGAGCAACTGTCGGTACGCGATGCAGTGCTCAAAGCCGCAACGATTCGCTTGCGCCCAATTGTCATGGTGTCCATGGCCATTTTGATTGGCCTGTTGCCGCTGGCGCTGGCCTTGGAAGCTGGCGGTGAAATGTTGCAACCCATGGCCATTGCCGCCATTGGCGGCTTGGCCATGGAGATGCTGGTGGCGCTGTTCTTGATGCCGTGCCTGTATTTGATGACCAACAGAGATAGTTAAATTTATATACGTTTCTGGCCTCTAGCCCTTGTTATATATGCCTAAGCAGCTATCAAATTTGAATGTATCCGGAAGACAGTAACTCCAAAAGGCCATAAGCACTGAATTGGGAGCGGCAGAGTATTTTTTGACTGAACGGCCGATCAGGGAACGCCCCCTGATTTGCTGGATTGATCTGGCGTCTTTGAATACTGCGGCCAAAAAAGCTGCATCTTTTGTTGTTAGCCTGCGTCTTCAACTGACACATTTGTCAACCACTTAACGAAATGGAATCACCATGAACGCAAACGAAATCCTTGACATGATGCGCAAAGGCATGGGGCAAGTCCCCGCTGCGCTTGAAAAATCTGTACCCGTCGACCCGGCGCTGATTCAGGAGCACATGCGCTCCAAAGCCTTTGCCATGCCCGCTGAAAAACCCGCACTGGATGAAGAAACCCGCACGCTGATTTACCTGGCGGCGGCCCTGGCCGGTACCAGCCCGGCCTGCGTCAAAGCCATGTCCAACAAAATTGTTCAGCAAGGCATTGCCGCAGACAAGGTGATTGAGACCGTACACATCGTGCGGCTGGCCATGGCGACAAAGATCATTGGCGACGCAGAGCCGGTGTTTGATGCCTTGGCGGCAGCGACGTCAAAGTAGGACTATCCGCATCCGCATCCGCATCCGCATCTGCACCCGAGCGTTGAATGAAAGGAATGAGAGAGATGTCCATGATCGCGTCACCCACCGAGTTCCACCTGAGTTTTCGGGTCTCTGACCTTGCGCTGAGCACGTCTTTCTACAGCCAGTTCCTGGGTGTCGAACCCAACGACCAGACCCCTCGTTTCTCGACCTTTGTGGTGCCAGACCTGCACTTGAATTTGGTGCTGCTGGTCAATGACAGCGGCCAACCGCTCGACACCTATAGCCTATACCACATCGGGCTTGGCGTGCGTGACAAGGCTGCCGTGCTTGAAAGTTACGAGCGGGCGAAGGCGCAGGGCATCCCGATCATCAAACCGCCGCGAACGACTTGGCACGGCACACCCTTGCATGAGTTGTGGTTGCGTGACCCAACCGGGTATGGCATCGAGGTCTACGCCCGATTGACACCTGAAGAGTTAGCCGCCATGCCTGCCGACCAGGAGACCATTTATCTGGTGCCTGGCACCGGGCCGTGATGGGGGCAGGTTGAGGTGTGTCAACCCACATTTGCAATAAGCGGTGCACGATTAAAAACTGCCATGCGCCGAAATGGTGGTGGCTTTTGGAGAATGCACCATGTATTTGACAGCCCATAAAACATTCGCAGCCACCCTGATGATGGGTGCGGCAACCTTGCTGGCCACCGTCTGGGTGAACGCCGCAGAGCCAACTGCTTCGCCCAGTGAGGCCACGCCCGGCGCGACCTTTAAAAGTTGTGGCAGCTTCACGCGCTCAGGGCGTCCTGGCTGCGCGCGATTGCAGGTGCCGCCACAGGCACGCGAAAACCTGCACCGACACCATGCCGAACAGGCCCAGGCGCGGCATGCACAGCGTGCAGCCTTGCAGAGCGCATTGGCCAGCAGCGCGCTGGAGTCGCAACTGCGTCAGCAAGTGGTGGTTGCCGGTGGCGGCCAGGGGCTCGCGGCATTCATGCTGCCTGACGGTTCAAACCTCAACCAGATTCCCGCCGATCCACGCAATCCCCTGACCCGGCAAAAAGTCCAACTCGGTCAGCTCCTGTTCCATGAAACTGGTTTGGCGGTCAACCCGGTGCGGCCGTCTGACCAGGGTACGTATTCCTGCGCCACCTGCCACCATGCCGATGCCGGATTTGCCGCGGGTCTGGCGCAGGGCATTGGCGAAGGTGGTTCGGGCTTCGGACCCAAAGGCAGCCTGCGGCGCAAGGGGGCTGACGTGCCCACCGCCGATGTGGACGTGCAGCCGATTGCAACCCCGCCCGTGCTCAATGCCGCCTGGCAGGACATCATGCTCTGGAACGGTCAGTTTGGCGCGACCGGCAACAACCGTGACACTGAATACGCCTGGGCCATTGATACCCCGAAAGTAGTCAACAAACTCGGCTACCAGGGCATTGAGTCGCAGGCCATTGCCGGCCTGGTGGTGCATCGGCTGATTGACGACAAGCAGCCCGCCAACACCCGAGGCTCAGTGCTTTATCGCAACGACCAGGCCTATGTGGAGATGTTTGCCAAAGCCTTTCCGGAACGTCCCAGCGCCAGCCGCATCAACCAGGAAACGGTGGGTTTGGCCATTGCTGCCTATGAGCGCACCCTGATTGCTGACCGTGCGCCGTTTCAACAATGGCTCAAAGGCGACAGCACCGCACTGACCAGCCAACAGAAGCAAGGTGCACTGGTGTTTTTTGGCGCCGGCCAGTGTGTGCTGTGCCACAGTGGGCCGTCGCTGGCTGGCATGCAGTTTCATGCACTTGGGCTGAAGGACCTCGATAGCGCCCCAGGCGCCATCATCAAGGACCCCAAGTTTCAGGAGCCGCTGGGTCGTGGCAGTTTTGCCGGGCGTGAAGCCGAGATGTACCAGTTCAAGGTGCCCCAGCTTTACAACCTGAAAGATCATCCGGCTTTCGGACACGGCTCCAGCCAGCCGACGGTGCGCGCGATGCTGGACTACAAAAACCGTGCCGTAGCTGAAAACCCGCGTGTTCCTGCCAAGGCACTGGCGGCGGAGTTTCAGCCGCTGGGCTTGGGGTCTGCGCAGCTCGACGCGCTGGCGGACTTTGTTGAGAACGGGCTGTATGACGCCAGCCTGCGCCGCTATCTGCCCGTGGCGCTGCCAAGTGGCGGCTGCTTTCCTAATAACGATGCGGCATCGCGCCAGGATGCCAATTCGTTTTGCACGCGCTGAGATCATGCGTTCTTCATCGTGGTTGCTGCCGTGTCTGCTCAGCGCATCGGTTCTGGTTGTTGGCTGCCAGTCCCTGGGGCCGACGCAACTTGGACCCGACCGATCAAGGTATGGCGAGGCGATTGCCACTTCATGGCGCGAACAGATGATTCTTAATGTGGTCAAAGTGCGCTATTTGGATACGCCGGTGTACCTTGACATCTCTTCGGTGATCAGCTCCTATTCGCGCAGCGCCGAACTGAGTCTGGCGGCCACTGTGCAGCCGCGCTTCCCAGAAAACAACAGCCGGGGCCTCGGGGTCACAGGCAACTATTCGGAGTCGCCAACCGTTTCTTATGAACCGCTGTCTGGCGAGCGGCTCACCAATACCTTGCTCAGGCCGATTCCGCCAGAGACAGTGTTTGGGCTCATTGTGAGTGGCGGCCAGGCCGAATTTCTGCTACGCGCCACTTGTCAGTCCATCAATGGCATTCGCAATTCGGCCAGCTCGGTGGCCCGTGGTCGGTCAGGTGATCCGCGTTTTGACGAACTGCGCGTAGCGCTTGGTCGCATTGCCCAAGCGGGTGCACTCAGTCTGCGCATGGAAGAAACTGACGACGGCAAGAAAACATGGCTTGGGTTCGACAATGTGCAGGAAGTCTCGTCCGATGTCGCTCGCGTTAAGACCTTGCTCGGCCTGCAATCGGATATGGACGAGTTTCGCCTCGTTTTCGGGGCCCGAAGCCAATCGCCTAATGAGATTGCCATGCTGACCCGCCCCTTGCAGGCCGTGATCGGTGACCTGGCGAGCGGCGTCGAGGTGCCGCCCGCGGACCTCGCAGAGGGACGCGCCACCACCCCGGCCATGACCGAAGGTTCTGCCAGCACTGATCGTCTCTTGTATGTCCACAGCGCAAAAGAGCGCCCGCAAGGGCTCCATTTAGCCGTTCGCTACCGTGACCAATGGTTTTGGGTTGATGATCGGGACCTGGTTTCCAAGCGCACCCTGATGTTTCTGTACATGTTCGTCGCGCTGGTCGAGAACGGTACGGTGCCCCAAGGGCCCTTGCTGACCATTCCGGCGCGGTAAGTTGCAAATCGGTCTGGCGATTCTTCATATGCGGTGTCTGCGGTGACTTCAAGCCTATGCTTACGATATGAACCCTATTGCCCCCAAACGGCCCGGCACAGCGCTTGCGCCTGTCAGTGACACGCCGACCGTTCAGTCGGCCTTTGTGTTGCTGTTTGCCGTCACGCCCGACGCTGCGGCTCAGCAAGCCGCTTTGCCACAAGGTTTGGTGGCCATCCCTGATCAAATTACCCAGTCTTACCGCAGCAGGCTCGATGCCATGCAACAACGTTTGTTGGGCGAACCTTACCTGCAGGCCAGACGACTCACACGTACAGCAGTGGGGCGCTTGCCGTTGCCCGAACAGGATGGCGCGCCAGACCATGCGGACATTCATTTGGTCAAACACAAGTCAGGCGCTGCGGTGTGGGAGGTCTGGCTGCTGGCACCGCCGCAAGCCTTGGACGCGGTGCGCTGGGTGGCGTGGCTGGACATGGATGACCCCGGCAGCCTGGCGCGCCACATCTGGCGCACCTTGAGGCCAGCGGCCGCCGGCCAGGGCAGTGAACCTGAAATGATGTTGCCGCTGATGGTGCTGCGCTGCGCCAGCTGCACGCTTGATGAATTGTTGGACAGCAGTGGCCATGAGCTGGTCAAACTGCTGCATCGCGACATGTCCGATGAGCGCTTTAAGCCCAGTTTTGTGCAGCAGGAGCTCGACGCAGACTTCTGCCGGCGTGCGCAAGGCCTGTCTTTGGTGGCGCGCAACGGCGCCATGGATGTGCACGCGCAGCCCAATGACGCCGACGATGCCCCATTGCCACGCAACACTTTGCCGCTGTTGGTCACACTGGAGTTGCTGTGTCTTGAGCGGGCCGTGTTGCGTTCGTTTCTGAACCGTTTTGCCCAAGGCGTTTACGGCACCACCGAAGACCTGGTGCAACTCAGGCGCGATATTTTTGATGGGCTGGAGGAGTATTACGGCACGCTGGCCAAAACACACGGCTACACCGCTGAGGCAACGGCGCTGGGTGAAGTGCTGTTTGGCATCAATGACCTGTTCGATTCGGTGGTGGACCGCTTGGGGGCCTTGACCTTCGAGATCACCACGCGCAACCAAAAAATGGTGAATCAACTCGGCTTCTGGCTCACCACTTCCTTCGGGGCGATTGAAACTGGTTTTGTGGCTTCCAGCATCGCCACCTGGTACTACACCGACAATTTATCAGCAGTGCTGGGTTGGACCATTGGGGTCACACTGGCCACCACGCTGGTCATCGCCGGGCTGTTGCGCTGGCGGCTCAAAAGATGAGCGTTGTGTCAACGCTGCTGCAGCTTTAAAGCTGCAGCCACCAGCAGGGCGGATGAAATCAGCAACCCGGCCAGGTTTTGAAGAAAACGGGTGGCAGCGTCCAGATCGCCCCCGACGACGTAACCCAGACCCATGTAAGCGCAAGTCCAGAGCAGCCGTCCCATGACCGTCAGGATCAGAAAAGCGGGTAGCTGATAACGGATCACGCCAGCAAGCAAATTGACCACCGAGCTCAAATACGAGACCAGCGGGCGGCTCAGCAGCAGGGTCAGCACGCCATGACGTTGGAACATTCCTTCCACCTTTGATTGGTTTTTCAGTGTGTAGCCCACCCAATGACCCCATCGGTTCAGGAATTTCACACTGACCAAGCGCCCCAGGCCATAACCCACGACGTCGCCCAGCACCGAGGCGGTGATGGCCAGGGTGCTTGCCCAGAACCAGTCGAGCTTGCCTTGTGCCGCGAGTGAACCTGTCACGGCGGCCAGCAGTCCGGCGGGCAGCGGCACACCCAGGGCGCCCAGAAACAGCGTCAACCCCAACGCCGGGTAGCCATAAAGTAGCAGTGCCGCCAGAAACTGATCGCCAAAGGCCCCCAGCCAGCTTGTGCTGGTGCTTTCGCGGCTCTCGGCAAGTGCAGGCGCCAGTTCGGCGACCACGCGCTGTGTGCGTTGCACATAGTCCAGGGGTGCCACATCGTTGCGCTCGGCGATTGTCTTCAGCGTTGTGTCCGGATCTGTTGCCGACGCCAATCCGAGGCGCGCTATCAGCACGGTCTCTGACGCGCGATAGGTCGTGGCAACGTATCGCAGTGTCATCCAGCCGCGCAAGCTGCTGACCCCGGGCAAGCCTGCCGCATAGGCAGACTGCATCAATTGAAAAGACACATAAGTGCGTAGCCCAAACCCGATGCTTGCGAGTAATAACAGGGCGCACAAAGCCATCAACGCGCGCTGCTGCCAGCGCGGTCGCTGAAGGCGGGAAAACGTAGACATGCAAAAGTGCGTTCTGGTGATCCATCACTATTTATTCGAGCTGAAACCCCAGCCCCTGCGCCACCCACCACAGCCCCGCCAGCAGCATGACCGCGGCAAAGCTACGCCGACCTGGCAGCCAGGCATCCCAGCGCGAAAAGCGCGCGATCATGGCGCTGGCGGCCGACGGCATGGCCCCAGCCAGCAGCAACAGCACGCTGTGCCCCAAGCCATAAGCCAGCAGCAACGCTGCACCCCAGGCCATCGAAGCGCCCAGCGCTGCACCTGATCCGGCAATGGCCAGCGCAGCGCCCAGGGCCGGTGTGGCACACGGGCTCATCACCGTGCCGATCAAGGCACCTAAAACCACCGCGCCCCACAGCCCGGAGCGCGCCAGACGCTGCTGCCAGGCGCTGGGCAGGCCGATGCCGCACGAGCTGCCCGCGCGCCAAAGCCAGATTGCCAGTGCCATCACCCCGGCGCCCACCACCACCAGCCAAGGGCCGGGCAGCGTGCCCATCATCAAACCCAGTCTCGCCGCCAGCAAGCCCATCACCAAGAGCGCGAGGTTCATGCCCGCCACAAATGCCAGCGACAGGCTCCAAGCCCGCCGGGGGCTGTTGGCCTGGCCACCCACAAAACCGACCGCCACCGGCACGGCGGCCAGCACGCAGGGCGAGGCTGATGTCAGCACGCCACCCAACAGGGCGGCCGCCAAGCCTTCCAGGCCATTCATAGCGCGGCCTTGGGCACAGCAACACCGGGCGCGGGGTCGGCTTGCGCCAGCCCCAGCTTCGCCAGAATGTCTTCAGCGCTGATCTTGCCCATGTGGCGCCCGGTCTCTTCGCCCTGGGCGTTGTAGAACACCTGGGTTGGCATCAGGCGGATTTGGTAGCGGCTGATGTAGTCGCGCTCTTTCAAGATGTCCACGTCCGCCACTACAAGGCGCGGGTCAAGCGCGAGCGCGCGCAGCACCGGCTTCATGTCGCGGCAACTGGCGCAGCTGTTAGCGCCAAATTCAATGATGGTTGGTTTGCCGGCACGCAGCACTTGCTGCACCACATCGGGCGTCACCTGCGCCATGGGTGCGCCTGCCAAGGCAGCTGCGTCAGGGCTGCGCGCGTTGTAGATCCAAGCCCCCAGCAGCAGCGCTGCGCTGGCCGTCAACACCACGGATGCCACCGACGCGCGCCGCCACCAAGGAATCGGCTTGCCGCTGGAATAGGCCACTGATTTGCGTGAATTTTTACCCATGGCTCAGCAGCACCTGCCTGCAGCGCCCGAGCTGGGCATGAAGCCGGCAACAGTGCCGATTGCGCGATAAGAGGCCATGTCAAATCTCCTTTGAGTGCAGTGTTGAATGCGCCCGATACGGCACCTACTTGGGAGACGGCGAACTGGCCCAAAAGACGCAGGCTGCCATAAAATTTATGTCAAAATGGCCTGTAGCCCGCACAGAATGAGCGCAATCAGCTATGTAAATAATAGCTTTCTGGCCCGCTCGCTCCTCCCCCTTTGGACCGGTTCACGCGCTTGGGCCGTCTGCGGCCCACGCCGGCGCGTCCAACTGACTCGAAGTTGAAGGGCCATGAAAAAAAGCAGTGTCAAATGGTGCGGGCAAGCGGCGGGCGCAAGTCAGGCCTGACACCCCAGTCCAGGGCGCAACGCGCAGCTTGCCGCATAGGCGGGCGTTTCAAGTTGCAGCGTGACGTGGCGGATTTCAAAGTGCTCGTGCAGTTCTTCTTCGGCCCCATTCAACAGGGCGCCAGAATCGACATCGGGCGTTGTTGTCACCAGGTGCGCGGTGAGCGCAATGTGGCTGGTGCGCTCAATGCGGCGCTGCGCATCTTTCTGCGGGTGGTGCAGCAAAGCCTGCAGACCCACTGCCCAGGTGCAGTCAACGCCGACCCGGCCAGCCTGCACCTGGGCGCAGTCGCCTTCATCCACCGCTTTAGTTCCGACATAACTTGAGTACAAGGTAGTCTGCACTGCAACTTCGTTGTGGCTCCAGCCTGAACACGCATGTGCACTTTCATGTCTGTGTCGTCGATGGCGTGTTTGAGGCGCTGGCGCATGCACAGTCAGATTCAGAGGCGCCCGATTCGGCTAACGCACCGGCGGTCACGTTTCACCCGGCACAGATCGACGAGGCCGCCATTGCTACAGTGCAAGCCAAGGTGCGCAAGCGCTTGGCTAGCGCGCCTTTGTGGCACGCGGCCACCTGCATGCGCATGACGCCAAAGACATGGCTGGCTACGCCCACGGTGGCGGATTTTCTGTCGACGCCGGGGTGCGCATTGAGGCAGCAGACCGCGCTGGGCTGCAGCGCCTGCTGCGCTACTGTGCGCGGCCACTTTTTGCCATGGACCGGCTCAAACAGCGCGGCGCTGACCTGGTGTACCGCTGCGGCAAAGGGCATGCAGAGCCACTGCAATCCGACAAATACGCCGGTGAATTGGTGCATAACTCCCTGGAGTTGATCAACCGCATCGCCCAATTGGCGCCGCCGCTGCCACGCACGCACCGCCACTATGGCGCACTGGCGCCGAACTCGCCCCTGCGAGCGGCGGTGACGGCCATGGTGCAGGCGGCGCTGCCAGTGCCCGCGTGCAGCCCAGCCTGAACCACAAGCCACACCAAAGCCGCGCCCATCCGCGATATACCTGTGGGCCGCTTTGATCGCCCGCATCTACGAGGTGTTTACGCTGATTTGTCCAAACTGCGGTGGCCAGATGCGAATTCAAAAGCCTTCATCACTTTCAGTGCCGACATTCAGAAGATTCTGGAGCACATCGGGGTGGAGTCCGAAGCTGTGCGCATCACCCCGGCACGCGGGCCGCCGTTGTGGGATGACTGTGGTGCGCAGGAGCTGGGGGAGGGTGTGGAGGCTTTGCCAGACTGGGACATGGCAAACCAATCACCGCCCGACTATCCGCCCAACTATCCCGACGATCAGCGCACACATTGGTGACTAAAAAGCGGGGCGCCATTAGCCCTTCGGGGCGGGGCTGTGTCTATGGGTCGCCTTTGCCGCTCAAACTGGTGACGGCGGCGTAAATTCTTGGGAAATTAGACTGGCGACTGTGGATGCGCGTGTTTTGTGAGGCCGCTTTTGGGTGCGATACTCGGCCTCATGCGGTTGAATTTCCTATCCGTTTTTGATGCTGCCGCTTTGCCCTGAACCGTTTCCAAGCCAGTCACAATAATGGGAAACTCCGGGTATCCAATAGTGAGTAGCAAGATGGTGTGGCAAGAAATCAGTAATACCGTGATGTCCGAGTTCTCGGATATCCCCGACGTGGCGCAAATTACCCGCATCATTTTGCGGCTGCTTGTAGCGGCCAGCCTTGGCGGCTTGCTGGGCTACGAGCGGAAACAGCATGGCAAGAGTGCAGGGGTGCGAACCCACATGCTGGTAGCCATGGGGGCTGCACTTTTTGTCCTCATTCCCCAGCAGTTGGATGCATCTCCCGCCGATTTAAGCCGTGTATTGCAGGGCTTGATTGCCGGGGTCGGCTTTCTCGGGGCCGGAAGCATTATTTTGGGAAACAAAGAAGTAGAGACGCGGGGTCTGACGACGGCTGCTGGCATATGGGTCACAGCTGCCATCGGGGTAGCAGCCGGCATGGGCCGGGAATCGACCGCCGTGTTGAGCACCTTGATTGCCCTGTTCGTGCTCTCTGCCATCCCTTGGCTCCTGCGTATTGGCAAAAGCGAAGAGAAAATGTGACGCGTCGCCGCTGCCAGTGTCCGCCAGTGCCCGCCAGTGGCACTGAACGAGAGCGGGCCTGCAGTGGTTGTGGTGATGCTTGCTGCGCGGCATCTGTGCAGAGCCTCAACTGCGCACCATTGCCATGATGGCTGCCGGATTCAAAGTGCTGGCCTTCTGTTGGATTTGTGGCAGGTATTGGCTTTGGAGTTGCTTGGCCGGGCCCATCAGGTCTTGAAAGGTATTGCGCAACAGCTCTGTACTCATCACCCGGCCGCCACTGTAATAGCGCTTGGCCACCTGGCCCAGCGCATAGGTGGTGGCAAACGAGAACGCCATACCCGTGGCTGCGCTCCCTAATGAGCCTATCGCACGCCCCGCTACCTTGCCCAGCAGCCCGCCAAGCAGCTTGCGACCAAACTGTTCGATGTATTGCGATGACAGCCCTACACCAGCGGCTGCGATGAATTCGCGTATGTGGCCCTGGTCCAGCGCAATCCCGTGCGCTTTGCCAATGGCGTACACCATCTTGACCTGTAGCGGAATGATCGCCATCGAGGCCCAGGACTGCGGCAATAACTCCAAGGCACCATTCAAAATGGCGTAGTTCAAAATGGATTTGTCCAGCGCATCGCTGGCGCTGCTGGCAGTGTCGGAAGCGGCTGAGTAAGCGGTGGGCGCAGCCACAGCGACCGGCAGGGCCACTGCCAGCGCCTGGGCTTGCGCATCAAACACCTGGGTTTGCGCATCACCCAGCTGCAACTGTTGTTTGAGGGTGGCCAAGAACTGCTGCTCGGGTGCCGTCTGCTGGCCATCGGCATCGCACACGCACACCGCCATCTCATAGGCCAACTGGCGGTAATCGGCATCTTGCAGCGCGTGCGCGGCTGCCGCGACCGAAGTGCGCTTGAGCAGCACATCCTGGTACAAGGTCGCCATATCAAGCCCCTGTGCTGAAGAGCCTAAAGAGGCAGCGATGCGGCGGATTTCTTCGCGCTCGGCTTCTGCCTTGTTGCCATCTGAAAAAGCGGCGAATAGTGCGATGGTGAGGAGTGATTTCTGATCAGTTGGTGTCATGGTGAGTTTCCTTTGAAATGGGGTGGGGCAGCCGCTAGGGCACCCGCTAGGGCAGAATCTAGGCCAGCAAGGGCAGCCAAGCGGTCAACGGCTGCAGCATCTGCCACAGCAGTTGGCTGAAGGTGGCCATCAAGGCCAGCGCTGATACGCCCAATAGCGCCGAAAAGACCAGCGCCAGGCCGTCTCGAAACATCCAGCCCAAGCTTAAGCACACCAAGCTCAGACTGGGCAGCACGTTGCCAAACGGAATCGGTAAGAAGATCACAAAGCCCATCAGGGCGATCCACAGGGCCCAGCCCGGGCGGGCGCGATCGTGGGTGAGTGCCTGCCAGCGTGGCTTGAGCCAAAGGTTGGCTTGGCGGTAAATCCAGGCTAGCGCATGCAGGCAACGCCGGGTCCAGCGGGCGTTCAGGGTCAGGCCGCCCACCCGCTGAGGCAGTGTGGTTGTTTCCTGCTGGCGCGCCCAGCGCCATGCCAGGGCAAAGATGGCCAAACTCAGCACCGAGCCAACCCCAGCCACGGGCAGCACGGTGGCCACCGATAGCAGCATCAGCACCACGGCGGTCGACGTTTCGCCGTGCAGGCGCAGTAACTCGTGCAGATTGACCGTGAGCGCGTCTGTCTCGGGCCCAGGCACCGGCGTTGCGTCGCTGCGGGTCGCCGCGGCGGCTTGGGCGAAGACGGCGGCCAAGTGCGTGGCCATGCTCAACGGTCGCGGCCGATTGTCACAGGCGCGCGCTATTAGACCGGCCCAGTTTGCTCGCCAGCAGGTGCCCACCGACTGCAATTACGATAAGAAGCAGCATGACCAAAGCCCAGACCACCCACAACAACGGTGCCACCCAAGCCAGCAAGGGCGTCAGCCAGGGCGTCGCGGTTGCCAGTGCGTCCATGCCCCAAACCACCATGGCCTTGATCGGCTCCAGTAGCGCCGGGTCCATCCACAGCGAAAGCCATGCTGGCATAGGCCACTGGCTCATGGTCTGCAAGCCACCCACCGCCTGGTCGGCCGAACCAACCAGCCAGTTGGCCAATGACGCCATGATTGCAACCATCAGCGTCCACAGCAACGCCACCAGTCCGGTGCCTGTCCACAGCAATGCTTTCATGTATTTATTCCCTGAAGTATTAAGTCGTGGTGATAGCCCCGCGAAGGCTGGTTACAGCACGTTGGCTGCTGGCGGATTTTCTGTGACCAGGCGGCGCTGTGCGGGCTTTGTGGAGGAAATGGCCCCACGTGTATTCGGGACTTGGGCCGGTGCAGACTCTGCCTCATGCGCAAGTTCGACGATCGGCCTCGGGTGCAGCCAGCGCCGCTGCCATGAGCGCTTTCACATCCCAAGCAAGGTTGAGATGCTCCTCTTGCTGCATGTCAAAGATGTTGGCGCTGTAGCCGCCTTTGAGCTGACCAAGCAACACCTTGCCGCCACTGGGGCCGCGTGGGCCGGTGCCATAGCTGTTGCGGGCGTTAGGCACAGTTACAACCAACGTGTGGCCATCCTGGCCGACTATCATGCCGACCACGCCATAGGTGGAAGCCTCGATACCGGTGCCCTTGAGACTGATCAAATTCTTGTAGTGGAGGCCATGTCAAATCGCCTTTGAACGAGATGTTAAATGCGCCCGATGTAGCGCTTACTTGGTAGACGGTGAACTGGCCCAAAAGACGCAGTTCGCCATGAATTTATGCCAAAACGGCCTGTAGCCCTTACAGAATAAGCACAACCAGCTATTTAAATAATAGCATTTAAATCCACTCGTTCTCTCCCTTTGGACCGGTTCACGCGCTTGGGCCACCTGCAGCCCACTCGGGCGCGTCCAACCGACTCTGGGTTGAAGGGTTGCAAAAAAAGGCAGTGTGAAATGGTGCGGGCAAGCGGCGGGCGCAAGTCAGGCCTGACACCCCAGTCCAGGGCGCAACGCGCAGCTTGCCGCGTAGGCGGGCGTTTCGAGTTGCAGCGTGACGTGGCGGATTTCAAAGTGCTCGTGCAGTTCTTCTTCAGCTTCGCGCAACAGGGCGCCAGTATCGACATCGGGCGTTGTTGTCACCAGGTGCGCGGTGAGCGCAATGTGGCTGGTGCCCATGGCCCACACGTGCAGGTCATGCACATCGGCCACACCCGGCAAGCCCAGCAGCAACTGGCGCACGGCCAGCGGGTCAACGCTGTCGGGCACACCGTCAAACAACAGGTGCAGCGATTGCTTGAACAAGCCCCAAGTGCCCCACAGAATCACGGCGGCAATCAACAGACTTGCCACCGGGTCAAGCCAGACCCAGCCCATCCACAGCGTGAGCGCGCCAGCCACCACCACACCGGCGGAGACCAGCGCATCAGCGGCCATGTGCATGAAAGCGCCACGAATGTTCAGGTCGCTCTTGCTGCCGCGCATGAACAGTAAGGCGGTGGCGGTGTTGACCAGGATACCAATGCCGGCCACCACCATGATGGTCACGCCCTGCGCCTGCAACGCGGCCTGCGGGGCGCTCAGGCGGCCAAAGGCTTCCCAGGCCAGGCCACCCATGGCGACCAGCAGCAAGAGCGCATTGGCAAAGGCCGCCAAAATGGTGGCGCGTTTCCAGCCATAGGTGTGGCGCGCGTTGGGCAACACCTTCACCGCCAGCGCGCCACCCCAGGCCAGCACCAGGCCGGCCACGTCGCTCAGGTTATGGCCGGCATCGGCCAGCAAAGCCAGCGAATTGATGCGCCAGCCGTAATAGGCCTCAATGATGACAAAGACGATGTTCAGGCTAATGCCAATGGCAAAAGCCCGGTTGAAATTGGCCGGTGCGTGGCTGTGACCATGAGCGCCGCCATGGCTATGGTCTTGATCGTGGACGTGGGCGGGTGTGTGCTCGTGAGAACTGCTCATCGGAAAACCTTCAGTGAATGTGGGACAGGATACCGTGGAAGACGGGCATTGGCGTCAAAAGATGCAACTTCGAATGAATAGAGGAAAAATGCCTGTAGCCCCTTGCCAATCAAGCGTAGCCAGCTATGCTTTTTAATCATCTCTTGATGGGCCGGCGGCTCATGCGGCTTGGGCGTAATAGCGTCGCAGTCGGTCTGCCAGATGCACATAGCCCACCAGCAACACCGCCTGAAACATCGGCAAGGTGGCCGCCGGCACCGCCACCATCGGACCAAACCCGGCAGTTGAAATGGCAATGGCAATCGCGGTGGCGTTGTTTTTCCCGCTAGAGACAAAGGCCACCGCCATGTGCTCGGCATACGACAGCCCCATGCGCCGGTTCAACCAGGTCATCAAGGCCAGGATGATCAGCAAAAATGCCAGCGTGGCAACCATCAGCGGCAGCAGCATTTGCCAGTTTTGCGCCAGCATGGCGCCTTTACTGAAAAAAATCAGCGCCATCACCACCAGCATGGTCAGCGCCGGAATCACACCCAAAAAAGGCTTGATGCGCATCAGAACCGCTGGGCCAAAGCGACGCACCAAGGCGCGCCGCGTGACGTCGCCCAAAGCCATGGGCAAAATCAGCACCAGCACCACCGTGGTCACCAGACTGGCCAGCGGCACCGACATCGCTTGGGACTGACCGGCCCAGTGCATGAAGAAGGGCAGGGCGAAAGGCACCACCAAAAAGCCCACAGCCTGCGCCAGGGTTGCGACCTCAATGCTGCCACCGGCCATGCCGGTAAAAGCAATCGCCATGGACGCCCCCGGGATCAGCATCACCAGGTAGAAGCCCAGCGCCAGTTCAGGCGGCGCGGCCATGGCCTGTACCAGCGCGTAGCTCAGTGCGGGCGTGATGACAAAGTTGTAAAACAGCGTGAGCAGCAGCGGGCGCGGTTGCTTCAAGGCCTTGGGCAACTGCGCTAGGTTGAGCCCGATCATCATCGGGTAGATCATCAAAAACACCAGCGCGTTCATGATCCAGCCGAGCGCGCGCGTGTGAGCGCTGGCCGCCTCGGGGAAGTTGGCCCCCATGACCCAGCCCAATGCAATGGCGCCACTGGCGTAAAAGAACAGGCGCTGACGCAGGTGTTCGCCCAAGTGGGCTGCGTGTTGTTTCATTTTTTATTCCTTGGCCGCCGCTCCCCTCATGGGTATCAGGCACGACTCAAGCAGAAGACGCGGGCGCGAGCCAAAAGACGCCGCTCAAAGCGCTTCAAGCAAAAAAATAGCGGCCGCCCCTGTCGCTATCGAGCCGTCAGCGTCGCAGCGTTTTGAGGCTGAGCTGCCAGCGCTCGGCCACGTGCCTTCATGGCTTGACCGTGGTCAGCCGCAGCATCAGCGTCATCGGATGAAGCGGCGATGCCTGGAAACCATAGTGCGCGTAGAAATCCTTGGCGCGGTCGTGCAGGGCGTGCACGAGCAGCGCCCGGACACTGGCGTTCTGGGAAACGCTGACCGCACGACCAACGGCATCCTGCAGCAAGGATGCTCCGAGCTTGATGCCTTGGGCCCGATGGTCAACGGCCAGCCGGGCCAGAACCATCACTGAAACGGGATCGGGCATGTGGCGTCGCACGCTACGGGTAGCGTCCTGGTGTGAAACTACACCTGCGGCCATCGCGTAGTAGCCATAGACAAAGCTCTCCTGGTCTGTGACGACGAAAGTGCGGCTGGCTCCGTTCAATTGGTTTGTCATTGCCCTGCGCCTGAGCCACTCATCAAGACTGGTTTCCCCGCAGGAGAATCCGTCCAGGAGATGGGTGGCCGCCAGTGGTTGCGGGGCGGTCAGAGCCAGGCTCATGCCGCGCCAGTGCGCCAGGGTGCCTTGACAGCCATCAGGCGTTCAAGTCCGGGGTTGGGGCCGGGAGGGGCGTCAAGCATCGCGGTGAATTGCTTGAACCTGTCCGTGTCCAGACCGAAAAAGACCTGATCCAGCACCACGGCCTGAGCTCGGTCGCAGGCCGCTTCAAGCATGAAGTCTGAACGGTTCTTGCCAAGCAGACTGGCAGCGTGATCGATCAGATCACGCTGTTCGGGCAGGGCCCGCAAGTTGATGGCAGCATCACGCATTGGCGACTCCTATTCGTGCATACACAAAAGATACACAAATTGTCAGCGAGCGTGTAGTCATTGTCAACACGTGGTCGTCGTCAATGCGCAGCTGCGGGTGCCGATGGGTGGGCAGTTTCGGGCTCCGAAGCCTGCTCT
>VMTC01000083.1 GCA_013791765.1 Rhodoferax sp.
TTCAATGCCAATGAACACATCGCTCAACTTAGCGTCGTCAAACATGTAGGCCGGCGTGGTGATGAGCTTGTGGGCTTCATCGATCACGATCTCGCGCGCATTGGGCGTGTTCTGGTTCTTCTGGCCGAGCTGTGTCAATGCGGTGGCGCAGCCGGCATCGTTGCCCAGCGTCATGGCCGCACTGTCCATGGCCCGACTCAGCGTCAGCGCGACCAGTGCCGGCGCAATGCAAATCGCACCGACCGGCTTTTTGGCATCAAAAAAGCCGCGCACAAAAGCCGCCACGTCCGGGCGCACGTCGGCATCCGCACCCTTGAAGGCAAACGAGCAATGGTTTTTGGCGACACCGTAGCCCCCCGGCATCACCAGCGCGTCATAGTCCTGCACCTTGGCCTTGGCCAGATCCAGACACTGGCCCAGACGCGCGATGCGACTGGACTCTTCCAGGATATTGCGCTGCGCACCGGCCACGGGCTCACCGGTGATGTGGTTGATCACATGAAACTGCGGCGCATCAGGTGCAATGCACTGAAAGGCTGCGCCGTGCTGGTCCAGCGCCAGCAAGGTCAGCACCGCCTCGCGCACTTCAGAGCCATCAAGGTGGCCGCAGCCTGCCAGCAAAACAGCGATTTTCGGGATCTTTGACATCAGGTTCTCCAGTAGTTTGAAATGATTATCCTGCGCACGCCATCGACTTCACAAGAGCTGGCTTGTCAGCGGGGCGAATCGAGGCGCAGGCGGTCACAATATTGAGCTCAGCCACCCAACTCCATGGTTCCCGCTTCATGCCCACCGCTTCAGTGAAAACACAAGACCCCCAGCCGCCGCCCACCTCGGTGCTGTCACTCTCCATTCCCGTCGCGATGGGCTATGTACCCCTGGGCATGGTGTTTGGATTCTTGTTTGTGCAAGCGGGCGCCGCGTGGTGGCTGGCGCTGCTGACCAGCGTCTTCGTCTATGCCGGCGCCGCGCAATTCATGATGATTCCGATGCTTGGCCTGGGCTTGCCGGTCGCCTCCATAGCGCTGGCCACACTGGTAGTTAACTTGCGCCATGTGTTCTACGGCCTGTCGCTGCTGGACAAACTGCCCGCCAAACCCTGGGCACGTTGGTACCTGGTGTTTGCGCTGACGGACGAGACCTACTCGGTGCTCACCATCTTGCCCAGCGGCACCAGCACCGGCCAGATGGTGGCGCTGGCACTGTTGAACCAGGGCTGGTGGGTACTGGGCACGTTGCTGGGGGCATTGATTGGCACGCAAGCCCAAGTGCCGCTGGTGGGACTGGACTTTGCGCTGGCCGCCCTGTTTGCGGTGCTGGCGGTGGAGCAGTGGCGCAGCGCCGACTCCAGTGCAGCGCTGTGGGTCGCGCTGCTGAGCTACGCTGCTGCCCAAGCCGTGCTGCCGCAACAGGCGCTGCTGATCGCCATCGCGTTGAGCGTGCTGGTCGGGCTGTTCTGGCCCCCATCTGCACCCAAAGAGGTGGCGCCTTGATCGACACAACTTACGCGCTGGGTGTGCTGGCGGCGATGGCCATCGTCACCTTCGGCCTGCGCGCCCTGCCCTTTCTAGCGGCGCGCTGGCTGCAAAGCCATCCGTTGGTGCAACGACTGGGGCGTTTTTTGCCGCTGGCCATCATGGCGCTGTTGCTGTTGCACACACTGGTCGGCAGTGCCCGCCAAAATCCGACGGGGCCGTGGGCCGAACTCGTGGCGGTCGCCACCGTGCTGGCGCTGCAATGGTGGCGCCGGCAGGCACTCTTGAGCATCTTGGCAGGCACGGCGCTGTATGTGCTGCTGCGCAACCCGGGACTGCTGACTTAAAGCACTACACCTATGCAAACGCCCTACCCCACACCAACTGCCGCCACCTTGCTTGACGCCGCCCAGACGGCAAAGCGCCTACCCTACCCGCTGCTGGTCAGAGAGTTGGCATTGCTTCTCGCTGACCTTTCGGTGCAGGTGCCCGCGCGCCTGGTGCAGCCGCTGCCCGGCGGCGCTCGCCTGTTGATCATGCCCGCGCTTGATGCCCATACGGCTATCACCAAGCTCATCACCTTCACACCCGCCAACGCGGGGCGAGGCCTGGCGACGATTCAGGGCGATGTGGTGGTTTTTGACGTGGCAACGGGCCAGCGCCAGTTGATTCTGGATGGCCCCACGGTGACGGCGCGGCGCACCGCCGCTGTGTCCTTGCTGGCGGCCCAGCGGCTCGCGCCCAACACCTTTGGGCCGCTGCTGATTGTGGGCGCAGGCGTACAAGGCCGGGCCCATCTGGACGCCTTTGCCGAAGGCTTGGGCGTCAAGCAAGTCGTGATTGCCTCCGGCAGCGCCGCCAGTGCGAACGCGCTGGCCGCCCACGCGCAATCGCTGGGCCTGCAAGCGCGCGTGGTCACGAACGCCGATGCAGCGCTGGGCGAGTGCCCGCTGGTCGTTACCTGCACACCGGCCAGCACCGTGGTGCTTAGCGCCTTGCCGCGCAGCGACGCCTTCATTGCCGCCGTGGGCGCGTTCACGCCCCATATGGTGGAGTTGGGGCCAGAGTTGTGCCGCTATGTGGCCGAGCATGGCACGCTGGTGGTAGACACGGTCGATGCCGCACATGAGGCTGGCGACCTGCTGCAGGCCGGGCTTGATGTGACCCGCTTTGCCAGTCTGGCTGATGTGATTCGATCTGAGGCCTTTGTGGTGAAGGGGCCGGTGCTGTTCAAGAGTTGCGGCTGGGCCGGCTGGGACCTGGCCGCTGCACGGGCGGCGCTGGCCTTCTCGTCATAGGCGGCAGCGCGTTCTACCCCTCAACGTGTGCAAGCTGCATTCATTTAGCCGCATTCGGGAAAAACAGCGGCTCGCCCGCAATTTTGTAGCCGGCAATCACCCCCTGACCCGCAGGTGAGACCAGCCAGTCAATGAACTTCTGGCCGTCTAGCGCCCTCACATGCGGGTGTTTCGCGGGGTTGACCAGCATCACGCCGTATTGGTTGAACAAGCGTTTATCGCCTTCCACCAGCGCCTTGAGCTCGCCGCGATTCTTGAAATTGAGCCAGGTGCCTCGGTCGGTCAACGCATAGGCATTGGTACTGGAGGCCATGTTGAGCGCCGGGCCCATGCCGCAACCGCAAGATTTGTAGCCGCCGCCTTGCTTGTCGGCCAGCTCGGCCATTTTCCAGAAGCGCAGTTCCGCCGCGTGGGTGCCGCTCTTGTCGCCGCGCGAGATGAAGGCACCATTGGCCGCCGACAATTTCTTGAGCGCTTGCACCACATCGCTGCCCTTGACGTTAACGGGGTCACTGGCCGGGCCTACGAGCATAAAGTCGTTGTACATGACTTCCAGGCGCTTGACGGCAAAGCCCTCGGCGATCATCTTTTCTTCGGCGACCTTGTCATGCACAAACAGCACATCGGCGTCGCCGCGGTAGCCCATGTCAATGGCCTGACCTGTGCCCAGGGCCACCACTTTCACGTCGATGCCCCTGGCTTTTTTGAACTCGGGCAACAGGTACGCAAACAGACCCGATTGCTCGGTCGAAGTGGTGGAGGCCACCACGATGGACTGCGCCTGGACGCTCGCTGGCAGCACCAAAAAAGCTATACTAATAATAGCTGCTCGCGCATATTCCATAAGGGCTAGAGGCCTAAAACACCTAAATTTTCGCCTATTTTTCACACCAACTCACCCTTGACAAACAAATGCGCTGCCGGGTACTGCTGCTGCAGCAAGGGTCCACCAAAAAAATCCTGCACCGGCAAATCAGCCAGCACCCGCCCCTGCTCCAGGTAAATCACCCGGCTCGCCAGCCGCTTGACCTGGCCCAGGTTGTGGCTGGCAAAAACCAGCGTCATGGCGTGCGTCCCGCTGGCAAACTCGTCGATCAGCGCCTCCACCTCGCGCTTGGCGTGCGGGTCCAGACTGGCGGTGGGCTCGTCAAGCAGCAACACCTGCGGCTGCAATGCCCAGGCGCGTGCCATGGCCACGCGCTGCTGCTGCCCGCCCGAGAGCTGGCGCGCGTTGCGCTGCGCCAATTCACTCAACCCGACCCGCGCCAACGCCGACAGGGCCAATGCCTTGGCCTGGCCCCACGGCGTGCCGCGCAACCACAAGCCCAACGCAATATTGGCCTGCACCGTCAAACGCAGCAGGTGGGGTTTTTGAAACAGCATGGCTTGGCGCAGTGCCGGATCAACGGTGATTTGCCCGGCGCTGGGCGCTGCCAGCTTGTGCAACAGCCGCAACAGTGTGCTCTTGCCGCAGCCGTTGGACCCCACCAGTGCCACCCGCTCACCGCGTGCCACCGATAGCGTCACCTCGGACAATGCACGCACCGGTGAGGCAGCACGGCCAAAATGCACGCTCGCGCCCGAGAGCTCAAACACAGGGCGCAGCGCGGGCGCGGCACAGCCAGGGTCGAAGCCATTCATGCGCAAGCTCCGGGCGTGAGCGCGTCCGCTGCGCGGGCCGCCACCGGGGCTGTGCCCGGCGCATGGCTGCCCGCGTCGCTCTCCAAGCGCTCACGCCAGCGCCGCAGCAGCGCGACCACCCCGTTGAGCAGCAGCACGACACCGAGCAGAATCAGACCCAGACCCAGCGCCAGTGGCAAGTCCCCTTTGCTGGTTTCCAGCGCGATGGCCGTCGTCATGACACGGGTAAAGCCATCAATGTTGCCACCCACAATCATCACCGCGCCCACCTCAGAGACGGCCCGGCCAAAGGAGGCGATGAGCACCGTGAGTAGGGCATAGCGCTCGTCCCAGGCGAGCAGCAGGCTGCGCGTCAAGGGGCGCGCGCCCAGCGACTGCAATTGTTCGCCGTGCAAGCTTTGGGCATCTTCAACCGCCTGGCACGTCAAGGCGGTGACGATTGGCAGCACCAGCACCGCTTGCGCCAGCACCATCGCCTTGAAGCTGAACAACCAGCCCAGATAACCCAGTGGCCCGGTACGCGACAACAGCAAATAAATGACCAGGCCCACCACGACCGAAGGCACCGCCAGAAAGGTGTTCAACAGCGTCAGCACAGCGCCGCGACCGGCAAAACGCGCCACACCCAACCAGGCACCCAAAACCAGGCCCAAGGCGCACGCCATGGCGCAAGCGCTGGCACTCACCGCCAGAGAGCGCCCCACAATGGCCAGCAATCCAGCGTCCATGGCGGTGATGAGTTGCAGCGCGGTGGCGGCGCTTTCGGAAAAAGAAGTCACGGTCGGGTTTTCAAGTGGTCGCACGAAGAGCTGCGGGCAGCAGGGACAAGTTGCGGTATCGTATCCACCGATCCAATTCCTGGCGATATGAACCACTGTGCATAGGCTCCAACTCCACTACTCCCTCTCACGCACAAGCAGCCCGGCGCAGGTGCGTAACCCCTTGATTGATTTGCTGCAGGCCGTCAGCAGCCAGGGCTCCATTTCGGCTGGCGCACGTGCGCTCGGATTGAGTTACCGCCACGTCTGGGGCGAACTCAAGCGCTGGGAGAATGAACTGGGCCATGAACTGGTGCTTTGGGAGAAAGGCCAAAGCGCACGCTTGAGCGACTTTGGAAACAAACTCATGTGGGCCGAACGCCAGGCGCAGGCCAGGCTGGCACCGCAAATTGAAGCGCTGCGTGCCGAGCTTGAGCGCAGCTACGCACTGGCTTTTGATGACCGGGTTCAGGTGGTTACGCTGTATGCCAGCCACGACGCTGCCTTGTCAAACCTGCGCGAGTTTGCCCTGCAAGCCGGAGGTCAAACCCAATCAATTTCGATAGCTACTCACGCTGGTTCGACGAGGGCTGCAGCCCTAAAAGGCTCAAAAACTGTCGACAAAACCAGCCAGCCAACCCAGCGCCTGCATCTGGACATCCGCTTCACCGGCAGCGTCGACGCGATCCGCGCGCTCAATGAAGGTCGCTGCGTGATGGCAGGCTTTCATACGCTGGCGGGCACCGGCAAAAAATCGCTGACTGCGCGCACTTACAAGCCGCTGTTGCAGCCGGGTCAGCACAAGATCATCGGTTTTGCGCAGCGCACGCAAGGGTTGTTAGTAGCACGAGGCAACCCGCTCGGCTTGCACAGCCTGCAAGACCTTGTCACCCGGGCGGCCCACTTTGCCAACCGCAGCCTGGGTTCCGGCACGCGTGTGGTGCTGGACGAATTGCTCGCGCAGTGCGGCGTGGCCGGTGCCGACATCCAAGGCTACCAGCGCACCGAGCCCTCGCATGCCGCAGTCGCCCAAGCCGTGGCTGCGGGTCAGTGCGATGCCGGTCTGGGCATCGCCGCCGCGGCGCAGCACGCTGGGCTGGACTTTGTACCGCTGGCCGAGGAACGCTACCACCTGGTGTGCCTCAAGTCAGCGCTGGGTCAACCGGGCATTGAAGGCCTGCTGCAGCTGCTGCAAACGCCCGCATGGCAAGGCGCTATCACCCAAATTCCTGGCTACTCGGCGGCCCAAAGCGGCGAGGTGCTCTCCATGCGCCAAGTCTTGCCGTGGTGGGACTTTGCGCGATAAAAGCGCCTTTAGAATCAAGCGCAATTATCAGCGTTTACCCTTAGAAAAAAGAGACGGCGACGTCAGGTTTTTTTCAGTTTCAACGGGGTAACCTTGCATCAGTAAATCAAGGCTGATTGGCGCGTGCCTTCGGGCGTGCGCGGCGGCTTGACCACGACAGTTATCAAGAGATGGAGACAACATGACACCCTTAATTTCCCTGTCCCGGCTGATCGACAAGATCACCACCGGGGTCGGCAGAGTCAGCATGTGGCTGATCCTGGCCTGCACGGTTATCAGCGCTGGCAACGCCATCGTGCGCAAGATGTTCAACGTCAGTTCCAACGGGCTGCTTGAAATCCAGTGGTACCTGTTTGCAGCGATCTTCTTGATGGGTGCGGGTTACGGCTTCTTGAACAATTCACATGTGCGCATTGACTTCATTGCCTCCCGGTTGACCGCGCGTACCCGCAACTGGATCGACGTGGTCGGCATCGTCGCCGTGCTGTTCCCGTTTTGCCTGCTCTCCATCATGTTGAGCTGGCCACTGTTCACCAACGCGCTGGCCTCCGGTGAAATGTCGCAAAACGCGGGTGGTTTGATCCGTTGGCCGGTCTATGCGCTGATCCCGCTGGGCTTTGCCCTTCTGGCGATGCAAGGGGTCTCGGAGTTGATCAAGCGCATCGCTTTTCTGAAAGGCAAGGGGCCAGACGTGCTGTCGCACGAGACCTACAAGTCAGATGAAGAAATCCACCTCGAAGAACTCGCGGCAATCGCCGCACGCAAACTGGCGCAGGGCAACTAAATGCAAACCACTTTTTTGGCACAGCAATTTGTGCCGCTCATGTTCTGCGGCCTGTTTGTTTTTCTCCTGAGCGGCTTTCCGGTGGCGTTTGCGCTGGCAGCTACCGGCCTGGGCTTTGGCTTCATTGGCATGGAAGCGGGTATCTTCCCGGCGTCGCTATTTCAGGCGCTGCCGCTGCGCATCTTTGGCATCATGCAGAACGACACGCTGCTGGCAATTCCCTTCTTCACGTTCATGGGGATTATTCTGGAACGCTCGGGCATGGCCGAAGATTTATTGGAAACGGTAGGCCAGGTATTTGGCCCGCTGCGCGGCGGTCTGGCGATTGCCGTGATTCTAGTCGGCGCACTGCTGGCCGCCACCACCGGCGTTGTTGCCGCGGCGGTGATCTCCATGGGCCTGATCTCGCTGCCCATCATGCTGCGCTATGGCTACAGCCGGGTGATTGCCACCGGGGCCATCACGGCCTCGGGCACGCTGGCGCAGGCGATACCGCCGTCGCTCGTCCTGATCGTGCTGGCTGACCAATTGGGCCGTTCCGTCGGCGACATGTATGCGGGCGCCCTGGTTCCTGGCCTGCTGCTGGTCGGGGTGTATTTGCTGTTCATCGTTCTTGTGGCACTGTTCAAACCGGCCCTGGTGCCCGCTCTGCCGCTTGAAGCCCGCATTTACCGCGAAACCAATGGCAATTCCGGCCACAAATCACTGTTGGTGTTGGTCCTGATTTGCGTCGCTGTCGGTTGGGGCTGGAGCCAGGTGCATGACCAGTTGATGACACAATGGCTGGAACGCTCACTACCGTCGGCCGGTGACGAGATCGTCATCATGTCCCTGACACTCGCCTCCATCACCGGCCTGGTGCTGGCCATCTTCAATCGCATCAGTAAATTGAGTCTGCTGTCGCGGCTGGCCGAGCAGGTCACGTTTGTTCTGATGCCACCGCTGATCCTGATATTTTTGGTGCTCGGCACCATTTTTCTCGGTGTGGCCACACCCACCGAAGGCGGTGCCATGGGCGCTCTAGGTGCCTTGATCCTGGCCATCGGCAAAAGGCGCTTGTCCATGCCGCTGCTCAAGCAGGCACTGGAAAACACCGCCAAGCTGGCCACGTTCGTGATGTTCATCCTGATTGGCTCAACCGTTTTTAGCTTTACCTTCAACTCGGCCGATGGGCATATCTGGGTTGAGCACTTGTTCACCAACATGCCAGGCGGCGGTTGGGGCTTTTTGATTGTGGTGAATCTGCTGGTGTTTTTTCTGGGCATGTTCATCGATTTCTTCGAGATCGCGTTCATCGTCATCCCGCTGCTCGCGCCCGTAGCAGAAAAGATTTTGCCCGGCCTGGTGCCCGGCATGACGCCAGATGCCGCCATGATCTGGTTCGGCGTGATGATCGCCATGAACCTGCAAACCTCGTTCCTGACGCCGCCTTTTGGCTTTGCCCTGTTTTACCTGCGCAGCGTCGCCGCCAGAAGCGACTACAA
>VMTC01000121.1 GCA_013791765.1 Rhodoferax sp.
AAACCCGACTTTGCGTATTAAACCCGGCCCGGCGACTGGGCCATGCGCATGCGGTTTTGGGGTGAAAACACACGCGAAATTGAAGCTGGGGTATGCAAGTGCTTGTGGGCGCGCGCGCCCAACGCAGGCAACTATTGATCCCTGCCAGCGTACCCAATCGCTCGCAGAATCAGTCGGGTGATGTGCTTTGCGTAGGTAAAGGAGGAGAACGCGAAGCGGGCGGGGGACACGTAGCAAAGCGCATCGCCCGACTGATTCACCCACCACCGTGATACCAGCCCCGATCCAATAGACGCACCTGAGTGCTTCGCAAAAGAACCATTCATCTGAAGCCCACTCACTTTGAATCGCACCTGGCAGCCTCGACCAAGCCGATAATTTACCCATGCCACGCCCCTCCCAACTCCTGCACCCCGCCCGCCCACCCGCGCCGACCCGTCCCGCCGCCACGGTGCTGCTGCTGCGCGACACCGCCGAAGGCCTTGAAGTGCTGATGACACGCCGCTCCACGACGGCCAGTTTTGTGCCAGGCGCCTACGTCTTTCCCGGCGGCGGTATTGATGCACTTGATGGCGCCAGCCACGCCCAGGCGCGGCGCCGCGAGACCCAGAGTGACCTGCACCTGACGCAGGCGATTGCCGCCATCCGCGAGAGTTTTGAAGAGTTGGGCGTGCTGCTGGCGCGCCGACTTGATGGCAGAGCCGCCGACCAGCATGACATTGATGCGCTGGACCGGGGCAAGCCCTTTGTCGCCCAGTGTCAAAGTCGGGCATTGATGCTGGCGGCCGACGAGGTTTTTGTGCTGGCGCACTGGGTCACCGACCGCGACCTGCCGCGCCGCTTTGACGTGCCGTTTTTGGTGGCGCGCATGCCTGCGGGGCAGACGCCGGTGGCCGACGAAGCTGAGCAGTTCGAGCCGGTCTGGGTGCGCCCGGTGGACGCGCTGGCGCGGCACAAGGCGGGCCAGTTCTTCATCATCTACCCGACCATCCGCACGCTGGAGCGCTTGCTGCACTACGCCGACGTGGACGCCGTGCTGCAAGCCTGCGCGGTCAACGAGCAACCGCTGTGGACTTGCTGCCCGCGCGGCGGCCTGCTGGGCGGTTGCGAGGCCCGCT
This sequence comes from Rhodoferax sp., assembly GCA_013791765.1. GTDB lineage: Bacteria > Pseudomonadota > Gammaproteobacteria > Burkholderiales > Burkholderiaceae_C > Rhodoferax. Next base: position 1,119 of record VMTC01000121.1, read on the forward strand.
TCATGGAGCACGAACTGCCCTTTGGTGAACTGGCGCTGGTCTGCCCCGACGGACAAGTTGTGCACCCCTTGGACTGGCAGACCGAGCAGCCGGTGGCCCTCTTGAAGAACGTGCTGCGCCTGACCGCCCCCAACCCTGGCGCCATGACCGGGCCCGGCACCAACAGCTATCTGGTGGGCGACCCGGCGAGCGGCTACATCGCCATCGACCCAGGGCCGGCCGACCCGGATCACCTTGAAAAGCTGTGGCGCGCCGCTGGCGGCGACATCCGCATGGTTGTGTGCACCCATTCGCACCCGGATCACGCACCCGGCGCCCGGCCCTTGCAGGCGCTGTGCGTGCAGCACGGCCAGCCACCCCCGCCGATTCTGGGTCTGGCCAGCGCGCCGACGGCCCGTGCCCACAGTGCTTTCACGCCTGATAGAGAACTATTAAATAATGAGCTAATTACGCTTATTCCACGTGGGCTAGAGGCTGATTTGCCATATATTTCAAGCCACACGCTGCAGGTAATTCACACGCACGGCCACGCCGCAAACCACCTGTGTCTGATGTTGCTGGAAGACCGCTTGCTGTTCAGCGGCGACCACATCCTCTGCGGCAGCACCACGGTGATTGACCCGCCCGACGGCGACATGCAGGCCTACCTCGACTCGCTGGACCTGCTGAGCGCCGCTTGCGGGGAGCACCAGCTCGAGTTCATCCTGCCCGCGCACGGCTACGTGATTGGCGGTTTTGAGGGCGAAGCAGCCGGCGCCATTGCGCGCCTGAAGGCGCACCGCCTGCAGCGTGAAGCCAAAATTGTGCAGGCGATGCAGACCCAGCCGCACGGCACTCTCGACGACTGGGTCGCCCAGGTCTACGCCGACGTGCCACCACGCATGTGGCCGGTGGCCAAGCGCTCGCTCATGGCGCATCTGGCGCGCATTGAAGCGGCTTTGTCCTGAGCCCGGCGCTTGCAGGTTGAAAACCGCACGCCTCGCCTCCAACTGCTCGCCTGTTGCACGCTGCCCCTGAGAACCACCCCTTGACCATCCTCCTTGTTGCCAGCCTGGCCCTGCTGTTTATCCTCTGGCTGCTGGGTCAACCGTATCTGACCGAGCGCAGGCGCCAGAGAATTCGCGCCCAGCCCTTTCCCGCCGCCTGGCGCGACATCCTGAAGCGCCGCGTGCCTTATGCCCGCGCGCTGCCTGCCGACCTGCAACTGCAACTCAAACGCCACATTCAGGTGTTCGTGGCCGAAAAGGCCTTCATTGGCTGCGATGGCCTGGAGGTGACCGACGAGATGCGCGTCACCGTCGCGGCGCAAGCCTGCCTGCTGATCCTCAATCGCACCGGCTATTACTACCCCGAACTGCGCCAAATCCTGGTCTATCCTGGCAGCTTCGTGGTGCAACAGGCGCACACCGACGACAGCGGTGTGGCGCACCAGGGGCGCGCCGTGCTGTCGGGCGAATCGTGGTCACAGGGCCAGGTGGTTCTGTCGTGGCAGGACACGCTGGACGGTGCCGCTGACCCCACCGATGGTCAAAACGTGGCGATCCATGAATTTGCCCACCAACTCGATCAGGAAACTGGCGCTGCCAACGGCGCGCCGCTGCTTGAACGACGCGCGTACTACGAGCGCTGGTCAAAGGTGCTGGGTGCCGAGTTTGACGCGCTGCGCATGCGCCCTGCACCCAACGAGACGTCCTTGTTCAGCGACTACGGCGCCACCGACCCGGCCGAATTTTTTGCCGTGATCTCCGAGGTCTTCTTCGAGCAGCCGCAGCGCATGGCAGAGCAGCACCCGGCGCTGTACCGCGAACTGGTGCAGTTTTACCGACTGGACCCGCTGACTTGGTGATTTCGAACCGAAATGAGGTGCCAGGCACGGTTAACATGCCGCCATGATTCACGCCAAAGCTAAAAAACCTGTTCCCCACGCCACGCCTGAAGGTGAACGCCTGGCCAAGCGCGTCGCCGAAATGGTGCCGTGTTCGCGCCGCGAGGCCGAGCAGTACATTGAAGGCGGCTGGGTCAGCGTGAACGGGCAAGTGGTGGAAGAGCCGATGGTCCGTGTCGCAGACCAGCGGGTGGAGATTGACCCCCACGCCAGTCTGCTGGAACTCGCCGCCGTGACGCTGTTGCTGCACAAGCCGCCTGGCTTCGATGCGATGGCTGCGCCGGGTCAGGCCAATCGGCAGGTCAAACCGGCGCAGCAACTGCTAAACGTGGCCACGCACGCCACCGATGACCCCTCGGGCGTGCGCCTGCTCAAGCGCCACTTTGCCAAGCTCACGGCCTGCGCGGCGCTGGAGACCGCCGCCAGCGGCCTGGTGGTGTTCACGCAGGACTGGCGTGTGCTGCGCAAACTCAGCGAAGACGCCCAATTGATGGAGCAGGAAGTGATTGTGGAGGTGGCGGGCGAGGTGCCAGCGCAGAGCCTGCAGCGCATCAACCAGGGCTTGGCGGTGGATGGTCAGCCGCTGCCGCCGGTCAAGGTCAGCCTCAACAGCACCAGCGAGACCTCATCGAAGCTGCGTTTTGCCATCAAAGGCTCGCACCCCGGCCTGATCGCCTACTTGTGCGAGCGTGTCGGGCTGCAAATTGTGAGCATGAAGCGCCTGCGCATCGGGCGCGTATCGATGACGCAGTTGCCCCCTGGGCAATGGCGCTACCTGCAAGCCCACGAGCGCTTCTAGACGGAGCCGAAGAGCTGATCACGCGCCGCATCGGTGATGGCCAGCACGCACGGGTGCGTGATGCGCCGCTCCACCGACAGCGCAAAAAATTCCTCCACCAGTTCGTCGGTGCGTCCAATGACATCGACTTCAAATTGTGAAATTGTCTCGGCTTCCAGCACCGTCGGCGCCATGAAAACACCGCGCCCCTCACGTCCAAACGCTTTCAGCAAGGCAGCGTCGTCAAACTCGCCAATGACATGGGGGTGAAGCTGGTGCCGCGTCAGCCAGCCCTCCATTTGTTGACGGATCGACGTCGATCCGCCCGGCATCAACATCGGCATGTCGTTCAGGCATTGGGGAAAGGGGCCGCGCAGCCGGGACTTGAGCGTTGGAGCACAAAAAAAGCTCATGCTGCTGCGGCCCAAGGGGTGACTGAAGGCCTTGACGCTGACACGCCTGGGCAGCGGCTCGTCGGCAATCACCAGATCCAGCCGGTGCAAGGCCAATTGCGCCAGCAGGTCCGGGAACTTGCCTTCGCTGCAGATCAGCTTGACTGGTTCCTTCACCGCCATGGCCGGCTCCAGCAGCCGATAAACCACCGACTTGGCCACGGAGTCTGCGACCCCGACTCGAAAATCGAGCACGCGCCGGCCACCGCGAGCCTGACGCACGGCAGCCTCCAGCTCCGCACCCAGCGTGAATATCTGCTCGGCATAGTCCAGCGCCAGCCGTCCGTCTTCGGTCAGCTCCAGCTGACGCCCACTTTTGCGAAACAACTTGCGCCCGAGCCATTCTTCCAGCAGCTTGATCTGGCCGGACAGGGTTTGCGGCGTGGTGTGCAGTTGCTCGCCAGCGCGCATGATGCCGCCGGCCTTGGCGGTGACCCAAAAATAGTACAGATGTTTGAAATTCATGCGGCTTCTTCTGAGTTTTTTCGACCCGTCTTGCCTGAACTGGCATGGTTTTCGGGCTCACCATTTTGTCAACATTACTCGCAATTTTCGAAGTTAAATTGTTTCAAATTCGAATTTACACGAAGTGATTGGAACTTTATAGTGCTCCTTGTGTCACACAGTGTGATTGAAACAGGAGAACAGCTATGCGACTCAGTACCAAAGGCCGATTTGCCGTCACAGCCATGATTGATGTGGCGTTGCGGGAGAAATTGGGACCAGTGCCCTTGTCCGACATTGCGGCGCGCCAGCAGATTTCGCTCTCTTACCTGGAACAGATGTTCAGCAAGCTGCGCCAGCACGGCTTGGTGGCCAGTACGCGCGGACCCGGCGGAGGCTATGCGCTCGGACTGCAGGCTGACCGCATCACCGTGGCGGACATCATCGGCGCGGTTGAAGACAGCGCTGATGCCGACACCAAAGACAAGGGGGCACATGCCCAGGCCGTTCCAGGCGCCCCGGGCAAGGACATGGCCCAGGACCTGTGGGACAGTCTGAACAGCAAGATGATGGATTACATGCAATCGGTCACCTTGCGCAGCTTGGCGCTCGGGCAACTGGCCAAAGGGGTGCGGGTTGAAGAAAAGCCGGCGCCCAACCGGGGCGTGTTCAAGAAGCCGAAACAGGAATCGGTGCAGCGCAGCGTGCCCAACTCCGTTTTTGCGCTGGGTCAGACCCTGCTGGCCAGGGCTTAGGGCTTAGCCTTGGCCTTGGGCTTTTTCGGCTTTGCCGCCGCAGCCCTTGGCACCTCCAGCGCCCCTGTCAGTTGACGCGCCAGCTCAATCACACGTTGCGAGTCAACGCCCAGCGTATCGATCAGAAACTCGATGATTTCAGAGCGCGGGTTGGCCAGTGTCGGCTCAATCATCATGACCGCAGCCGACAGGGCCAGCGCATTTTCCCGGCTGGCGTTATCCGGCAGCATTTCTCCTAGCGCGTTGAGCGCCTCCACCGGTGCCACTGCGGTAATACGGGCCTGCTCTTTAAGCAACCGGGTCCATTCAATCGTTTCACCAGCGTGCCCGCTGGTACTGGGCAATTGCGACAATAGCCGCGCCAGGCGCAGGCTGCGCCGCTCAAACGCGCCGGTTGACACCATGCCGGCCAGCACAATGCGGCACACCGATTCAGCAAAACCACCCTCGTTGATGCGGCTCAGCACCGACCCCCTAAAACTCTCCAACTCACTCAGCGCCCGCGCATAAGCCACATCTGCGTCAGGCACATCGGGCTTGATCCAGGCACCCAGGCCTTTGGGGCCGAACAGCTGACGCGTCGAGCGCACCGTGCGGGCATCGCGATCATCCCTGAATTTATTCAGACTGTCCGATATCTGCTGCGCCATTTTTTTCTCAAGCAGCTTGAGCGGGTGGTCCGCGTCAATCGAGGTGCGCTTGGCGCGCGCTTGCTTGGCCTGAGCCCGGATGAAGGGTGCCAGCGCAAAGCTGTCGGAAAACAGCTGACGCTGCAGACGCAGCGTGTTGAGCCCGCCCAAGGCATCGCCCACCGCACGCGTTGCCAGCAGCTTGACCCAGGGTCGCATCCAGGTCTTGTAGATCGCAGCATTGAACTCGGAGATTTTGCTGATGGTGGAAAACATCGCCTCTTCGTCGCGCCCTTCCGGGTTGAGCGCGCGGATGTCATTCATGGTGCGGTACTCGTAAGCCACGGTGTAGTCGCCGGGCTCAAGTTGTTCCCAACGCTGCGCCTCCTGCCCCGCCTTGGCGACGAGCTTCATCTCATACAGGCCAGGCGGCAGGCTTTCGATGACATCGAGTGAGGTGACGAGTTGGTCGTGCTCCTTGCGCGCCACATCACCGCCGACAAAAATACCCAAATGACCCACGTTTTCGTGCAGCACGTAGACGATGATGCGACCCGCCGCCGCAATGGCACGCTCGTCGCCCCAGGTGTCGATGATCCAGTTCAGCGCCTGGGGTGGCGGTGTGATGTTGTCACCCCAGGAGGCAAACACCACAATCGGCGCGGTGATGTTGCGCAGGTCAATCGCCTGCTTGCCTGCCAACATGGTGCCACGCGCCAGACGGTTGCCAACAAACAGGTTCTCAACAATGGATTCAATCTCGCTGCCCGTCATGCGGAAATAGCCGCCCCACCAGCGCTCAAACTCCAGAAAGCGCTCTGACTCGCTATCCACCTGCGACCACAGGTTGTAATATTTGTTCCACCAGGTGTTGGCCGGGTTCAACTTTTCAAAATTTTCTACCAGGTGCACGCCGTCGAAGCGGTCAGCCCCCATGTCGCCACTGAGCGAGGCCAACCACGACCCACCCAGCGAGGCACCGGCGTAACGCATCGGATTGAGTTTGGAGCTGCCGGCCCAGTAGGAGACCGGTGCGCCCATGATCATCAGCGGCCCAAACAGTTCGGGGCGCATGGCGTTGAGCGCCATCATGGCCCAGCCGGCCTGGCAATTGCCAATGACCACGGGCTTGGCGGTGCATTGCGGGTGGCGCGCGATCACTTCTTCCAGAAACCGGGCTTCGGCCTGCCCCACCGACAACAGCGTCTGCCCGTCTTCGGGCTCGGGGCGAAAGGTAACAAAATAAACCGTGTGACCAGCGCGCATCGCCATGCCCACTTCAGAGTCAGCCTTGAAGCCCCCGATGCCGGGGCCATGGCCGGCGCGCGGATCAACCACCACCACCGGGCGCGCCTGCAAATTGACCGGCATGTCTGGCGGCGCGATCAGGCGCAAGAGAGCATAGTTGCAAGGATGCGGCAGGTCGTGCCCATCGACGACCACTTCATGCTCAAACTTGAGCAAGGGCGGCGTGCCTTGCCCGAGATGCTCTATGTAGTTGTTACCCCGCTCGAGCAGCGTGTCGAGAAACAGCGCCGTGCGCTGATTCGCGTCGGTCAGGTAAGCGCCCACGTCGGTCATCGACACCCCACGAGGCTGCGCCGGTGTCGAAGAACTTTCCGGATTTGGTGTGCTGATTTTGGTCATGATGGCGTTCCTTGGGCTGCTGATTTCGTCTGATGTTATAACAGCTAAGGCCGAGGGAAACCCAGTAAATCAAGTCCAAGAAGTGGCAGCTATTTACCCGGTCAAAACCGGCTTTGAGCCGCTTCAAGATAAATTGAAACTGCCATAATGATTTATCGGTTTAGAGCCCTTCAGGCACATCAAAGAGACCTTATTCATGGACATCAAGAGCCTGCTGGATCAGCCCAGCAAACTGCCCACCATCCCGAAGGTCGCGCAAAAGCTGATCGAGAGCTTCAGCTCCGAGGATGTTTCCATCAACGAAATTGCCAGCCAGCTGGCGGCTGATCCGGCCCTGAGCGCCAAGCTGCTGCGGCTGGCTAATTCGGCTTATTTTCATGTCTCGCGCACCATAGGCACTGTCGATGACGCCTTGCGCATGCTCGGCTTTGTGATGGTTCGCAACCTGGTGCTGGGCAATGGCATGGTGGCGGCGTTTCGTCACACACCGGGCATTGATCTGCCGCAGTTCTGGCGCTACAACCTCTACACCGCCTGCGCCGCGCGCTGGCTGGCCAACAACACCGATGTCAACGCAGACATGGTGTTCACACTGGGCCTGATGCACGGCATTGGCCAGTTGCAAATGCATGCCGGCATGCCCGCGGCGATGGTGCCGCTGGACCAGCAACTGAACGTGCTGGACGCGGGGCGCGCCGAGTTGGAAAAGCAGGCGCTGGGCTTTCACTATGGCGAGGTCTCGGCCGAGCTGGCCCGGCTCTGGAACTTTCCGCAGCCACTGATCGTGGCGCTGCGCGACATTCCCCAGCCGCTGGCGGCCCAAGAGTTCTCTGCGGCCGCCGCCTTGGTGCACTTGGGCGCCTGGCGCGCCCGCACCGAGGTGCTGGGCATGGGCGACGAGGCGGTGGTGGCGAGTTATCCCTTTGCCGTGGGCAAACGATTGGGGCTAGACCCGGCCTGGGTGCCAGCGCTGGCAGCGCAAAGCCCGGGCAGCCGCAATACGGCGATCATGCCGCTGCTCCAGGAACTGACCGAAGGCCTGGACGACATGCTGGCCTGAAAAAAAGTGTGAAGCCCACCGATAAGCCGGATTCTGTGCATTGAGGTTGCCCTCAATGTGACTGCCATTAATCTGGGCCACTGATCACTCAGTGGCTCGGTGCTACCTACCCGCACACTCCGGGGGCCCCGTCAACGTGTGCCTACTTGGTATTGCTGCGCGTAGAGATTGCCCGTTTCACCCGAACTTAATCGGCTCGTCTCTGTTGCTCTGATCCTCACCTTATAACGCGCACTTGCGTACACGCATTTCAGTGGACAGCCGTTAGCTGCTACGCTGCCCTATGCAGTCCGGACGTTCCTCCAGTGCGGTGTTTCCACCCGACGTTTGCACGTCGTCCTTGCGGCTTGCACCAGCGGCAGTCTGGCGGGCTTCACGCTCGTATTATCGCGTTTTGCCCCGGCTTACAGCCCTGGCTTCTAAACTTATACCCAAAGCAATTGATCAAGTAGTCCAAAATAACTATTCAATCATTTTTAGGAGACGCCCCATGAAAGCCGACAACATCCTGCAAACCATTGGCAATACCCCGCATGTGCGCATCAACCGCCTGTTTGGCAGCAGCCACCAGGTATGGATCAAGTCCGAGCGCAGCAACCCAGGCGGTTCGATCAAGGACCGGATTGCGCTGTCCATGGTCGAGGCGGCTGAAAAAAGTGGCGCACTCAAGCCCGGCGCCACCATCATCGAGCCCACCTCGGGCAACACCGGTGTCGGCTTGGCGCTGGTCGCCGCCGTCAAGGGCTACCAGCTGATTTTGGTGATGCCCGACAGCATGAGCATTGAACGGCGCCGCCTGATGCTGGCCTATGGCGCCACGTTTGACCTGACGCCGCGCGAGAAAGGCATGAAAGGGGCGATTGCCCGCGCCGAAGAGTTGGTGGCTGCCACGCCCGGCAGTTGGATGCCGCAGCAGTTTGAGAACCCGGCCAACATCGACGTGCATGTGCGCACCACCGCGCAAGAAATTCTCGCCGACTTTCCCGATGGCATCGATGCGCTGATCACCGGCGTCGGCACCGGCGGCCACCTCACCGGCGTGGCGCAGGTACTGAAAGCCAAGTGGCCCAACTTGAAGGTGTACGCAGTGGAGCCGGTGGCCTCCCCGGTGATCTCTGGCGGTGCGCCCGGGCCGCACCCGATCCAGGGCATTGGCGCAGGTTTCATCCCAAAGAACCTGCACACCGACTTGCTCGACGGCGTGATCCAGGTCGATGCCGAGCCGGCGCGCGAGTACGCCCGGCGCAGTGCGCGTGAAGAAGGCATGCTGGTGGGTATTTCCAGTGGCGCCACCCTGGCCGCCATTGCGCAAAAGCTGCCTGAGTTGCCACCCGGCGCCACCGTGCTGGGCTTCAACTACGACACCGGTGAGCGCTACTTGTCGGTCGAGGGCTTTTTACCTGCCTGAAGAAGCGCAAAGATTCCACATCCTCGCCATTCCCGTGCATGCGGGAATCCAATGCAAAGGGTGTGGCGACAGCATGTAAACAACTGGGGCCGCTTCATTCTGTCAAAGGCCAGATTTTGATGCTCCAGCAATCACGTCCTGTTGGTGTTGACTGCCCGCGAACCCATCGACCGGAACGGACCAATCGCCTACCATCGTCGTGCACAGAACCAGATACTCGCTGATGGCAGTTGGTGGGCCTTGGATATCAACAACGTAGTTGATCCAAGCACCAAGCGATCACCACGCGTCGCGTCGTTTCAAATGACCGGTGTCATCATTGCAGTGTGTGGAGGCACTGACCGATGGGGAAGACGTGATCCTTTACATGAACTGCGGCTTCAGCCATGCGCCGGATTCACGCCACCTTGTTGTGAAGGTCGTTCAGACCGCCCGACGGCGCCGTGAGACGACGAGGCCGACCAAGGCCACGCCGATCAGCGCCAAGCTACCGGGTTCAGGGACTGCATTGGCACTTACATTCGACCAATGGGCAGTGTAATCAGCGAGCACTGGAACTGGATTCCCTATCGCTGGATCTGCGAAGTTGTAAGCCTGCATGATGACCGCCGAGAACCCAGTGGTGCCGTCGATTGTGCTGTCGGTGTAAACAGTCGATCCGTTGATCAAGAAGTTGAACGCCGTGCCGGTGAAATCAATTTCGAAAGAGGTCCATGCATCGAAAGCCACCGCGACAGAGCTGTCAACCCAGCCGCCGCTGACGTCGCCGTCAAACACACGATAGCGCGCAGCGCCACCATAGTTGGTGAACCCAATGATCGGATATGCCGAAACCGCGGCAGTAGCGTCGCTCATCACGCCCCACATGTCGCTGCGCACATTGCCGCTGGCCGCGTCGCGCCAAGCACTTGGAATGTACAGATCGGCTGCTATGGAGGAGCCCGTCCCGCCAGAGATGAGGTGTTGGCGACCTTGCGTGTTATAGAAACTGGACTGGTAAGCTGCCGGACGGTTTGCCAAGTTGCCTGCTGACGTGATTTCAATTCCAAGAACGTCGCTGCGGCCTTGGTAGCTGCCCACGTTCGAAAAGCTGGTTGGGTCATACCGGTCGACCGTCCAACCGGTTGGTACGTTGGCAAAGTCAGGCATCAATGGCGCAGCATGCGCTGAAACGACCGCGACGGTTGCAGATACTGCGCAAATAGCGCGGCAGGCGAGTTTGAAGGACATATTGGGCTCCCGTTTGTGAACTTGTTGCCAGAGTTTTGGCTTTGAGCAGGATCCAATTTCCTGCATCGCAGAAAATTAAGCAAATTTCACGCCACTTTAATTTAGTTACAAAAAAAATCAATTGAATCAAAGCTGTTGGCACTATTTCACACAGCTACCAAGGCTTTAAGCCTAACCGCATGTAAAGAAATCCGACAGTTTTATCGGGCAGGTGGCATCCTCTCCCAACTGGCGTGGCCGCAACTCCAAGCACCCCAACGTGCTAAGTACGTGGCCGGGGGCTGGGCGCCGAGCTTCAGAATTGCGGCGTCAGCGGTGCCGCCAGCGGTTAGGAAATTCAACCGCATGAGGAAGTTCTTGATGGCGAACAACAGCAGCAAGGGAGCCGATCAAGGCGGAGCTTCACCGGCCGCAATGGGCACCAAAAATCAGTGTAATTTGTAACCAAAAACTTTTACACCCAAGTACGGATGGTGGCTAGTGCAAAGGTTAATTCGAGCCCGGCCCCTTTTCTGTGATACAAAATAGGCCTCTAGCCCTCGTCCGTATTGCCTGATGCGCTATTAAATTTGCACCATAAGCCCGTTTCAATTCTTAATGACCACCACCCCCACACCCACCCAACGCAAAGGCATCATCTTGGCTAGCGGCTCCGGCACGCGTGTTAACATCGGCGTTCACAAAATGAACCAAGCACAATCTTCACCCTTCAACGAAGAATCCCACCTCAAGGTCTTGCGCCTGCTGGTGGGATACCCGCGTTTGAGCCAACGAGAGGTGAGCCAGACGCTGCGGGTGAGTCTGGGCAAAACCAGCTTTTGCCTCAAGGCCCTGGTTGACAAGGGTTTGATCAAAGTGAAGCGCTTTCGCAAGCGACAGAACCAGCCGGCCTACGCCTACCTACTGACCCCCAGCGGTATCCCTGAAAAGGCGCTCTTGCTACGCGCTTTCTGAAACGCAAAATGGAGATAAACCATGCAAATCGCAATTGACTTACCCAATGATTTTGTGGCGTTTCAAACCATCACAGACCTCGAACAAGAAGTCCGATCGTCCTACGCACTCTGGCTTTATCAGCGCGGGCGCGTCACGCTGGCCAAAGCCGCCGAGCTGGCAGGCATTAGCCTGTATGACTTCATGAGCCTGTGCAAAAGCAACCAAGTTCCCGTGATAGACATGACGCGCGAGGAACTTCTTGACGAAATAGCCGGGTTCAACCCGGCATGATTCTGATTGCGGATGCCTCCGCGCTTATCGCACTTGCGTCGTGCGATAGCTTGGCCATCCTTGATGCCCTTTTTGGCACTGTTGTAGTGCCCGAAGCGGTGTACTTCAAAGTGGCTGTCGGCGACAGGCCACAGTCTGAGCGACTGCGCACGTATCTGACTGGCAAAGTCCGTGCGGTGGGCCCTTCGTCGTTCCGTGTGGAACTTGACTTGAAAAATACAATGTTGTAGTCGCGCCCGGTGGGGCTTGTTGGCAACTCGCTGGCGAGTTGTCCACAAATCCACAGGGCGGATGTTCATTCAACAGCAGAAGACCAGAAA
>VMTC01000081.1 GCA_013791765.1 Rhodoferax sp.
CCTGGACTGGAACCCCCAAGGCGTGATCCCTGCGGACGCACCCGTCAGCACGGCGGCGGCCCTGAGCCCTGGCGACTGGCAAGTGCTCAGCCAACTGGCGCAGTTGAGCCGCCAGGCGCTGGCGCTGGCCGGTGTGCCCGCCTTTGAGGGCAGCAACGCCTGGGCGATAGCGGGCAGCCGCACCGCCAGCGGCAGGCCGCTGCTGGCCGGCGACCCGCACATCGGCTACTCGCTGCCCTCGGTCTGGTACGAAGCCCATCTGGCCATGCCCGGTTTTGAGTTGTACGGACATCACCAGGCGCTGACCCCCACTGCGCTGCTCGGCCACAACGCGCAGTTTGGCTGGAGCCTGACGATGTTCCAGAACGATGACCTGGACCTGATCGCCGAAAAGCTCAACCCGGAGAATCCGAATCAGGTCTGGCACCAGGGCCAATGGGTCTTTCTGCAAAGCCGCGTCGAGACCATTCTGGTCAAGGGCGGCGAGCCGGTCCAACTGACGCTACGGCGCTCGCCGCACGGCCCCCTCATCACCGACGCCTTCAAGGACAGCCTGGGCAAGACGCCGGTGGCGATGTGGTGGGCGTTTCTGGAAACCGAGAACCCGATTCTTGACGCCTTTTATGATCTCAACCGCGCCAACACACTGGAGAAAGCGCGCATTGCGGCCAGCCAGATCCACGCGCCCGGCCTGAACGTGGTGTGGGCCAGCGCCAGTGGCGACATCGGCTGGTGGGCGGCAGCCAAGCTACCGATCCGCCCTGAAGGCGTCAACCCCAGTTTCATCCTGGACGGCACGAGCGCGGCAGCAGATAAGTTGGGCTTTTACCGCTTCAGCGACAACCCGCAAGAAGAAAACCCGCCGCGCGGCTACATCGTCTCGGCCAACCACCAGCCCAAGCCCAAGAGCGGGGTGCCAGTTGCGGGCTATTACAACCTGGCTGATCGCGCCCAGCGGCTCGATGAGCGTCTGCGCGACGACACCGTGCTCTGGGACAGCCGGGCCAGCCAGGACTTGCAGCTCGACACCCGAACCGGCTACGGACCGCGTGTGCTCGCACCCTTGCTGCCGATCTTGAACTCCTTTATCACCGTGCCGATGGAGCGCGCCATGCTGGAGAGCCTGGCCGGCTGGGACGGCAGCTACGAGCTCAGCAGCATCACACCCACCGTTTTCAACCAGTTGCTCTATGAGCTCACGCGCGCGGCCTTCGCCGACGAGATGGGCGAAGTGCAATTCAACAACCTGCTGGGCACGCGCGCGCTCGACTCAGCCCTGCCCCGGCTGGCTGAAGACGCCAATTCCCCTTGGTGGGACAACACCAGCACCCCGGCGCTTGAGGGGCGCACCGACACCGTGAAGCTGGCGTGGCGAGCCACCATCGATCATCTGCAAAACACGCTGGGCAAAGAGGCCACCGACTGGGGCTGGGGCAATTCCCACACCCTGACGCACAGCCACCCGCTGGCGGCCCAAAAGCCGCTGAACTGGCTGTTCAACGTCGGGCCGTTCCCGGCACCGGGCGGGCACGAGGTGCCCAACAACCTGTCGAGCCCCCTGGGCCCGGCGCCCTGGGCCGTGAGCTACGGCCCGTCGACCCGGCGCGTGATCGACTTTGGTGCGCCGGGCGAATCGGTCGGCATCAACCCGGTGGGTCAAAGCGGCGTGCTGTTTGACAAGCATTACAGTGACCAGGCTTTGAGTTTTGTGGCCGGAGGCTACCTGTCGCAGCGCCTCAGCGCGGTTGATGTCGCGGCCCACACCCGCAGCACCTTGACACTCAGTCCACCGGCAAACGCACCAAAAGCGGTACCGGTAAACTGAATTTGTGTGGCATATTTGTTGCATGAAAGACTCGCCACCGGAACCACCTGAAAGCGCCATCATGATTCGACTGAAATTTTCCATTGAGCTGCATTACGACATTGCGCCACCCGGCTGCGACTTCATTTTCAGCATCCACGCCGCGCAGACGCCGCACCAGACGGTGGTGAGCGAATCACTCGCCATCAGCCAGGACCTGCAGCAAACCCTCTACACCGACCCCGTCACCCACACCCGATTTCTGCGCCTCAAGGCCAATGGCGGAGCGCTGCAACTGCGTTACGACGCCACCGTGGACCTGGACCACTACACCGCGCAGCCCCAGGACTTGGCTGAGGTTGCCATAGCCAACCTGCCCGGCCCGGTGCTGCCCTACATTTACCCCAGCCGCTACTGCCAGTCAGACCGGCTGCAACACCTCGCGTTCAAGGAATTCGGTCATCTGCCGCAGAACTACGCACGGGTTCAGGCGATCCGCGACTGGGTCTTGAACCGCGTTACCTTCCGCTCCAACAGCTCGACCGGCAACACCACGGCGGTGGACACGCTGGTGGAAGAAGTGGGGGTGTGCCGTGACTTTGCCCACCTGATGATTGCGCTGTGCCGCGCGCTCAACATTCCGGCGCGTTTTGCCACCGGCATTGACTACGGCGCCGACCCGGTGCTGGGGCCGACGGATTTCCATGCCTATGTCGAGGTTTATGTGGGTGATCGCTGGTATATCTTTGACGCCTCGGGCGTGGCGATTCCGATGGGTTTTGTGCGCTTTGGCACGGGGCGCGACGCGGCAGATTCGGCTTTTGCCACCATCTTTGGCGGCGTGATCGGCTCCGCGCCGGTAATACAGATCCAGGCCATCCCGAATGCGCAAGGTGTGCTGGTGCTGCCACAGCACGTGCCCTATGCGCTCTCGACCGACGGGCAACTGATCCGCAACTGAAGCACCAGGCCAGCGCTGGCGCAGCGCATCAAACCCGGCCCGGCGACTGGGCTATGCGCATGCGGTTTTGGGGTGAAAACACACGCGACATTGAAGCTGGGGTATGCAAGCGCTTGTGGGCGCGCGCCTTTCACCCCAAAGCCCGGTCGCATAGCCCAATCACCGTGCCTGCCGCCGTCGAAGTCAGAATTTCTGCAGCAAGCGGCGCACATCCATTCGCGCCACCCAACGCAGGCAATTTTTGAATTGCCCCTGCCAGCGCACCAAAGCGCTAGCAGAATCAGTCGGGTGATAGGTTTTACGGAGGTCAAGGAGGAGCACGCGCAGCGGGCGGGGGACACGTGGCAAAGCGTATCGCCCGGCTGATTCACCCACCACCGTGC
>VMTC01000085.1 GCA_013791765.1 Rhodoferax sp.
GCGGTGGCGGTGGAAGCGGTGGCGGAAGCGGCGGCGGCGGAAGCGGCGGCGGCGGGAGCGGCGGCGGCGGAAGCGGCGGCGGAAGCGGCGGCGGTGGAAGCGGCGGCGGTGGAAGCGGCGGCGGTGGAAGCGGTGGTGGCGGTGGTGGCGGCGGCGGGGGCCGCGGAAGTTAGTCAGTTTTTTTAATCTTTAAGGAGAAGCAACATGAAATCATCAAACTTGTTATTGCTGGCATTGGCCACGGCCTTGAGCATGGGTTCGGCCTACGCCAAGGGCCCAGGCAATGGGAATGGAAATGGCGGCGGCATGGGTGGCGGCGGTGGCATGGGCGGCGGCTCGCAAGCCGGAGCAGCCCACTCAGGCGTTGGGGCAGGCACTGCAACCCGGTCACAAATGCAGTTGCAGGACAAGGATCAAACCCGTTCAAGAATCCAGGACCAAGTCCATACACCGGGCACTGGCCTGGCCGACCCGTCGCTGCGCACTGGCCCGGCCGGGGCTATGGGGACGCCCCGCGGGATTCATACGCCGGGCACGGGTCTGACCACTGCGACTCCCGCAGCGACACCGGCCGCGGTTGCTGAATAAAGTCAGCCAGCGATGCATCAAACGCAGGGCCTGTTGGCCCTGCTTTTTTTCAATCCTCCAATATATTTATATAAAAAAGACCGCTAGCCCACGTGTAATAAGCGCGAGCAGCTCCTATTTTTATAGTTAATTTTGTGGTGATTGCGCCAGCGCTGCGTCCAGCACTTCGATCCAGTGGCGCACTGGCGTCGCGGTGCCGCTCTGCAAATGCGTGATGCAGCCGATGTTGGCCGAGACAATCATATCGGGCGGGGCTGCGCCAAAGGTGGTGTTCAGGTGGCCGAGCTTGCGCTCAAGCAGTTGATGCGACAGATCCGGGTTCAACACCGAATAAGTGCCGGCCGATCCACAGCACAGGTGCGCCTCAAAGCCGGTCAGCTTGATGTTGAAGCCCAGCTCGCCCAGGTAGCGTTCCACACCGCCACGCAGCTGCTGGCCGTGCTGCAGCGTGCAGGGCGGGTGAAACACCAAGGCACCGGCCTGCTGCGCGGCCGATTGCGAGACTTGGCTGCGCAATTTTTCAGTCAGCTCGGGCAGCCATTCGCTCAAATCCCGGGTCAGGGCGCTGATGCGCGCGGCCTTAAACGCATAAGCCGGGTCATCCCGCAGAATGTGGCCGTAGTCCTTGACGGTGGCGCCGCAGCCCGACACATTGATCAGGATGGCCTCGACCCCGGCGTGGCCGTCATGGGCGTCCAGATAGGGCCACCAGGCGTCGATGTTGGCGCGCATTTCCATCATGCCCCCATCGTGATCGTTCAGGTGGAATTTGACCGCGCCACAGCAACCGGCTTTGGGCGCAACCACGCACGCGATGCCGGCTGCATCCAGCACGCGGGCGGTGGCGCGGTGGATGTTGGGCGCCATCGCCGGTTGCACGCAACCCGCCAGCAGCAGCACCTGTCGGGCGTGCCCGCCCGTGGGCCATTCGCCTGCATTTTGTTTGACTGGCACCTTGGCTTGCACGGCCGCGGGCAGGATCGGGCGCACCAGTTGCCCCAACGCCATGGCAGGCGCGAACAGGGGCGACGGTATCCCTTCTTTAAGCACCCAGCGCAGCGCGCGCTCATTCCACGGGCGTGGCACCTGGGCATCGACCAGCTTGCGTCCGATGTCGAGCAAATGACCGTACTGCACGCCACTGGGGCAGGTGCTTTCGCACGAACGGCAGGTCAGGCAGCGGTCCAGATGCAGCTGCGTCTTGCGCGTGGGCGTGACGCCCTCTAACACCTGCTTCATCAGGTAGATACGCCCGCGTGGACTGTCGAGCTCGTCGCCGAGCAGTTGGTAGGTCGGGCAGGTGGCGGTGCAAAAACCGCAGTGCACGCACTTGCGCAGGATCGCTTCTGCGGCCAGGCCGTCGGCCGTGCCCTGGTAGTGGGGGGCGAGCTTAGTTTGCATCGGGGTACATCCGGCCACGGTTGAAGATGCCGGCCGGGTCAAACTCAGCCTGCAGACGCTGGTGAATCTGCGCCAGCACCGGATTTAAAGGATGAAAACGGGCCGTAGCCCCCGTATTGCCTGCTTGTGGCGCTCTGAAAAGCAGAGCTGTCCCGCCGACCTGCGCAGCCGCCTCGCGCAATTGCGCTTGGCTTGAGAGTGGCGCCCAGAGCCAGCGCAGCCCGCCGTGCCATTCGATCAATTGCGCCCAGGGCAAATCCAGCGCGGGGGCAGCCGGTGGCAGCGACAGGCGCCACAGGCCCAGCTCGGGCGATGGCGCCTGAAAGAACGGCAGGCTCTGGTCACGGCAGGCGTTCCAGTCGGCGCCAGCCTGCGCAGTGTCCAGGCGCGTGGCCTCAAATCCGCCCGCCTGCAGCTCTGCCAACAGGCGCGCACAAGCCGCCACCACCGCCGCCGCTGCACCGCGCAGGCGCACAAACAGGGTGTCCTGCGCCGGGCTCGCGCTGTCGTCATGCACCCAGCAGCTGGCGTTCAAAGGCAAAGGCTGGCCACCCCAGCGCTGCAGCAAGGCCAGCGCGTGGGGTTGCGCGATGTTGCCGACCATCAGGGTGGCTTCAGCTGGGGCCACCGGCAGCACCTTGAGTGAAATCTCGGTCAGCACGCCCAAGGTGCCCAGCGCGCCCACCATCAGGCGCGACACGTCGTAACCCGCCACGTTTTTGATCACTTGCCCGCCAAAAGTGAGCAACTCGGCGCGGCCGTTGAGCAGCTTGACGCCCAGCACATAGTCGCGCACACCACCGACGCTGGCACGGGCCGGGCCGCTTAGGCCGGCGGCCACCATGCCGCCGACGGTGCCACCCGCATGGCTGGCGCCAAACTGTGCAAAATGCGGCGGCTCGAACGCCAGGCACTGGCCTTGCTCTGCCAGCGCAGCTTCAAGTTCGACCAAAGGCGTGCCGGCGCGCACGGTGACCACCAGTTCGCTGGGCTCGTAGCTGAGAATGCCGCTCAACCCACTGAGGTCGAGCAACTCACCAGCGAGCGACTGGCCGTAGAAATCTTTGGAGCCGCCCGCGCGCAAGCGCAGCGGCGTGCACGCCGCGCTGGCGGCTCGGATGCGCTCGGTGATCTGATGCAGCAGTGTGTCCATGGGGTTCGGGCCTAAAAAATGACGCAGTGGGCGATGGTGCCGGAGGCTACCGGCTTAGTCGACAAAAAAATTGACCGGCAGGCCAGGCACTGCAACGCGCATGGCCAACACACAGCCCGACTTTGGAAAGTGGGCCAATTCAGCCTCACTGCGACCCCGGCGCGCGGTGGTGACATAGAGCGTCTGCAGGTCCTCGCCGCCAAAGCAGGGCATGGTCGGGCATTGCGCGGGCGTGGCGAACTCGGCCAAGAGCGCGCCGTCAGGCGCGAACTGGCAGACGCGCCCGCCCTCGTACATCGCGACCCAGTAGTTGCCCTGCACATCGACGGCCGCACCGTCTGGACGACCCTGGTAGCCGCCGTTGGTCAGCGCCGGGTCAAACTGCCAGCCCGGTGCCTTGGGCGCAAAGCTGGCAAAGCTGCGTTGGCGGCTCAGGCGGTTGGCCGTGAGGTCGAAGTCCCAGGCGTAGATGGTGTGGCTGGCGGTGTCAGCCCAGTACAGGGTGCGGTCGTTGGGGCTCCAGGCCAGACCATTGGCCGTGGTGGCGGGCAACACGCTTTCATCCAGCTGGCGCTCGATCTGTGGCGCGCCTCCCGCGCGGCAGTCCAGCGAAAAGAGTGCAGCGTTGCGCGCCACCCGGGTCTCATCGAGCGTGCCGATCCAGAAGCGCCCGAGCGCGTCGCACTTGCCGTCGTTGGCGCGCAGTTGCTGCGGGTCGTAGTCAAGCGTGGCGACAAGCTCCAGCGCCCCGCCCCATTCGCGCGCGCGAAAGACACCATGGCGCAGCGCCATCACCAAGCCACCACTGGCCGCAGGTGCGATGCAGCCGGGCTCACTGGGCATGTCCCAGCGCTCAACGGCGCTGGTGCCGCTCTGGCTGCGCAGGATTTGGCGCGCCGCAATGTCGACCCAGTACAACCGCTGCTCGCGCGGATGCCAAAACGGTGACTCGCCTAAGAGACAGGGTTCGGGGGAGATGGTTTGCCAGCTCATGGTACAGGGCAGTGTCGGGGTGGGTTACGTGGATCACCATTGTGCCTTGGGCGCAGGCGGGGGTTGATGGGCGCCTAAAATCGCCCAGCGCGTCTGCAGTAACAACCCGGGGCCCCAGCGCTATGCCAACTGACGATATCAGCTTCACGGATTTCATCGCTTCATCGATTCATGACATGAAGAACTCGCTCAATATCCAGGTCAATGGCCTGGAGAGCATCGCCACGGCCTGCCGGGCGCGCGTTGATAACGAGACCCTGGCGACGCTGGGGCCGATCATCCACGAGGCGCACCGCATGAACGCCAACCTGATCCAGCTGTTGAGCCTGTACAAGCTGGGCAAGTCGATCTATCCCATGGACATTGCCGAACAGTCGGTGGCCGATGTGATCCATGAGGCGCTCTTGCACAACCGCTCGGTGATGGAGTTCAAAGGCATCACGATCGAGGTGGACTGTAACGAGGGCTGCTACTGGTACTTTGACCGTGACCTGGTGACGGGCATCTTGCTCAATGCCCTGAACAACGCCTACAGCTACACCCACGACAGGATTCGCATCGCTGCCTCGATCAAGGCGGGCTGGCTGGAACTGCGGGTGGAAGACAACGGCCGCGGCTACCCGGGCGCCATGCTCCAAGGTGATGGCGTGACGACCCACAAGGGGGTCAATTTTTCCAGCGGCAGCACCGGCCTGGGCTTCTATTTCTCTTCGCGCGTGGCCCAGATGCACAAGAACGGTGATCGCACCGGTTCACTGATTATTGAAAACGGCGGCGCTTATGGCGGGGGCTGCTTTGTGGTGCGCCTGCCCTAGCCCGCTTTGACGAGACCCTGACAATGACTTTCACACTCCCGCAAGCCAACACCTTGATCATTGACGACTTTCAGGGCATGCGCACCATGCTGCGCGACTTTGTGCGCAACATGGGCGTGAGCCGCATCGACACCGCGAGCAACGGCAAGGACGCCATCAGTCAGCTGGGCTTGAACAAATACGACATTGTCATCTGCGACTACAACCTGGGCCCCGGCGCCAACGGTCAGCAGGTGTTAGAGGAGGCCAAGCTGCGCAAGTTGGTGGGGGTGTCAACCATCTGGGTGATGGTCACCGCCGAAAAAACCACCGACATGGTCATGGGCGCCGCCGAGGTCAAGCCCGACGACTATTTGCTCAAGCCGATCAACCAGGTGTTGCTGCAAAGCCGTCTTGAAAAACTGATTGCACGCAAGCAGTCGCTCGGCGAGATTGAGGCCGCCATCCGGGCGCAAGACTACAGCGCCGCCATTGCCCTGTGCGATCAGCAACTGCAGGCGCGCGCAGTCAATCCGCAGGAACTGCTGCGCATCAAGAGCGGTTTGTTCATGACGCTGCAGGACTACCCGGCGGCGCGCGCGCTGTTCGAGTCAGTGCTGGCGCTGCGCAGCGTGCCCTGGGCCAGCACCGGCCTGGGCCAGGTCTTGTATTACAGCGGCGACTATGCTGGGGCGGCCCAGCTGTTTCAGCAGGTGCTGCAAGACAACCCGATGTACCTGGAGGCCGCCGACTGGCTGGCCAAAACCCTTGAAGCGACGGGGGACGACACGCAGGCCCAACAGGTGCTGCAGGACGCCTTGAAACTCTCGCCCAATTCCCCGCTGCGGCTCAAGACCCTGGGTGACACCGCCTTGCGCAACGGCGCGCTCGATGTGGCGCAAGCGGCCTTTGAGCAGACCATCAAGATCAGCGAGTTCTCACCGCACAAGAACCCGGCGGTCTACGCCCGGCTGGCGCGCGTCTTGTCCGACAAGGATGCGCCGCAAGAGGCTTTGAATGTTCTTAAGCGCAGCAAAACCGATTTCCGCTACAACTCGGCCGCGGCCCTGCAAACCGCCT
The DNA here is from genome assembly GCA_013791765.1 of Rhodoferax sp. Taxonomy (GTDB): domain Bacteria; phylum Pseudomonadota; class Gammaproteobacteria; order Burkholderiales; family Burkholderiaceae_C; genus Rhodoferax. Next base: position 6,010 of record VMTC01000085.1, read on the forward strand.
CGGCCGAGGCGCAGGTCTATCAAAAAATGGGGCAAACGCACCAAGCAGAAACGGCCATGAAGGAGGCCGAGCGCCTGATGGAGCAATTGGCCGAGCAAGTGAGCCCCGAGCTGACGATGGAGGTTGCCACTTCGCTGTTCAAGCTGGGCAAGAAGGACAAAGCCTGCACCTTGCTGCAAGGCCTGGTCAAAAACAACCACGAGAACGCCGAGCTGTCGCGCCAGGTGCAAGCCGTCTTCAAGGGCGAAAATCTGGCCGATGAAGGCCGATCGCTGATCGATGCGTCGCGCCAGGCCGTGGTTGACATCAACAACCAGGGCGTGCTTCTGGCCAAGCAGGGCGACTTCCCGCAGGCGGTCAAACTGCTCAGAACCGCAGCACAGCAATTGCCGCACAACGAGGTGATCAGCATCAACCTGTGCGGCTTGCTGATTGGCCTGATGCAACAAAGCGGCAAGAGCGAGTCTTTGGTTCTTGAAGCCAGAGCGCTACTCAGCCGCGTGCACGCCTTGAACCCGGTCAACAAAAAGTACCGCGCCTACGCGCTGGCACTTGCCCGGCTGGTGGGCGGCAAGTAGCGCTGATTGAGCGGCCGCTGAGTTCCCATTGATAACATAGCCATTTGAAATTTAATTGGCCGGTAAGCAGCGGCGGTCGGCCATCTGAAAATCGAGAATAACCGGTCTGGGCCAGTTCCCGACGGTCGCCGGTGACAGCTAACCGGCAGGCAATATCAGAGCGTTTCACGCCGCTGACCGGCTCTGATTGGCAGATAGGAGTCATAAAAATTTGGTTCAACCAACCCAGGAACTCAAGCCAATGAGGCACAGGATGAGTCAATGATGCAGTCACTCAGCAATGAGAATCTGGCATCTATTCACTTCTAATGCCCGCGTTGTCACAACGTCGGCCATTCCTGCAAACCTTGACGAGAGGGGCGTGCCGTTTTAGGACGACGGCAGGCCGATGAGCGCCATTCGCGGGTCACTAAAAAGCAGCCACTTAAGACACAGGTTTTGGGAAGTCCTTAAGGCAACAACGTCCAGATGGGTTGCTGGTTTCGCATGAGCACAAACCCGCTTTGGTTTGCGCCACAATGAAGTTTCTGGTCGAAGGTTGCTGGCTGAATGCAGCCTTACTGACGCCAAAGCAATAGCACAACAAGTCGTCACCAGCATGCTCCTTGATGCCGATTCGTGTGCGGAGATGCGACTTTAAAATGACGGAATCATCTGCCCCGAAGTACGCAACATCGCATTCGGCATCATCACAAAAAAAATATCGCTCGGCTGTTGGAACCCAAGCCCACGAAGCCTTGATGTGGTGACGGATGGTTCTCACTGAGACCTCTGCATATTCACGGCTATTGACCGGGCAAGGATATTTTTTGGGATGTGAGTTGTCAGATGCAGATGCAGAACAGCAGTCACTCATGGTGGGCCTCGATACATTGGGCTAAAGCTTCATTGTCAGCTTAAAAATCAGACGCAAACGGTCAATGATATTTTGAAGGTTTGCTGGACAGCCAATTTGACTCTCTGTAAAAGCTGTACTGGCTCACTGATGTCACGAACGATCTCGAATTTACCAAGCGTATCTCGCTGCGTATTGGTAAACGGATGCAGCAAGAAAGTCTGACGAACCCCATTCTGTTTGGACACCCGAGTGTGTTCGACGGCGATATCAGTTAACAACATATTGTTTTCCTCTTTTTTAAGCCACCGCTTGCCAAGCCACTCTAGCCGCGATCCCCCAAAAGTCCCAGATCATGTGTTTTCAAGCCACTGGGGAACCGATGCCCCTTGAGATGCGAAGTGCTCGACATGGGCAACCCTCACCCTGCGGGCATGGACTTTAACTGAACGACAGCAAATGGCAGATCCATATTGCAATGTGACAGACCGCTTTGGGTCGAGACCAGTCCGTCCCAGTCTTAACCTGGCAGACCGCAATGGATATCTTCAAGTCAGTCGAGTGGAAGAATCAGCGACCTCGAAGATCGTTGCTTGCAGGATCAAGCCCCTGCTGGCTGACCGGTTCGCCAAAGTCACTGTTTTTACCGCCCCATCCGGAAAACGCGCAACCACCTCCAATTGACCACCCACCGCTTCAATTCAGACTTCCAGTCACCCGCGAAAGCGTTGCCTTTGGCGAACTCTTCCCTTGCTGGGCGTTTAGAGGACTTTCACCTCCAAGTAAGTGCCACCCGCCGGGCGCGCCAAAAAAAGCCCACCCGAGCCATTGGCTCGGGTGGGCTCACGAATGGGCCCGCTCTAGCGGCCGTAAGCGGTTTCGCCGTGGGTCGTGATGTCTAGACCCTCTCGCTCGGACTCTTCGCTCACGCGCAAGCCAATGACCAGGTCGGCAATTTTGTAGGCAATGAATGCCACCACTGCAGACCAGACGATGGTGATCAGCACACCTTCGCCTTGAATCAGCAACTGGCTGGCGATCGAGAAGCCTTCAGCACCGGTGCCGCCCAGGCTGGGGGATGCAAATACACCGGTTAGCAGCGCCCCGGTGATGCCACCAACACCGTGCACACCGAACACATCAAGCGAGTCGTCCGCGCCCAGCATTTTCTTCAGACCGGTAACACCCCAAAGGCACAGAAAGCCAGCGGCAAAACCGATCACGATGGCGCCCATCGGACCGACAACGCCGCAGGCCGGTGTGATGCCGACCAATCCAGCCACGGCGCCAGAGGCTGCACCCAGCATGGAAGCCTTGCCTTTGGTCAACGCCTCGCCCATGCACCAGGCCAAAATCGCGGCGGCGGTGGCGGTGATGGTGTTGATGAAGGCCAGCGTAGCGCCACCGTTTGATTCCAGGTTTGAGCCAGCGTTAAAACCGAACCAGCCGACCCACAGCATGCAGGCGCCCAGCATCGTCATCGTCAGGTTGTGCGGCGCCATGGATTCCTTGCCGTAGCCAATGCGCTTGCCCACCAGGTAGGCACCCACCAGACCGGCCACCGCGGCGTTGATGTGCACCACGGTACCACCGGCAAAGTCGAGCGCACCTTTGGCCAGCAAGTAACCGCCGCTGCCCCAGACCATGTGTGCAATAGGCAGGTAGCTGAAGGTGAACCAGATCACCGAGAACAGTAGCACGGCGCCGAACTTCATGCGCTCAGCGAACGAACCCACAATCAGCGCGCAGGTCAGGCCGGCAAAGGTCAACTGGAAGGCGACGAAGATCAGTTCGGGGATTTTGACGCCAGCCGAGAAGGTGTCTGCCATGGATGAGGTGGTGATGCCCGCGAGGAACATCTTGCTGCCGTCCGCAATGATCAATCCCTCGCCACCAAAGGCAAAACTGTAGCCGTAAATGACCCACAGCACGCCGATCAGCGAAAACACCACCAGC
>VMTC01000041.1 GCA_013791765.1 Rhodoferax sp.
ACTGATTCTGCAAGCGATTGGGTCCGCTGGCAGGGGAAATTCAAAAAATGCCTGCGTTGGGGTGGCGCGAATGGATGTGCGCCGCTTGCTGCAGAAATTCTGACTTCGACGGCGTCAGGCACGGTGATTGGGCTATGCGACCGGGCTTTGGGGTGAAAGGCGCGCGCCCACAAGCGCTTGCATACCCCAACTTCAATTTCGCGTGTGTTTTCACCCCAAAACCGCATGCGCATGGCCCAGTCGCCGGGCCGGGTTTAATACGCAAAGCCGGGTTTGACGTGCGGCCTTGATTTCTTCCGGGTGCCACATCACTTTGAATCGCACCCGGCGCTGAGGGTGCGGTTGCGGACTCTGCAACGGCCTCGCGATAATCAAACGCAGAACCAGCCCATTTCAAGAAAACTCCGCCAAAAAATGACGACCTCTCCTGCCTCTCACACCTTCCTCTGGCACGATTACGAAACCTTTGGCGCCGACACTCGGCGCACGCGCCCGGCGCAGTTTGCCGCCATTCGAACCGACGCCGATTTAAATGAAATCGGCGCACCGCTGATGCTCTATTGCCAGCCGGCCAATGATTTTTTGCCGGAGCCGCAAGCCTGCCTGATCACCGGCATCACGCCGCAAGAATGCCTGGAAAAAGGCATTCCCGAATACCAGTTCGCGGCGCAGATCGAGCAGGCTTTCAGCATGCCCGGCACGGTGGGGGTGGGTTACAACACGATTCGCTTCGACGACGAGATCACGCGCTTCATGTTCTGGCGCAATTTGATCGACCCGTACGCGCGAGAGTGGCAAAACGACTGCGGCCGTTGGGACCTGCTGGACGTGGCGCGCACCGCCTATGCGCTGCGACCCGACGGCATCGAGTGGCCGCTGAACGGCGAGGGCAAGCCCAGCTTCAAGCTCACCGACCTGAGCGCCGCGAACGGTCTGCTGCATGAATCCGCCCACGACGCCTTGAGCGACGTGCGCGCAACAATAGCGCTGGCGCGGCTGCTCAAAACGGCGCAGCCTAAGTTGTTTGACTTCTGTTTTGGCCTGCACAAAAAGGACCGGGTCATGGTCGAGCTGGGCCTGCCGACCACCTTGACGAATGCCAAGCCATTTCTGCATATTTCAGGCATGTTTGCGCCTGAGCGCGGCTGCCTGGCGCTGATGTGGCCGCTGGCCATGCACCCGGCCAACAAGAACGAGTTACTGGCTTGGGACCTGGCGTATGACCCGCGTGAGCTGGCCGGCCTGAACGCCGAGCAGATTCGCCTGCGCCTGTTCACCAAAACGGCCGATCTGCCGCAGGGGCTGCAGCGCCTGCCCATCAAGTCGATTCACCTGAATAAATCCCCTAGTGTGATTGGCAATACCAAGACCTTGTCTTCCGCGATGGCGCAGCGTTGGGGCTTGAATCTGGAGGCGCAACTGGTCAACGCCGCGCACGCGCAAGCCCTGGCCGACATGAGTGCGATCTGGCCGGCGGTGTTCAAGCGCCCGGCAGTGGCGGCTCCCGATGTGGACGAAGACCTCTACGGTGGCTTTGTTGGCAACGCCGACCGGCGCCGCCTCAATGAGTTGCGCCAGCTCAAGGCCCCGGAACTGGCCAGCGCCCGGCCTGCATTTGACGATGCGCGTCTGCTAGAGCTGTTCTGGCGCTACCGCGCGCGCAACTTCCCGCAGAGTCTGAGCGCCCAGGAGCAGGCACGTTGGGAAGCCCACCGCAGTGCGCGCTTGTTTGACGGCGCGGGCGGCGCACTCACCATTGAGCGCCTGTTCGAAGAACTCGACAGCTTGGCGGAATCGGCCGACGAGCGGGGCGAGGCGATTCTGGGCGCGCTGTATGACTATGCCGAAATGATCGCGCCGCAGCGGGCGTGAGCCATTGGCGACCCATGCGTCAAGCTAGTTCGCGTCAAAATTAATAGCTGCAAAAGCATTAGATACGCGGGCTACAGGCCGATTTGGCATAAAAAAGAACTTATTGGGTGCCAAAAATCCGGTCGCCGGCGTCGCCCAGGCCGGGCAGGATGTAGCTGTGGCTGTTGAGTTCGCGGTCAATGGCTGCGGTGTAGATTTGCACATCCGGGTGCGCCCGGCGCAATGTGGCGATGCCCTGGGGGCAGGTCAGCAGGCAGACGAACTTGATCGACTTGGGCTGCGTCGCCTTGACACGTTCAATCGCCGCCACGGCGGAATTGCCGGTGGCCAGCATCGGGTCGACCACCACCACGTCGCGCTCCTGCATGTCTTTGGGCATCTTGAAGTAGTACTCCACGGCCTTGAGCGTATCGGGGTCGCGGTACAAGCCAATGTGGCCAACGCGTGCGCCCGGCACCACGCTGAGCATGCCGTCCAGAATGCCGGTGCCCGCGCGCAGGATCGACACCAGTACCAGTTTTTTGCCGTCAATCACTTTGGCGGTCATCTTCTCCAGCGGCGTCTCGATCTCGATGTCTTGCATCGCCATGTCACGCGTCACCTCGTAGGCCATCAACATGCTGATCTCGTTGAGCAGAGTGCGAAAGCTGGTGGTGCTGGCCTCTTTTTTGCGCATCAGTGTCAGTTTGTGCTGCACCAGGGGGTGGTCGATGAGGTGGACGAAGGGGTCGGTGTTGGGGCTGCTCATGGGCGTAATTTTCTCAATAATTCGTGACTGACGTGCGGTTGTCAGGGCTTCTGGGGCCTCTATTGTGCGCGCCTGTCCACTAGCGCTTGCCGCCGAAAATGCCACCCAGCACACCGCGGATGATTTGGCGACCGACTTCGCGCCCGACCGAACTGGCGGCACTGCGGATGAGTTGCTCGCCCGCCGAGGTGCGCGTGCGGCGCACGCCGCCGCCAAAAATGGAGCCCAGGCTGTCAAACAGGCCGCCGCCGCTTGGTGCCGCTGCGCCGGCCTCATCGCGCGGCTCGGCCTGTGCACGGGCCCGGCCGTTGCTGCGTGGTTCGGTGGCGCGGGCGCTAGCGTCCAGCTTTTCCACGGTGCGGCCCTTGATCTTCTCGAAGGCGGATTCCCGATCCAGCGTCTTTTCATAGACCCCGGCGACGATCGAGTCGGCCAGCAGGGCTTGACGCTGTGCCGGTGTGATGGGACCGATCTGGCTGGCAGGCGGCAGCACGTAGACCCGCTCGGTGATGCCGGGGCGGCCTTTTTCGTCCAGAAAGCTCACCAGCGCCTCGCCCACCGCCAGCTCGGTGATGGCAGCGGCGATATCCAGGGCGGGATTCGGGCGCATGGTGTCGGCGGCTGATTTGACCGCTTTCTGATCCCGCGGCGTAAAGGCGCGCAAGGCGTGCTGAACACGGTTGCCCAGTTGGGCCAAGACTGAGTCCGGGATGTCGAGCGGGTTTTGCGTCACGAAGAAAACGCCCACACCTTTGGAGCGCACCAGTCGCACTACCAGCTCAATGCGCTCGATCAACACCTTGGGTGCGTCGTTGAAGAGCAAATGCGCTTCGTCAAAGAAAAACACGATTTTGGGCTGGTCCAGGTCGCCCACTTCGGGCAGGTTCTCGAAGAGCTCGCTCAGCAGCCAGAGCAAAAACGTGGCGTACAGGCGCGGTGCGTTCATGAGCTGGTCGGCCGCCAGGATGTTGATGATGCCGTGCCCCTTGGCATCGGTCTGCAGAAAGTCGGCGATGTTGAGCATCGGCTCGCCAAAGAATTTGTCGCCGCCCTGGGCTTCGATCTGCATCAGGCCGCGCTGGATGGCGCCAATGCTGGCGGCGCTGATGTTGCCGTATTCGGTCGTGAATTCCGAGGCGTTGTCCCCCACCAACTGGCACATGGCGCGCAGGTCTTTCATGTCCAGCAGCATCAGACCGTCGTCGTCGGCGATCTTGAACACCAGCTGCAGCACACCGGCCTGGGTCTCATTGAGGTTGAGCATGCGCCCCAGCAGCAAGGGGCCCAGATCGCTGACCGTTGCGCGCACCGGGTGGCCCTGCGCGCCAAAGACGTCCCACAAGGTGCTTGAAGATGCTGCAAATTCAGGAGCTCTAATTCCACGCTCCGTAATGACTTTGGCCAGTTTTGACCCCAAAACGCCGGCTTGGGAAAGGCCAGTCAGATCGCCCTTGACGTCGGCCATGAACACCGGCACGCCGATGCGCGCGAAACCCTCGGCCATGGTTTGCAGCGTGATGGTCTTGCCGGTGCCGGTGGCGCCCGTGATGAGTCCATGGCGGTTGGCCTTGTCAGGGCGCAGAAAGCATTCGGTGGTGCCATGTTGTGCAATCAGAATCGGTTCAGCCATGAGACTCCCTAAAAGTACAATTGAGCCGATAGCGTAACGAACTTTTGAAGGATTCCCCGTGGCAGGACACAGTAAATGGGCCAATATTCAGCACCGCAAGGGGCGTCAGGACGAAAAGCGCGGCAAGATTTGGACCCGCATCATCCGTGAAATAACGGTGGCGGCGCGCGCCGGCGGCGCTGACCTGGGGACCAACCCGCGTCTGCGCCTGGCTGTGGAGCGCGCCAAGGCGGCCAATATGCCGGCGGACCGCATCAAGTACAACATTGACAAGGCCAGCGGTACCCTCGAAGGCGTGCATTACGAGGAGATTCGCTACGAAGGCTACGGCATTGGTGGTGCGGCGATCCTGGTGGACACCATGACCGACAACAAGGTGCGCACGGTGGCCGAAGTGCGCCATGCGTTCGCCAAATTGGGCGGCAACATGGGCGCGGAAGGCTCGGTGGCGTTCCAGTTCAAGCACTGCGGCCAGTTGATTTTTGCGCCCGGCACCAATGAAGACAAGGTGATGGAAGTGGCGCTGGAAGCGGGCGCCGAGGACGTGATCACCGACGACGATGGCGCCATCGAGGTGCTGACCGCGTACCCGGATTTCGAGGCAGTCAAGAATGCCCTGGAAGCTGCGGGCTTGAAACCGGAGATGGCCGACGTGACCATGCGCGCCGAAAATCCGATTGAGCTCACTGGCGAGGATGCCGTTCGGATGCAGAAATTGCTCGATGCGCTGGAGGACCTGGACGACGTGCAGGAGATTTACCACAACGCCGAGATTGACACCCCAGACCTATGAATATCCTTGTGATTGGCGGCGGCGGCCGTGAACACGCCATGGCCTGGAAGCTGGCGCAGTCGCCCAAGGCGCACAAGGTATTTGTGGCGCCCGGCAACGCGGGCACCGCATTGGACAAACGACTTGAAAACGTTGAGATCAACGACGTGCAACAACTGCGCGTTTGGGCGCTTGACAACAAGATAGCGCTGACCGTGGTTGGGCCCGAAGTGCCGCTCGCCGCCGGCGTGGTCGATGAGTTTCGCAAACACGGCCTGCGCGTGTTCGGGCCAACCCAGGCGGCCGCGCAACTGGAAAGCTCCAAGGCCTTCTCCAAGGCCTTCATGCAACGCCACGGCATCCCGACGGCCGAGTACGACACCTTTGTTGACCTGGCCGCTGCCCATGCCTATATCGAGCAAAAGGGCGCGCCCATCGTGGTCAAGGCCGACGGCCTGGCCGCAGGCAAGGGTGTGGTGGTGGCTTTGACACTGACTGAGGCGCATGCGGCGGTTGATTTCATGCTGGCAGACAGCACGCCCGGCTTGACGCGCAACGCCGGGGCCGACGGCCAAGCCGTGCCGCGTGTCGTCATCGAGGAATTCCTGGTGGGAGAGGAAGCCAGCTTCATCGTGATGGTGGATGGCAAGAATGTGCTGGCGCTGGCCACCAGCCAGGACCACAAGCGCTTGCTGGATGGCGACCAGGGCCCGAACACGGGTGGCATGGGGGCTTATTCGCCAGCGCCGGTGGTGACGCCCGATGTGCATGCTCGCACCATGCGCGAAATCATATTGCCGACCATCCGCGGCATGGAAAAGGACGGCATTCCCTACACTGGTTTCTTGTACGCGGGCTTGATGATTGATGCGCAGGGGCGCCCCAAGACACTCGAATTCAACTGCCGCATGGGCGACCCCGAAACGCAGCCGATCTTGCTGCGCCTTAAGTCAGATTTGGTCGATGTGATGCTGGCCGCGACCGAGCCTGGCCCGCACGGCAAGCTCGATCAGATTGAGTTGCAATGGGACCGTCGTACTGCGCTGGGCGTGGTGCTGGCGGCGCACGGTTATCCGCTCGAGCCGCGCAAAGGCGATGTCATCACCGGCTTGCCCAAGGAAGCGGAAGATGCCGTTGTATTCCATGCTGGCACCCGGCTGCAGGGCGAGGACGTGGTGACCGCTGGTGGCCGCGTCTTGTGTGTGACGGTGCTGGCGGACAACGTGCGCCAGGCCCAAGCTAGAGCCTACGAAGTGGCGCTGGGCATTCGCTTTGACGGCATGCAGTATCGCAAGGATATTGGCCACCGCGCCATCAAGGGAGCGCCGGCGTGACAGCAATTGCAGGGGGTCGCGCTGGCACTGAAGCGGTCAGCCATTACCTGCAGGCTTTGCAGACGCGCATCACGAGTGCGATCGCTGACATCGATGGCACGACGTTCTTGCTGGATACGTGGCAAAAGCCAGCGGGAGAGTTGCTGCAGGGCCATGGCATCACGCAAATTCTGGAAGGTGGGTCGGTTTTTGAGCGCGCCGGCTGCGGCTTTTCCAAAGTGAGCGGCCCCAGGCTGCCGCCTTCGGCCACGCAGCATCGCCCGGAGTTGGCGGGTGCGCCCTTTGAGGCCATGGGCGTGTCACTGGTGTTTCATCCGCGCAACCCGTACGTGCCCACCGTCCACATGAACGTGCGCATGCTGGCGGCCAAGACGGCTGAGGGCGCGCAGGTGTGCTGGTTTGGCGGCGGTATGGACCTGACGCCGTATTACGGCTTTGAGGAAGATACGGTGCATTTCCACGCCACTTGCCAAGCCACGCTGGCGCCCTTTGGTGAGGACAAACACCCGCGTTTCAAGGCCTGGTGTGATGACTACTTTTATTTGAAGCACCGCGCTGAGCCGCGCGGCGTTGGCGGCATCTTTTTTGATGATTTTTCTGAACTCGGTTTTGAGGGCAGTCTGGCCATGATGCAGGCGGTCGGCGATTCGTTCTTGGCAGCTTACCTGCCGATCGTCGAGCGGCGCAAAGACACGGTTTATGGCGAACGCGAGCGCGAGTTCCAACTCTATCGGCGCGGTCGCTACGTTGAATTCAACCTGGTGTGGGATCGCGGCACCCATTTTGGCCTGCAGTCGGGCGGGCGCACGGAATCCATCTTGCTGTCGATGCCGCCGCTGGCGAGCTGGTCGTATCAGAACGTGCCTGCGCCGGGCACGCCCGAGGCCGAGCTGTCCACCCGCTTTCTGGTGCGCCGGGATTGGGTTTGATTTGAAACGCATCGGTGTCTTTGGCGGTGCCTTTGACCCGCCGCACGTGGCGCACGTGGCGCTGGCCAAGGCCGCACTGGCAGAACTGCAACTTGACGAGTTGCGTGTGCTGCCAACCGGCCAAGCCTGGCACAAGGCGCGCGTGCTGAGCCCGCCGCCGCACCGCCTTGCCATGGCGCAGCTGGCCTTTGCCGACCTGCCCAAGGTGGTGGTTGACCCGCGAGAAATCGAGCGCGCCGGCCCGAGCTATACGGTAGACACCTTGCGTGAGTTCAAGGCACTGTGGCCACAGGCCGAGCTATTTTTGATTCTGGGCGAAGACCAGGCGCACGCGCTCCCCAGTTGGCACGATTGGCAGGAGATTTTGAAACTTGCTATAATTTGCGTAGCTACTCGCGCTTATTCGGCGGGGGATAGAACCAAATTTGACCTAGAAACTGCGCATCCATCGAGTTTTCGGCGACTGCCGATGCCCGCTTTGAACGTCAGCGCCAGCGACATTCGGGCTCGAATTGCCGCCCATCTGAACGTTGCCGATCTGGTTTTTGAGCCAGTTGCACGTTATATTGCCCACCACCACCTTTACCAAACTGCTTGATGACTACCACTACCTCCCCCACCATCGCCAAAAAAGACATTCAGAAACTGCAGCGCGCCATTGTCGATGGCCTTGAAGACGTGAAAGCCCAGGATATTGTGGTGTTTGATACCGAACATCTGTCCGCCCTGTTTGAGCGGGTCATCATTGCCTCGGGCACGTCGAACCGGCAGACCAAGGCGCTGGCCGCCAGCGTGCGCGATGCGGTGCGCGATGCCGACTTTCCCAAGCCGCGCATGGAAGGCGAGACCAATGGCGAGTGGATCATCGTGGATTGCGGCCAGGCCGTGGTGCACATCATGCAGCCCAATTTTCGGCAGTACTACAACCTGGAAGAGTTGTGGGGCGACAAGCCGGTGCGTCTCAAGTTCGGCGCCGTGAAACCAGCGGTGAAAGAAGCCGCCAAACCGATCAAAGAAGTGAAAGCCGTTAAGGCTGCGGCTCAGCCGATAGCGGATATCAGGCGCTCCAACGCCGCCAAGAAGGGCGTGGCCGAGGCCTTCCCGTCTAAAGCACAGCTACAAAAGGCGGCGCTGGCGGCCAAGGCACCGGCCAAGAAGGCAGCCGCCAAGAGAGCGCTCGCCAAAGCGGGCGCTCCAGTCGCCGAACCAAAGGTCGCACCGAAGGCGGCTCCGAAGGTTGCTGCCAAAACCACCGTCAAGGCGGTGCCAAAAGTCGCGGTCAAGAGAGTGATCGTGAACGATCCGGCAAAAAAATCGGCACCGAAAAAAGTGTTGACTAAAGCCGCCGTCGCCAAGAAGACCCCTGCCAAAAAGGCCCCGGCCAAGAAGACGGCCGTGCGTAAAGCCTGACGCAGTCTCGTGCGGCTGGTCATTGTTGCGGTTGGACAAAGGGTGCCTGACTGGGCGCAAACAGCGTGGGATGATTACGCCAAGCGCTTTTCCCATGAAATCAAGGTTGAACTCAAAGCCGTCAAGACCGAGACGCGTGGTTCCAAGACAGTTGAGGCGCTGTGCACCGCTGAACGGGGGCGCATCGAGGCGGCATTGCCCAAAGGCTGCCGCATCGTGGTGCTCGACGAGCGCGGCACGGGGTTGACCACGATGGCGCTGGCGGCCAAGCTGCAAAGCTGGCAGTTGGAGAGTGACGATGTGGCGCTGGTCATTGGCGGGCCCGATGGGCTGGACCCGGCGTTCAAGCAGGCGGCGCATGAGCGCATCCGCCTGTCTGACCTGACGCTGCCGCACGCCATGGTGCGAGTGGTGCTGATCGAGCAGTTGTACCGAGCCTGGTCGATCAATGCCAACCATCCTTACCATCGCGAGTAGTATTTCAAGGTCTTTGACGTGAGTAAATTTATCTACCTCGCATCCCAAAGCCCGAGGCGCAGCCAGTTGCTCGCGCAGTTGGGTGTGCGACATGAGTTGCTCTTGCCCGGTGTTGAAGAAGACGCCGAAGCGCTGGAAGCGGTGCTGCCAAACGAGGCACCCGCCGCCTATGTCAAACGTGTGACGCAACTCAAGCTCGACACGGCGCTGCAACGACTCAAACGCCGGGGCTTGCCGCGAGCGCCGGTACTTTGCTCGGACACCACGGTGGCGCTGGGTCGTCGCATCTTTGGCAAACCGGCCGATGCCTTGGACGCCATCCGCATGTTGACAGAACTCTCTGATACGACGCACCGGGTCTTGACAGCGGTGGCATTGGGCACGGCCCGCAAACGTGAGCAAGTTGTGAGCGAATCGCGCGTCACCTTCGCGGCTATGAGCGCACGTCAGATTCAAGCTTATGTCGCAACCGGCGAGCCCATGGGCAAGGCCGGTGCCTACGCCGTGCAGGGCAGGGCGGCGGCGTTGATTTCGCACATGAGTGGCAGCTATTCGGGCATCATGGGGCTACCGATGTTCGAGACGGCGCAGTTGCTGCAGTCATTCGGCTTCAAGATTTAAACAGGCCCACCATGCAAGAAGACATTCTGATCAACTGGTCGCCGCAGGAGACGCGGGTGGCGATTGTTGAAAACGGCGCACTTCAGGAGCTGCACGTTGAGCGCACGCTGGAGCGCGGCCTGGTGGGCAATGTTTACCTGGGCAAGGTGGCGCGCGTGCTGCCTGGCATGCAGTCGGCGTTCATCGACATCGGGCTGGAGCGCGCGGCATTTTTGCATGTGGCCGACGTCTGGCATCGCCAACCCGATGGTGAGCCACCGAGCCTGCTGCGCAACACGCAGCCACAAATCCCGATTGAAAAACAGGTTTTTGAGGGACAAGCGCTAATGGTGCAAGTCATCAAGGACCCAATTGGCACCAAAGGCGCGCGTTTGTCGACGCAGATCAGCATTGCCGGGCGCATGCTGGTTTTTTTGCCACAGGATGACCATGTGGGCGTGTCGCAAAAAATCCCGCAGAGCCAGCGGGACGAACTGCGCGCGCGCTTGCAACAGCTGGTGGGCTCGGAGGGTGGCGGTTTCATTTTGCGCACCAACGCAGAAGACGCGTCTGACCTGGAGCTGTCCGAAGATATTGGCTATTTGCGCAAAGCCTGGGCCCGCATCAAATCGGCTTCGGTGCGGTTGCCGCCGTTGTCTCTGTTGCACCAGGATTTGAATTTGTTGCAGCGTGTGTTGCGAGACCTGGTGGGTGACAACACCCAAAGCATCAAGGTTGATTCACGGGAACAGTTTGAAGCCTTGAGAGCCTTTGGTCTTGAGTTCATGCCCGCTGCCGCCGGCAAGTTGCAGCACTACAAGGGGGAGCGCCCCATCTTTGACCTGTCTGCGATTGACGAAGAAATCGCCAAGGCGCTGGGGCGCCGAGTGGATCTGAAGTCGGGCGGTTATTTGGTTGTGGACCAGACCGAAGCCTTGACCACGGTGGATGTGAATACCGGTGGTTTTGTCGGCGCTCGCAATTTTGACGAGACCATTTTCAAGACCAACCTGGAAGCCGCGCAGGCGATTGCTCGGCAGCTGCGGCTGCGCAATCTGGGCGGCATCATCATCGTGGATTTCATTGACATGGTGCGCGAAGACCATCGCGAGGCGGTGCTGTCAGAAATTCGCAAACAACTGTCACATGACCGCGTCAAGACCATGGCTGGCGGGTTCTCGCAGCTCGGGCTGGTCGAGATGACGCGCAAACGTACCCGTGAATCGCTGGCGCATATGCTGTGCGAGGCGTGCCCCACCTGCGAAGGCAAGGGCATCGTTAAAACGGCGCGCACCGTGGCTTACAACATTTTTCGTGAAATTCTGCGCGAGGCACGCCAGTTCAATCCGCGCGAATTTCGCGTGATCGCTTCACCCAAGGTGATTGAGCTTTTTCTCGATGAAGAAAGCCAGCACCTGGCGGGCCTGAGTGAGTTCATTGGCAAGCCGGTGTCGCTGCAGAGCGAGAGTGCGATGGGGCAAGAGCAGTACGATATTGTGTTGTTGTAATCTTGGCTCGGCGTGAATTCTGATTCGGCCTCTGTGATAAGCCAATTTTGAACCGGTGCCGGGAGTGTTTCGGTGAAAAGCTGCAACGCCTGCGGATCAATTTGTTGCGAGTCCATCATCGGAGGCGCTTTGTCTGCCAAAACCCAGCCGGTGCAAGCGCGAGTACAGCCCTTTTTGAATCATTAATTCTGCGTGCGATCCCTGCTCCGCGATCTGGCCACTCGACATCACCACGATGCGGTCAGCATGCTCAATGGTGGAGATGCGGTGCGCCACGATCAAGGTGGTGCGACCGGCCATCAGGTGTTGCAGCGCTTCTTGCACCAATCGCTCGGACTCATTGTCCAGGGCGGAAGTTGCTTCGTCCAAAATAAGGATTGGCGCATCTTTGTACAGCGCCCGGGCAATCGCCAGTCGTTGCCGTTGCCCGCCAGATAATTGCGTCGCGTTGTGCCCGACCCAGGTGTCCAAGCCCTTGGGTAGGCTAGCGACGTAATCCGCCAGATTTGCCGCCTGCAGGCATTGTGCGACTCTTTCGCGGTCCATGGGCTGTCCCAGGGCGACGTTGACTGCGATGCTGTCGTTTAACATCACCACATCTTGGCTCACCATGGCGAACTGCTGGCGCAGCGATGCCAGTTGCCAATCGGCAGTCGCAATGCCATCCAACATCACTTGTCCCTCGGTGGGCAAAACAAAACGTGGCAACAGGTTCATCAGACTGGTTTTGCCAGAGCCAGACGGGCCGACAAAAGCCACGATTTCGCCTGGTGCGATGTCCAGTGTCACCCGGTCCAGAGCTGGCGCTGCGTCAACCGAATATTTCAAAGTGACCGAGGCGAACACTAAGTGTCCTTTGGCACGCGGCACCGTAACCGTGCCACTGGGTTCGCTGTCGATTTGATTAATTAGGTCCAGCCCACGCTCAATTGCTGCCAGGCCCCGGGTAATTGGGTTCGCCACCTCGGCCAAATGTTTGATGGGTGCCAACAGCATCAGCATGCCGGTGACAAAGGAGACGAAACTGCCGATGCTGGTCCCGGTGCTGCTGCTCTGCCAGAGCGCAATCGTGACCACCGCAGACAAGGCAACGGCACTCAGCATCTGCGTCAGCGGCGTCATGGCCGCCGAAGCCACAGTAGATTTCATAGCCAGTTGACGAAGTGCTTGGCTGAACCGTTGAAAACGCTCGCTTTGCGCGCTTTGCGCCCCGTGCAAACGAATGGTCTTATGGGCCAAAACATTCTCTTCAACCACATAGGCTAAATGGTCAGTCGCCGTCTGGCTGGCTTTGGTGATTTTGTACAGACGCCGAGACAAGAATTTCATGACCAGTGCCACGGCTGGAAATAAGATCAGTACGATCAAAGTAAGCTTCCAGTTCTGGACGAAAAGATAACCCAGCATGGCGAGCAAGGTGAGACTGTCTTTGGTCACGCCCAGCAAGGCGTAAACCAATTGATTGGAGCCCTGTTGGACCTCATACACCACGGTATTGGCGAGCGTACTGGTTGACTGTTTTGAGAATAGGCTCAATTCGGCCGTCTGAATACGATCAAACATGCCCTGTCGCAATAGAAAAATTCCATTGTTGGCGATGCGGGTCAGGGCAATTTGTGCCAAAAAACCACTCAGCCCACGGACCGCAAAGAGACTGATAAGGACTGCGGGTACCATCCAAAGTGCCAGTCCATTGTCACGAAAACCATCGTCTACCAGGCGCTTCAATAGGTAGGGAATGGCGGGCTCGGTGGCTGCTCCGATTACCGTGGTCAGTGCTGCGATCACCCATAGCCATCGCGAACGGCCGAAATAAGGGATCAAACGAGAAAGTCTTTGCCTTAGTGACGCTGTGGCTGCTGATGATGTGACTGGAGTCATAAGGCATCAACGTGGGCGCGACCCGGCACCACTGTATCGGCCGTCGAGGCTTCTGTATCGCCATCAGCACAGAGACGGAGCCGCCTGCCTCGGAGTATGTTTGTCATCTGCTATCGACCCTGGATTTCAATGGTTATTGATTGTGTTCGTTCGTAAAACGGGAGTAGCCGGTCTTGTTGTTTGAGTATTGAAAATTATGATAATAATATAAACTTACAATTTTGCAGTGACATTGTTTCTCCATAAAAGTCAATCCAGAGCGAACTAAAGTTGATTGCCTGAATTGATTCGAGACGCATGTCAGGATTTCTTTTATGTGCTAATTTAAGTAGTCGTTTCGATATGTATCTAAATTAATGAAAAGGCAGTCTGAAGGATATTGTCACTGAATATTTTTGAGATTTTGACGCTGACCCTGTTGCAAATGTTTTCAAATTTTGGTTGCTTTACTTTGACTCGCACTCTGAAATTAATTTCATGGAAAATGAATAAGTGAACAGTGACTCATACGGAAATAATTTCAAAGCTCATTTATCTAGGTATCGTGACATGTTTGGTTTGCAGTAAATTTTGACACCTTCAGTTACGCGGCGTGATTGTACTCATCACACCTTTGCCTCGGTGAGTTCAGTTGCGTGGTAGCATTTTTTTACAGCTATTTCGTCTGTCTGGGTGTGCCATCGTTTTTTGATGTGTAACATGCAGGGGGGCGTGGCTTTTAGCTGGCCCTTCCCTGTTGCTTTGTATTGCCTGAATCAATAAAAATGATATTTCACCTGCTTGACCGTCTTCGTGAACTCTTTCGCTTTGTGTGGGTTGGGCTGATACTGGTCACCGGTGTAACAGCTCACGCCCAATTCCGCGTCGAAGTCTCCGGCGTAGGCCTGACCCAATTGCCGATCGCCATCTCGGCCTTTCGTGGTCAAGATACGGCGCCGCAGAAGATCGCTGACATTGTGCTGGCTGACCTGGAACGCAGCGGGCAATTTCGCGGCGTTGATACGGCAGGATTTGCACTCGACGAGGGTGTTCGTCCCGATGTGGCGCTATGGCGGCAAAAGGGGGCTGACTCGCTGGTGACGGGCAGCGTAAGTCGACTCGCTGATGGCCGCTACGATGTGCGCTTTCGCTTATGGGATGTTGTGCGCGGGCAAGATCTCGGGGGGCAGAGCTACGCAGTCACCCAGGCTGATTTACGGCTTTCGGCGCATCGCATCTCCGATTTCATCTATGAAAAATTAACCGGTGACAAGGGCGCCTTTTCAACCCGCATCACCTATGTCACAAAGGCGGCTCAGCGTTATCAGCTTTGGGTAGCAGATGCCGATGGTGAAAATCCACAGTCGGCGTTGGCCAGTCCCGAGCCGATCATTTCGCCGGCTTGGTCTCCGAACGGGACTCAAATCGCCTACGTGTCGTTTGAGTCGCGCAAGCCGGTTGTCTACACCCACGATGTGGCCACCGGCAAGCGCCGCCTGATTGCCAATTTCAGGGGCTCTAACAGTGCGCCTACCTGGTCGCCTGACGGTCGTACATTGGCTGTAACACTGAGTCGCGACGGGGGTTCGCAGTTGTATTCCATTGATGCTGGTGGTGGCCAGCCGCGCAGGCTGGCACAAAACAGCAGCATCGACACCGAGCCGTTGTATACGCCTGACGGCAAGAGTCTTTTTTTCGTCAGTGACCGTGGCGGCTCGCCGCAAATCTACAAGATGCCAGCAGCGGGGGGCGCCGCTGAGCGTGTGACTTTTACCGGCACCTACAACATTTCGCCTGCTGTCAGTCCCGACGGTCGCTGGCTGGCCTATATTTCCCGAGTGAGTGGCGCCTTCAGACTGCATGTGATGGAACTTGCCAGCGGTACAGTGAACGCGATTACTGACACCAACGCTGATGAGAGTCCCAGTTTCGCACCAAACAGTCGGCTGATTGTTTACGCCACCCAGAGTCAGGGGAAAGAGTCACTCCTGACGACGACACTGGACGGTAAAATCAAGGCTCGTCTGGCCGGCCAAAATGGTGACATCCGTGAACCGGACTGGGGTCCGTTCCAGAAGCAATAGATTTAATGGGGTAATTTTTGATGAAACGTATTTATTTGATTCTCGCGTTGACCGCCGTGTTGGCGGGCTGTGGCTCGACCACAAATCTTGACGAAGTGCCGGTTGTAGATCAAACCGGGACGTCGGTGCTGCCATCTGGCGCTGGCGGTTCCGGCAGTGCGGTTGGTGAAGGCGATGTGACCCGGGTGGATGTCGGTGCGTCATCGCAGGATGCGGCGAATGTCGGGCGTGCGCGAGTGATCTATTTTGACTACGACAGCTATGTGATCAAGCCGGAGTTCCAGTCTGTAATTGAACTTCATGCACGCTATCTGAAGGCTGACAAGGGGCGCAGAGTGGCGATTGAGGGTCATACCGACGAGCGCGGTGGGCGCGAATACAACTTGGCGTTGGGGCAGAAGCGGGCCGAGGCGGTACGTAGTGCGCTGGGCTTACTCGGTGTTGTTGATGACCAGATTGAAGCGGTCAGTTTCGGCAAGGAAAAGCCCGCCGTGCAGGGGGGTGACGAAGCTGCCTTGGCACAAAACCGGCGTGCGGAAATTAGATACAAGTAACAATGATGAAAGCGGATGCCGTGAAAATAGTTCGTCGTGTTGCCGCGTTTCTCTTACTCGGCTTGGGCGCTGCAGTCGCCAGTGCTGGCTTGTTTGATGACGAGGAAGCGCGAAGGGCCATTCTGGATCTGCGCCAGCGTATTGAAGCGGTGCGCGTGGAGTCCGCACAAGGTGTAGGCCGCCTTAATGAAGACACCGCGTCGTTTCGACGCAGTTTGCTTGACCTGCAAAGTCAAATTGAAACCTTGCGCGCAGAAATGGCAACGCTGCGCGGCTCAAATGAACAGTTGGTGCGAGATGTTGCGGAGTTGCAGCGTCAGCAAAAGGACACCGAGCAGGGCGTGAATGATCGTTTGCGCCAGTTCGAACCCACCAAGGTCACTGTGGATGGCCGGGAATTCATGGCGGAGCCGGCCGAGAAGCGTGACTTTGAGGCGGCTTTGGCGGTCTTCAGACGAGGCGATTTTCCTGCCGCACAAAGCGTCTTCCTGGAGTTTCTCAAGCGTTACCCTGCAACGGGTTATGCGCCGCCAGCATTGTTTTGGCTTGGCAACGCACAGTATGCGACCCGCGACTACAAAGAGGCAATGATCAACTTCCGCGCCCTGATTGCCAGGGAGCCCGCCCATGTTCGGGCGCCCGAGGCGGTGTTGTCCATCGCCAACTGCCAGATTGAACTCAAGGACACGCGCGGTGCCCGCAAGACACTGGACGATCTGATCAAGGCCTATCCGCAATCAGAGGCGGCCATGGCTGCCAAAGAGAGACTGCCGCGGCTCAAGTAGTGCGTTGCGACCGATTGCAGGCTGTGGCATGACGATGGATCGGCGCTTCTCCGGATTGGCGCGTCTTTACGGTGTTTCCGGTGCGCAATGCATCGCTGACGCGCACGTGGCCGTGGTGGGTATTGGTGGCGTCGGCTCTTGGGCTGCCGAGGCGCTGGCGCGCAGCGGGGTCGGGCAATTAACCCTGATCGATCTCGACCATGTGTCCGAATCCAACATCAACCGTCAAATACACGCCGTCGAAGCAAGCTTGGGGCAGGCCAAGGTGCTGGCGATGCGCGATCGTATTCATTCTTTCAATCCAGCGTGTCAAGTCACGTGTATCGAGGAATTCGTGGCGCCGGGTAACTGGCCCGATCTTTTGCCCCAGAGCGTCACGGCCGTCATTGATGCCTGTGATCAGGTGAAAGCGAAGACGGAAATGGCTGTTTGGGCGCGAGCCACCCAGACGCTCTTTATCTCGGTCGGTGCGGCCGGTGGCAAACGGCAAGCCCATCTGGTTGATATTGATGATCTCACGCACACCACCCATGATCCTTTGCTGGCCCAGTTGCGCTATCGTTTGCGTAAGGCGCACGATGCGCCGCGTGAAGGTAAAAAAATGGGGGTTGCCTGTGTTTTCAGCCGAGAGGCGGTGAAAGCCCCTGACGCATTTTGTGCGGTTGAGGGCGATGGCACGCTCAATTGCCACGGCTATGGCTCAGTGGTCAGCGTGACTGCCACTTTTGGTCAATGTGCCGCAGGCTGGATTCTTGATCGAATCGCGGGGT
The DNA here is from genome assembly GCA_013791765.1 of Rhodoferax sp. Taxonomy (GTDB): domain Bacteria; phylum Pseudomonadota; class Gammaproteobacteria; order Burkholderiales; family Burkholderiaceae_C; genus Rhodoferax. Next base: position 17,334 of record VMTC01000041.1, read on the forward strand.
GATCCTGCGGCGCTGCTTTTACTTGAGGTCAGCCGCGATGACGTTCACGATCCGTTGGGCGTTGGCAGAGGTATCGGGTCTCCCGTTGGCGTCAAGCACCGACACCGTGGTTGATGTTCCTTGGCTAACGACCGCAATGCGGTATTTCAAGGGCCCCTCAGCGGCTTTCGAGCCGCCAAAGAGCTTGCCCAGGAAGCCTGGCTCCGCTTTGTCGGCTGAAGGTGCGACATAGCGAACAAAGTAAATGCCTTTGGCGCGATCACGGTCCTCTACCGTGAACCCGGTCCGGTCGAGCGACAAGCCTACACGGCGCCAAGCGCGGTCAAAACCGTCGTCAATTTGCACCACGGGTTGTCCATTGATCGCCGTGGCGCGCGAACTGCTTGGGTTGGCGCCCGCAGCCAACAGTGCCTTGGACTGCTCTTGGCTTACCCCCAACTTGACCATGAGCCGGCGCAAGAATTCGGCTTCAAGCTCAGGATCAGCGGGGCGGGGTTGCCATACAGTCGAATCCTTATCGTTGCTGTTGTAGACCTCAATCATGCCCCGATGACTGATGAAAATGTCGGTGCCACCACTTGCATTGCGTTCCAGACGGGTGCGAAATTTATCACGCTCGCCGGTTGAATACAGGGAGTCAAGCACTTTGCCCAGCGTGTTGCGAATGAAGTCTTGTGGAATTTTGGCCCGGTTTTCGGCCCAGTCGGTCTCCATGATGCCCAGGTTCGCCTGGTCCATGGCTAGCAAGAAACCATTTTCTTGCCAGAAGTCGCGTACGGGTTCCCAAAGTAAGTCGGCGGGCCGGTTGATGACCAGCCAGCGCTGATTACCGGCCCGTTCGATACGCACGTCACCCATCGTCGTGCTTGCGGTTGCGGTCGGTACCGTTTGGCTTACCTGTCCCAGTTGGAAGCTTGACGCCGAAACGGCGGAACCAGGCACTGCGTAGCGGGTCTCGCGCGAGAGTTGGGTCAAGTCAGGCGGCACTTCAAGCGACGTGCCTTTTTTGCTCGCGCTTTTATAGTCAATTTTGTCTCCATCAAGCACCGAACATGCTGCCAGGGTCAGTGAAAGGCTTAAGAGTGAGAGTCTGGAAAAATGATTCACAAATAGGTTCCCAAAGGTGATAAATAAAGACCAGCCAGGTTGATCAAAGCAAACCGCTGGCGCGCAAAGCGCCCTCGAGCGCCGCTTCGTTGGTTGAAGTTAGTGGCGTCATGGGCAGACGCAGGGTGCCACCGCACAGTTTGAGTCGCGCTACCGCCCACTTGACAGGGATTGGGTTGGCCTCGATAAAAAGGTTCTTATGCAAAGGCAGCAATTTGAACTGAATTTCCATTGCGCGCTTTGTATCGCCTGCTATTGCCGCCACGCATAGTTCGTGCATGAGTCGGGGTGCAAGATTGGCCGTGACGCTGATGTTGCCCTGGCCGCCACATAGCATCAGGGCCACCGCGGTTGCATCATCGCCGGAAAAAACGGCAAAACCTTTGGGGGCTTCACGAATCAACCACTGCGCCCGGTCAATCTGACCGGTGGCTTCCTTGATGCCGACGATGCCGGGCACCTGCGCCAGCCGCAACACCGTATCGTGCGCCATGTCTGCGACAGTCCGGCCCGGTACGTTGTAGAGAATCATCGGCAGGTCAACCGCTTCAGCAATCGCTTTGAAGTGCAGATACTGACCTTCCTGGGTCGGCTTGTTGTAGTAGGGCACCACCTGCAACTGGCAATCTGCGCCAACCTTTTTCGCAAACTGGGTCAGCTCGATCGCCTCGGCGGTGCAGTTGGCGCCGCAGCCGGCCATGATGGGTACACGCCCCGCGGCCTGCTCTACCGCAACACGGATGATTTCACAGTGCTCCTGCACATTGACTGTGGGGGACTCACCCGTGGTTCCGACCACACCAATGCAGTCAGTGCCCTCCAAGATGTGCCAGTCGATCAGTTTGCGCAGGGTGGGGTAGTCCACACTGCCGTCATCAAGCATGGGGGTGACAAGTGCCACTATGCTGCCGGTGATTTGGCTGGTTGAAGGTGTCATGTCAGAGGGGTAGTAAACAGTAAACGTGCATTCTACCTAGAGCGTGTAACGCGCCGGTGTCTGGCGGGGCTGATCGCTTAAATCGGGCCGCACTGCGGCAATGCGTTGCACGAAGCGAGGCGGGTGATCCAAAAATCCATCTTCAAAAGCCACGATGTGCAGGCTCCTGAACGCTGTGAGCAACTCATTCGGCCGCAGAAGAAAATCAGGGTTAGAGGGCTTGCCCACGGTTTCATGCCCTTGGGCAAAGGTCTCATAGATCAGCACGCCATCGGGCGAGAGGCTCTGGATCATGATCTCGAACAGCGGTCGCCATAAATAGTTGGTGACAATCACCGCGTCAAATTGACGTGCCTGGCCACTTTGCATCAGCGGCCAGGGTGCGTTCTCGATATCAGCCCGCACGGCCTCGCCAAAGCGGCCTGCTGCCTCAAGGGCATCAGACGCACGATCAAGCCCGGTCACCGCGTGACCTTGCTTTGAAAACCATTGCATGTGACGGCCTTGTCCGCACGCTATGTCCAGTACCGAGCCATGGCTCGGAACCAGATGAGACCAGCGTCTGACCCAACTTGACGCGGACCCCTTACCATGCGCCGTAGCGGTTGATGTTATATCCAAGATAGGCGATATTTTCAAAAGCAGGCCCAAACCTGATTCGCCAAGGTCACCAAGAAGTCAGGATGCGTATACAGGCTAAACACAAGCAACAGCACGCACAAGGCGCCGACGTAGATCAATACTTTGCGACCAAGTCTCATAACGCTCTATGTGCCCTGCAGGGCTGGGTCGCGAACAATAGAGGCTTCCTTGATCGGCAGATTGAGCAAGGCTGCCAACACGCCTAATCCGATGGCGATGTACCAGACCAGATCATAGCTACCGGTGTGGTCATACAAATAGCCACCTAGCCACACGCCCATGAAGGAGCCGATTTGGTGGCTAAAAAAAACGAAGCCGCTCAGCATGGACAAGTGTGCCACGCCAAAAATTTGCGCCACCGCAGCATTGGTCGGCGGTACCGTAGAGAGCCACAGCAGCCCCATGACACTGGAAAAAATGTAGACGCTCAAGGGCGTCAGTGGAAGCCACAGAAACACGCTGATGGCAACTGCCCGTGCCAGGTAAATGAACGCCAGGATGTTCTTTTTCTGCATCCGCTGCCCCAACACCCCGGCGGCATAGGTGCCAAAGACATTGAACAAACCAATCAACGCCAGTGCATAGCCGGCCACCTGGGGCGACAGACCTTTGTCGCGCAAATAGCTCGGCATGTGCACTCCGATGAACACCACCTGGAAGCCGCAAACAAAATAGCCGGCCATCAGCAATTGGAAGCTCGGGTACTTGAAGGCTTCTTTGAGCGCATGCAAAACACTTTGTTCACGACGAGTGACAAAACTGGCAGTCAAACCTGGCTCGTGCAGACCCCAGGCCAACGGTATCATCATCAGCGAGGCTGCACCCAGCACCAATAAGGCAGCCTGCCAACCCCAGGTGTTGATGAGGAAGCCCTCGGTCGGCACCATCAAGAACTGCCCGAATGATCCCGCCGCCGCCGCGACCCCCATGGCCCAGGATCGCTTATGGGGCGGAATGTTGCGGCCAATAACGCCATAAATGACGGCGTATGTGGTGCCCGCCTGCGCCATGCCAATCAACACGCCCGCAGTCATGGCGAACAGCAGCGGTGTGGTGGCAGTTGCCATGCCCACCAGACCCAATGCATACAACAAAGATCCTGCCACAATGACCTTGAACGCCCCAAAGCGGTCGGCCAACATGCCAGCAAAAATGCCCGTGAAGCCCCAGACCAGATTCTGGATGGCAATGGCGAAGGCAAAGGTTTCGCGACTCCAGTTCTGGCTTTGCGTGATCGGTTGCAGCCACAGGCCAAAACCGTGTCGTATGCCCATGGACAAGGTCACGATGGCAGCGCCGCACAGCAGCATCTGCGATGTGGAAATTTTTGGGGAAGAAAGGGTCATCGGGCGTGTCAGGTTTGCACAGGGCTTTATCTGGAAGTTCAGCGCTGTCGATACGGACGCTCAGGCTCGCCGAGCTTAGGAGGTTTTTTAAATGACATAATTTACCGGACGATTTCAGCGCCTTGACAGGCCATGGTCACGGACGTGACTTTGTCTCAGTGGTCGCTTGGCCCGACCTCCCAGGAAATGACTTCCTCAGCGCAAAGTGAGTTCGGCCGGCGACAGGGCCTCGAGCGCTGGCGTCTGCGGCAATGCAGTTTGCACGCGACGAGCGCCATCAAAGCGATGGGTCCAGTAGGCCAAACCCATGTCTTCCACGCGGACTTGAGAGCCTGGTTTGGGGGAGTGGATGAATTTCCCTTCACCAATGTAAATGCCAACGTGGCTGAAGGCGCGGCGCATGGTGTTGAAGAACACCAAGTCACCGGGCTGCAGGTCGGTGCGTTCAATTTTTTGGGTGGCTGCTGCCTGCTGCTCCGCTTTTCGCGGCAAGATCAATCCAACTGTTTGCTGATACATGGCGCGTACAAAACCGCTGCAGTCAAAGCCGGTTTCTGCCGTGTTACCACCGCGCCGGTAGGGTACACCCAGAAAACCCATGGACGTGAAGACCAATTCAGAGGCCTTCAAGCCGACTGACTGTCGTACTTGATCTATGCGCGCAACTACACCCTTGGCGAGTAAAAATTCATTAAGGTCATCACTCGTCCCTGATGGACTGGCCTGCGCACTGGCGGCAAACAAAAAAGCAATCAGGAAGGCAAGGAAGGGGGCGATTCTCATGGCGCGCAGGATACGGGCAGTTCAAGCGATCTGTCAAGCCGAATTTGATCAAAGGCCGTGCCACGTCTTGCATCGAGTGCGCGGGCCAGCCCTGAGTCAAGCGGCAGTGGCTCGCCGCTCCAGCGTGCCGCCAATACCTCGGCGCAAAGCACTGAAAAGCTCAAACCTCTGGATCCCATGCCTGCACACAGCCACAGGGTTGGGTGCTCAGTGGGTTCCAGTGGGCCCACGGCGGGCAACCTGTCAGGGGTGACGCAGCGCGTGTCCTTCCAGGTGTTGACAGCGTCGACGGTAAACTGTCCCGCCAGTGCTTGCCCCAATTTAGGGCTCAGCTTGTGCAGGCGCGCCAGGTTGGCTGCATGATTTGTTTGGTCCGACAGGGCTGGCTGACCCTCTGGCTGGTAAGTGGCGCCGACAAACCAGGCAATGCCCTGGACGTCGCTCGTCTCTATCGGCACGCAAGGCACGATGCTGCCCGCGCCATTGACCGGACAGGCCGGGAATGCCGCGTTCGGCAACGCCTTGTGCATGGCCCACGATACTTGGCCCCGCACGCCCCGCATGTCAGGAAATTGGTTGACGCAAACCCCCAGGGCCGGCAGGTCGACTTGCACCGATTTAAGCAGCGCAGTGGCTCCTCCCGCGTTGGCGAAAACCACCCGTTTGGCACAGTGCAGGATATTGCCTTGGCGGTCCAGCAACTCCCATGCATCCCCACATTGACGAAGCGAGGCTACTGTGGCGCCACCCTGAAAAGTAATTCCGGGTTGCGCCAACCAGGCTCGCACCAGTTGGGCAGGTTTAAGCCAGGCGGCTTGCGGGTGCCAGATGTCGGGCGGGCCCGGCGAGCGGTCCAGTTGGCGCTCCAGGGTGCCAGTGGGCTCCCAGTCTTGTCCTTGCCGCAAAAGGCTTCGCGCTTGTTGCAGCATAAGCCGCACGCCGCTGCGCGACAGACGCGAGAGTACACAGTCGTCAGTAGATACATGGGGTACCAAAAGGCCTACCGGCAAGCCCGACGCGCCAGCAGCTGGCGCCTGCGCTTGGTCCAATACCTGAACTTGCCAGCCGCGCCGCGCCAGGGATGCGGCCACGCTGGCTCCTGCAAGGCCCGCACCAACGACGGCACAGTTGTCAATTGACATGGCACGCCCTGGCAATGACCTACGGGTGTTTTTGATCGGCCAGCGTGGATTGAAGCGTGCGCGCAGCGCTGCCTTGACGGATGTTGCTCGCACGCTAGGCGGGTCAGACACTATCTCGAACCCGCACTGCGTCAAATCGGTGCACAAGTGATCTACCTCAAGGACGCCTGCCAGCGTCGTGCCGCGTCGACAGCAGCGTGCCAATGCTTTGGCGGTCCAGACATTCCAGTTTGAGTTTGCGGTGCGGTGGGGTCCGTCGGCCGGCTGCGCAACAAGGTAAACCGCATCAGCGACAAACTGCTGCGCTCGCAACATCGCGGTCAAGTCGCCCACGCACAGTGTCAACAAGACATGACCACCCTCGAAGGCCAGCCGGTGAAAACCAGGCAACAGACCCGACCACTGCAGCGCCAACGCATTGGCCAGCAGCAGATGTTCAGGGCATGACTCCTTACCGGCCAGCAATTCATCGATGCCCGGTGGTGTGGTGGTCACTGCAACAAAGTGCAGCATTCTGGGCCTGAGCGGATCGTTGCGCCAAGCCCGCCAGGTGTTCAGAAAGTTGAACCCATCGGCAAAATGGGTTTCCAGGACGCGCCAGGCGTCTTGCCCGCGCCAAGCCTGGGGAAGACCGCACGCTTTCAGGCAACTGGCCACCATGAGTTCAGCCCTGCGCAACCCGCTTCAAGGGCTGGGCGGTACGTAACCCTGGGCGGCATCGGCGCCGCTACCAAAAAAGTGGTTTTCCATCTGGCGCGCCAAGTACTGACGCGCCCGGGCGTCCGCCAGATTAAGGCGGTTTTCATTAACCAACATGGTTTGGTGCTTCAACCAGTCGGCCCAGGCCTGCTTGCTGACACTTTCCCAGATACGCTTACCCAACTCGCCAGGGTAGGGGGGGAAATCCAGACCTTCGGCTTCCTTGCCAAGTTTGATGCAGTTCACAGTGCGTGCCATTTGAGCCTTTTTCTGAATTTTTGACGAAGCCGCGACTTTAGCAAGCTTTTAGAGGCCGTTGCCTTTGTCTGGTCTGAATCAGGGAGTGAGTTACCGCGCCTTCTGACACTGAAGTAAAATACAAGCTATGGCAAAAGCAGACACAAAAACCAAAATGCTGGCCGATGGCCTGCGTTACAAATCCAAAGTATCGGGTTCTCCCTTCACGGCGGCGACGTCGTTCGGGGCCGCGACCATGTCGTGCTTCCTGTGTGGCAAGCATCGTGCTCGCTCGCAGATGGTCACGCGCAAAATACTTGGCAAGTCCCAGGCGGTGTGCTCACCGTCCTGCAAGGCAGCGGACGAGGCTGCGGCGGGTTGATCGTCTGAGTGCAGACGGATTTGCAGGGACGTAGGAACTTATTTCCTTGAGCCGGCCCAAATCTTCGGGCGTTTCGCCCATGATTCACTCCTTGAAGGACCGTGATGAGCTTTCCGCTTTTGAACGACTGGTTGGATAATTCTCCTCGCCGCATTCTTGCGCTCGTCTGTCTGGCGAGCATTGGCATGCTGGCGTTTGGCCAGTATTTGCAGCATGTCGTGGGCCTGGAGCCCTGTCCGATGTGTATCGTTCAACGTTACGCTCTCGTTTTAGTAGCTTTAATCGCAGCATTGACGGGGGCTAGCAGTCGAAAAAGTTTGAATATTGGTGGCACTTTTCTAATGTTGGTCGCCAGCGGCTTTGGTGCCTACGTGGCTGCCCGGCAAAGCTGGTTGCAGTGGTATCCACCTGAGGTGTCTAGCTGTGGCCGTGACTTTTACGGAATGATCGAGACCTTTCCGCTACAGCGCGCCATTCCCATGATCTTCAAGGGCAGTGGCGACTGCAGCAAGGTCGATTGGCTCTTTTTGGGGGGCACCATTGCCAATGGCCGCGGCGGGGGA
>VMTC01000123.1 GCA_013791765.1 Rhodoferax sp.
CACCTTGACGCAAGCGCCCAATGACAAGCAACAAGTCCAGCCGATGCTCAAGGTCCTGCAAGCGCAGGAGGCAAAGCTTGGCACGGCCTCAACCCTGATTGCCGATACCGGCTATTGCAGCGAGAACAATGTCAAATGCGTATTCCGGCGATCGTGACCGCTGATTCCGGTCGATCGTGACCGGTTGCGCAGCGTGCAAGAGTTGCGCTGCGCAAATTGTAGGCGGGCGGTGCGCACGGCTACAAACGGCGCCCGGTTTTGGCTGTTTTTGGAGTTTCAAATGGGAATTCAATAAGTCCGGGGGTGGGGCCCCCGGGCGAAGCCCGTAGGGGCGGGGCAGGACGCTGCCCCGGGCAAGCGCCAGCGCGTCAGGCCGAAGGCGAAATGCCGGGGAGCGGTGGGTAACTGATGCACCGGCGGGTACCGCCGGCTGTCCACAGGCTCGTCCTGTGGGCAGATCAGTTATCCACGGCGGGCGAGAGTCACACGCGCTGCATGAGCTGCCCTTTTGCCTTGCCTGATCAGGCGGATTTTTGGCTAGCCTGCCGTGTTGCCGTTGGGCTCGATTTTGCGTTGCCCCGCAGCGAGTCACCCATCAGGTTGAAACGGTGATTCTTCTGCATCACCCGGTCCAGAATCGCATCCGCTATGGTGGCGTCGCCGATCCACGCGTGCCAGTGCTCAATGGGTAACTGGCTGGTGATGATGGTCGCCTTGTTGCCCGCACGATCATCAATGATCTCCAACAAGTCCGCCCGTGTCTGGCTGTCAATACCGGCCATCCCCCAATCGTCCAGCAGCAACACATCTGTTTTTGCAAGGGTGATCAGCCACTTGCCAAAGGTGCCGTTACCGTGACGAATGCGCAGTTCCTCCCCCAGCCGGGGCACCCGCTGGTAAAGCGCGGTATGGCCGCGCCTGCAAGCGTACTGGGCCAGTGCACAAGCCAGCCAGGTCTTGCCCGCACCCGTCAGGCCGGTTATCAGCACACTGTGGCCGCTCTCGATCCAATTGCCCAGCGCCAGACTCATCACCGCACTGCGATCGAGGCCACGCCCGGGGCGCGTGTCAATGTCTTCAATGCACGCCTGCGGGTACTTCAGGTGAGCCGCCTTGAGCAGGCGCGCTTGGCGCTTGTCACTGCGCCAATGCACCTCACGGTCCACCAGCAGGGCCAGTCGCTCCTCAAAGCTCATGCCCGTCATGCCGGCCTGGGTGAGTTGCTCTTGCAAGCCTGTGGCCATGCCAGCGAGTTTGAGGCTGCGCAGTTGTTCCAATGTCGTGTTTATCATCATGGTGTATTTCTTTGCTTTGTGTGTTTGATTTTTTGAGATTTGCTTGTCGTATTTGCTTGTCGTTATCGCGTAACGGCCATCAGTGGTAATGGGCTGGACCACGCACATTGGCGTGCACCGGACTGACCCAATCAGAAGTGGTGCTGGGCGCCGCTTGATCACGCCCGTTGGCCAGAATCTCGCGCACATCGGCGCTCCTGGTGGTGCCCAGCTCCAGTGCGATCAGGCAGGCCGCTTCCAGCCGTGCTTTGCCATAGCGTTTTGCGAGTGACAGCAGGGCCAGGCAGGCCCTGTAGCCATGCTCGGGGTGCTGGCGTGTCACCAACATGCGGGTGACCAAACTGCCGGTGGCCACACCAATGTCTTTGCCCCAGTGGATCAGTCGCTCAGGGCTCCACTGCAGATGCGCCCGGTGGGCAGCAGGCAGGTGCTCTGTGATGGTTGTAAATTTACCCTTGTGAGCGCTGCGCATGTGGCTGGCCACACGCTGGCCGCGATGCAAAAGCTCCACGGTGCGCTGTGTCGCGCGTACCTCCAGATACAGCCCAACCAAGGCGTGGGGCACGCTGTAGTAGTGCTCGCCAAATTCGATGTGTGAGTCAATGTGAACCTTCACCGTTTTGAACACCGCCATCTCCCAAGTCTGCATGGGCAAGGCGCGCAGGGCCGGTGCATCGATCTCGGCAAAGACACTGGCGCGGCATCCGACAAGCTTCTGAAACGGCTTGTTGTTGAGCTGTTCCAGCAACGGCGCAATAGCCTCGTTGACCTCATCGACGGTCTCGAACCTGTGGTGGCGCAGGCGCATCAGAATCCAGCGCTCAACCACCTGCACGGCTGACTCAGCCTTGGCTTTGTCCTGTGGGTGGCGCGGGCGGGCGTGCAGCACCGAGGTGCCGTAATGACGGGCGAAATCGAGCACCGTGTCGTTGGCCCGGGGTTCGTAGCGGTCGGGGTTGGCGATCATGGCCTTGGGGTTATCGGGCACGATGAGTTCGGTGCAACCGCCGTAAAAACGCAGGGCCTGTGCGGTGGCGCCGAGCCAGTCGGCCATGGTTTCCCGTGGTGTGGCATAGGCGAAGGTGTAGCCCGAGGCGCCCAGTGCCGAGACAAAGATGTGGGCCCGGCTGCCGTCCGTGAGGCCCACGGTGGGGCCGGCGTAATCGATGAAGAGTTTCTCGCCGGCGCGGTGGATTTGACGCATGGAACGCTTGAGCGTTTTGGCGAAGCGGCGGTAGTTCTCGCAGAACTGGGAGTAGCTGTGGATGGACTCATCGGGGTGCTGTTCGCTGTGTTCTTGCCACAGCAGCATCAGGGTCATGCCTTTGCGCTGGAGTTCCTGACGCAGTTTGGCGTAGTCGGGCGCCACAAAGGTGCTGGCGCGCTGGGGAGCACCCATCAGGCGGCTGTGAAGCGCCGTCTCGTCCATGCTTTGGATTTGGGGCCAATACAGGCCAGCGGTGCTGGCCAGTTTGACGTATTTGGCAACCACGCCTTTGGAGATGCCCAGTGAAGCGGCGACGTGCTGGTGCGAGTGATGGAGTTCGAGTTTGAGGCGCAGGACGTCCTTGATTTGACGCATAGTGATCCTTCGGGTATCGGGCATGTCGACTCCAGCAAAAGCTGGTGAGACTAGCCCGCATGGATTGGGATAAATATGCGCAGCGCCTGCACGCCGCTTGTCGATTCTGTGATGGCCCAGAGCGCCTGTTACAGCGTCATGACGGCCCATTCAGACTGAACCCTGACATCGGTCACGACAAACCGGAATCAGCGGTCACGATAAACCAGAACGGGCGGTCACGATCGGCCGGAATGGCCGGTCACGATAAACCAGAATCGCCGGTCACGACAAACCGGAATGACCGGTCACGATCGACCGGAATACCCAACGACATCGCGGGTTCAGCGTCGTTCCGCTGGTACGAATGGGAAGGCCGGCCGTTCGCGGCGTTGGTGACGCCGGAGATGCTTCCGGTGGTCAGCCAGCGATTGGCCGACGCCGACCGACCAGAGAACCATCAACTCCTCGTGCTCGCCCTGCTCGAAGGACTGCGCCACGCGCCGCCGGACACCGGCCTGACGCCGCTTCTGCTGTCCATGGTCCGGGATGCGTCCCGGTGGCCAGCCGTGCGCGGACGGGCCTTGAAAATCTATCAACGCTGGGTTGGCGTGATTGATTCCTCCCTGCGCACCTTGCTGGACGACATCGGCACCGGCGCGGTGACGGACAGCGACGACGAACTGCTTGGCGTACTGCTCAAGGCGATGTACCCGCGAGCGCTTCCGTCCACCGATCTTCCTGCCTTTCTTCATCCGCCGAAACGAGAAAACCTCATCGGCAATTACGCGATGTTCTGGCGGCGCGTCCTGGATCGGATCGACGCCGCAGAGGCTCCTGGCTTACTGGACGCGTTCGCCGCGCGTAACGACCTACGCAAAGGAGACCCGCCGCGTGAGTACGCCAAGGTCGTCGGCAGCCTGCTAGCCCGCGTGCTGAAGGAAGGCGCGGACGAAACTCCCGACGAGCAATTGCTGAACTGGCTGGACTCTGCTTGCGGCAAGCACGCCGAGAGCCTGCTGGAGAATGATGACAAGCAGCTGGTCCATCAATGGTTGCAAGCCCGCCCGAATCGCTATTTCGCGCTGCTGGACCTCGCGTTGAACCGGTACGCGAACAAGCAGAAGGGGGTGTGGCCCGCCCAGGCTCGCCTGCACGGGACCAAGGCACCGGCGAACGAGGCGGCGTGGTGGTTGGCCAAGGCCCAGGCAACCCACGATGAATCGCGGGCAAAGGAGTATTTCGTGCAGGCTCTCCATGCGATCCCCGACGAGCCCGGACCCGGACTCGAGGAGATGCTGATCGCGTGCGAAAACCTGGCGGCGTCGCGGGGGTGGCAATCTTCGCTCGCCGGGCGGCTTACTTACAGTTTCGAGCAATGGGAGTGGAAATTGGACGAAGCTGCACGCCGACAGGAGCGCCAGCGTGAAGCCGCCGAACGGCGCGACCTCTATCGTGCACGGCTGGCCGATTTTGGGGTGCCACTCGTGCCGCTCGACATCCTGCTTGCCGTCGCCGAGGTGTATGAGCACAGGCAATACGAAATCGACGGTGAAACGCCCCTGGAGCGGCTGACCAATTTCTTTGCGGACGACGTGGAACTCGTTCAAGCTGCGTTCGCAGCGCTGCGCAACACGATTGGCCGGGAGGACTTACCGGCCGTGGAAGAAACCCTGGCGGCCATCGCCGAGGGCAAGGTAATGGTGCTGAACGCGCCAGCGCTGATCAGTCTGGAGCTGGCCTATCTCCAGAATCCAGAGCTTCTCAACTCGCTGTCCGACGAACGCCTCGTGGCCGCACTGGTGGCCCATTTGGTGCGCTCGGTCGAAGACCACGACACCTGGGTCGCGGCGGCCGTCGCATCCCGGCCGCAATGCATGGCCGATGCCTTGAGTGCCTACCTCACCGCCGCGATGCAATGGAAAGCCCGTAGCCCCCATGTCACGCATCACTTTCGAGACCAAGCATATGCCGAAGTCACAAAGAGGTGCCTACTGCCGCTCTTGGCGCAATTCCCATTGCGTGCACATTCCAACCTGCGCAGCGCGCTCTCGGACATGCTTCACACGGCGCTGACGCTTGCTGTGCGTGACGAGCTGCTTCCCCTCATTCAGGTTCGGCTCGAGGCGCCGAAAGTGGACGGACCACAGCGCGCCTGCTGGCTTGCAGCGGGCCTGCTCCTGGACCCGGATTACTACCTGCCGCTCGCGAGTTGCTACTTGCAACGCCGGCCGCCTGCGTCCCAATACCTGGCCGACTTCCTACATTACCACCGCGAGGTGGACGGCGACGGCGTTCCGCAGCCGTCGAACGTACTGGGATTCTTGACCGAGCATTTCGCGGGCGGTTGTTCGCCCCGACAGTTCACCGGCTCTGGCCGGGTGAGCCGCGAGATGAATAGTGCGGATCTCGTCAAGCGCTTCCTCAACGACTTGGCAGGCAGGCCGGATGCGGAGAGCGCCCAGATGCTACAACGCCTTGAGAGCCTTCCGGCACTGTCTCAATGGATACCAAACTTGCAAGCGGCCCGTGCGGCCCAGCAGGTCGTTCGGCGTGACGCAACGTATGAGCGGCCCACGTGGCCGCAGGTCTGCACGGCCTTGCAGCAGGGAGCGCCTTCCAGCCCGGCCGAGATCGCCGCCGTCGTGAACGACACCATCGAAGATCTGAAGGAACAGGTTCGCCACAGCGACCTGAACCTGAATCTTGAATACTGGAACGCCGATTCACACAAGAAGGCGACGACGCCGCGACATGAAGAGCTCTGCCGCAATACCTTCGCCGACCAGTTGCGGGTTCGACTGGAGCGATTCGGGGTGACCTGCTTCCCCGAGACCCACCACGCCGACGACAAGCGCTCCGACGTGTGGTGCACTGCTGGCTCACTGGGCGGTGTGCCGATCGAAGTCAAGCTGGATCGCCACAAGGACCTTTGGACGGCCGCTCGGGGGCAACTGATGGCGCGCTATGCGACCGACCCTCGGGCGAGCGGGCTGGGCATTTACTTGGTGCTCTGGCTGGGAGAGCCGAAACGCATCCCACTCCCGCTGTCGGGCGTTCGATTGGAGACGCCCGAGGAACTCCAGGCGCTGCTGGAAGCGGGCTTGTCGGAGGAAGAGAGGCGCTCGATCACGATCCACGTGCTCGATTGTTCGGTGCGCGGGAAGTAAGCCGCGCGCCTGTTTATGGTGCTGGGAGCTCCGTCGCAGCCAGAGCAAGGGCCCGGGTCAAGGGCAAAAAATGCGTTCGGGCTGGGGCTGCTTCTGGCCCGTTCCGCAGATTCAGTCAGCCACATTGAAAGTCCGCAACAGTTTAGGGTTGTATGATGCCTGCCCTTGACCACGAGCGCGCGAGCCCCAGCGGTACTGGGCGGGCACCTGCGCAGCCGCGGCGAAGAGCAACGGGACATTCGCGAACTGGGCTACCGTGCCCGGCGCTGGGGTGGTTGAGCGCACACATGGATGGCTGAACCGATATCGCGGCTTGCTGATCCGGTGGGCCAAGAAGGCCGAAAACTATCTTGCCTTCTTGCATCTGGCCTGCGGCATCATTACCTGGCGGGCGACCAGCCTACGACCCTCCTATTCAGTTCAAATGTTTGATGCGCAACTCCACTTTGGCACAAATGATGCCGATTAGGGTGGGGGCGTCCATTCCATTGGGTTGTGCGGTCACGATGAAACGAAATGCTCATTTTCGGAAAATGAGGCTATTTGTAGATCCAAGGCACACAGCATTTCGTCACCATCCTCCTCACACCGTCCGCCCACTACGCGAGCCACAATTTCACGTTCAATATAGCGCTGATAAATCTTCATCAAGACATGAAATAAGTCTTCATTTACTTTCAGTTTTGTGACTTCATGGCCGTTTTCACGCATGCGTTCGCGCATTAGGTGAGCTATCAAATACAAAATCCCACTTATATATGGCTCTTTCGTGTAGTCTCCTCGCAGGTAGAGCTCTGCTATCCTGAGATCTCGCCCAATTTGATGGAGGTAGGGATCTAGAAGGTTGCTCGGCAAAGCCGCCGCACGGGATTTGCCTTCAATTGTGGCAATGAGCCCTTTGAAATTGGTTGCTTGAATATTAATCATTGCTGAAGCCTCATATGTCTATTGAAATCAATAATGCTACTCTAAGTCTGTAGACTCAAAAGCATCAACATTCGAAGCTTCTGCTCCATGAAGGATCAGAAGATTACGATTGAAACTGCCAGACATAGGCTTGCGCGCCACATCCGAACCCTGCGTTCGGCAAAAGGAATGTCACAGGAGTCGCTGGCCGATGTAGCTGAACTGCACCGGACTTATGTTGGCTCAATTGAACGAAGAGAAAGAAACGTCTCACTGGACAACATTGAACGAATAGCATGGGCGCTCGGGGTTGATGTGTGTGAGTTGCTCAAACCCTAAACGTCAAAGATGACTATTCTCACCATGGCACAGTGTCTGATAAGAATTTGGGGAAACTGCATTCCATTTGTCAGCCACCAATCGGTCTGGTTGACCGACCACTCCCTGCCAGGTCATGACGGTCAACTGACACGCTAATGCCCGTATTTTCCGTGATCTCCAACCATTTGCCCCCGTCCCTGAACGAAATCATGACGGCGGGAACTTTGTCGGTTGACGATTGACCGCGCTTAGGCGGACAGTGGATCTCCCATCAACTCTCTGGAGATTCATCATGGAACAAACAAGCACCTGCAAAAGCCATACGTCATGGAACAAAGGCAAACTGGTCGGCCAAAAGGCTCCGTTCAAAGTCAATGAAATCTGGGCTATCCGAACACGCCTACAGTTGCAGCACCGTGTTCGTGAACTGGCTCTTTTCAACCTCGGAATCGACAGCAAGTTGCGTGGCTGCGACTTGCTAAAGCTGCATGTCAATGACATTTGTCACGGCGATCGTGTTGCTCCGCGCGCCATGGTGATGCAATAAAAGACGTCTCGGCCGGTTCAGTTTGAAATTACAGAGCCAACCCGAAACGCCGTCAACGCATGGATCACATCAGCGCACTTGCGCTCCGATGCCAATGATCGTGACCGATGCCCCAGCAGGCATGGTGTTGCGCATGTAAATCAACCTTGTGAGCCTGTTTGTTCGATGTTGAGCGTTGGCTGAATCGGGCGACGTGACCGAGCGCATCGTCGCAACATTCGGATCCGGGTGCCCCGACTGTTGGCTTGTCGCAATTCATCCGGGGTTCTCAGGGCACTGCGTGCGTAGGTTATTTCCGAATCCAGTTTGGACAGGTCGAGAGCCACCGCTGTGGCGTCGTTGGAAAAATTGTCATTGGTCATTTGAGCCCGGTTGGAATGGGTGATTGGTGGCAAGTCCAAGGGGATTTGCGGGGTCCCGGCGCCAAATGTTCATAAATCGCGGGGCGGCAGGCAATACTTTCGGAGCATCCACACCACCCCTGAGCGTCGCATGAACGCTTTGGTGGTTACCGAAGAAGGCGAGCGGCCAGCGCGCGCGGCCCGAACAGGCAGCAATTTTCCGAACTCCTGGGATGACATTGCGTTTAGTCGGCGCAGTCGCGGCTGGAAGTCGCAGTGGAAAAACTTGAAGGCTTGGATGAGCTGAACTGGTTTATGGCGGCGGAGACGGCGGACATCGGAAAACGTTGCAAATGCCGCATTGATATGCCTTAATTACGGCATGAAAAAGGTTATCACCGTGCCGCGATCGCCGAGCGCGCCAACCCGGATCGCAACATGCCCGACCGATGCGGGGGAGAACGTTTTGCGCCTATTGGAACTCGACGGGATAGCGGCTAAGACTTTCGCGACCGAGGCGGCGGAATCCGCTTGGTTTCGCAGGGCGCACCCGATGCTCGATGGCGAGACGCCACTGGCAGCAGCCAAGACGCCGTTTGGAGCGCAACGTGTGAAGGACATCCTGCTGGCGATCAAGTATGGCGGTGTCGTTTGACTTACGTTCGATCCGCGGCTGTTCGCTCCTTGAAGCCGGAGGCTCTGGAAGAGATCACCAAAGCGCACCAGCTTCAGACAGCTTTTAGCATGAAGTCCAGATGCACGGCGTCGTAGCGGAACGCAATCCCGTCTTCGGTTTTGACCAACAAACCACATCCCGACATGGCCTGGAGATCACCGTGAACAGCCTTCACATCGCGGCCAACACGTCGAGCAGTTTTGCCGATGGACACAGCTCCGGCACCTGCCGAAGTGCGCAGCAATTCCCATCGCTTTGGCCAGGTTAAGTATGAATGATCCTTGCCTATCCGGTTGATTGCCAAACACCCAGATTGGCAAGCCCCGGGGTCGTCTAAGGCGAGTATCTTCCGAGTGAACTTGGGTCCGCATTCCAGGGGGCAGCTGATACCGGTTGCCATTTTGGCAATGAACCGGATAGGCAGGGAATGATCAAGCAGTGACCCGGTGATCTTGTCCATAAATCACCGCGTCATTGCGGCTCGGTATGCAGTTTCAACGGCGCGCATTACTGTTGCGTGCAAAGTTCCAATTTTTGGTGTGTTGCCAATGGCGAATCATGAGACCAAAGACCAGTCCAAGGGACGGCTTTCCATCATCGAAGCGATCCTCCTGCACGGGATACTGACTGGATCAGGGCCAGCTTCTGAGCGCAAGGCATCCCTGTAACCCGAGCCAAGACAATCATC
Source organism: Rhodoferax sp. (assembly GCA_013791765.1). Taxonomy (GTDB): domain Bacteria; phylum Pseudomonadota; class Gammaproteobacteria; order Burkholderiales; family Burkholderiaceae_C; genus Rhodoferax. The sequence continues at coordinate 9,506 of VMTC01000123.1, forward strand.
GATCGGTGTGCCATTCACGGCTGGCGCAGCGGCCTCCTATTGCTGACCAGCCAGCTCATCCGGATTTCCAAGCACAGCGTCGATCGAGCGCTCCGCCTCGGCGCGAAGGAAACTGCCGAAGCTGCTCATCCCTTCCCAATCGACGACCACCTTGCGATCGGCATCGGCACCGGTCTCCACAGGCACCATGATGCGAGTCTTTCGAAGGCGTCCAAGGGTCGCCCCGTTCCCGCCCCAGCCAAACTTGCTCATCTGCTTCCTGATCAGCGTCACCAGGACAAGCCCGCTGTCGACGTCTAGACGATCGTGCCGCAGCACTTGGATGTTCTGGCTCGTGTAAAAAGGCGCTGGCTGATACGCGATCGTCTGTGTGTCCAGTCCTATCGTGATGGCGTTTCCGGGCTCGGGGTCCTTCACTTGCCGAGGACAAGTTGCAACGATTCCGTTGTTCTCGCTAGCCCGTGAGACGAATGGATAAGTCGCCCTGCCTGTCATGTTCAGGGTTGCCCTGTCATACCACGCCGCTGTTGCCCGCATCGATTCGAAGACGTCGGTGATGAGCATCGGAGCGAACGTCAGCGCCGGGGGCGCTGTCCGTTCCGTCGGGGTCGACGTTCGAACGGTCCGCGCCCGCTTCTTTGCATCCCTCAACAAGGACTCGCCGAGGCGCGCCAACCCGAGCCAGTCGACCACCTGCTCGCCGCTGTCGTCGGTCGTCACGGGCGCCATGATCTTCTGGCGATCCAGCCGATCCAGTGTGAGCTTGTAGCCGAACCCAAACTTAGGGACGCATTGTTGTGTGAGCATGCTCGCAATCAACAGCAGGGCGGGCTCAGAAGCCAGTCCGGAGATGGGCTCCAACGCGATCACATCGTCCGACGCGCTGAACGGAGCGGGCTGGTATCTGGCCTGTCCGGTTCCTCCGTCGCCGTTGTAAATGAGAGTCACCCACCCTCCCGGAAAGAGCGGAGGTGTGTCAGAGAAGTCGGTGATGCTGTTATTCATCCGCGAGGCGCCAACGAATGGGGTGCGGCCCGAACGCCTGGCCCTTGCGACCAGCCGCTTGCCCTTATGAGGGAGGAAGATCCCGTCGTGCTGCCCCTCAACGGCGACGACGTATACCGGCGCGAATGTAAATTCGTCGTAGAGGCTCATTCTTTGATCGCTCCGTCGTCGTCGGTAGCTCCATCAAAGAGAGCAACCAAATCGATCTCGTCGGGGGTGATAATGTCGCCCTTGCCGTGAGCATGCATGTCAACCTGCCATGCGAGGAAGTCCGCCACGGTTGTCTTGAAATCATTCAAGGTTGGCGGCAAGTCGTTGAAGTAGAAATATGAATGCTGCCACTCGTCCTGGGCCGTCGCCTCCGAGCGGACGATGAATTTTGTTTCCTCGATCGTGTCGCCTTTAAGGACTTCAAGCAAATGCTTGCGCCGAGAAGCTGCCGTTCCATCGTCCGTAAGACCGCGGTGAATCAGAACTTTGTAACCGTCCTTCTGAAAATCCACGAACTTGACTTTGGCGGTTGCCGAATGCGGCCTGCCGGCAGTGAACAGTGCGATGACCGGATGGACCGAAACGCCCGAGTCGGCGAATGTAGCCATGTTCAACGTGATGACCGCATCGAGCGAATGTTTCCGCATGATCGCAACCTTCCGGGCCCTGTCCTCCGCGGTTTTGCCAACCATCGTCGACTGAGGGACGACAGCTGCCAGGCGACCGCCCGGGTTCAAGAATGACAGTGCCTTCTCGATGAAGGCCAGCTCCGAAAGGTGGCGCGTGACTGCGTCCTTGGCCTGCGAATAAGGAGGGTTCAAGAGCGCCTTCGTGAACCCGTGACCCGGGGTCCACTTGCCATTGGTGCCCTGCCTGTCGCCACGCATCTCATGCATTGGCGCCTCAAAGATGGAATCGCGGCGGAAATTTGCTTTGCCGTCGCCCCGCAAGATCATGTTCGTTGTACCGATGGCGAAGAGCTTGTCTTGCAGCTCAATGCCATGCAGTCGGTTCTTGCGGATGTCGTCCTTGATCGTCTCGTCGTCGCCTGCGTCTATGAACATCCTGTGCATCGCTGCAATCAAGAACGAGGCCGTTCCTGCAGCGGGGTCGATCACCCAGTCGCCTGCGCCGACGTCGATGAGTTCGGCCATCAGCGTCGTGACGTGTTCCGGGGTGAGCACGATGCCAAGCGTGTTCCCGTCGCCGCCCCCGTATGAGATGAATTCGTGGTAAAAATTGCCAAGCACGTCGAACGAGATCATCGACGGGTCAGTGACGACCTTTTGCACGTCCGATTTCAGGATCTTCGCGAAATGCCGAAGCGGCGTCATCCCCAACTCATTGTTGATGCGGTTGAGGCTCGGCGCTTGCCTGATGAACGAAAACTGGTCCAGCAATGTGCCGATCTTCTGCAGGGGCCCGAATCCTTTGGAGGTCATGTAGTCGTGGGCAGCTTTGTAGATCTTGGCTCCGTCCCAATCATCTGGAAGAGATTCGTCGAATGACCCTCTAAGACTGCTGAGCGAAAAGCCTGGCTTTTCAAGCGCAAGCAGGATCGCCGAAACCAGTGGAGCCTTGCGGTCGCCCTCGACAGCAACGTTGCGCATCCCCTCGTGCAGGCGATAGGCAGCCGCTTTTACCATGTCGAGTCGGACTTCCGCCTGAGGCTTGTTGCCGAGCACCGCGACCGAGTGATACTCGCCGATCGCGTCCTCAGCGAAGACATCCAGGTTGTCGAGGTCATCTAGGCTCTTGATTTGACCAGGTGCGACATACGCCACGGCTATCTCGTGGTGGCGCTCGTCGCCTCCAATGCCGACGGCGAAGATGCCTTTGTCATGCGGCACACCTTTGCGAAGCATCGTGCTCGCGTAGTGGACCGCACCGTTGAATGCATAGGTCTCCCTATGGGGATGCGTGACAAGCACGTTGCCATCTTTGAGGAACTTCGTGAAACGCGTCTCTTTCTTGTCTTCGACGATCACGATGAAGCCGTCCACGACGAACACGAACTCAGGTTTGCCTTCTCCCTTGGCATCCTTTGTCTTGGAACCGCCAGCGAGCGCGTCGCGCTTCCACCTCGGCCCGCCGTCTTGCTCCCACGGCTTCGTTACTCCGATGTCGCGCAGAAGGTCCCGCACGAACTGATCGGTGCCCCTCTCGTTCCTGTTCTCGTTGAATGCCACCCTCACGATGGCCTTCTTCGCCGCCACCGTCTTCACCGTCACTGCCTTCGTCGAAGCCTTCTTCGCCGCGACTTTTTTCGCTGCGACCTTCTTCGTTGCCACCGTTTTCACTGGCACCGCCTTCTTGCTGACCATGCAGTTTCCCTTTTTCAGATTTCTGGAACTTTTTTCGCCGAGAAAGCCCAGCCGCCAAGGCGGACGTTCCCCCCGGTCTCCCGACCGCCGATCTGAGTATATTCATGTTCCTCGAAGGCCAGCGTCGGCTGGGTGAGGCGTTCTAGCTAAGGTCGGACTACTTGCCGCGGTGGGCGTTGCGTTTCGCACCGCACGTCCCGCATTCCTGCCCATCGACGGTCATGTCACGGTCGCAAGAGCACCAGTAGACGTCCGTACGGGGCGTCTTGCTCTGGATGCGATTGCGCTTTCTGGTCGGCAGTTCGATGTTGGCGTGACGCATGCAGGCCTTTAAGAAAGCTCCTCTAGGTATCGGACTGGTCTGGCAGCCACTTTTTCAAACTGGCCGTCGGCTTTCTGCCAAAAAGGGCCAATGCTTGGCAGACGGAGGTGGACGCAAGCTGCAGTGTCCGGCGAGGCGAGGTATTTCGATTGCGTCCCTCCCCTGCGTGTTACTCACAGTGCCCGGGCCTTTGCTGTTTCAGGTTTTTCATTCAAATGCAGTTGCGTACGCGGCGCCCAAGGTCTACACTGTATGTGTAACCAGTAAAATTAGGCGGCATTATCCAAAAGCTCTTTACGATGCTAGAAAGTGGAAAAGCCATGAGCAAGAAATCCACAAATTTGACCGCTTCGCCTCCCCGTTGCCGTTATTGTCAGCGATACTGGCAACCGGAAGAGGGCGTTGTTGCAGACAATTCTTATTGTTGCGCGTGCTCCAAATCCAGGCGTGTCGTTGCAGCTAAGGCTTTCGGGCATAGGCCGCTGACGCTGGATGACGTAACCGGCGCGCACATTTTGCCGCGATTGCGCCGATCGGCTTGAGCGTCTAAACAGCGAAAAACTGCTCCAACTCTCTTATCGCCTGTCGCTTGGGGACGATCCCTTTGGATTCACCGAGAGTCCTTGTCCTTCCGGTCGTCCCATTGGGTTCACTCCACGCCTTCCACTCGTGTCGACGCGCGTCGTGTCTGGTCCACTCGACCACCTTTGACCTGCCGACAATAGCTTGCTCCCATCGCACTGAGTTCGGAGTAACGATGGTGTGCCAGCTGACCGTGGGTAGCATCGAGAGCCCGTTGAGTACCTCAGCAGCCGCTTGGTAACGAAGTGCCGGATCATCGTTAAGCATTTTGCGAATCGCTCGACGCCAAGTCTTAGGCACGTGCGGAAGCCACTCAAGTGATTCCGAGAACTGCCCGTTGCGCACTACGAAGCGAGGTGCCGGTGACTCTTCGTACCATGTCTTTCCGTGTAGCAGGCGATACATCGTCATGCCGAAGGCCCAGATATCCGTCTTGACGCTGGTCCCGCCTCCGAGCCAAACCTCATGGGCGACGTGATCCGCGTACCCGGCCTGCTCTGCATAACCCATGACTAGGTTGTCGGTCACCAGCCCAAAATCACCGAGTTGCGCAACACCCGCGCCGTCAATCAGTATGTTTCCAGGCTTGATGTCGCGGTGGAGCATGCCGCGCGCGTGCAGTGCTCCAAGGCCAAGCGACACTTCGGTCCCGACGTCCCGGACCCTAAGCAGCGGCATCGGACCGTCGTCGAACGTACTCTGAAGGGAACCACCGGGACAGTAGGCCATGCAGAAGCGAATGCTGTTGCCGTCTGGGAGCTCTTGAATGTGGTGAACTTGAACGACGTTTCTGTGCTGAGCCTTAGAAAGGTTCTGAGCTTCGGCCAAAAAGCTGGTCTTGCAGTTGAACCAGTCGTTGTCAGCCTGTCCGGGTTTGCGCGCGAGCACCTTCACGGCCACTCTGCCGTGCACACTGTCTTGGCCAAGAAACACCTCTCCGAAGAAGCCATTCCCAAGCTTCGCGCCTATAGTCAGCGCCGGCACTATCGTCGCCATCAATTCCTCCTGGACGCGATAATTAGCAACGCAGCCTCACGACTCGTCTTGCGTTTAAGGCCCACCGCATCCTTCGTCCAGAAATCATCGTCCCGTAGATAGTCATCGACCTTGCGATCACCAAACGTCCGGCTGATCACCGCCTTGGAAATGATCTTAACGTTGCACACTGATGCCGCAGCAGCGATAACAACGCCGCGCGCTTCGGCGCTCTCCAGTAGGGCGAGCCTTGCTGCACCTTGGGGAACGGCGCTCGCTTTGATTACCACGGAGTCGACCTTGTTCTCTTTTAAGTAGCTAGCACACCGTTGGTGAAGGACATTCAATGCCGGACCGCGCTCACCTTTTTGCAAGGGCCAGGTCGTGTCTGACAAAATCGTGATGGGCAAAGCAGCGTCCGCAGGGACTTCCGCATCGACGACGGTGACGGCCTCACCGACGATTAAGAAACCAACTTGTCGCATTTTTAAGTCCGTATTCTTGTTTTAATGCGATCTGTGTCGCAGCAATTCGAGTTTAGCAGCGCACGCCGGCGCCCAGATGGCGCCGTGTGGCTTATACGTCGGAACTGCTTCGCAAAGCTGCTATCGGCGCCAGCGCGTCCTGCCGGCTGGAATGACTGAAAAATGGCAAGTACCGTGCTTACGGTCACCGCGTAACACCGGGAGCTACCGCTGCACAACCGAAGTTGAAGCAATCCCTTCAAGTTGGGCGACTGAACGACTGCAAACGGTAGACAAATTTTGCAAGATGGCTGTCTGCAATGGGCATTTCCGGAAAACCATTTCACCAGTTTGACAGGCGGGTATCGCAGCATTGTTGCCCGTGGGAGTCAATCGAATGAACAATTTGCCAGCGCGCTCATCATGGTGCCGGAACGTGTGAACAGCACGAATTTGAAATGGTGAACACGATAGCCCAGAATATGCACCTGTAAGATCCGGTCGCGAGTGTGACCCAGTTTGGTATTTTGAATGGGAATCTCGCTGAACGTCTATGTCGATCTTCAACTGATAGGGCTTCGACTTGAACAAGCACTTACCCAAGTGTTGTGACATAACCCCCCTTTTAAGCCCCTAGTGAAGCATTAATATCACACGATGACTACATATTGTTCCCTAACCAGAACTGATTTTCGATTTATTTCCCCAGTAAAACGATCTATTCAGTCAGTCATACATGTCGATTCTAACCTAAATTATTTGTCATACACAACATACTTTGACACCGCCATCTCCGACTACTGGCGGGCGCTGGCGTTGCCGTATGAGGCCACTTTTTTGGCACTCCAAGGCGACTTGTACGTCAAGAAAGCGACTTTGGAATTTCATGCGTCGGCGCGCTTGGACGATCAACTGGTGGTGGCGCTCAAGTGCGAGCGCATCGGCAACGCGTCGATGCTGTTTACAGGCGCCATTTTTCGGGGCGAAGAGCACTTGATCAGTGGCGAGCTGGTTTACGTGTTTGCCGACCCCGTCACGCAAACGTCCAGGCCAGTTCCAGCGTCTTTGCGCGACATCCTGCTGGGCTATGAAGCGGGTCAAGCCATGACCGAGGTGGCCGTGGGCGATTGGCAAACCCTGGGCGAGGGCGCACGCACGCTGCGCCAGCAAGTGTTTGTGCAAGAGCAGCAGATTCCGATCGAGATGGAGCAGGACGCTTTTGATGAAACTGCGCTGCACGTGCTGGTTCGCAACCGGCTCGGCTTGAGCGTGGCCACCGGGCGGCTGTTGCAACCGGCGCCGGGCGTGGGTCAAATTGGCAGGCTGGCGGTCCACCGCGTGTTGCGCGGCTCGCAACTGGGCCGCGCAGCGCTGCAAGCCCTGCTGGCCGCTGCCGCAGAGCGTGGTGACTTTGAACTGATGTTGCACGCCCAAAGCAGCGCACAGGGTTTTTATGCAGCGCAAGGCTTTGCTCCGCGCGGCGCCCCCTTTGTGGAAGCCGGGATTTCGCACATCGAGATGGTGCGTCGGCTGGATGAATGAATTATTACTATATTTAATATAGCTGTTAACGCTTTATCCATAAGGGCTAGAGCCCAATTTGTTATAAAATTTTAGGATTGAGGCGGTTTCTTCGATGCCGCATGGAACCCGGCGAATTCATCACCGAGGACAGGGCCAGCGCCTGCTGATGTCGCCTTGATCTGACCTGAAGTGTCTGCCTGCATCCCTGCTGGGCCTAAAAAACCATTTATTGAGGAATTTATTGTGCAGTCACCCAAAGCTATTACCGTCCACGGTCAACCCATTGCAGGGGGAAAGTTTCCGCTGGTCTGCATCCCTTTGATCGGGCGCACGCGCGATGACGTGCTGGCTGAGCTTGCGATGGTGCTGCCCAAGAAACCTGATGTGCTGGAATGGCGGGTTGACTTTTTTGAGCAAATTGGCGACACAGCCGCCGTCATTGCTGCGGCAGCCGCTATCAAAAGAAAAGCAGGCGAGATTCCTCTGCTGTTCACCCGCCGCTCCGTCATAGAAGGCGGAGAAAAGATCGCCCTGAACGAAGACCAGGTCATCGCCCTGTACGTGGCGCTGTGTGAGAGCCGGGCGATTGACCTGATCGACTACGAAATGGCCAACGACGCCGCCAACATTGCCCGGGTGCGCGCCGCCGCCCAGTCCAACGACATCAAGCTGGTGCTGTCTTTCCATAATTTCAGCTGCACGCCAGCGCTGGAAACCCTGGTGAGCAAGTTTCTGATGGCTGAACAGTTGGGCGCCGACGTGGCCAAAGTGGCGGTGATGCCGCGCGACCCGAACGATGTCTTGATACTGCTGGCTGCCACGCAGCAAGCCAGCCAGACACTGAAAATCCCGCTGATCAGTATGTCGATGGGCCCCCTGGGGTCGCTCACGCGCCTGTTTGGCTGGGCCTTCGGCTCAGCCTTGAGCTTTGCCGTAGGCGCCAGCAGTTCAGCGCCGGGCCAGGTGCCGATTGAAGACTTGAACACCGTGCTGGGTATCTTGCACAAGGCCATGGAAGACGGGTACAGCACGCCCTAGTGCTTTTTTCCACGCTACGGTTTTGCCTTAACTTATAGACGTTTTCAGCCTCTAGCCCGCGTCTATACTGGTTAGTGCGCTACATTTTTTAGATGCAATGATGAGGCGCCAATGCTGGCGCTTTGGTTCCTGGCGTCACGCTTGACGGGGCGTCGACTGACCTGACCTTGAAGCCCTCAGGGGTTCAGTTGCCGCCGCTGATCCGGCTGACCAGTGCTTTCGTGAACGCGGCGGTGCTGGCCGTGCCACCCAAATCGCCAGTGCGCACCTTGTCGATGTTCAGCGTGTCATCAATGGCTTGGCGCAGCCGCAGCGCCAAATCGGGCAGCTTGCAGTGGTCGAGCATCATCGCGGCGGCCAGCATCAGGGCAATAGGGTTGGCAATGCCCTTGCCGGCGATGTCCGGGGCCGAGCCATGCACCGCCTCGAAGATCGCCGCATCGGCGCCGATGTTGGCACCAGGCGTCATGCCCAGGCCGCCGACCAGACCGGCGACCAGGTCGGACAGGATGTCGCCGAACAGGTTGGTGGTGACCAGCATGTCGAACTGCCAGGGGTTGATGACGAGCTTCATGGCGCAGGCGTCAATGATCACGGTATCGAGTTCAAATTGGCCCTTGTACTTGCGCTCGTACAGTTCCAGACCGGTTTCAAGGAAGAGGCCGGTCAGCGCCTTCATGATGTTGGCCTTGTGCACGATTGTGACCTTCTTGCGGCCGGTCGCAACCGCCTGTTCAAAGGCAAACTCCAGCAAACGCCGGGCTCCGGCCCGGGTATTGATGCCTGTGGCCATGGCCACGGCACGCGGGTCACCGTCGATCGGGATGTAGGCTTCGTGGCCGATGTACAGGCCCTCCAGGTTCTCGCGCACGACCACGAGGTCGATTTTGTCAAAACGGCCGCCCGGGATAATGGTCTTGGCGGGGCGCAGGTTGGCGTATAGCTGAAACTCCTCGCGCAGTCTCACGTTCGACGAGCGGTAGCCGCCGCCCGACGGCGTTTCCAGCGGCCCCTTCAGCGCCAGACGCGTGCGCCGGATGCTGTCAAGCGTGGCCGCTGGCAGTGGGTCGCCTGCGGCCTCAATGCCGCCTAGACCGGCGATTTGACGGTCCCAAACGAAGGGTGCGTGCAGCGCGTCGAGCGCCGCGATGGTGGCGTCGACGATTTCGGGGCCAATGCCGTCGCCGGGGATCAAGGTAGCGGGAATGGTGGTTGACATGGTGTGGCCTCTCGAAGAATTGATTAGCTCCGATTATCGGACTGGCAATCATCGGGCCAAATCCATACGTTATGCTTACCGGAACACTCCCTATGCCCTATGAAATTCATTATCAGAACTTTTTTTAAGACCCTGCGGCTGGTGCTTGGCCCCGTCATGTTGCTGCGCGAGCGGCTCACGCATCCGGTTGGGCTGGTGCGCCCGCCTGCTTTGCAGGCGCAGGTTGACCAGCAGTGCGCCAGCCTGGCTTTGTACCAATTCTCGACCTGTCCTTTTTGCATCAAGGTGCGCCAGGAAATGCGGCGCCTGTCTTTGAACGTTGAACGACGCGACGCCCAGCATGACCTCACGAATCGCGAAGTCCTGGAGCGTCAGGGCGGGCAGCTCAAAGTGCCCTGCCTGAAAATCACCGATACCGCCGGCAACAGCCAGTGGCTGTATGAATCTGGCGCCATCATCAGCTACCTGCAGGGTCGATTCGCCACCGTCTGATCGGTTGGCAGCCGGTAGCGCGCAGGGCACGCGTGCCGTTCAAGCGGGGCGTCTGCGTACCTGCACATCGACTTCCATGCCGAGGTAGTCACCGGGCGCGCCGGTCCAGGAGCCACTGACCGGAGACGCTAGGCTGGCGTGACGCGCCACGCCAACGCGAATCAGGTCGGTGCCGCCCACCAGATTGTTGGTGGGGTCAAACGGAATCCAGCCGGCCCCGGGCAAGTAGACTTGCACCCAAGCGTGTGTGGCACCGGGGCTGATGGCCGGTTGCAGTCCGCTATCAAGCGCTGGCGTGTACAGGTAGCCCGAGACAAAACGCGCCGCATAGCCCAGATGGCGGATCGCCTCAATCATCAAAGTGGCGAAGTCACGGCAGGTGCCGCTTTGCAGCCGCAGCGTCTCATGTGGTGTTTGCACGCCCTCATCGAACCGAGCCCGGTACAGGAAGGTATCGCGAATGAACTGCGTCATCACCAGCAGCAGATCACGCGTGCCGATGACCTGCTGGCCACCGGTGAACTGACTGGCCCAGGTGCCCAGTACCTCGCCCGGGTCGTCGTAATAGGGGCTCAGGTAAGGCGCGAGCATCAGCTGCTCCTCGGTGTCGTAGTCAAAGGGAAAATTTTGCACCCGCGGGCTCAAGGCAAAGTCCAGGGCGCGCGTGCCGGTGTGCTCAACCGAAAAGGAACATACCACTTTGAGTTCGCTTGCCGGGCTTTGTGGCTGCACCAGTGCGACGGAGTTGGAGTAAACGTCCTGGATCAGGCGGATGTCCATGGGCGTGGGCGTGACACGCATGTCGGTTGCCAATACCCGCAGGTCATGGCTGTCGCGCGGGCGAAATAGCACCCGGTGCTCGCCCAGCGTCACCGGCCGGGCATAGCGGTAGTGGGTGCTGTGCGTGATATCGAAAAAAACGGACATGGCAATGTTCCAATGCAGGACTCCGGCTCAGGTCGGAGCAAGTTTGGGTTCTGGTCAAAAGACCATGGTAATGGATCACGATCCCTGCGGCAGGGCTGCCAATGCGGCGCGGGTGCCGACTGCAAGCAGCGCGCCGCTAAGATCATCAATTTTGTTCAGCAGAAAGGGCGCCTATGCTCTGGGACTATCCAAACGCATTCACTTGGCCCGTGGTTCCGCAAAGCCACGATATTGACGGACTGCAGCACACCAACAATGCCGTTTACGTTCAGTGGTGCGAACTGATCGGGTGGGCGCATTCAGAAGCACTGGGCCTGAGTTTGGCAGACTATCAGCGCCACGACCGTGCTATGGCGATTCGCCGTGGCGAATATGACTATGTGTTGCCGACGCTGCTCCATGAAGAGCTGACACTGGCCACCTGGCTGACCGCAAGCGATGGCAAATTGACCATGGAGCGGCGTTTTCAATTGATTCGCAACCGGGACCAGGCCACCGTGCTGCGCGGGCGCTGGCTTCTGGTGTGCATCGAACTCAGCAGTGGGCGCGCACGCAGAATGCCGCCGGCTTTTACTCAGGTCTATCTGGCAGCCATGGTGGACGCTACAGCAAGGGCGTTGTGATCTGGTCGATGCGCGCCATGATCTCAGGGCTGAGTTTGGCGATGACATCCACCGCGCCCAGGTTGTCCTGCAATTGCGAGAGTTTGGATGCCCCGGTGATGACCGTGCTGACCTTGGGGTTGTGCGCAACCCAGGCAATCGCCATCTGACTCAGGCTGCAACCCAAGTCCACAGCAATGGACGCCAGTTGTGCCACTGCAGCATTCTTGGCGGTGTCGGTCAGTTCCGGGATAAGAAAGCCCATCCCTTTGACGGCGCCGCGACTGCCTTCAGGGATGCCGTTGCGGTATTTGCCGGTGAGCAAACCACTGGCCAAGGGGCTCCAGGTCGTCAGGCCCAGACCGATGTCCTGGTAAAGGCGCGCATATTCCTGTTCAACGCGCTGGCGGTGAAATAGGTGGTACTGGGGTTGCTCCATCGCGGGTTTGTGCAAATGGTGCTTTTCGGCAATGTCCCAGGCGGCGCGAATGTCGTCGCCAGACCATTCGCTGGTGCCCCAATACAGGGCCTTACCCTGGCTGATCATGTCGCTCATGGCCCAGACCGTTTCCTCTATCGGCGTGAATGGGTCAGGGCGATGGCAGTACACCAGGTCAATGAAATCGAGCCCCATGCGTTTTAGCGAGCCATCAATGGCCTGCGTCAGGTACTTGCGGTTGAGTGTGTCTTTGCGATTGGCAGCTTGACCATCGCGGTCCAACCCCCAAAAGAACTTGGTGGAAACAATGTAATTCAGGCGCGGCCATTTCAAAGCCTTGAGGGCCTCGCCCATGACCACTTCACTTTGGCCGCCGGCATAGACCTCGGCATTGTCAAAGAAATTGATGCCCGCATCGAAGGCTGCAGCCAGCATCTCGCGCGCCGCTGCTACGTCGACCTGGTTGTGGTAAGTCACCCAGGAACCCAGCGAGAGTTCGCTGACCTGTAAGCCGCTGCGGCCAAGACGTCGGTATTGCATGAAGTTGCCTCTTTCGATGTGATTGATGGTGCGTCTGAGCGATCTTGCCCTCTGGGCGAATGGCTGCGTGAGCTGCGAGCGTGGCGCTGGACTCAGAATGCCTGGTCCCAGCGAATCGACAGCCGGATCGCCGCATTGATCAAACCGACCATGCTGTAAGTTTGTACAAAGTTGCCCCACTGTTCGCCGCTGACCGGGTTGATGTGTTCGGCCAGCAGGCCATGGCGGTTGCGACAGGCCAGCAGCTTTTCGAACAGCGCGCGCGCCTCATCGCGCCGCTCCAGCGTGGTCAGGGCGTTGACGTACCAGAAAGTGCAGACCAGAAAGGCGTTTTCGGGTGCGCCAAAGTCATCTTTTTCTATATAGCGAAAAATGTAGTCACCGTGGCGCAAATCCTGCGCCACCGTATCCACGGTCGCGGCAAAGCGCGGGTCTGTGGCTTCCAGGAAGCCTACTTCAACCAGCAACAGCAAGCTGGCATCCATCGCCTCGCCCTCGAAGGTCGATACAAAACTGCCGCGCTGCTGGCTCCAGGCGCGCTGGCAGATGGTGTCGTGGATCTGCTGCGCCTGCACTTGCCAGTAGTTGGTGCGCTCTGCCAGACCCAACTGCTTGGCAATGCGAGCGAGCCGGTCACACGCCACCCAGCACATCACGGCCGAAAAGGTGTGCACGCGGGCGCTGCCGCGCAGTTCCCAAAGACCAGCATCGGGCTGGTCATGGCAACGCCAGGCTTGTTCGCCCAAAGACTCGAGGTGCCGGAACAGCGCTTCGTCGCCGCGCCGTGTCAGGCGCTGATCAAAGAAAATGTGGGTTGCAGCCAGGATCGCCGAACCATAAACATCGTGCTGCACCTGGCGGTAGGCCAGGTTACCCACCCGCACCGGCCCCATGCCGCGGTAGCCGTCCAGGCCCGGAACCTCGTGTTCGTCAAGCTGGGCGCGGCCGTCGATGCCGTACACCGGTTGCAGCGGGGCACCGGCATTGTTGGCGGCGATGTTGATGATGTAGCTGAGGTAGCGCTCCATGGTGCGGGTGGCGCCCAGGCGGTTGAGCGCGTTGACGACAAAATAGCCGTCGCGCAGCCAGCAGTAGCGGTAGTCCCAGTTGCGACTGCTGCCTGCCGCTTCCGGGATCGAGGTGGTGACGGCGGCCACGATGGCGCCGGTGTCATCAAAGGCATTGAGCTTGAGGGTAATGGCAGCGCGGATCACCTGCGCTTGCCACTCAAAGGGGATAGCCAGATTGCGCACCCATTCACGCCAGTACTGGGTCGTTTCTTCCAAAAATCGGCGACCCACTTCGCCTGCCGCCTCGTGCACGGTCTCGTCCGAGCCCAGCAGCAGTGTCACGGTGTCCTCCAGGAAGAAGGAGGTTTCTTGCATGATGGTGGTCAGCGAGGCGTCGGTGGTCAGGCGCAGCGTAAGTGTTGGGGCGACGTAGCGGATATGGTGGCTGCCAAAGGTCAGGCTGGGGCGGGCAGCACCGTTATCGCAGGCCGGGCGCAGGCGCAGAGTGACACGCGGGCTACCCGCGATGCGACGCACGCGGCGCACCAGCATCATGGGCCTGAAGGTGCGTCCATGCTGGCCAAAGCGCGGTGCGAAATCGGTCACCTCGATGGCTCCTCCTTGCCGGTCATAGAGCCGGGTAATCAGGATGGCGGTATTTTCCAGGTACTGTTGCTCGGTGCGCTCGCAGTCGAGCAGTTCTACCGCGAAAAAACCGTAGTCGTCCGCTTTTTTTAGCAGGGTGCAGAACACCGGGTCGCCATCGAGTCGGGGAAAGCAGCCCCAGGTGATATTGGCGCGGCCATCAATCAGCGCGCCAATGTTGCAGTTGCCGATCAGGGCCAAGTCCAGTGTTTTCATAACTTTTCTTTCAGAGCGTTTCCAAGCCAGTGGTGCACGGCGGCCACATTGGGCAAGCGATAGCGTGCGCAACTGGGGCCGCGACCGACCTTGATTGACACACCATCTTGTTGATTGACAGCGGCAAAGCCTTGCTCGTCGTTCTGGTCATCGCCAATAAAGACGGGCCGGCGCCCCTTAAAGGGAAACTCCACCAGATACTCGGCCACCGCTGCGCCTTTGTCCACGCCAGCCGGCTTGATTTCGACCACACATTTGCCACGCTGCAATTCCAGGCCCGGCCCCTGCAATTGCACCAGTTGTCCCATCAGGCGATGGACGTAGGCCGCCAATGCTGGCGCCTGGCGGTAATGCAGCGCCAGCGTCAGTCCCTTGTCTTCCAGCAGCAGGCCCGGATGAGCCGCCACGACCGGCTCCAGCGCCGCCTTGATGGCACTCTTGGCCGCCGGCGTGGCCGCATGTATCCACAGGCGCCCAGCACTGTCACGGCGCTCCAGACCGTGCAGCCCGGCCATAGGCAGTTGCGTCAGGCCGGTTCGGTTTTGCAGATCGGAAATCATGCGCCCGCTGACCAGTGCCAGCGCGCCATTGGTCGCGCGGTGCAGGTCGGCGATCAATTTGAGCAGGGTCTGGTCGACCACCACGGCGTCGGGCGTGTCGGCAATATTGATCAGTGTGCCGTCGACATCCAGAAAATAGGCCCAGTCCAGGCGGGCGTGAGGGGGCGCGTTGGCGCGGGGTTGTTTCATGAGTTCAATGTATCTGGTTTATCGGTCAGGCGGCTGCGCCGGCGTTGGGTCGCGGCATCGAGCAGCATGCGTCCGGCCCAGCGAAAGACGTTGAACTCGGCCACAAGTCCGCGCATCAGGCGCATGCGGTCGCGCTGCTCGACGTCGGGCATGCTCAATGCCAGGTGCAGAGCAGCCGCGCATTGGTCTGCATCGTAGGGGTTGACGATCAGCGCCTCAGGCAGTTCACGGGCGGCCCCGGTGAATTCGGACAACACCAGCACGCCGCGCTCGTCGTCGCGAGCAGCAACGAATTCTTTGGCCACCAGGTTCATGCCGTCGTGCAGGCTGCTGACAAAGCACAGATCAGCGGCGCGGAAGTATTCATAGACTTGGGGCGGGGCATGTTGTTCTATTTTGAGCAAGATGGGTGGTGGTCCATGGCGATCAAAGCGCGCGTTGATGCGTGTGGCCAGCATGCGTACCTGCGCCTCGTGGTGCTGGTATTCGTCGATGCCAGAGCGCGTCGGCGCAGCAATCTGGACAAAGCTAAAGCGGCCAATCCAGTTCGGGTTCAACTCCAGCAGGCGCTCAATTGCCCGAAAACGCTCCAAGATGCCCTTGGTGTAATCGAGCCGGTCGACGCCGATGCCCAATTTGTGCTCGGGCGGCAAGTCATTGATCTGGCGAATGTGACTGCGACAATCGGCAACGCTTTTTTGTAGCAGATCGGGGTCCGGCGGCCAGGCGATGGAAATCGGATAACGACGCACGGCGGTGAGTTTGCCGCCAAACGACACGTTGAAGGACTCGCGGTCGACCCGTGCCTCCAGAAAGCGGTCGACCGTATCAACAAAATTATTGCAGTGCGACTGGGTGTGAAAACCCATGATGCTTGAGCCCAGCATGCCGGCCAAAATTTCCTCGCGCCAAGGGCAAATGGCAAAGGACTCGGGGTTGGGCCAGGGGATGTGCCAGAAGCTGATGATGGTGGCATCGGGCAGTTCGTCGCGAATCATTTTGGGCAAAAGCGCAAAGTGGTAATCCTGCACCAGCACAATGGGGTTTTTGGTTTTCGCTTCGCTCACCACGGCCTTGGCAAACTTGCGATTGACCGCGACATACTTCATCCAGTCGCTGGATCGAAAGATCGGGCGCACGTGGGCGATGTGGCACAAGGGCCAAAGCCCCTCGTTGGAAAAACCGTAGTAATAACCCGTTTCCTCATCAGTGCTCAGCCAGACGCGGCGTATGTGGTAGGCAGGCTTGTCGGGCGGCACGGCCACGCGGTCGTCCTTGTCAACCACCTCGCGGTCGGCTGAGCCACTGCCGTGCGCAATCCAGGTGCCCGAGCAGGCCCGCATGATCGGCTCCAGCGCCGTCACCAGACCGCTGGCCGGGCGCTGCACCTCAATGCGCTCGCCACGGCGTTGGTGTATGTAGGGTTCGCGGTTGGACACCACAATCACGTCTTCGCCGCGCAGCTCGCTGTGCAAAATGGTGCGCAGGGTCTCCGCCTTCCAGGTCAGCTGGCTTTCGTCACGTGCCCGGCTCTCGGACTCCAGTTCACTGATGAGTCGCTGCAGATCGCGCGCAATCGGATTAAAGCCGGGCAGGCTCGGTGGGGTGTTGACTTCGGGCTGGCGCAGCAACCCTTCGCCACGCAACAGGGCCCGCACGCCAGCCATCCAGCCGCGCCAGGAGAGCTGTGCCACGATCACCGTGACCAGCGAGACCACCCCTGCGAGCGCCATGAAGACGTAGAACAGGTAGCGTTTGGTTTCTTCGCTGCGCCGGGTGACAAAACTCATGTCGTGCACCACGACCAATTGGCCAGTCGGAACGGCCTCACTGGCCATCGGCTTCACAGCCACGTGCAATGGCCCCTGGGCGCTGGGCAACAGGTGCTCGGCCGGTCCGACCCAGCGCTCAAGATCGTCACAACGAATCTCCGCCGGCAGCGAGCGGCTGGCCAACACCTGGGCCGTTGGTGTCGCGCAGTAGCCCACCGCAAAGATACGTTCATCCTGCGTGATGCGGTTGAAAAAATCTGTGATTTTTGCCTTCTTTCCAGCCGCGAGTTGCTCCTGCAGCGGCTCCTGAAAGGTGCTGGCGATCAAGGAAGAGCGGCTGTCGAGATCGCGCACAAACCAGCTCAAAGTCAATCGATCAATTAGCGGTGCGACGGAGTAACCAATGGCCGCCAGCACCAGCAGCAGCGGTAGAACGAAGCGCAAAGACAGACGCATGGTTTTCCTTTAACGTTGCTGCAATTGCAGAGCAGTCATGTTGCTACAAATCGGCCAGGGGGACGCCCGCGGCATTTTCATCGGCCTTGAGCAGGGCGATCAACTCGCCCAGATCCTGATCGAGCCGCAGCAAGCTGGCCGCCGGGAGTTGCTGCAGGGCGCCCGGCAGAACGCCCTCAAACGGTCCTGGCACCAGGCTCAAGATAGCCAAGCCAGCGGGCAGAATCTGAAGTTCGACCTGACGGCGGTCAGCGCTGGCCTTGCCCATGCTGATCAGCGCCTTGCGCAGCAGCAGCTTGACCAGATTGCTCGCGGTGGATTGATGAATGTCCATGCCCTTTGCCAGTGCGCCAACGCCAATGCCGGGGTGATCCCGAATGACATTCAAGGCCCACACCTGCGCTCCACCCAGGCCCGCCTGCTTTTCGATGGCCTGAAAATGAGCGCGCACGGCGTTGAAAACCACGCGAAAGCGCCGCAGCACCCGAGCAGGGCTGGTTCGGTTGTCGTTGTCGAGCGTGTCAAGAGGCATGTCGGGCTCTGGGGCAAGAGAGGGGGTAGGGGGCATGATGGTCGCATTTTCAGGCCTGGGCGAGTTGGCTGCTCATTTTTTTCATCAACAGATCGTCAAAAGTATAGAAACCCTTGCTGCAACCGGCCAGTTCAGTCAGGGCAAAGGCGGCCCCGGTGCCGAAGGCCTTGCGCTCAATCGAGTTATGAATAATGCGCAGCGTCTGGTATGGAAAGCCAAAAATGACCTCATGGTGACCGACGATGCCACCGAGCCTGAGCGATGTGATGCGGTCGTTGTCGATATCCAGGCTGTCCGCTATTTTGCGGGCCGTGCCAGAGATTTCCGGCTTGCCTCGAAAATGTTGCTCCAGAATTTCAACATCGGCAAAAGGTGCGATCGTGCGCAGCAGCTTCGCTGCCAGGATCAGGAAGTTGATGCCCAAGGTCATATTGGGTGAGCACAGGACCCGCGTGTCGGCCCCCAGACTGCGCATAAAGGCAAGCTCGTTGTCACCGTAGGACGAGATGGCGCTGACCAGCATCAACTGACGCCGGCGCACCTCTTCGCCATAGACCGTGACCGCAGCAGAGTTTGAAAAATCGATCAAGGCGTCCACCGGATGTGCATCAAGCCAGTCACCCAGGGCCACCTGGTCCAGACCAATGATCGGAATGACGCTGTCCTGCAAGGTTTCTGCCGGTTTCGATGCGGTGCGCCGTGCGATCCAGCACAGGTCCAAGCGCGGATCGTCGCACAGCACTTGTGCAACTGCCTGGCCTGCTTTGCCATAGCCCATGAGTCCCACTTTGATCATGACTGCCTCCTATTTTTGCCAATGTTGCTGCCGCGAAAGAACCTTCAGGTCTGCGCTTGAACTAATATAACAAATTGCATTTGTTGCAATGCATTCTGAGAGAATCAATTTTTTCATCTATGGTGCGACACCATCAGTCACCCCCTAAGGCAGTCATGCAAACGCGTTTCCCCGTTTTTTATGCGATCCGGCAAGAACTTTACGACTGGCGTTTGTGGACCGGGCGCGCCGTGGTGTTGGCGTTCGCCGCGCTGGCAGGCTTGGTTGTTGTGGGCTTTACCTGGCTGACGGAGCAGGCCTTTGCCCAATTTCTGTGGCTAAAGAGCTCGTACTGGTGGAGCCCGCTGTTGTGGACGCCGCTGTCCACAGTGGCCATTGTCTGGCTGATGCGGCGCTACGCCATTGGCGCTACCGGGTCGGGCATTCCGCAGGTCATGGCGGCGCTGTCGCCCGAAGTGAGCCGGGAACATGTAGGCCTGTATGTGTCGGTGCGTTTGACTATCGCCAAAATACTGTTGGCCAGTTGGGGCTTTCTGGCTGGTTTGTCGCTGGGGCGCGAGGGACCGTCCGTGCAGATTGCCGCAGGTGTGATGCGCCACGCCAGGCGCTGGCTGCCGGTGCAGTCGCAAGTATCGGCCCAGGGTTTGATGATGGCAGGTGGCGCCGCGGGTATTGCGGCCGCCTTCAACACCCCGCTCGCGGGCGTGATGTTCGCCATTGAGGAGCTCTCCCGACAGTCACCGCACCGCAGCAACGGCTTGCTGCTGGCAGCCATTGTGCTGGGCGGCATGATGGCCGTTTCGGTCAACGGCAACGCCACCTACTTTGGCGTGATCCGGGTGGAAAACCTGAACATGGCGCTGTTGCTGCCCGGCCTGCTGGTCGCGGTCAGCTGTGGTTTGGCCGGCGGCCTGTTTGCCCGCTTGGTGGTGCTGTCGTTGTCGGGACAATCCAACGACTGGTTCAGTCGGTTGCGAGTGCGTTCGCCCTTGCGTTTTGCAGCCGCTTGTGGCCTGGCGGTGGCACTGTTGGGCCTGGCCAGCCACGGTGCAACTTATGGCAGTGGTTACGACTACACCCGTGAGATGCTGGAGGGCAACGCCACTGAATCGCCTTTTTATGTGTTGCTCAAATTTGTGGCCACCTGGATCACCACCTGGGCGGGGGTGCCGGCCGGGATTTTTGCGCCGTCACTGGCCATTGGCGGTGCCTTGGGCAACGACATTGCCCAGTTGACTTCCTATGCCAACGCCCCCACATTGATGGCCTTGGGCATGGCCGCTTTCCTGGCCGCTGTCACGCAAGCCCCGATGACGGCCTTCATCATCGTGATGGAAATGGTAGACGGCCACGCGCTGGTGCTGAGCTTGATGGCCAGTGCGCTGGTTGCCAGCGGTGTTTCGCGTTTGATCAGTGCGCCGTTTTATACATCGCTGGCGCAGTTGCAATTGCAGCGCTTGCCGCTGCGCAATGATCAAAAAAAGAGCCCCGAAGGGCTCTAAACTCGTTTTGTTGACCTTGCTGCTTAAAACGAGATCAACACGCCATTGTATTTGATCAAATGCAATTGGCGGCTTAGGGTTTTTAGTGTTTTTTCGATGTGGCTGGCAAGACCTGATCACCTGAGGCGGCATCTCCATTGTTGCTTTAAGTATTAATTTGATAGCTAGATAAGCAATGTATATGTGGGCTAGAGGCCAATTTGATCTATAAAATGGCGCAATATGCGGCATGGCCGTCGTGCCGTGTGGGCTTTTCCACAAAATAATTTCCATGGAGAATTTTGAAGCGTGAATGAATTGCTACTGTGGGCCATTCTGGCCGTGGGCGTGCTCAGTGCCGGCTTGCTGATTTGGGTTGTTCTGCAGCGCAGCGCAGTGCGTGACCAGGCCGAGAAGGAGCAGCTGTCGCGCCAGGCGGCACAGCAGGCGCTCTTGGCATTGGTCACGGGTAGCTCTGAGCGCCTGGAGCGCGAGTTGCGCCGCGAGATCAGCGACTCAGCCCGGGGCGGACGCCAGGAACTCACCCACAACCTGGCCACCTTTCAGCAAACGCTGGTGGAGCAGGGCGCGCAGGCCACTCGCACGCAAAACAGCCAAATTGACGCCTTCGGCCAGCAGTTGGCCCTGCTGCAAAAGACGCTGTCGGACACTTTGATAACGCAGCTCTCCGGTGTGAGTGAGTCGAACGCGCGGCGCCTGAATGAAATTCGTGAGACGCTGGAGAAGCAATTGGCGCAGTTGCAAGTCAGCAACGCAGCCAAGCTCGACGAAATGCGCGCCACGGTCGATGAAAAGCTGCAAAGCACGCTGCAAACCCGGCTCGGTGAGAGCTTTAAGCAAGTAGCGGACCGGCTCGAGCAGGTGCACAAGGGTCTGGGTGAGATGCAGACGCTGGCCCAGGGGGTGGGCGACCTCAAACACCTGCTGACCAACGTCAAGACCCGGGGCATTTTTGGCGAGGCCCAACTGGCCTCGCTGCTGGAACAGGTGCTGGTGGTTGACCAGTACGCGGCCCAGGTGGCGACCCGGCCGGGCAGCAAGAATGTGGTCGACTTCGCCATCAAGCTGCCGGGCACGTCCAGCCATGGTGACCCGCTGTGGCTACCGATTGACGCCAAGTTTCCCAACGAAGACTACGAACGCCTGCTCGATGCGCAGGGCAGGGCGGATGTGCTTGGGGCCGAAGCCGCCGGCAAGGCGCTGGAGTTGCGCATCCGGTTGGAGGCCAAATCGATTGCCGACAAATACGTCGAACCGCCGCATACCACCGATTTCGCCATCCTCTTTTTGCCCACTGAGGGCTTGTACGCCGAAGTGCTGCGCCGACCCGGCCTGATGCAGGCGCTGCAGCGCGAGCACCGCATCACGCTGGCCGGGCCGACCACGCTGCTGGCAATGTTGAGTTCCCTGCAGATGGGTTTTCGCACGCTGGCGCTGGAAAAGCGCTCCAGCGAGGTGTGGCAGGTGCTGGGCGCCGTCAAGACTGAATTTGGCAAGTTTGGGGACGTGCTGGCCAAAGTCAAGTCGCAAACCGAGACCGTGCTCAAAACGCTCGACAGTGCCCAGACCCGCAGCCGCGCCATGGGCCGGGCCTTGAAACAGGTTGAGGCGCTGCCAGAGCCCCAGGTGCCCACGCTGATCTTGATCGACCCCGACGTGGACCGTGATGCAGCGCTGGATCAGGTGTGAGATCGGCCACAGCCAGTGGCGCGCTCGGCCTGGTCGGACTGGTGCGCCTGATCGGCAGCCATTTGTGTGCTGGTGGGGGTGTCGGTGGTGTTCTGGGCTGGGGGTCTCGCCGTGGGCGCCGGTGCCAGGGCAGCCTGGAATCTCAAACTGAGTTGACTGCCTGCATTTCACCCGAGCTTAAAACGCGCGTGCCGCGTTCAGTGGCGTGCATGGCGCTGAGCATGGCGCGCGCCACTTGCGTGGCCGCCACCGGTCGGTAGTTGGCAGGAATCAAGGGTTTGAATAGCGTCATCGCCATCAGACCCAGTTTCTCAGCCGGACGGGCGGCTTGCGCCAGGGCGTCGCGGTCGCCGCTCAGCAGCGACGGCCGGGCAATGACCAACACCGGATAACCCAGTTGGCTGACGGCTTGCTCCATCTCGCCCTTGACGCGGTTGTAGAACACCTTGGATGCCGGATTGGCACCCAGGGCGCTGACAACAGCTAATTTTGTAGCACCCAAGGCTTTAGCGACGCGGGCTAGCGCCACAATAGCCTCAAAATCAAGTGCGCGAAAAGCGGCTTGGCTACCCGCTACTTTGAGCGTGGTTCCGAGTGCAATAAAGACCTCGTCCACATGATCGATGCCTGCCAGCGCAGACAGCGTGGCGAAATCCGCCACGTGACTGAACAGCTTGGGGTGTTGGCGTGTTAGCGCCCTGCGGCCCACGCAGTGGACCGCCGTATAACGCTTATCGGTTAAAAGAGCCGCGAGAACTGCCTGGCCCACGAGACCCGTTGCCCCCGCCAGCAAAGCCACCCGCGCCGCCGCCGGAGCGACCACCTGATCCTGCATAAGAGCCTCCGGTGCGGTTGCCACCGCCAAAACCACCGCCACCACGGCGCGCGCCGCGTTCGGCCATCATGTCGACACTGGTACGCATCGGATCGGGTTGACCCGAAGGCGCGCGTGAAGGTGCCGCGTTGCCGCCGCCGTAACCACCCCCATTGCCGCCTGCGTTGCCCCCGCGTCCTTGTGACGGGCGCTGGCCCGGGCTGCGCACGGCCTGTTCGGCGGCTGTTGCGTGACTGCGCGGTTCCGTGGAAGCGTAATCGCGCGGCTCAGCTGAGCGCTCTGCACCGCCATTGCCACCCCGGCCACCACCGGTGCCGCTGCGGCCGCCACCGCCACCGCCACCGCCACCGCTTCGGCCACCACCGGCGCCGCTGCGTCCACCGGCACGGCCACCGCGCTCAGCCTGCGGTCCCTTGCTCTCGCGCACGCGCTGCAGCATTTCGGTGCGAGCGTTGCGGGCCGCTGCCTGCATGACATCGCGGCTGGGCGGTTTGCCCGCGCCACCCCAGATGGTCTGGCGACCCATGGCGATGGGCTCGGCCTGCTCGCCGGGCTCGGGCATGAAGCCTTCGATGATCTTGACTTCAATATCCTGTTTGGTAAAGCGCTCAATCGCCTGCATGAAGCCTTCTTCGTCCAGACACACCAGATTGACGGCCGCGCCATCGGCGCCGGCGCGGCCGGTGCGGCCAATGCGGTGCACGTAGTCTTCGCAGACGTTGGGGATGTCGTAGTTCACGACATGCGGCAGGTCATCAATATCAATGCCGCGCGCGGCAATGTCGGTGGCAACAAGAGCGCGGATGTCGCCGCTCTTGAAGCCGGCCAGTGCCTGGGTGCGTGCTGCCTGGCTTTTGTTGCCGTGCAGAGCCATGGCATTGATGCCGTTCTTGGTCAGAAATTCGGCCACATTGTTGGCGCCAAATTTGGTACGGGTGAACACCAGCACCTGGCTCCAGTTGTGTTCCTGGATGATGTGCGCCAGCAGCGCTTTCTTTTTGCCGCGACCGACCGGGTGAATCAATTGCGTGATGCGCTGCACCGTGGTGTTGCGCGGCGTCACTTGAATTGTGAGCGGGCTCTTGAGCAGCGTGGCGGCGAGGTCGCGAATTTCTTCACTGAAAGTGGCCGAAAACAGCAGGCTTTGCTTTTCTTTGGGCACCACGGCAAGGACCTTTTTGACGTCATGGATGAAACCCATGTCGAGCATGCGGTCGGCTTCGTCGAGCACTAGCATCTGCACCTGGCCCAAATCGAGCACGCCTTGCTGCAGCAGGTCCAACAAGCGGCCCGGAGTGGCCACCAGAATGTCCACGCCTTTCTTGACGCGGCTGATCTGGGGGTTCATGCCGACGCCGCCAAAAATGACGGCTGAGCTCAGCTCGAGGTATTTGCCGTAAGTCTGAACGGCTTCTTCGACCTGCGCGGCGAGTTCACGCGTGGGAGTCAGGACGAGAGCCCGAATGCCCAGGCCGCCGAACTTGTTGCGCGGTGCTTCGCTTTGGCTCAACTTGTGCAGCATCGGCAGCACAAAGGCGGCGGTCTTGCCGGTTCCGGTCTGGGCGCCGCCGAGCAGATCGTGCCCGTCAAGCACAGAAGGAATGGCTTGGGCCTGAATCGGCGTGGGGGTCTCGTAGCCTTGCTCAAGCACGGCTTTGATAATGGCCGGAGCCAAGTTTAGTTCTTCAAATTTCATGGTTTGGCGCCTATCCTGGGCGCTGTGGCATCGGCCTGCTCGGTGCTTGAGGCACTGAATCAGTCAAAGGCAGATGGGGTACAAAGGGTGAACGTTTGCGCGAGGCTCTGGTTCCCAGCAAGTTGCTGGCGTGGCGGGCAACTGACGCTCCGCAACTGGGCCTATTGTCGCATGGTCTGAGCCATTCACCCAAGGCCTCAAGGAATTCACTGGTTTGCCCAGAGCTGGCCGATAGCCCTGGCTCTTGAGAGTAGGCATGATGATTGTCAAAATGGACCGATTCGAAACAATCTGTTAGCAGGGCAAGCCGCACTTGGTGGCAGCGCGGAGAATCGAGTCGACGGATTGAATTTGCAATAGGGAAGGCGTTTTTGATGAAAAAAATTTTGCGTCGACAAACCAGCATGGTGCACGATCAGTCCGGCAGTCGTCCCAGCCTGCAGGACTGTCTGGAGGCCGTGCTGATGCAGTCCGACAACCTTATAGAAGAAGTTTTGGAAGGCCTGGCAAAAGCAGCCGCGCCCAGCGAAGTCAAACGCTCTTACGGCGGCTCCTTCCCGGTCAGCAAGGCCGTGGCAGATTTGCTGTTGATGCAGGCCGATTCCATTAAAGCGACATTCAAGGCGCAGTTGCGGCTGGGTTTGTTCAACATGGGCTCGCAACATTTGGGCGAGCAGCCATCGCTGCGCTTTGACGATTTGCAGCAACTCGACGCCCAAAAAATCGATGCCAGCATTGAATTTGCCATGGCGCAACAGGAGGTGCTGCGCTGTGTCGATGACCTGCTGCCCGCCCTGGACGCAATCGTCAGCAGTTTGCTGGGCTGGATTACGGTTCAGCCGCAGCTCAATCCGCTCAAGCCCGAAGTCTTTGTCCAAGTCTTGCAAGCCAGCCTGGCCGAGCATGCGCCCGGCGAGCGAGCCCGCGCAGCCCTCATCACGCCTGCCGCCGGTTTATTGGGGGTGGGCCTGCGTCGGCTTTACCGTGAAGTGTGCAACTGGTTGCGATCACAGGGCATCGAGCCGGCTTCTGCGGTGGGCGCATTGCAGGGAGCCCACGCAGCGAAAGGCAAAGGTGGCGAAAACGCGGTCTCACGTGCGCTGGTGACGCTTGATAAGCTGCGCAAGCTCCTCTCCGGTGAACTTGGCAGTGGGCAAGGCAATGTGGTTGGCCAGGATTTTTTGCACACGGTGCCCGCTTGCTACGACGCGCTGGAAGACTTGAAACTGATCGAACCCATGATGAAGCGTCTGGCGCAACGCGCCAACTTGCCCGTGGTCGCAAGCGCGCCGGTGGAGGCTGCTGCGCAGCCGGTGTCGCGGGAGCCGACCCAGGGCAAGCAGTTGGGCAAGCAGTTGGGAGCCGAAGTGGTGCGCCTCATGCTGGATAACCTGATGCAAGACGAGCGACTGTTGCGAGAAGTGCGCGCGCTCATCAAGACGCTGGAGCCGGTGCTGCTGGCGCTCTCGGATGCCGATCCCCGGTTTTTCAGTGAAAGACAGCATCCGGCGCGCCAGTTTTTGGACCGGGTGACGCACCGCAGTCTGGGCTACACCTCTGAAAATGACGAGGGCTTTTCACGCTTCCTGGGTTCCATTTCAGAATCGGTGAAAGCTTTGAGTGGTGGCGACGGCGACGCTGCTGCGTTTGGGCAAGCGCTGCGTCAACTCGATGCCGGTTGGGCGCTGGAAGAGGTGACTCAGCGCCAGCAACAAGAAGAGGCAGCCCGTGCCTTGCTGCACGTCGAGCAAAGAAACCTGCTGGCGCAGCGCTTGGCCGACGAGTTTTCGCAGCAGCAAAAGGACAAGAAAATCCCTGAAATGGTGAGCGCATTTCTGCGTGGACCCTGGGCCCAAGTGGTCGCAGAGTCGCAGTTGGGTTGTGCCAATGGCAGCGCTGATTCTGCGGGTTACCTGGCCCTGGTGGATGACCTGCTTTGGAGTGTTCAACCTCAGTTGACGCGGCGCAATCGAGTCCGTTTGGTGGAGTTGGTGCCCAACTTGCTGGTCAAGTTGCGCCATGGCTTGCAGCTGATCGGGTATCCTGAGGAACGTATTCCGGTCTTGTTTGACGCCTTGATCACGCTGCACGAGATGGCATTTGAGGGCCGCCGCCTGGCACCGCTTGCCATTGCAGCGCAGCCGGCAGCGCGGGCCATTGGCGAACTATTGGTGCAGGACAACTTGATGGATTTGCCTGAACTTTCGGATGAAGAGGGCTTCTGGGTTGCCGATGACGAGACCCAGGAATCGGGTTATGTGATGACCGACGCTCAAGCTCAGGCAGGCGTCGACGTTCAGCGCCCCTGGTCGGCGGGGGAGCTCAACCCAGGGGCTTGGGTGGAGTTGATTGTGGATGATGTTTGGCTGCGTGCGCAGTTGACCTGGGCCAGTCCGCACCGGACTCTTTTTATGTTCATTTCTCGTGGTGGGGTGGCGCATTCAATGTCGCGTCGCTCCATGGAGCGTCTGCGCATGAACGGCCGGATCCGCTTGATCTCCGATGGACATGTGCTGGACAATGCGCTTGACGCAGTGGCTCAGACGGCCCTGCAAAATGAGCTGGGTTGGGCGCATAAACAGCCTTGATCCAGGCGGGCTGCGCCGGGCTCTCGGGCGAAGCGTCGATAATGTCAGGTTTCCATTTAGAAATACCCCGCACGACCCATGGCTCAATACGTATTTTCCATGAACCACCTCGGCAAGATTGTTCCGCCGAAAAAGTTCATTCTCAAAGACATCTCCCTCAGCTTTTTCCCGGGCGCCAAAATTGGCGTGCTGGGTACCAACGGCTCCGGCAAGTCCACCCTGCTCAAGATCATGGCCGGTGTCGACAAGGAGTTCGAAGGCGAGGCCATCCCGATGGCTGGCCTGAACATCGGCTACTTGCCGCAAGAACCGCAGCTCGATCCCGAACAGACGGTGCGCGAAAGCGTTGAAGCCGGCATGGGCGACGTGTTCAAGGCCAAGGCCCGGCTGGAAGAAATTTACGCCGCTTACGGCGACGAAGACGCCGACTTTGACGCCCTGGCCGAAGAGCAGGCCAGGATGGAAGCCATTATTGGCAGTACCGGGACCGATACCGAGCATCAGCTGGAAATTGCGGCCGACGCCCTGCGCCTGCCACCGTGGGAAGCCAAGGTCGGCTTGCTTTCCGGGGGCGAAAAGCGCCGGGTCGCCTTGTGCCGTCTGCTGCTGTCCAAGCCCGACATGTTGCTGCTTGACGAACCCACCAACCACCTGGACGCCGAATCGGTGGACTGGTTGGAACAGTTTTTGAAGCGCTACCCCGGCACCGTGGTGGCCATCACCCATGACCGTTACTTTCTGGACAACGCCGCCGAGTGGATTCTTGAGCTCGACCGGGGCGCGGGTATGCCTTACAAGGGCAACTACAGCGCGTGGCTGGAACAAAAGCAGGCGCGGCTGGAGCAGGAGCAAAAAGGCGAAGAGTCCCGCGCCAAAGCGCTCAAGAAAGAGCTTGAATGGTCACGCCAGAACCCCAAGGCACGCCAAGCCAAGAGCAAGGCCCGTTTGGCCCGCTTTGAAGAACTGTCCGACTTTGAATACCAGAAGCGCAACGAAACCAACGAAATTTTTATTCCCGTGGCTGATCGGCTCGGCAATGAAGTGATCGAATTTATCAACGTCAGCAAGTCCTTTGGCGACCGCATGCTGATTGACAACCTGAGCTTCAAGGTGCCCGCTGGTGCCATCGTCGGCATCATTGGCCCCAACGGCGCCGGTAAGTCGACCTTGTTCCGCATGATTGCGGGCAAGGAAAAGCCCGACACTGGCGAGGTCAAAATTGGCGCTACCGTCAAAATGGCGTTTGTGGACCAGAGTCGTGACGACCTGGCCAATGAAAAGACCGTTTGGGAAGACGTCTCGGGCGGCCTCGATATTTTGAATATCGGAAAGTTTCAGATGGCCAGCCGCGCTTATTGCGGGCGCTTCAACTTCAATGGCGCGGATCAGCAAAAACGCGTCGGCACCTTGTCAGGTGGCGAACGCGGGCGTTTGCATCTGGCCAAAACGCTGATTGCCGGTGGCAATGTGTTGATGCTCGATGAACCGTCCAACGACCTGGATGTTGAAACCTTGCGGGCGCTGGAAGATGCCTTGCTGGAGTTTGCCGGTTCCCTCATGGTTATCAGCCATGACCGCTGGTTCCTGGACCGGATTGCCACGCACATCCTGGCGTGTGAGGGTGACAGCCAGTGGACCTTCTTTGATGGCAACTACCAAGAGTATGAAGCGGACAAGCGCAAGCGCCTCGGTGAAGAAGGCGCCAAACCGCATCGCATGCGGTTCAAAGCCCTCAAATAAGCGCTGGCGCTGTGGAGCGCACCAAAAACCTCAAGGCTTGGGGTTTTTGGTGGCGGTGACGATCTGAAAGTTGCCAAAGAAAACCGTGCGGCGCTCGACGCTGAAGCCGCCCATGGCTTCGAGCTGTTTCAACGGGTCGTGTGAATCCCACAGAGCCAGGCCCAGCGGCTCGAACACCTTGAAGTAAGTCCAGCTCAGCGCGCGCAAGACCCACAGGTCAGGCCGGTGGAATTCGGCCAGGTACAGCTTGCCGCCTGGGGTTAGCACGCGCATGGCTTCGCTCAGGGCCACACTCTTGAGCTCATGGGGTAACTCGTGCAGCAAGAAAAAGATCACATTGGCGTCTACTGACTCGTCTGCCTGCTTCATGGCCGTGGCGTTTTCCTGCAAAAATTCAAGTTTGCCAGCGAATTCAGGCAGCTTGCTGTTCGCGTGCACCAGTTCGTTCTTGATGATGTCAGCGATCAGCACACGTTTGGCGCCCGATTCGACCGCGGCCTTGACGACGCGTGGAATGACGTTGCCAAAAGCGCAGGATGTAATCAAGACTTTTTTGCCACGCAGGTTGGTGCGGCCCAAGCCGCTGGTAATGGCAGACACCAACCGGTCGTATTGAAACAGCAGGATGGCGGCGATAACCGGCTGAAAATCGATCAGCTTGATCAGCCGCATATTCGAGTAAAGCGGGTAGACGTGGGCCGCATCGTCTTGCAGATTGCCCATGGCGCCGCGCACGATCAGGGTGCCACGCGTGAGCGCGAAGAAGAAGAGGGCGGTGCTGGAAAGAACGACAAACACGCCAATAAATGCATACAAGAACCAGTCAGACATTGCTTTCCTTAGAGAGTCAAGAACATGGTTTGATCTTAACTGACGGGTTTACCCTGACCCCCCATGGAAGATTGACCTCGCTCAATAGATTGACGTTCAAGCGCTGACAAATCTCCCCTATACCCACCGTAGGCAGCAGGACCGCTTTGGCAGGCCACGCAGGTGAAATTACTTTGCAGCCAGTTTGCTTGCCAATTGACTGAGCGCCCGGTAGGCCTCGCCTGCCGTGGCGTCCCATTGCGCGACCGCATCGCCCTGGCGCTGCACCAGCGCGGTGTCGCCCCGGGCGGCCGGGCCGGTCAGGGCGCTAGCGGGGCCAAGTGCCAGCAGGTTGTCAACCGCGTTATGCAATAAGGTGGCATTGAGTTGCGCTGCCATAGCGGCGGACATGCCGCTGCCCTGCCATAACTGCTGCGCCAGGTCTTGCAGCACGGGCAGGAAATTGGTGGCAAAAACGGCGCCCGCGTGATACAGCAACTTATGTTCGGCTGCCAGCCCAAAGCAGCGGGCGCCCAGGGATTCAAAGGCCGGCTGCAGCGCGGTGACTGCGAGCGGGTCGCCTTCCAGAGCGCAGGGCGTGCCGGCCAATTGCTGCAGCGCCAGCTCAGGGTTGGCGAAACTGAGCAAGCAGTGCGCGCTTGCCAGCTGCCAGCCCAGTGCGCGCAAGGGTTCCATCTCGGCACTGGCGAGTGCGCCGCTGCAGTGAAAGGTAAGGGTGGCGCGCTTTGCAAGATGGGGTGACTTTGCCAAAGCTTTCGCCAGTGCTGCGGCAGTGGATGCAATCTCGCTGTCGGGCACCGCCAGCATCCACACGTCAGCCGGGCGCATCTGCGCCATCTCAGTCACCGCGCGACCGGCTCCGATGAAGGCTACCGCCTGCTCGGCTGACGCCAACGAGCGCGTCAACACATCCTGCACACAGAAAGCGCCGCTGCTGTGCCAGGCACGGCCCAGTGCCCTGCCTACCCGACCGGCGCCGATGAGGTTGATGGTTGTCATTCTGTCAATCAAAGCACTATAAAAAAAATAGCTGCTCGCTCCCGTTCTACGCGGGCTAAGCAGCTATTTTGTCTAAAGTTTTGGCTAAACTCAGATCACCTTGGCAATCGAAGCGCAGACGTGGTCAATGTTTTTGCTGTTGAGTGCTGCCACACACATGCGCCCGGTGTCGGTGCCATAGACGCCAAATTCATTGCGCAGGCGCACCATCTGGTCTTTGGTGAGACCGGAGTAGCTGAACATGCCAATCTGGTTGGTGATGAAGCTCATGTCTTGTACGATGCCGGCTGCTTTCAGGCCGTCGACCAGTTTTTGGCGCATGGCCTTGATGCGCACGCGCATCTCGCCCAGCTCTTTTTCCCACAGCGCGCGCAGTTCCGGCTTGCTGAGTACGGCGGTCACGATGGCGCCACCGTGGGTTGGCGGGTTGCTGTAATTGGTGCGAATCACGACCTTGAGCTGACTCAGCACGCGGTTGGCCTCTTCCTTGTTTTCGCAGACCACCGACAGGGCCCCCACGCGCTCGCCGTACAGGCTGAAGCTCTTTGAAAAGGAGGTGGCGACAAAAAACAACAGGCCAGCGGCGACGAATTTACCGATGACCGCGCCGTCTTCTTCAAGGCCATAACCAAAGCCCTGGTACGCCATGTCAAGAAAAGGCACCAGGTTTTTGGCCTTGACGACGGCAATCACCTGGTCCCACTGGGCCGGCGTGATGTCGTAGCCGGTCGGGTTGTGGCAGCAGGCGTGCAGCACCACCACGGTGCCGGCAGCGGTGGCGTTCAGGTCGGCCAGCATGCCGGCAAAGTCAATGCCGCGTGTGGCGGCATCGTAGTAGCGGTAGGACTCCACAGTGAACCCGGCATTGGTGAACAGCGCGCGGTGGTTCTCCCAGCTCGGGTCGCTGATCAACACCTTGGCGTCAGGGTTGAGCTTTTTCAAAAAATCAGCGCCCACCTTGAGGCCACCGGTGCCGCCCAGCGCCTGGATGGTGGCAATGCGCCCACTTGTGACCGGCTCGCTGTCAGCGCCAAACACCAGGGCCTTGACCGCGGCGTCGTAAGCCGCAATGCCGTCAATTGGCAGGTAGCCGTGCGGCTTGGGCGCCTCCATCATGGCTTTCTCGGCGGCCAGCACACAGGCAAGCAGCGGCAGTTTGCCGTTGTCGTCAAAGTACACGCCCACGCCCAAGTTGACCTTGGCCGGGTTGGTGTCGGCATTGAATTGTTCGTTAAGACCCAGAATCGGGTCGCGCGGGGCCATTTCGACAGCGGAGAAGAGTGACATGACAAGTTCCTGTTGAGAGTGGGTGATGGGGAGAAATCGACGAAAAGGAAGAGTGCAATTCTGGTTTACCCGCATTTTACAGATGGTTTTTCCGACGCCAGGGGCGCATGACGGCCGCTGCAAGCCCGCCGTGGCGGCCTGGTCTGAACGTTTGGCGCCGATTGGATACCATGCTCGGTTAACCAGCCTGCCAAAACCCTACGCCATGTCCGCACCCACCCCGATTGCTCTCGCTGCTGCTGATGACTCTGACTCGTCTCGCCCCGGCATCTTTGTGCGTTATCCCAACTCACCATTCGAGCTGTACCAGCCCTATCCGCCCGCTGGCGACCAGCCCGAGGCGATCAACCAGTTGGTTGAAGGGGTGAACGATGGCGAGGTGTTTCAAATATTGCTGGGGGTCACGGGCTCGGGCAAGACCTTCACCATGGCCAATGTCATTGCCCGTCTTGGGCGGCCCGCTATCGTGTTTGCGCCCAACAAGACGTTGGCGGCCCAGCTGTACAGCGAATTCCGCGAGTTCTTCCCGAAAAATGCGGTCGAGTATTTCGTCAGCTATTACGACTACTACCAGCCCGAGGCCTACGTGCCGCAACGTGATTTGTTCATCGAAAAAGACTCGGCGATCAACGAGCACATCGAGCAAATGCGCCTCTCGTGTACCAAAAGCGTGCTGGAGCGCCGTGACGTGGTCATCGTGGCCACGGTGTCCGCCATCTACGGCATTGGCCAGCCCGAGGCTTATCACAAGATGGTGATGACGCTGCGCGCGGGCGACAAGCTGGGCCAGCGCGACATGATTGCGCAGCTGGTGCGCATGCAATACCAGCGTAACGACGTTGATTTTTCGCGTGGTGCGTTTCGTGTACGAGGCGACACCATCGACATTTTTCCGGCTGAGCATTCCGAGATGGCAATCCGCGTCGAGCTGTTTGACGACGAGATCGAGTCGCTGCAACTGTTTGACCCACTCACCGGGCGCATCCGCCAAAAGATTCCGCGCTTCACCGTCTACCCCAGCAGCCATTATGTGACGCCGCGCGAGCAGGTGTTGTCAGCGGTGGAAGCGATCAAGATCGAGCTGGCTGATCGCATTAAGGAGTTCGTCGGCCAGGGCAAACTGGTCGAAGCCCAGCGTCTTGAGCAGCGTACCCGCTTCGATTTGGAAATGCTCAGCGAGGTGGGGCACTGCAAGGGCATCGAGAACTATTCGCGCCATCTGAGCGGCTCGGCCCCCGGCGAGCCGCCGGCCACCTTGACCGATTACCTACCCAAGGACGCGCTGATGTTTCTGGACGAGTCGCACGTCTTGATCGGCCAGTTTGGTGCCATGTACAACGGCGACCGCTCGCGCAAGACCACGCTGGTCGAGTACGGCTTCAGGCTGCCCAGCGCCCTGGACAACCGGCCACTCAAATTTGAAGAGTTTGAAGCCCGCATGCGCCAGGCGATTTTTGTCTCGGCAACGCCTGCCCAGTGGGAAAAGGAGCACGCCGGCAAGGTCGTGGAGCAATTGGTGCGCCCAACTGGCCTGGTGGATCCCGAGGTGGAGGTACGCCCTGCGGTAAACCAGGTTGACGATGTGCTGCAGGAGATTCGCATTCGCGTCGAAAAGCACGAGCGCGTGCTGATCACAACGCTGACCAAGCGCATGGCCGAGCAGCTGACCGACTATCTGAGTGACAACGGTGTCAAGGTGCGTTACCTGCACAGCGACATCGACACGGTGGAGCGGGTCGAAATTTTGCGGGATCTGCGCCTGGGCGCTTTCGACGTGTTGGTCGGCATCAACTTGCTGCGTGAAGGGCTGGACATACCCGAGGTGTCGCTGGTGGCGATTCTGGACGCCGACAAGGAAGGCTTTTTGCGCTCCGAGCGCTCGCTGATCCAGACCATTGGCCGGGCTGCGCGCAACCTGGAGGGGCGCGCGATCTTGTACGCCGATAAGGTGACCGAGTCGATGAAGAAGGCCATGGGTGAGACCGAACGGCGCCGCGTGAAGCAGGTGGCACATAACCTGGCCCAAGGCATCACGCCGCGCTCAATCGTCAAACAGGTGAAGGATCTGATTGACGGCGTCTACAGCGAGAAGGCTGGCAAAGAGGCAGAAAAGCTGGAACGCGACGCGATGCAGCGCGCGCAGGTGGAAGACATGAGCGAGAAGGATATTTCTCGCGAGATCAAGCGGCTGGAAAAGCTCATGATGGAGCACGCCCGCAACCTGGAGTTTGAGAAGGCCGCGCGGGTGCGCGATCAACTGGGAATCTTGAAGGAACAGGCCTTTGGTGCTGCGGGGAGCGACAACGTGGTCGCCATTACTGCAGGCTCTAAAGGTTGAAAAAATACTACTCAGTCTAAATACCTGAGTAAACTTTGCGGTTTAAGGGTATACTTGAGTGCGTTAGTCAACCAAACAGGATTGAAGGAGTTTGCGATGCGTCTTACTACCAAAGGCCGATTTGCGGTCACGGCGATGATTGATTTGGGTTTGCGTCAGAGCAACGGCCCTGTCACCTTGGCGGCCATCAGCCAGCGCCAACAAATTTCGTTGTCTTACTTAGAACAATTGTTCGGCAAACTGCGCCGGCATGAATTGGTGGAGTCCACCCGCGGTCCGGGTGGTGGCTATACCTTGGCGCGCAATCCGGCTGAGATCACGGTGGCTGAAATCATCACCTCTGTGGACGAACCGATTGATGCCACCCACTGCGCGGGCAAAGAAAATTGCCTGGGCGAGGGCGCGCGCTGCATGACGCACGACCTCTGGGCTTCGCTGAACACCAAAATGGTGGAATTCTTGGACTCGGTGACGCTGCAGAAGCTGGTGGACGAACAGTTGGCCAAAGGGCTGAAGATTGAGGACAAACCAACGCTCAAGCGTGCCATTTCCAGCATGCCGACGATCAAGCCGATTCGCATGAACATCCCGAATTCAGTGTTTGCCTTGGGCAACACGTTCTCAAAAATCTAGAACCTGCCGGTCGATAATTGAGTCCTTTCAAAATAAGCAGCACCAAACCCGCCATGGATACCACCCCGCATTTCCCGATTTACATGGACTACAGCGCCACCAACCCGTGCGACCAGCGCGTGGTGGACGCCCTTGTTCCCTGGCTGCGCCAGCACTTTGGCAACCCGGCCTCGCGCAGCCACGCCTGGGGCTGGGAGGCAGAAGCCGCCATTGAAAAGGCACGGGAACAAGTGGCGGCCCTAGTGGGTGCCGACCCGCGCGAGATTGTCTGGACCTCGGGTGCGACCGAGTCCAACAACCTGGCTTTGAAGGGTGCAGCGCATTTCTACCAGAGTAAAGGCAAGCACATCATCACGGTCAAGACCGAGCACAAAGCCGTGTTGGATACCTGCCGCGAGTTGGAGCGCCAGGGCTTTACCGTGACCTATCTGGATGTGCAGGAAGACGGCTTGGTCAATCTTGACGTGTTTAAGGCCGCGATCCGGCCGGACACCATCCTGGCGAGCGTCATGTTCGTCAACAATGAAATTGGCGTCATTCAGGACATCGCCGCCATCGGCACAATTTGCCGTGAGAAAGGTATTATTTTCCATGTCGATGCAGCCCAAGCGACGGGCCGGGTTGAGTTTGACCTGAGCCAGTTGCCGGTCGATCTGATGAGCCTGACTGCGCACAAGACCTACGGCCCCAAAGGCATTGGCGCCTTGTTTGTGCGGCGCAAACCACGCATCCGCATCGAGGCGCAAATGCACGGCGGTGGTCATGAGCGCGGCATGCGCTCGGGCACCTTGCCAACGCACCAGATCGTTGGCATGGGCGAGGCCTACCGCATTGCCAAAGAAGAAATGGCGGGTGAAAACATCCGCATCAAGGCATTGCACGACCGCATGCTGGCGGGCTTGAAAGATGTCGAACAGGTGTTCATCAACGGCCACCTTGAAAAGCGGGTACCGCACAACCTCAACATGAGCTTCAACTATGTCGAGGGCGAGTCCTTGATGATGGGCATCAAGGGCCTGGCGGTGTCCAGCGGGTCTGCCTGTACATCGGCGTCTTTGGAGCCCAGTTACGTGCTACGCGCCCTGGGTCGCAGTGACGAACTGGCGCACAGCAGTCTGCGCATGACAATTGGCCGTTGGACCACCGTTGAGGAAATCGATTACGCGGTAGAGACCATTAAGGTCAATGTCGCCAAGCTGCGTGACTTGAGCCCGCTGTGGGATATGTACAAAGAGGGCATCGATATATCCACGATTCAGTGGGCGGCCCACTAAACCGCGTCGCCGAAATGTGCCCGCCCTTTTTTGCGGCGTGACGCATTTGTGGCTTGGCGCTTCAACAAATTTAAGCAGGAAAAGCAGAATGGCCTATTCAGAAAAAGTGATTGATCACTACGAGAACCCCCGTAACGTCGGCTCTTTTGACAAAGGCGATGAGTCGGTCGGCACCGGTATGGTCGGTGCCCCCGCCTGCGGTGACGTGATGAAGTTGCAGATCAAGGTGAACCATGAAACCGGCATTATTGAAGATGCCCGCTTCAAGACCTATGGCTGTGGCTCGGCCATCGCCTCGTCCTCCCTGGTGACGGAATGGGTCAAAGGCAAAACGCTGGACCAGGCCGCCGCGCTGAAGAACAGCGAGATCGCTGAAGAACTGGCCTTGCCGCCGGTCAAGATTCATTGCTCCATTCTGGCTGAGGACGCCATCAAGGCAGCGGTGGACGACTACCGTAAAAAGCACATTCAATAGCCCCTGTGACAGCCCACCGTGACGCAAAGCAAAGCGGCACTGTCCACCATTGATCATGAAACGATAAAAAATAATGGCTGTAACGCTAACTGAAGCTGCTGCCCGCCACGTCAGCCGCTATCTTGTCAAACGCGGCAAGGGTGTGGGTGTGCGCCTGGGCGTCAAGACCACGGGTTGCTCGGGCCTGGCCTACAAACTGGAGTACGTTGACGCGATTGAACCCGAAGACCTGGTGTTTGAGGGTCATGGCGTCAAGGTGCTGATTGAGCCAAAAAGTTTTGCATATCTGGACGGCACCGAGCTCGATTTTGTGCGTGAGGGTCTCAATGAAGGCTTCAAGTTCAACAACCCCCGAGAGCGTGATCGATGTGGCTGCGGCGAGTCGTTTCGGGTGTGATTGCGCTTGCAGATCAATACGATATGTTGTTGCTTCGCCTTGCCGTACGTCCGTACTGTCTACGGCTTTGCGCCTAATCTCGTTTTGATCTGAAAGCGCAATGAACCTCCAATCCAACGATTTCGAGCTGTTTGGCCTGGTGCCCCAATTTGCGCAAGACCGTGCGGCGGTTGACGCGCGCTGGAAGGACCTGCAGCGCGAAGCGCACCCGGACAAGTTCGCGGCCCAGGGCGCGGCCGCCCAACGTGTCGCCATGCAATGGTCGGTGCGCATCAACGAGGCCTACCAACGGCTCAAAGACCCGCTCAAGCGCGCTGCTTACCTGTGTGAGTTGCACGGTGCTGCAGTGAATGCAGAGAACAACACCGCGATGGCGCCCGAGTTCCTGATGCAGCAGATGGACTGGCGTGAAGCGCTTGATGACGCCAAAAGCCTCTCGGATTTGGATGAATTAGGCCGCCAGGTCACGCTGGCTATGCGTGATGAGCTATTAAAATGCGAGCAATTTCTGGACCAGCAACACAACTACCCGCAGGCAGTGCAGCAGGTGAGGGCGCTGATGTTCATCGAGCGCTTCGAGCGGGATGTGCACGCCCGCCTGGACCAGATGGACCTGCCCGAGCAGGGACAATAGGCGTTTTTTTTCAGAAATACGACACATGGCGCTATTGCAGATTTCCGAACCAGGTCAAAGCCCCGATCCACATCAGCGACGCATTGCCGTCGGCATTGACCTGGGCACCACCCATTCACTGGTCGCTTGCGTGCGCCACGGCGTCGCCGAATGTCTGGGTGACGTGCAAGGCCGCGTGATTTTGCCCTCGGTGGTGCGCTATCTTGCGGGCGGTGGTCGGCAAATCGGTGCGCAGGCGCAAGCAGCGCTCGCGCAGGACCCGGTCAATACCATCGCCTCGGTCAAGCGCTTCATGGGGCGTGGGTTAGCGGATGTCGTTGGTGCGCAGAAGCTGCCCTACCAATTTATCGATCACCCCGGCATGCTGGGCTTGCAGACGGTGCAGGGAGAAAAGTCGCCGGTTGAGGTCAGCGCCGAGCTTTTGGCCACCTTGCGGTACCGCGCTGAAGACAGCTTCGATGACGAGCTGTACGGCGCCGTGATCACGGTGCCCGCCTATTTTGATGACGCGCAGCGCCAGGCCACCAAAGACGCCGCGAAACTGGCGGGTCTCAACGTGTTGCGCCTGATCAATGAACCCACGGCGGCGGCGATTGCCTACGGTCTGGACAACGCCAGCGAAGGCGTTTACGCCATTTACGACCTGGGCGGCGGCACCTTTGACATCTCAATATTGCGGCTGACCCAAGGTGTTTTTGAAGTCGTGGCAACCGGCGGCGACTCGGCCTTGGGTGGCGACGATTACGATCACGCGCTGGCCGACTGGGTGCTGGCCCAAACCGGTGCGCAGGTGCACAGTGCCACCGACAAGGCCGCTCTCAAAGTAGCAGCACGAGCCTGCAAGGAAGCGCTCAGCACTTCAAATACAGTAGCTATAGAGGCAGACCTGACGGGGGCTAAGCTCCTGTTTGATGTAAATGTTACGCAATTTGAGGCTGCTACCCAAAGCTTGACCGCACGCACCTTGCGCTGCGTGCGCCAGGCCTTGCGCGACGCCAAATTGAGCGCGGCTGAGGTCAAGGGCGTGGTGATGGTCGGCGGCTCCACCCGCATGCCGCAAATCCAGCAGGCCGTGGCCCAGTTTTTTGGCCGCGCGCCTTTGAACAACCTCGACCCGGACGAAGTCGTGGCCCTGGGTGCTGCCATCCAGGCTAACCAGTTGGCCGGCAACAACGCCGGGGGCGACTTGCTGTTGCTCGATGTGATCCCTTTGTCACTTGGTATCGAGACCATGGGCGGCCTGGTCGAGCGCATCGTGCCGCGCAACGAGACCATTCCGAGCGCCAAGGCACAGGATTTCACCACCTACCAAGACGGTCAAACCGCGCTGGCGCTGCATGTGGTGCAGGGTGAACGGGACCTGGTGGCCGATTGCCGCAGCCTGGCGCGCTTTGAGTTACGCGGCATTGCGCCGATGGTGGCCGGCGCGGCGCGCATCCGCGTCACCTTCACGGTCGACGCCGACGGACTCTTGAGTGTCAGCGCGCGCGAGCAGCTCAGCGGGGTTGAGGCGCACATTGATGTCAAGCCGTCTTACGGGCTGGGCGATGAGCAGATTGCCCGGATGCTGCAAGACAGCTTCACCACGGCCGCCGCCGATATGCAGGCCCGCGCGCTGGTTGAAGCGCGCGTTGATGCCGATCGGATGCTGCTGGCGACCCAAAGTGCCTTGGCGGGCGACGCTGACTTGCTCAGTGCCACCGACCTGAGCGCGATTGATGTCTTGATGGCCGCCGTGCGCGCCACGCTGACGCTGCCAGAGGCGGCCCGGATCGAAGCGGCGACGCAGGCGCTGGCCAAAGGCACCGAGGCCTTTGCCGCCATGCGGATGAACCGGGGCATTCAAACCGCTTTGGCCGGCAGAAACATCGCCACGGTCTGACCCCCAATTCAAAGAGAAAATCACATGCCCGTCATCAAGATACTGCCGCACCCTGAATATTGCCCGCAAGGCCTGGAAATATCGGCCCCGGCTGGCACCTCGATTTGTGAGGCCATGCTGGACCACGACATCCATATTGAGCACGCCTGCGAGATGAGTTGCGCCTGCACCACTTGCCACGTCATCGTGCGTCAGGGCTTTGAATCGCTTAATGAAGTGGATGAAAATGAAGAGGACATGCTTGATCGCGCCTGGGGTCTAGAGCCCCAGTCACGCTTGAGCTGCCAGGCCATCCTGGCGCAACATGATGTGTTGGTGGAGATACCCAAATACTCCGTCAATCATGCCAAGGAGAACCATTAGCCATGCGTCAAATCTTTCTCGATACCGAAACGACCGGTTTGTCGGCGGACAACGGCGACCGCATCATTGAAATTGGCTGTGTGGAGCTGTTCAAGCGCAAACTCACTGGAAACAACAAGCATTTTTACCTGAACCCGGGCCGTGAAAGCCACGAAGAGGCCCTGCGGGTGCACGGCATTACGTCTGAGTTTCTGAAGGACAAGCCCAAGTTCGAGGCCGTGGTGGATGAACTGCTGGCGTACGTCAAGAACGCCGAGATCATCATTCACAACGCTCCCTTTGACCTGGGATTTCTGAACAAGGAACTGGCCTTGCTAGGACGCCCCCGCTTCAGGGAATGCGTGACCAGCGTGACAGACACGCTGGTGATGGCCAAGGAAATGTTCCCCGGCAAGCGCAATTCGCTCAATGCGCTGTGCGACCGGCTCGGTGTTGACAATTCGGGCCGCGCCCTGCATGGTGCCTTGCTGGACGCGGAGTTGCTGGCCGACGTCTACATCAACCTGACGCGTGGGCAAGATGCCTTGCTGATGGACGCGGGCGCGCCTGAAACGCAGGGCCCACAGCTTGTGCAAATCGACTTGAGCCGCATCGCGTTGCCGGTGTTGGCAGCGAACGACCAGGAGGTGGCCGCGCATGATGAAATTCTCAAACAGATTGACAAAGCCTGTGGCAACAAGACGGTGTGGCGCAAATTAGCCTGAAAATAGGGCATAATCTCAGGCTTTCCTGAACCAGATTCAGGGCGGTTAGCTCAGGGG
The DNA here is from genome assembly GCA_013791765.1 of Rhodoferax sp. Lineage (GTDB taxonomy): Bacteria > Pseudomonadota > Gammaproteobacteria > Burkholderiales > Burkholderiaceae_C > Rhodoferax. The sequence goes on from VMTC01000123.1 coordinate 50,050, forward strand.
TAGAGCATCGCACTCACACTGCGAGGGTCGGAGGTTCGAAGCCTCCACCGCCCACCAAAATGTAAAAAGGGACTTGACCAACTGGCCAAGTCCCTTTTTCATTTGCTGAGGCCCAGCGGTTTTGGCTGGGCACTGATCTCTGGATCTCCAAATCTCAAATATCTTCCGGCACCATCTTGATGGAACCACAAGGGCATTCAGCGACGCAAATGCCACAGCCCTTGCAGTAGTCGTAGTTGAAGTCAAAGCCTTTACCCGGGCCGTGCTTGATGACCGCGTTATCCGGGCACACGCCGTAGCAGTTGTCGCATTCAAAACAGTTGCCGCACGAGAGGCAGCGGCGCGCCTCAAACAGCGCGGTGCTCTCGTCCAGACCGCCTTGCACTTCTTCAAAGGTCGATTGACGACGGATGATGTCGAGCATGGGGCGCACCGTCTTGGGGGCATCGCTGTAGTACCAGGTGTTGAGCTTGTCAAAGCTGGCCAGCTCACTCTTGGGCTTTGCTGCATAGACTTCAGCACGCAGCCAGGCGTCGATATTGCGCGCGGCCTTCTTGCCGTGCCCAATGGCCACCGTGACGTTGCGCTCGGCCGGAATCATGTCGCCACCGGCAAAAATACCGGCATGACCGGTCATCATCTGGTCATCAACGACCACGACGCCGTCTTTGACGGTCAAGCCGGGGACTCCTTCAATCAGCGACAGGTCCACGTCCTGGCCGAGTGCCAACACCAGGGAGTCGGCTTCCAGGGTTTCAAACTCACCGGTCGGTTGTGGAAAGCCCTTATCGTCTAGCGCCATTTTTTCCACGGTAATGGACGATTCACCCGCCTGCTTGATGGTCGACAACCACTTGATCATCACGCCTTCTTGCAGCGCTTCTTCCACTTCGAGGTCGCTGGCGGGCATTTTTTCGCGGTTGCGCCGGTAGACAATGATCGACTCGGTGGCGCCCAGGCGCTTGGCGGTGCGTGCCACGTCGATGGCCGTGTTGCCACCGCCATAAATAATGACGCGTCGGCCCAGCATCGGTTTGTCTTCGCCCTCCATGGAGCGCAGCACCGACACGGCATCGAGCACTTTGGCCGAGTCGCCGGCCGGAATGTAGGCGCGCTTGGCAATGTGCGCGCCAACAGCCAGAAAGACTGCGTCAAAACCGCCCTGTTCCTTGGCTTGCAGCACGTTGCTGACCTTGGTGTTGTATTCAATTTTCACGCCAAGATCGACAATGCGCTGCACTTCAGCGTCGAGCACCTGACGTGGCAAGCGATATTGGGGAATGCCAAAACGCATCATGCCCCCTGGCATGGGGCCGGCTTCAAACACCGTGACTTTATGGCCCAGGCGCGCGAGTTGATAGGCCGCCGACAAGCCCGACGGGCCAGCGCCCACCACCAACACCCTTTTGCCAGACAAGAGCGCGGGTTGATTGAATTTCCAGCCCAGGGCAATCGCTTCATCGCCCAGAAAGCGCTCCACCGAATTGATGCCGACAGGGGCGTCGAGCTGGGCCCGGTTGCAGACTTTTTCACAGCTGTGGTAGCAGACCCGTCCCATGATGGCGGGGAACGGATTGTGCTCGACCAGCTCGCGCCAGGCTTTTTCATAGTCGCCCGATTCGGCGTGAAACAGCCAAGCCTGAATATTTTCACCCGCTGGGCACTGGTTGTTGCAGGGCGGGATGCGGCTCAGATAGACCGGCCGCTCGGTGCGCCAGGAGCCAGTGTGGTTGGCCAGCGAGCTGCCAACGTCCAATGTGATTGCAAATGGTTTTTCCAAAATATTCTCCTTGTGGAACAGACCGTTCTCTAAAATTTGTGGGACAGACCGCAGTGACGCGAAGCGCACCAGCTCTGTCCTCAACCCATCAAAGAGCCAGCTCTGTCCCCAACTGATTAGTCCAGCAGGCCAAAACGGCGGATATTGCGGTCGGCGCGGGCTTGCAGCCGTGCGATCGTTTCAAGGTCAGGGGTTTTGCCAAACAAGTGGGCAAATCGCTTTTGCGGCTTCAGGTAATCTTCGATCGGCACCTGGCGGCGGATTTTCGCCACGCCCGTCACCTCGCCACGCTCGGCTTCGAACACCGGGAAGACACCACTCTCCACCGCCAGTCGGGCCAGCTTGATGGTGTCGTGGGAGGCGGCGCCCCAACCCAGCGGACAGGGAACAAATATGTGGATGTAACGCGCACCGTGCATCGACATGGCTTTCGTGACCTTGTATTCCAGATCCCGCAGGTCGGCCACGGTGGCGGTGGCTACATAGGGGATTTCATGCGCCATGGCGATCTGTGGCACATTTTTTCCCTGGCCAAATTCATTGCCCGGGTGCGGTCCCACCGGCATCGTGGTCGCCGTGCGCGCGGCTGGCGGTGTGGCCGATGAGCGCTGGACCCCCGTGTTCATGTAAGCCTCGTTGTCGTAGCAGATATAAAGCACATCGTCGTTGCGCTCAAACATGCCTGACAGGCAGCCAAAGCCAATGTCTGTGGTGCCGCCGTCACCGCCTTGGGCGACCACCCGCACTTCATGGCGTCCCTTGACGCGCATGGCGGCGGCGATGCCGGTCGCCACCGCCGCCGTGTTGCCAAAGAGCGAGTGAATCCAGGGCATTTGCCAGGAGGTTTCGGGGTAGGGGGTGGAGAACACCTCCAGGCAACCGGTCGCATTGGCGGCGATCAACTGGCCGTTGGTGGCCTGCATGGCGGCATCAATGGCGTAACGCGCACCAAGTGCCTCGCCACAGCCCTGACAGGCGCGGTGGCCGGAGTTGAGCGAGTTGCTGCGCTGGGTGTTGGCCTGCACGCTGCGCTGCTCGGGTGCGAGCAGGCGGTTGCCGACGGTAAAAGTGCCGGTTTGATAAAACTTGACGACAGTCTGTTCCATGAGTTTGTCCCTTAGCCAATGCTTGACGACACGGTGCCGATGTCGCGCAGAATGCCCTCAGCCACCGGGCCGGAGCGACGCTGTTTCTTCTCGCGCTCTAACACGCGGTTGACGATGTCCCAGTCCAGGTCCAGAAAGGTGAGCAATTCAAGCTTGTCGTCAATGGCGTCCAGCAGCAACTTGTTCAGGGAGGCCTTGGTAATGGCCCGGCCGCCCAAACCAGCCACCACCGTGAGCACGGGTTGGGGCCGGTTGCGCACGGCACTGCGCACATCGCGTGACACGATACCGCCAATGCCCACGGCAAAGCATTTTTCGATGACCACGATGCGCTTGGCGTTCGCGGTGGCATCCCGAATGGCGTTGATGGGGAAGGGGCGATAGGAGGTAATGCCGAGCACGCCGATCTTGATGCCCTGGTTGCGCATGTCATCGACGGTGTCTTTGATGGTGCCCAGCACCGAGCCCAGCGCAATCACGATGGTTTCCGCGTCTTCCAGCCGGTAGGTTTTGATGAGGCCACCGGAGTCGCGGCCAAAAATTTGCTTGAATTCCTCGGCGATTTGCGGAATCAGGTCGAGCGCCTGCATCTGCTTGGCGTGCGCCAGGTAGCGCACCTCGGTAAATGCCTCGGGGCCGACCATGGCGCCTATCGTGACGGGTTCGTTCGGGTCGAGCACCTGGCGCGGCTCATATGGCGGCAAAAAGCGATCCACCTGGGCCTGATCGGGCACATCGACGCGCTCATAGGCGTGCGTCAGGATAAAACCATCCATGCACACCATCACCGGCAACGACAACTCCTCGGCTATTTTGAAAGCCTGGATGTGCAGATCCAGTGCTTCCTGGTTGGTCTCGGCAAAAATCTGCAGCCAGCCGGCATCGCGCATTGACATGCTGTCGGTGTGGTCGTTCCAGATATTGATGGGCGCACCAATCGAGCGGTTCGCGACCGTCATGACGATCGGCAAGCCCAACCCGGAGGCGTTGTAAACCGCCTCGGCCATGAACAACAGGCCCTGGCTGGCCGTTGCCGTATAGGCGCGTGCCCCCGCGGCTGACGCGCCGATGGCCACGCTCATGGCGGCAAACTCGGATTCGACGTTGATGAATTCACAGCGCTCCAGCGCGCCGGACTTCACCAACTCGCCCAAGCCTTCCACAATGTGGGTTTGCGGTGAGATCGGGTAGGCACAAATGACTTCGGGGCGGCTCATGGCAACCGCCAGGGCCACGGCATGCGAGCCTTCGCATTGTTTAAGCATGGTAGGCCTCCCTTTTTGCGATGTGTTGTTTGACTATTTCGTAGGCCTCCCGAGCGGCATCCTGGTTGCCCTGCGCGACCGCGCCTTTGAATTTTTGACTGATGGCAGCCTGCACGGCGTCTAGCGTGATGAGTCCAGTCGCAGCGGCGAAGGCACCCAGTAGCGGCACGTTGGGTACTGGGCGCCCGACGTATTTGATGGACAGTTCAGTCGCGCCAACCGTTAATAAATGGTCGCGCTGGAAGTCCCTGACGAACTCGCCCAAGCCTAATTCCTGGAATGTGCGGGTGGTATTGATCAGGATGTAGCCATCTTTCTTGAGACCGCTGAACACATCGACCTGGTTCAGCAAGGTGGGGTCCTGAATAATGATGGCATCGGGCTCCATGACGGGCTCACGCAAGCGGATTTCATGGTCGTCCATGCGGCAATAGGCCACGACTGGCGCGCCGGTGCGCTCTGAGCCAAAGCTGGGAAAGGCCTGCGCATGCCGACCGCCCAAAAACCCTGCAATAGAGAGCATTTCTGCGCCAGTCACGACCCCTTGCCCCCCACGTCCGTGAATTCGTACTTGAAACATTGTTGGCCTTTCAAATTGCGGTCATGCAGAAGAGCGACTTTGCGGTCTGTATTATTCCGTCTGACGAAATTTTGCACCACGATATAAATTATCAATTTGTCCTGGATCAATATCCACGAAGACGCAAAAGGCGGGTTGCTGGCGCTGCTGCACGTTCCTAATTGACTCAATGCGCGCCTTTTTCTCTTGGCTGTCGCTTTCGCTACCGCAGCAGTTTGAGCGCCAGGCTAGCATCGTCGACTTTTATCATTGCGGAGTTCTCCATGTCAGCGTCCACACTATTGCCTCCCCTGAGCAACCATCAAATTCGTCTGGCCGCGCGCCCCGTCGGCCTGCCGACCCGCGCCAACTGGCAAAGCACGGTCGAAGCGGTGGTGCGGCCGGCCGAGGGCGGCGTGCTGCTCAAAACCTTGGCGCTTTCACTCGATCCCGCGATGCGCGGCTGGATGAATGAAGGCAAAAGCTATATCCCGCCAGTGGCCCTTGGTGAGGTGATGCGCGCCGGTGGTGTGGGCAAAGTGATCGCGTCCAACAACCCAGAATTCGCCGTGGGCGACTACGTGTCCGCCGGATTCGGCGTGCAGGAGTACCTGACGCTGGGCCAAGCCGACTTCAAACGCAGCGGCCTGGTCAAGATTGACTTGGGGCTGGGCACGCTGACGCAATGGCTCAACGTGCTGGGCATGCCAGGCATGACGGGTTACTTTGGTCTGATGGATGTCGGCCAGCCCAAAGCGGGCGAAACCGTCGTGGTCTCCGGTGCGGCCGGCGCCGTCGGCCAGACGGTCGGCCAGATGGCGAAGATCAAGGGTTGCCGCGTGGTCGGCATCGCGGGCGGTCCGGCCAAATGCGACTGGGTCGTCAAGGAGTTGGGTTTTGATGCCTGTATTGACTACAAGGCGGGCCCGAGTGCTGTCAAGGACGGTTTGAAGCAGCATTGCGCAAGTGGCGTCGATATCTACTTTGACAACGTCGGTGGCGAGATTCTGGACACGGTGCTGACGCGTATCAACCGCGGCGCCCGCATCATCATCTGCGGTGCCATCAGCCAGTACAACAACACGACTGCTGTGGCAGGCCCGAAAAACTACCTGAGTCTCCTGGTGAACCGCGCCCGCATGGAAGGCATTGTGGTATTTGACTACGCTGACCGTTACCCCCTGGCGGTGGCCGAGATGGCAGGCTACCTCAAGGACGGGCGCATGAAGAGCAAGGAAGACGTCGTCAAGGGACTCGAGGCCTTTCCTGACGCACTGAACAAACTCTTCAGCGGCGAGAATTTTGGCAAACTGGTGCTACAGATTGCTGAAGACTAGGCTGGATTGATGCTATTTTTTATGTAGCTAATGACGCTTATTCCACATGGGCTAGAGGCTGATTTTTCATAAATTATCGGGAAAAACAGCTCAATCGATCAGCGTCGCATAGACCAGATCGCGGAACAGCATGCGGTAGTACTCGCGCTGGTTCGGCGCCTGCAGCATCAGAATCGCGAAAAGGTCTTCGGCCGGATCCACGAAAAACGTGGTGCCCGCCATACCACCCCAGAAATAGCTGCCGACTGAACCCGGCACCGACGCAATACCCACCTCTTTTCGCACCGCAACACCCAGCCCGAAGCCGTGGCCGGGTGGCAGCAAGGCGCGCGACGCGCCGCGATTGACCGCAATATCGCCGAGATGGTCTGCGGTCATGAAATCAACCGTCCTGGGACCCAACAGGCGCACGCCGCCCAACTCTCCCTTGTTCAGCATGAACTGCAAGAAGCGCGCGAAATCCAATGCGGTCGAGGCCAGGCCACCCCCGCCCGATTCCAGCGCCGCCTGCTCGCGCACATCGATCAAGCGCATCTGCACCCCACCTTCGGGGTCGCTGGCAAAGGGTTCCGCAATGCGCGCGTGCTGCTCGGGGGGGACAAAAAACCCCGTGTCGGTCATGCCCAGCGGCTTGAAGATGTGCTGGTGCAAATAGGCGCCCAGCGTCTGTCCGCTGACCACCTCCAGCACACGCCCCAGCACATCGGTGGCGCGGCCATACTCCCACACCGTGCCGGGCTCGAACATCAGGGGCAGGGCGGCGAGCTGGTGCGAAAACTCGGCATTGCTGCGCGTGCGCGAGCCGATTCTGAGTTGCGCGTATTGGCGCTGCACCGATGCATTGCCCATGAACTCATAGGTCAGGCCCGCCGTGTGGCGCATCAGGTCCTGCAGCGTGACCGCTTGTCGCACCGCCTGCAACTGCACAGTGCCGTCAACCAGACTGGCCACCTTCTGCATGGCGTATTCGGGCAGGTATTTGGCTACCGGGTCATTGAGCAGCAGTTGCCCCTGCTCCATCAACATCATCGCCGCCACCGAGACGATCGGCTTGGTCATGGAGTAGATGCGAAAAATGGCATCCGGCGTCATGGGCGACTGGACGGCCGGGTCGAGCGCGCCAAGACTCTCAAACAGGGCCAGCTTGCCGTGGCGGGCAACCAGGACGACGGCGCCGGGCAGGCGTTGACGATCGACCTCGGCCTGCAGCACCGCCACCAAGCGGGCACTGCGTTGCGGGCACAAACCAACTTGATCGGGCGACACACGGGGCAAGGTCTTGCCCTGGACAGAGTTGTTTAACACATTGAGCTCCAAAAAATCGTTCTAGACAGAGCCAGTCTCCAGCGCGCTCAGCTGTGCCGCTCCTTGCCAACCAATTGCCTATCGCTGTTGGTGTCACTGAGGTAGTTGGGCAATTGAGCGCCACAATGAAAACAGAAGCTGGCCTGCGCCAAATGCCCTTCAGTCAGACATTCGTGGCAGGTGCGCGTGGTGGGTGTTGTGGCCATACGCCGTGCCGTCATCTCGGCCGTGACGATGCCGGTTGGCACCGCCAGCGTGCCCCAACCCAACAGCATCATGGCCGATGAGATCAGGCGACCGAAGTCGGTTTTGGGCGTGATGTCGCCAAAACCGACTGTTGTCATCGTGGTGATGGCCCAGTACACCGAGGTCGGAATGTTGGTGAAGCCGTTGCCTGGGCCTTCGACCACATACATCAGGGTGCCCATGACCAGCACGATCATCAAGACCGCAGACAGAAAAACCAGAATCTTGCGCCGGCTGGCGCTCAAGGCGTGGCCCAGTGACTGGTATTCAACCACGTAGGCGGTCAGCTTGAAGACCCGAAACACACGCAGCAAACGCAGCACCCGCACGTCGATCAGAGCTTGAACCTCGGGCACCAGCAAAGCCACATAGGTGGGTAACAGTGCCAACAGGTCAATCACGCCGTAAAAGCTGAAGACGTATCGCCAGGGGTGGCGTACACACGCCAGCCGGGCTGCATATTCAATGGTGAACGCAAGGGTAAACAGCCACTCCAGCCAGAAGAAGAATGAATGCTGCTTTAGTGCTGCGCTCTGTACGCTCTCCATAACAACCACCAGAATACTCATCAAAATGACAGCGATCAGCCATTGGTCAAACAAGCGCCCGGCGCGTGTATCCGCCTCAAAGATGACGGTATAGACCCGTAAGCGCCAGCCAGTCAACGGCTTGCCAAGGTTGTTCTCGGTGGTATCGGTCATGGTGCGTTAGTGGCCCTGAACGCAGATGATTTCAACGCAGAGGCGAGGCCTGATTGCGTCACATCAATAGTCCAGCCGCTCCGGCCGGATCTCCTGCAAGATCGTGGTTGATATTTCTTCGATTGATTTGGTGGTGGTTGACAACCAGCGGATGCCCGTTCTGCGCATCATGGCTTCAGCTTCACTCACCTCCATGCGGCAGTTTTCCAGCGAGGCATATTTGGAATTCGGTCGGCGCTCGTTGCGGATCTCGCTCAATCGTTCGGGTTGGATCGTCAGACCAAAAAGCTTGCTCTTGTGCGGTTTGAGGGCTGGGGGCAATTGTTGGCGCTCAAAATCTTCTGGGATAAGGGGGTAGTTGGAGGCCTTCAGACCGTATTGCATGGCCAGGTACAGCGAGGTGGGCGTCTTTCCGCTGCGGCTGACACCGACCAAAATGATGTCGGACTGCTCCAGATCGGTGTTGGATTGCCCGTCGTCGTGAGCCAGCGAGAAGTTAATGGCTTCAATGCGTGATTGGTAGGCTCGGCTTTTGCTGGCATCGCTGAAGCGGCCAATGCGGTGGCTGGACTTGAGCCTGAGCTCAGATTCGAGCGGATGGACGAAGGTGCCAAACATGTCAAGCAGCATGCCCTGGCAATTGTCAGTAATTGCTTTGAGCACCTCCATGTTGACAAGAGTCGTGAAAACAATCGGCTTGCTGCCGTCCACCATGAAGGCATGGTTAATTTCCCGCACCGCTTGATGCGCCTTGTCAACCGAGTCAGTGAAGGGGAGCCTGACATGCCGAAAATTGATTTCAAACTGGGTCAGGATGGCGTTGCCAAATGTTTCTGCGGTGATGCCAGTGCCATCGGAGATAAAAAATACAGTGCGTTGCGACATGGTGTTCGGTGGTTGAGTTGTCGGGCCCATTGTGCACGGGCCGGTTGCAGCTGGGGCCGACTCACCGCCTACAATGCCAAAAATTCCACCCAAATCTTCCCAATGCACTGCACTGACCGACTAGAACAACGACAAAGTCAAGCTGTTTGCAGGGGCACAGTCCGCGCACCAGAGCGCCCGGTCTGGTGCATAGATCCGCTTTTAACTTCTGGAGCTTTCCCATGCCTGAACTTTTCACTGCGACCGCCTTGGTCGTTCCGTTTGAAAACCTGAGAATGACCGACGTCGAGTCAGTTGGCGGCAAAAATGCCAGTCTCGGCGAAATGATCTCAAACATACCCACCGGCGTCAAAGTGCCCACCGGTTTTGCTACGACCGCTTATGCGTTCCGTGATTTCCTGGCCTATGAGGATCTCAGCAGCAGGATCAATGCCCGCTTAAGCGCCCTCGATACCGAAGACGTGCGAGCACTGGCGCAAGTGGGGGCGGAGATTCGCGCCATGGTTGAAGCGCAGCCCTTTCCGGCTGATTTTGAACAGGCGATTCGCGAGGCCTTTGTGACGCTCACGGCCGGCAATCCGCAGGCGACCTTCGCCGTACGCTCCTCTGCCACCGCCGAAGATTTGCCGGACGCTTCGTTTGCCGGGCAGCAAGAAACATTCTTGAATGTGATTGGTATTGAGGAAATACTGCACAAGATTCGGGAAGTTTTTGCTTCCTTGTACAACGACCGAGCCATCAGCTACCGGGTCCATAAAGGTTTTGCCCACGAGCATGTGGCCTTGAGCGCCGGCATACAGCGCATGGTGCGCTCGGACTTGGGCGCGGCCGGCGTCATGTTTACCATTGACACCGAATCGGGCTTCAAGGATGTGGTGTTCATCACCTCCAGCTACGGGCTGGGCGAGACCGTGGTGCAGGGCGCCGTCAATCCGGATGAGTTTTACGTGCACAAGCCCATGCTCAAGGCCGGTAAGCGTGCCGTGATTCGTCGCAGTCTGGGTTCCAAGTTGATCCAGATGCAGTTCACAACGACCGAGGAAAGGGCCACCGGTGGCAAGTTGGTCAAGACCACCGATGTGCCACCCGAGATGCGCAACCGTTATTCATTGACCGACGCCGATGTGGAAAAATTGGCAGCCTATGCACTGGTGATTGAAGATCACTACGGCCGTGCCATGGACATTGAATGGGGCAAGGATGGCCTGGACGGTGAACTTTATATTTTGCAGGCACGACCAGAGACGGTAAAGAGCCAGTCCGCAGGCAAAGCCGAGTACCGTTACAAGCTCAAGGGCAAGAGCGCTGTGATCGTTGAAGGGCGGGCCATTGGCCAGAAGATCGGCACCGGCCCGGTGCGCATCGTGCACAACCTCCATGAGATGGACAAGGTGCAGCCTGGCGATATTTTGGTGACGGATATGACCGATCCCAATTGGGAGCCCGTGATGAAGCGGGCCTCGGCCATTGTGACCAATCGGGGCGGGCGCACCTGTCACGCTGCGATCATCGCGCGCGAACTGGGCATTCCGGCCGTGGTGGGCTGCGGCAATGCGACCGATGTGCTCAAGGACGGCATGTTGGTCACGGTGAGTTGCGCCGAGGGAGACACCGGCTTTATTTATGATGGCTTGTTAGAGACCGAAGTGACCGAAGTTCAGCGCGGCGAAATGCCCAAGATTGCCGTCAAGATCATGATGAATGTCGGCAATCCGCAACTCGCGTTTGACTTTTGCCAGTTGCCTAACGAAGGCGTCGGTTTGGCGCGCCTTGAGTTCATCATCAATAACAACATTGGCGTGCATCCCAAAGCGATTCTGGACTACCCCAACATTGATGCCGATCTAAAAAAAGCGGTTGAGTCCGTTGCCCGTGGCCACGCTTCGCCCCGCGCCTTTTACGTCGACCGAGTGGCCGAGGGGGTGGCGACGATTGGTGCGGCCTTCTGGCCCAAGCCGGTCATCGTGCGTCTGTCTGATTTCAAGAGCAACGAATACCGCAAACTGATCGGTGGCAGCCGTTACGAGCCGGAAGAAGAGAACCCGATGCTCGGTTTCCGTGGCGCCGCACGTTATGTCAGTGCCGAGTTCGGTGAAGCCTTTGCCATGGAATGCGAGGCGATCAAACGGGTTCGCCAGGACATGGGTTTGAGCAACGTTCAGGTCATGGTGCCCTTTGTCCGCACACTGGGACAAGCGAAAAAAGTGACAGAGTTGTTGGCGGCGCAGGGCCTCAAGCGGGGCGAAAATGGTCTCAAGATCATCATGATGTGCGAGATTCCCAGCAACGCTATCTTGGCAAGTCAATTTTTGCAGTACTTTGATGGCTTCTCAATTGGGTCTAACGACTTGACCCAGTTGACTTTGGGGCTAGACCGTGACTCCGGTCTTGAGTTGTTGGCAGCTGACTTTGACGAGCGCGATCCAGCCGTGACAGCGCTCATCAGCCAGGCCATCAGTGCCTGCAAAGCAGAAGGCAAGTACATCGGCATTTGTGGTCAAGGCCCCAGTGACCACCCTGACTTTGCCGAATGGCTGGCCAAAGAGGGAATTTCATCAATCTCCCTAAATCCTGACTCCGTGATCGCTACCTGGCAGAGGCTCGCTGGACAATAGCAAACCCCTATGGCCTGAGACTTCACGGGCAGTCATGATGCAGGGATGTTGAATCCAGCGGTGCAGGTGGGCGAATTCACGCCGGTGGTGGGCGGATTTCGCCTGCATGGCTGGCTTCTTGCTGTCTGGTTTGCGGCATCGTTTGGCGTCGTGTTTTTCGCGCGCGATTTGCAGGTGATCGTCGCAGGCTGGCCCTTGGGTTACTGGTTCGCGGCGCAAGGCAGTGTCTTCGTCTTTATCGCCATTGTGGCGGTATTTGCATGGCTTGCGAATCGCCGCGACGGAGCAACGACGCAGGCCGATGCCGCGTACGCCGCTTACAAGTACAGACTGCACCGGCGATTCGCCGTCTATGTCGTTTTCTTGTTGTTGTTCCTGGTGGCGTTGGCGCTGGCTGAGCGCTGGGGACTGAAGAAGACGTGGGTTGGCGCCATTTTCTTGTTTGCCACCGTTGCTTTGTATGCGGTGATCGGCATTTATGCGCGCACGTCCGATGCCTCACAATATTACGTTGCCGGACGCAGTGTCCCAGCGGTTTACAACGGCATGGCGACGGCCGCTGACTGGATGAGCGCGGCGTCATTTATCAGCATGGCAGGCGGGTTGTACCTGCATGGATTTTCAGGTACGCCGTCGCAGCCTGGCGGTCTGGTTTATGTGTTGGGGTGGACGGGGGGCTTCTGCCTGGTTGCGCTGCTGGTTGCGCCTTACTTGAGAAAGCTGGGCCTGTACACCATTCCAGATTATTTTGGTGCCCGTTTTGGGGGTTTGTGGCCCCGCATGATTGCCGCGTTTGCCGCGGTACTGTGTTCATTTACCTATGTTGTGGCGCAAATCTATGGCGTCGGTTTAATTACCTCACGCCTGACCGGCGTCCAGTTTGAGATTGGCATTCTCCTCGGTTTGGGCGGTGTTTTGGTCTGCTCTTTTTTGGGGGGAATGCGGGCCGTGACCTGGACGCAGGTAACTCAGTACGTTGTGCTGATTCTGGCTTTCTTGATTCCTGTTTCCTGGCTGGCTTACAAACAACTGGGCAATCCATTGGCGCCGTTTGTGTATGGCCAGCAATTGCAGAAAATTACCGAACTGGAACGGCAACTTGTCAACTCACCGGCAGAGTTGCAGGTGATCAATGAATACGCCCGGCGCGCACGAGAATACGAAATTAAGTTACAAAACGTGCAGGCTGCACTTGATGTGGATCGAAACGCGATACGGGAAAGGATTCGATTTCTGAATGAACACCGGGTTGATGAATCAATTGTCGTTGCGGCCAGACGTCAGCTTGCCGCGCTGCCCAAGGACGCGGCCAGCGCGCGCGTACTTTGGACCCAGTCCATGCAGGACAACCTGGATCGTGCGCAACCCTTGGGGGGCATGCCCGCACATGCCAAGCCATTTGCCGGAAACCCGCAGGGGAGCATTGATGAGCAGAAGGCGTTTGAGGTTTCACGGCGAAATTTCTTGGCATTGATGTTCTGCCTGATGGTGGGGACAGCTGGTTTGCCCCATTTGCTGACCCGCTTTTATACAACCCGTACGGTGGCTGAAGCGCGCACCTCTGTTGCCTGGTCGCTATTTTTTATTGCATTGTTGTATTTGTCGGCTCCCGCATTGGCCGTGCTGGTTAAATTTGAAATCATGAGTCAGTTGGTCGGGCAGAACTTTGATGCATTGCCCGTGTGGATTGCGCAGTGGGCGAAGGTCGACCCCACGCTGGTGTCTGTCAGTGATGTCAATGGCGACCATATTCTCCAGTTTGCCGAACTCAAGCTGGGCGCGGATATTGTGATGTTGGCCACGCCCGAGTTGGGTGGTTTGCCGTATGTTGTATCGGGCCTTGTCGCTGCGGGGGGCTTGGCTGCAGCGCTATCAACTGCGGATGGCCTGCTATTGACCATTGGAAACGCGCTGGCCCACGATTTTTTCTACCGGGCTGAGCGTAGTCAGTCGGAGTCGGTCAGACGAGTGATGTTGTCGAAGTTTGCGCTGCTGCTGGTCGCTCTCATCGCAGCGTACGTGGCTGCTCAGCGGCCTGCCGATATTCTTTACCTTGTAGCCGCTTCATTTTCTTTGGCCGGGGCCGCGTTTGTTCCGGTGATGGTGCTCGGGATATTCTGGCGTCGCACCACACGGTTGGCCGCCGTCGCCGGGATGATTGCAGGCCTTGGCTTAACGCTTTACTACATGGCTGTGAATACCGCGTCACTTCGATCTGCTTTGGGTTTAAGCGGCACTGGGTTGTGGTTCGACATCCAGCCAGTTTCTGCCGGGGTGTTTGGCGTTTTGGCGGGTTTTGTGGTCACAGTGCTGGTCAGTCTTCTGTTCCGACCGGAGGTGGCGCCGCCCGCCTGATGGTTCCTTTGCCCCTTTGGGTGGGTTGGTCTTGGCATATAATGCCGGGCTTCGCCTTGCCACACCTCAATTAGACGCTGAGGGTGGTTTTTTCTGCCCAATGTGGGCCATCCATAAGGAGTATCAATGCGTCATTATGAAATTATTCTCATGATCCATCCGGATCAGAGCGAGCAGGTTCCCGCCATGCTGGAACGTTATAAGGGCATGATCACAGCCGGTGGCGGCAAAGTGCACCGTGTTGAAGACTGGGGCCGTCGTCAGTTGGTCTACATGATCAATAAGCTGGCCAAAGCCCATTACCTTTGCGTCAACATCGAAGCTGATCAGGCTGTCATGGCAGAGCTGGAACATGCGTTCAAGTTCAACGATGCCGTGTTGCGTCACCTGACTGTTTTGAGGAAGAGTGCCGACACTGGTCCTTCTTCGATGATGAAAACTGTCGAACGTGAAGATGCGCGCAAGACCCAACAGGCCGAGTACCAGGCTTAAGAGCCTCTTTGCCTGCAAGGGGTGTGAACCACGTTGCCAACCAACTTGTTCTGACTGCCTGTATCGCTGGAATTGATTCCCTGCGTTATACGCCAGCCGGATTGCCAGCATTGAACCTCAGACTTGAGCACGAGTCAGAAATTCAGGAGGCAGGACAGACAAGACAAGTGAAGGCAACGCTGAGAGCGGTGGCTTTTGGCGCAATGGCTGAGCGGCTTGCAAAACAAGCCATTGGCAGTGCCTGGAGATTCAACGGTTTTCTGGCGACACCTCGAATTGGCAAGTACGTCGTGTTGCACATTCAAGAATTTCAGCAAGATTAACGAATTCACAAATATTTAAGGAGTCCATCATGGCCGGACCAAAACGTTTCAATAACAAAGACAAGCGCCCCAAGCGCCCAGCACAGAACCTGCTGTTCAAGCGCAAACGCTTTTGCCGCTTTACGGTGACAGGCGTTGAAGAGATCGATTACAAGGACATTGACACCTTGCGCGACTTCATTGCCGAGAACGGCAAGATCATCCCTGCTCGCCTGACTGGCACCCGTGCCATTTTTCAACGTCAGCTCAATACCGCTATCAAGCGCGCACGTTTCCTCGCGATGCTGCCGTACAGCGACCAGCACAAGATTTAAGGAACACGATCATGCAAATTATTCTGCTCGACAAGGTGGTCAACCTTGGCAATCTTGGTGAGGTCGTTCGCGTCAAAGACGGCTACGCCCGCAATTTCCTGATTCCTTCCGGTCGCGCTCGCCGCGCCACGGCGTCTGCGAAGCTGGAGTTTGAAGCCAAGCGTGCTGAACTCGAAAAAGCTGCGGCGGCCAAATTGGCTGAATCACAGACGGTCGGTGAGAAACTTGCAGGTACTACCTGCAAGCTGACACAAAAGGCCGGTGTTGATGGTCGTCTCTTTGGTTCTGTGACCAATGCCGATATCGCTGAAGAACTGACCAAGTCCGGTTTCAAAGTGAGCAAAGCGCAGGTTCGCATGCCCAATGGCCCGATCAAGGTCGTCGGCGACAGCACAGTCAGCGTTGCCCTGCATACCGACGTGCTGGTGGAAATTACGGTTTCGGTTTACGGCGAAACTGCTTAATCCAACTCAGACTCCCATTGGAGTCAAGAGCCCTCTGGTCACTGAGCAGAGGGCTTTTTTTTGGCTTCAGCGCTGCCGGTTGTCGCCAATTTTGCCAACATTGACCGGTCATTCGCTAGAATGATCGGCTCGACGCTGCACCGAACTGCCTGACCCTTTTGGGCACGCACCGATGGCGCATTCAGAATAAACGTCGAGTTGGCATGTGATAGCCACACTACCCATGCTGACCCAAGCTACATACCCGGCAATCCCCTGATAAAGATGCATCACCTTGGAAATCAGGCAGTCCATAGACTTTTTAGGAATAAACCATGACGCAAAAAACTCCCTCTCGGCCAAAGCCAATCCACGCTCTTTCCCCGCAACCGATCAGCGAGGAAGTTCTGATTGAAAAGTACGCCAAGGGTTCAGAAAAGACGATCCTTGAGGTCAATCAACGCGTTGCCCGTGCTTTGGCTCAGGTAGAGGCGCCAGAGCAACAAAAGGAATGGGAATCCAAGTTTTTGCAGGCCCTGCAAACCGGTTTTTTGCCGGCTGGACGCATCCAATCCGCCGCGGGCACCGATCTGGCGGCCACCTTGATCAACTGTTTTGTGCAGCCCGTGGGCGACTCCATCGCTCACGTTGAAGACGGCCATCCCGGCATCTACACCGCGCTGACTGAGGCGGCGGAGACTATGCGCCGTGGCGGTGGCGTGGGTTACGACTTTTCCCGCATCCGCCCGCGCGGCGCCTGGGTTGGCAGCACGCAAAGCAGTGCATCAGGGCCTGTGAGCTACATGCGTGTTTTTGACCGCTCATGTGAAACGGTTGAGTCGGCCGGCGCCCGGCGCGGAGCACAAATGGGCGTGCTGCGCTGTGATCATCCTGACATTGAAGAGTTCATTCATGCCAAGGACACCGGTGATTTGAAGAATTTCAACATCTCGGTGGGTGTCACTGATGCATTTATGCTTGCAGTGCAAAATGACGCGGCGTTTACGCTCGTTCATCGTGCCGAACCCGGTGTCGCTCAAAAAGAGGCAGGGGCCCATCAGCTGGCGGGAAATGGCACCTGGGTATACCGGACCCTGCAGGCGCGTGAGCTGTGGGATCAAATCATGCGCTCGACTTATGACCATGCAGAGCCGGGAGTCCTGTTTCTGGACCACATCAATCGAGACAACAATCTGTCATATTGTGAAACCATTGCCAGCACCAATCCTTGTGCCGAGCAGCCCCTGCCGCCCTACGGCTGTTGTTGCCTGGGCTCGATCGATCTGACTCGGTTCGTCCGAGACCCCTTCGATAAAAGCGCCAGTTTTGACAGAACCGCTTTTGCCGAAGTGGCGCGCGTCGCCACCCGCATGCTCGACAACGTCCTGGACGTGACGGTCTGGCCCTTGCCACAGCAGCAGGAAGAGGCACGCAGCAAGCGTCGGGTTGGCTTGGGCTATACCGGGCTCGGCGATGCGCTCGTGATGCTCAATTTGCGCTACGACACGCAAGCGGCGCGCGACATGGCGCGCGACATTTCAGAGCTGATGCGCGACACCGCCTATGATGCTTCGGTCGATCTGGCGCAGGAGCGCGGGGCCTTTCCCTTGTTCAACGCCGATCTATACCTCACCGGTCAGAGGTTCGCATCGCGCTTGTCACCCGCCCTGAAGGCGCGCGTTCGCAAGCACGGTCTTCGCAATTCGCACTTGCTCTCGATTGCACCGACCGGCACCATCAGTTTGGCTTTTGCCGACAATGCCAGCAACGGCATTGAGCCTGCGTTCAGTTGGAGTTACACCCGAAAGAAGCGCATGGCGGACGGCAGTTTCAAAGAGTATGCGGTGGAAGACCATGCCTGGCGTCTCTATCGCCATTTGTACGGTCAAGATGCCCCGCTGACCTCTGCCTTCGTCACCGCGCTTGAAATGAGTGCCCAAGCCCATGAATCCATGGTCGCTGTGGTGGCGCCGTTCATTGATACCGCCATTTCCAAAACGGTGAATGTGCCGGTCAACTATCCCTATGCAGATTTTCAGAATCTTTATATGGAGGCATGGCAGTCAGGCTTGAAAGGACTGGCCACTTACCGACCCAACTCGGTTTTGGGCTCCGTGCTGAGCGTAACCCCTGTGTCAGGCGCCACAGCCACCCCCGAAGCGGCAACTGCCCTGCACATTGACAGCGCGAACCAGCGTCTGGCTCTGGAGCGTCTGCCGGCCGCCGTGCTGTCGTCCTTGCGGTGGCCGAGCCGGCCCGAGTTGCCTGCTGGCAATCCGGCCTGGACCTTCATGGTGCATCACCCATTTGGAGACTTCGCCCTGTTTGTTGGCGAACTTGCCCCGGAAGAAGGCGGCGCGCCCAAGCCATTCGAGGTTTGGGTCAATGGCGCAGAGCAGCCGCGGGGCTTGGGCGCACTCGCCAAGACCTTGTCCATGGACTTGCGCGCCAACGACCCGGCTTGGCTGCAACTCAAACTCGACGCCTTGGCCACGGTCGCTGAGGAACATTCTTTTGAAATGCCATTTCCCCCGCACGGCGAACTTCGTTTGTTCCCGGGCGTGGTCGCTGCCACCGCGGCGGTCATTCGCTGGCGCTGCGACCAGCTCAAGGCCTTGGCCGGGAAAGACACAAAAGAGCCAACCCCCGTGCTCGATGCCATGTTCAGCCGGGGCGAGCCGCAGACTGGGCCATCCGGTACGCTGGCGTGGTCCGTGGATGTGGACAATCCTGCCACTGGTGAGGCGTTCACGGTCACTCTCAAAGAGGTCAATTTGCCGGACCAGGAGGGTCACATTGTCACTCGGCCTTGCGCTGTAGGTTTTTCAGGCAACTACCCCCGCGCGCTTGATGGTTTGGCCAGACTGCTCTCGCTCGATATGCGCGTGATCGATCCGGCATGGATCGGCATGAAGTTGCGCAAGCTGCTCAACTATGCAGAACCCTTGGGCCACTTCATGGCCTTCGTGCCGGGCTTGCCGCGTGGTGAACGCCGCCAGCAAACCTGGCCCTCCACGGTGGCCTACGTTGCGCGGCTGATGATTCATCGTTACGCCATGCTGGGCGTGCTCGATGAGCAAGGCTTTCCCCTGCGTGACATGGGTGTGCTTGATGCCCCAAAAAACCAGGGTGCGCCGAGCACAATGGCTGGCAAAATCTGCCCGGAATGCGGTAACCCCACCGTCATTCACAAAGATGGCTGTGATTTTTGCACCGCCTGTGGCTATGTCGGGCAGTGCGGTTAAGGACTAATGGGGGCGCGTATCAGCACCCCTATCAATCTGCCTGGTGGCGTCAGTCGCGAACGACCAGCACGGGGAGTTTTGTGTGAGACAGCACGGCTTGCGTGACGCTGCCCAGCACCAATTTTTCCAGTCCACTACGGCCGTGGGACCCCATCACAATCAAATCGGCCTGCATTGAATCTGCGGCATGCACCACGCCGCGCCAGGCGGTGTGAGATTCAATTACGGAGGCTTCCACTTTGACGCCGGCTTGCGTAAATGCGGCCTTTGCTGCCCTGACGGCCGCATTGGCCTCGGCCGTTGCCGCGTTCAGGTATTCGGCTTGGCCATAGGCAAAATCAGTTCCGACGCCCGTGAATGGGTAGGGGTCAATCACAAAAATGGTCGAGACCCGGCTGTCAAAGGCTTTGGCCAGCTGGATCGCTTTTTCGACCGCGAGCTCCGCGGTTTGTGAACCATCCACGGGAACCAAAATGTGTTTGAACATGGTGAAAACTCCTTAATAATTAATGGGATCAAGTGTCTGATTCACTTGCCCTAAAAACCATGACCGAAATCAAGTAATCGACGATCCATGGGTCAGGCAGGCAGGCCAAGCCAATTAAGGCTATCACGATTAGCGCCTGCTCACGTCGCTGGCTGCCATTTCTCTGTCGTAACCGACAAGGTATCATGGCAGCGCTCAAGCGAGCTGCCTGGCAGCTAGACTCTTTGCCCGTCAATTCAATTTAAGCCACAAAGCGTCAGCAATTCCTGTGCGTCTCAATTCAATCAAATTATCCGGCTTCAAATCTTTCGCCGAACCAACCAATTTCATGTTGCCGGGGCAACTGGTGGGGGTGGTCGGACCCAATGGCTGCGGCAAGTCCAATATCATGGACGCGGTGCGCTGGGTGCTGGGGGAAAGCAAGGCCTCAGAACTGCGTGGCGAGTCGATGCAAGATGTCATCTTCAACGGCACCACCACGCGCAAACCGGCCAGCCGCGCCAGCGTGGAACTGGTATTTGACAACGCTGACCACCGCGCCGGTGGCCAGTGGGGCCAGTTTGGCGAGATTGCCGTGAAACGCGTGCTAACACGCGACGGCACCAGCAGCTACTACATCAACAACCAGCCGGTGCGTCGGCGCGACGTGCAGGACGTGTTCCTGGGCACTGGCCTGGGGCCGAGGGCCTACGCCATCATCGGCCAGGGCACCATCAGCCGGATCATTGAATCCAAGCCCGAAGAGTTGCGTCTGTTCCTTGAAGAGGCCGCTGGAGTGTCCAAATACAAGGAACGGCGCCGCGAGACCGAAAACCGTCTGTCCGATACACGCGAAAACCTGACCCGGGTCGAAGACATCCTGCGCGAACTCAATGCCAACCTGGAAAAGCTCGAAGCGCAGGCGGTCGTTGCCAAAAAATTCAACGCCCTGACGTTTGACGTCACGCTCAAGCAGCATCAGCTCTGGTTTCTCAAGCGCACGGAGTCCGAAGCAGATCAAGCCAAGGTCAAGATGGAGTCGCAAGGTGCGGTCAATGCACTGGAGAGCCGGGTGGCGGACTTGCGCCACATTGAATCCGAGCTGGAGACTGTGCGACAAGCCCACTACGCGGCCGGCGACCAGGTCAACCAAGCGCAAGGCCTTTTGTACGAGGCAAGTACTGAAGTCGGGCGGCTCGAGGCCGAGATCCGTTTTGTGGTGGAAGGCCGCCACCGGGTCGAGCAGCGCCTGATCACCCTCAAGGAGCAAGCTGCCCAATGGGCCACCCGCCGTGAGGAGGCGCAACAGGAAATAGAAAACCTGCTGGAACTGGCCATGCTAGGTGAAGAAAAAACCGAGCTGCTGGCGGCGCAGGTGCAAGACCAGGCGCAACAGTTACCCGATCTGGAAGAAGCCTTGCGCCAGGCACAAAGAGGCGCCAACGAGCAGCGCGCCAGCGTGGGCCAGGTGCAGCAGCAAATTCAGGTGCTGGCCGCTGACCAGCGCAGCATCGAGGAACAAGCGCGCCAGCTCGCGAGCCGCCGCGAACGCCTGAACGGGGATCGAAATGCCTTGCTCGCCCCGGATGAAGCCCGCCTGCTGAACCTGCACAGCGAGTTGGAGCAGGCGCAGGAGAGCGTCAATGTGGCAGAAGCGCGCCTGCACGAATTGCAGGGCAGCGTGCCGCAACTCGACGACAACCGACGCCAGCAACAACAGGCCGTCAACATTGAATCGGCACGTCTGGCCGATCTGTCTGCTCGGCTGGAGGCACTTAAAGCGCTGCAGGAAAAGGTCAAAACTGATGGCAAGCTGCAACCCTGGCTGGCCAAACACGGTTTGGAGACGCTGCAGGGTTTATGGAGCCGCATCCACATTGAGCAGGGTTGGGAAAACGCCCTGGAAGGCGCTTTGCGCGAGCGATTGAGCGCCTTGGAGGTCTCACGGTTGGACATGGTGCGCGCCTTTGGCAACGATGCACCGCCAGCAAAATTGGCTTTTTACAGCCCGCCGTTGGCTGCCTTGCCTGAAAAGGCGGGTGCACTGCCACGCTTGGCGGACCTGCTGCGTAGCAATGATGCCGGCCAAAAGGCGGTGCTGATGGATTGGCTGCAGGGCTGCTTTACCGCTAGCAGTCTTGAAGAGGCCCTGGCCAAACGCGACCAGCTCGGTCTGGGCGAGACGATCTTCGTCAAAGCCGGCCACGCTGTGGGCGCCCACAGCGTCAGTTTTTATGCGCCCGACTCAGAGCAGGCTGGTTTGCTGGCCCGCGCCCAGGAAATTGAAAATTTGGAAAAGCAACTTCGGGCCCAAAGCATGATCAGCGAGGAGTCCCGCTCAGGCTTGGTGCGCGCCGAGGCGGCCTATGCCGATGCCTCACAGCGTCTGGTCGCTGTGCGCCGGGAAGCGGCCGAGAGCCAAAGCCGGGCCCATGAACTGCAGGTGGAAACCCTGCGCTTGACGCAGTTGGCCGAGCAGGCCCGGGTGCGTAGCGCCCAGATTGCCGATGACCTGGCTGAGGTCGATGGCCTGTTGGACGAGCTTCAGGAGCGCCGTGTCATGTTTGATGCGCGCTTCGAAGAGTTGGACATGCAACTGGCCGACACCCAGGAGCGCCATGCGCAACTGGACGAACGCGTGATGGCGGCCGAGCGCAAATTGAACGAGGCCCGGGAGCAACAACGCAGTCTGGAGCGTCAATCCCAGGAGGCGGTATTTTCCATGCGCAGCCTCGATGCACGCAAAGCAGAGCTATCGCGTGCTATAGACACTGCAGCGCAACAGGCAGATTCTGTGAAGACTGAAGCCCAAAGAGCCCAGGAAGAATTGGCGCGCTTGAACGACGCGGCTGCGCAAGGTGGTCTGCAAAATGCCCTGGCCCTCAAGCTCGATCGTGAAAAGGCGCTGGGCGCCAGGCGTAGCGAATACGACGACCTGACCGCCAAACTGCGCGCCAGCGACGAGCGTCGCCTGCAACTGGAGCGTGAGCTCGATCCCTTGCGTCAACGCATCACCGAATTTCAGCTCAAGGAACAGGCCGCGCGGCTGGGTTTTGAGCAATACACCCAGTTGCTCACCGACGCGCAGGCCGATCTCGAGGCGGTGGCGCGATCCCTGTTGGACGGCAATGTGCGCCTGTCTGGCACGCAAGGCGAGATTGACCGCCTCAATCGTGACATTGCGGCCTTGGGCGCGGTCAATCTGGCCGCGCTCGATGAGTTGGCCGCTGCCAGTGAGCGCAAGAATTTTCTGGATGCCCAGACGGCCGACCTGGTTGAGGCCATGACGACCCTGGAAGATGCGATCAAGAAGATTGACGCTGAGACCCGCGAACTGCTCTCAGGCACGTTCAACGCGGTCAACGAGCACTTTGGCCGTATGTTCCCAGAGCTTTTTGGCGGTGGCAATGCGCGCCTGGTGATCACCGGCGAAGAGATTCTTGACTCGGGCGTGCAGGTGATTGCCCAGCCGCCGGGCAAGAAGAACCAGACCATTCATTTGCTTTCGGGCGGTGAAAAGGCGCTGACGGCCATTGCGCTGGTGTTTGCGATTTTCCAGCTCAATCCGGCGCCGTTCTGTCTGCTCGATGAAGTTGATGCACCCCTGGACGACGCCAACACCGAGCGTTATGCCAAACTGGTGGCAAGCATGAGCCGGGAGACGCAATTCCTGTTCATCAGCCACAATAAGATTGCCATGGAAATGGCCAAACAGCTGATTGGCGTCACGATGCAGGAGCAAGGGGTCTCGCGCATCGTGGCAGTGGATATGGATGCAGCCATCTCGATGGCGGAGGTCGCTTGATGGTCTTGAGTAACATGCAAATTGGTTTGGCAATTCTGGGCGCCTTGGTGCTGGTGGCGATGGCCACCCACGCCGCCTGGACAGCCCGTAAAAACCGGCCGCGCCAGGCGGCACCCAATGGCCCGGTTATTGGACCCGACAACCAATCTCAAGTGGGCGCCGGCATTGAGCCCGGGCTGGACGTGGCCGCCTTTGACGTCGCGAGTTTCCCGTTGCCAGTACTGGAAAAGCGCGCATCCATGGACGCCTTGATTGATGTCATTGCGCCGATTGCGCTGGAGGGTCTGGTCTCGGGTGATGCCGCACTGGCCGCCATGCCGCCCACTCGCCGAGCGGGCAGCAAGCCCTTTGCCATTGAAGGCTTCAACGAAACGGCGCAGCGCTGGGAGATGCCGTTGGCGGGCCAACGCTATGCCCAGTTTCAGGCCGGGGTGCAGCTGGCCAACCGCTCGGGCGCGCTCAATGAAATTGAATACTCCGAGTTCGTGATGAAGACACAGGCCTTTTGCGATGCCATCAATGGCACGCCGGACTTTCCCGAGATGCGCGAAGAGGTGGCCCGGGCGCGCGAACTCGATCAGTTTGCCAGCGACCACGACGCCCAGTTGGGCTTTGTGTTGCGCGCCCGCCATGCCGCCTGGAGTCCGGGATACGTGCAGCAAAATGCCGCGCGCCTGGGTTTTGTAGCCGGGGCGATCCCCGGGCGCATGGTCGTGCCCGCCAGCATAGCCGGCATGCCGCCAGTGCTGGGCTTGAGTTTTGACACCCAGGCGGCGCTGGCCGACGACCCGGCCCAATCTGCCATTCGCGATGTGGCGATCAGCCTGGATGTGGCGCAGGTTGACCGCAGCGAATTCCCCTTTGCGCGCATGCGCGAGGCCGCCCTGGCGCTGGCCGACAGCATGGACGGCGTCGTGACCGATGACAACGGTCAGCTGCTTGCGCCAGAGGCGATGGATGTGATTGGTGCCGAGCTTGAGCAGCTGTACGACACGCTGGACCAGCGTGATCTGTCGGCCGGTTCGGCGCTGGCGCGGCGGCTATTTAGTTGAGGTGCGGAAAGTGATTGAACCCGATTTGTTCGGAAGCGAACTGTCAGGAATTTCAGCCAAAACAGTTAAGCGGCTAGAGGAACTGCGGGACCAGTTGCGTGCGCACTCATACGCATATTATGTTTTGGATCAGCCGCAAATATCTGATGCTGAATACGACTCTCTTTTTCAGGAGTTGCAAGAAATTGAGGGCAAGTACCCCGAGGCAATAACACCCGACTCTCCAACGCAGCGTGTGGGCGGGAAGCCGCTGGAGAAATTTGCCAGTGTGCGCCACGCTGTGCCGATGCTGAGCATCCGCACGGAGACGGACACGCAGGCCAGCGGTGCGCACAATTTTGACGCGCGCGTACGGCGCGAACTGGGTGTGGACGAGTCTGCCGGGCCGGTGGAATACGTGGCCGAGCCCAAGTTCGACGGTCTGGCCATGAGCTTGCGTTACGAGCACGGTGTGCTGGTGCAGGCCGCCACGCGCGGCGACGGCGAGGTGGGCGAGGACGTGACGCAAAATGTTCGAACCATCGGCCAGATTCCCCTGCGGCTGCCAATGGGTGTGCCGCCGATCCTGGAGGTGCGCGGCGAGGTCTACATGCGCCGCGATGATTTCGAGACGCTTAACGAACAGCAGCGCGCGCGCGGGCAAAAAAGCTTCGTCAACCCGCGCAACGCCGCAGCCGGTGCGGTGCGGCAACTCGATCCGGCGATTGCCGCACAGCGCCCCTTGAGTTTTTTTGCCTACGGTCTGGGAGAGCTCCCGCCAGCAGAGGCGGGCGGTCCTGAATTTGGCACGCACCACCAAATGCTGCAGACCCTGAAAATTTGGGGTTTTCCGGTCTCAGCCCTCGTGGCTATTGCACAAGGCGCTACTGAATTGGTAGCTTATTACGACTCGATCGGCCAGCAACGCGACGAATTGCCGTTTGACATAGACGGCGTGGTCTACAAGGTCAACAGCCTGGCCCTGCAGCGCCGCATGGGTTTTGTGACCCGCGAGCCGCGCTGGGCCGTGGCGCACAAGTTCCCGGCCCAGGAGCAGCTCACCACCGTGCTGGGCATCGACGTGCAGGTCGGGCGCACCGGCAAGCTTACGCCGGTGGCCAAGCTCGCGCCGGTGTTTGTGGGCGGTGTGACCGTGACCAACGCCACGCTGCATAACGAAGACGAGGCGCGGCGCAAAGACGTGCGGGTCGGCGACACCGTCATCGTGCGTCGTGCCGGTGACGTGATTCCCGAAGTGGTGTCGGTGTTGCTGGACAAACGCCCGCCTGGCGCCACCGAATTCACCATGCCGCGCCAGTGTCCCGTGTGCGGCAGCACCGCCGTGCGCGAAGAGGGCGAGGTTGACTACCGCTGCAGCGGCGGGCTGTTCTGCAGCGCCCAACGCAAGCAGGCGATCCTGCATTTTGCCCAGCGCCGGGCCGTGGAGGTCGAGGGGCTGGGCGAAAAGCTGGTTGATCAGCTGGTCGATGGCAAGGTGATCCACACACTGGCGGATCTGTACCGGCTGGGCCTGAGCTCCCTGGCCAGTTTGGAGCGCATGGCCGACAAATCGGCGCAGAACATCCTGCAGGCGCTGGAAAAATCAAAGCAGACGACGCTGCCACGCTTTTTGTTCGGGCTGGGCATTCGCCACGTGGGCGAGGCCACCGCGAAAGAACTGGCACGCCACTTCGGAAGCCTGGATGCGATCATGGACGCATCGTTGGAGCAGCTCCTGCAGGTCAGTGACGTGGGGCCGACCGTGGCCCAAAGCCTGCGCACGTTTTTTGACCAGCCGCATAACCGCGAAGTGGTGGACCAACTGCGCGCCTGTGGCGTGACCTGGCAAGAGGGCCCGCCGGCACCGGTGACTCCCAAGCCGCTCACCGGCAGGACCTTCGTCCTCACCGGCACGCTGCCCACCCTGAGCCGTGACGAGGCCAAAGAACTGATTGAAGTAGCAGGCGGCAAGGTGGCCGGCTCGGTCAGCAAGAAAACCAGCTTTTTGGTGGCGGGTGCCGAGGCCGGCAGCAAGCTAGACAAAGCGCAAGAACTGGGTGTTGCCGTGCTGGATGAAGCCGGCTTGAAGGAGTTGCTTGATGGCCGTGCGTGAGATATTGAAAATGGGCGATCCACGTCTGCTGCGCATCGCACAAGCCGTGACCCAGTTCGATTCAGACGAGTTGCATCTTCTGGTCTCGGACATGCTCGACACCATGCTGGCAGCCGAGGGGGCCGGGCTGGCGGCGCCGCAAATCGGAGTCGATCTGCAACTGGTGATTTTCGGTTCCAACGCGCGCAATCCGCGTTATCCAGAGGCGCCGATCGTGCCCAAAACCGTGTTGCTCAACCCGGTGATCACGCCTTTGCCCGCGTCTGACGCTGATTCTGCCCTGCTCGAAATCGAAGACTGGGAAGGCTGCCTGTCCGTGCCGGGCCTGCGCGGCATGGTGCCGCGCTTTGCGCGCATTCGCTACACCGGCTTTGACCCCTATGGCGACCCGATCGACCGCACCGTCGAGGGCTTTCACGCCCGCGTCGTGCAGCATGAATGTGACCATTTGCTTGGCAAGCTCTACCCGATGCGCGTGCGTGACTTCAGCCGCTTTGGTTTTACCGACGTTCTTTTTCCGGGTCTGGACGCGCGCCAGGATGACTGAAGTGGCGGCGCGCCCGCTGCGGTCCAAGGCGGTCTATTCAGCGCGGACCGGCAGTGATTCCAGCTTGAAGCGACGCGCCTGCAGCTCGCGGTAGCGTTGCAGTGCGCCTGGGTCGGCTTTGGCCGCCTGGATCGCCTCGGTTTCCTGGACTTTGAGCTTTTCAACCAGCATGCGGTTGAGCAGGTCACGCAGTTCGTTGCTGGCCTCGTCGCTCTGCAGCGGATCGGCCAGCTCGTAATCGCTCATGAGTCGAAGGGCGAGTTCTTCTTCCGCACGCCCGCGCAGCCCTTCACGCAGTGCCACCCAGGCTTGCGGCCCGTGTTCATGCAGCTGGTTTTCCAGCCAGACAAACAGCGGTCCGTGCGGCTCGGGCAAGTCACACAACAGGCTATGGTCTTCAGCCGACAGGTCTTCAAGCGCCGCCATGTCGCCCAGCAGCAGGCGGGCGGCGTAGTCAGCCCGGCTGATGGGTCGTGCCCGCCCACTCAGCCGCGGACGAGTTGCCTGTTTTTTGGATGAATTCTGGCTGTAGCCCACGTATTCATTGCGTGATTCGCTATGTTTTTCATATTTGTTTGATTTTCCACCGCTTTTGCCTGCCACTGCGGGGTGCCAGACCTCGGTCAATTCGCGCGCGGACAACTGCACCAGGTCGGCAATCTCGCTCAGCATCTGTAGCTTGAGGGCACCCTCGGGCAGCAGTTGCCACAACGGTTTGGCATTGCTGGCGAAGTGGGCGCGGCCTTCTGCGGTGTTCAGGTCGCAGCCTTCACGCGCCGCGTCGATGAGAAAGCGGCTCAAGGGCACGGCTTCGCTCACGTAGCGGGCGAAGGCTTCCTTGCCAAACTCGCGGATAAAGCTGTCGGGGTCGTGCTCAGGGGGCAAGAACAGAAACTTGACGCTGCGCACATCGGTGGCAAAGGGCAGGGCGCCATCAAGCGCCTTGCGGGCCGCGCGCCGGCCGGCCGCGTCACCATCAAAACTGAACACCACGGCATCGGTGAAGCGAAACAGCTTGTGCAGATGCTCTGCCGTGCAGGCGGTTCCCAAAGTAGCCACGGCGTTGGAGAAACCGAGTTGCGCCAGCGCCACCACATCCATGTAGCCCTCGGTCACCAGCGCGTAGCCCTGGTCATTGAGCGCGCTGCGCGCTTCAAACAGGCCGTACAGTTCACGGCCCTTGCTGAAAACCGGGGTTTCGGGCGAATTGAGGTACTTGGGTTTGTCGTCGCCCAGCACCCGCCCGCCAAAGCCGATGCATTCGCCTTTGATGTTGCGGATCGGGAACATGATGCGGTCACGAAAGCGGTCGTAGCGCTTTTCTTCACCCGACGCTTCGTCCACATTCAGGATCACGAGGCCACTCTCGACCAGCAGCGGCTCGTCATAGTTGGCAAACACGCTGGCCAGGCTGCGCCAGCCTTCAGGCGCGTAGCCCAGGCCAAACTGCTTGGCAATCTCACCCGACAAGCCGCGGCCCTTGAGGTAGTCCACGGCCCGAGGAGACTCTTTCAGCTGTTTTTTGTAGGCATCTGCTGCTTTTTCGAGCACGCTGTTCAGGGTGCTCTGCTTTTGCCGCTGGGCCAAAGCGCGCGCCCGGTCTTGCGGACTGGCGTCGTCCTCCGGCACTTGCAGTCCGTATTGCTGGGCCAGGTCTTGCACCGCCTCGACAAAGCTCATGCCCGCGTGCTCCATCAGGAAGCTGATGGCATCCCCACTCTTGCCGCAGCCAAAGCAGTGGTAGAACTGTTTGCTTGGGCTGACCGAGAACGAAGGCGACTTTTCCCCGTGAAACGGGCACAGGCCCATGAAGTTGGCGCCGCCCTTTTTGAGCTGCACATAACGGCCCACGATCTCCACCACGTCAGCGCGTGCGAGCAACTCCTGAACAAAGGTCTGGGGAATGGACATGCAGTGATTGTAGGAAGGCGGGGACTGCAGGCTCGCTCAGCGCCTGTTCAAAATTTCGTTGGTTGCCCGTACAGCCGACGCTCAAGCCGTGGCGGCACCCGCCCGCAGGCGGTGCGCTGGACTGCTGGACCTCTCAGGGCATGCGAGGACTCGTTGCCGTGCTTGAAACTTAACGCGGTGCCAGGCGAATCGCGCCGTCCAGGCGGATCACTTCGCCGTTGAGCATGTCATTCTCGAAAATGTGCTGGGCCAGTTTGGCGTAGTCCTGCGGCGTGCCCAGGCGCGACGGGAACGGCACGCTGGCGGCCAGTGAGTCCTGCACCTCCTGGGGCATGCCAAACATCATGGGCGTGCCAAAAATTCCGGGGGCGATGGTCATGTTGCGAATGCCGTTGCGCGCCAGATCCCGCGCGATCGGCAGCGTCATGCCGACGATGCCGCCCTTGGACGCGCTGTAGGCGGCTTGGCCAATCTGACCGTCATAGGCGGCCACCGAGGCGGTGGAGATCAGCACGCCGCGTTCGCCAGTGGCTTCGGGGTCGTTCTTGCACATGGCGTCCGCCGCCAGGCGAATCATGTTGAAACTGCCGATCAGATTGACGGTGATGCACTTGGTGAACACGCCCAGGTTGTGCGCGCCATTCTTGTTCACGGTTTTCTCGGCCGGGGCAATGCCCGCGCAGTTGACCAGGCCCATGAGCTTGCCCATGGACACAGCCTTCGCGACCACGGCCTGGCCATCGGCTTCCTGGCTGACATCGCACTTGACGAAAGCACCGCCAATGTCCTTGGCAATGGCTTCGCCTTTTTCAACCTGCATATCGGCAATGACCACTTTACCGCCCTTGGCCGCCAGCATGCGGGCGGTGCCCTCACCCAAACCTGAGGCGCCACCAGTGACGATGAAAACTTTGCCTGCGATGTCCATGTGAAACTCCTTGTGATTGACGTTAACGTAAACGTCAATTATGACGCATCGACAACGGCGTCAATGTCTTGATCAGCGTAGCGGCTTGCTTCACCAAATCGGGGCCGCGGTAGATGAGACCGGTATAGATTTGCACCAGGTCGGCGCCCGCCTTGATCTTGCTCACGGCATCGGCGGCACTCATCACACCGCCCACGCCAATGATGGGAAAGTGCGCTCCCAAAGCGGCACGCAATTGCCCAATGACGCGGTTGCTCATGGCCAGCACCGGCGCCCCGGACAGGCCGCCGGCTTCATCGGCGTGGGCCAAGCCCTTGACCGCATCCCGGCTGAGCGTGGTGTTGGTGGCGATCACGCCGTCCATGCCGTGGCGCTTTAGGGTGGCGGCAATCACCGCCACTTGGGACGCATCCAGGTCAGGGGCAATCTTGACAAAGAGGGGGGTCTGTTTGCCATGTTGCGCGGCAAGAAGCTGACGCCGCTGCGCAATGGCACCCAGCAGGCTGTCGAGCGCTTCATCGCTTTGCAGTGCGCGCAGGTTCTTGGTGTTGGGGCTCGAAATATTGACGGCGACGTAGTCCGCATACGGGTAGACGGCGTCCAGACAAGTCAGGTAGTCCTCGGTGGCGCGTTCCATCGGTGTGGCGGCGTTTTTGCCGATGTTCAAGCCCAGCACCATGGGGTGCGGCATTTGGGCGGCTTTGGGGTCTAGGCGCTGGAGATAGAGCCGCGATTTTTTGATGTTCGAGATAAAGCTGGCTAAACCCTCATTGTTGAAACCAAAACGGTTGATCAAGGCCTGCGCCTGCGGCAAGCGAAACAGGCGTGGTTTGGGGTTGCCCGGCTGGGCCAGTGGCGTGACGGTGCCGACCTCGACAAAGCCGAAACCCATGGCGCCCAGACCGTCAATGCAGCAGGCGTTTTTATCCAGCCCGGCGCCCAAGCCCACCCGGTTCGGAAAATGCAGGCCAGCCAGCGCGATCGGGTCATTCACCCGGCTGCTGCAATAGGCCAATTGCAAGGGGTTGCCCTGCGTGAGCGAGAGCGCGTGCAAGGTCAGCTCATGCGCCGTCTCCGGGTCCAGGCTAAATAAAAAAGGGCGCGCGAGGGCGTAGGGGATGAGAGCCATTGGATAATTCCTGTCTTGTATTCTTTTTAACTGACCTGATTTTCCCCGATGACCCAACCTCCTTCTCAATCTACTAGCGCGCTGTCGCAAGATGAACTCAAAAACCTGGTTGGTCAGGCCGCGCTGTCCTATGTGGCGCCGGGCGAAATCGTGGGTGTGGGCACGGGCTCCACCGTCAACAAGTTCATTGATGCCCTGGCCAGCATGAAGCACCTGATCAAGGGCGCCGTCTCCAGTTCTGAAGCCAGCACCCTGCGCCTGAAGGCCCTGGGTATTCCCGTTTTTGACGCCAATGAAGTCAGAGAGTTATCGGTTTATATCGATGGCGCCGACGAGATCGACGGCCACGGCAACATGATCAAAGGCGGTGGCGCTGCTCTCACGCGCGAGAAGATTGTGGCGGCGCTAGCCAACCAATTCATCTGCATTGCCGATGAGTCCAAACTGGTTGACACCCTGGGCCGCTATCCCTTGCCGGTTGAAATCATTCCGATGGCGGCACAGCGGATTACACAACAGTTTGCGGCGCTGGGGGGGCGGGCGCAGGTGCGACTCAAGGGCGATCAGCCGCTGGTGACGGACAACGGCCAAATTCTGCTGGATGTATCCGGCCTGTTGATTACCGACCCGCTGGCCTTCGAGACCCAGGTCAGTCAGTGGCCTGGGGTCGTGACGGTCGGTGTTTTTGCCTTCCAGCGGGCTCAGATCTGTCTGCTGGGTACCGCCCAAGGCGTCAAGACGCTGACTTTCTAATCGGTTGAGGACAACGCGTTCGCGCGCACCGCAACGGATCAAAAATTAAAACTTGATGCCCGCCGGATTGGCTGCGTTGTTCGCGGGTGCAGCGGGGGCTTGAATCGGCGCGGCTTGAGTCTGCTCCTCTTGCGCCTTGGCGGCGGGTGTTGATTTTTGAATTGCAACCAGCGCCGTAGCAGCCGGGCGGCGGTACTGGGGTGGCAGCACTGAAGCCTTGGGGTAGCCCGCAGCATCGAGGTATTGCGTCCACTCCGAATCAGAGAAACCCTTGAGTTGCTGGCCGCCGATGGTCAAAAAGGGCAGCGAGCTCTCGCCACTGATGCGCTGCAGCGCCTCGGCATCCTCGGAGGTCGTGACGGTTTTTTCGGTGAAGGGGATACCGCGCGTACTCAGCAGCGTAACCGCCGAGCGACAGGGCGCGCAGTTGCTGGAGGTGTAGAGCGTCACCGGGTATTTGCTGAGCACTTGCCGCAACTCATAAGGCAGTACTGGCCCGTTGCCACCACCCGACTTGGCGCTAGCCTCAATGGGGGTCACGTTGGATGGCGTGACCGGTGGCTTGTCAGAAAAAGTCACTTTGCCATCCGGCCCGACTATTTTGTAGACCGTCTGCGCTTGCGCCAGGCTCAGCGTCAGCAACAGCGCCGCACCAAGCACAGGGGCGCCCCATGTCCGAGAGGGGATTGGATGAATACCATTTTTCATGAGAGACACTCGCTTCACTGTTGATCCGACATACCTTGATGCCGCAGCAAGGCATCAAGCTGGGGTGCCCGGCCGCGAAAGGCCTTGAACGAGTCGATGGCCGGGCGGCTGCCACCGGATTCCAAAATGGCTTGCCGGTATTTTCGACCGGTCTCAAGGTTCGGCAGACCGTCCTGGCCGATCGTTTCTTCAAAGGCTGCATAGGCATCGGCACTGAGCACCTCGGCCCATTTGTAGCTGTAGTAACCGGCGGCGTAGCCCCCGGCAAAGATATGGCTGAAGGTGTGCGCCGTGCGGCTCCAGTCTGGTGGTTGCAGCACCGCCACTTCGGCCCGCACCTGGTTCAAGAGGGGCATCAGGTCCAACGCGGGGTCATGGGCGGTGTGCAGCAGCATGTCAAACAACGAAAACTCGAGCTGGCGCAAGGTCTGCATGCCACTCTGGAAGTTCTTGGCCGCCAGCATCTTGTCAAAGAGCGCGCGCGGCAGCGCCTCAGCGGTGTCAACATGCGCGCTCATGTGGCGCAGCACGTCCCATTCCCAGCAGAAATTTTCCATGAATTGGCTGGGTAACTCCACCGCATCCCACTCCACGCCGCTGATACCCGACACGTCGCGCTCATTGACCTGCGACAGCAGGTGTTGCAGGCCGTGCCCAAATTCATGAAACAAGGTGGTGACATCGTCGTGCGTGAGCAGCGCGGGCTTGTCCGCCACCCCATCGGCAAAGTTGCACACCAAGTGCGCCACTGGCGTCTGCAGTTGCTGTGTATCCGGGCGCAGCCAGCGCGAGCGCACATCGTCCATCCAGGCACCGCCGCGCTTGCCGGTGCGCGCCGACGGGTCCAGGTAAAACTGACCAATCAACTCGCCGGCACGCTCAATACGGAAGAACTTGACACTGGCGTTCCAGACGGGCGCCTGGTCTTCGCTGATGCTCACCTCAAACAGGGTTTCGACAATCTTGAACAGGCCCGCCAGCACCTTGGGTTCCGGGAAGTACTGCTTGACCTCCTGTTCGCTGAAGGCATAGCGCGCTTCTTTCAGCTTTTCGCTGATGTAGGGCCAGTCCCAGGCCTGCGGGTCAGGCAGGTTCAGCTCTTGCAGGGCGAATGCGCGCAGATCAGCCAAGTCTTTCTCAGCGAACGGCCGCGCCTTGGCCGCCAGGTCGCGCAAAAAGGCAATCACATGCTCGGGCGACTCGGCCATTTTCGGCACCACCGAGAGTTCGCCATAGCTGCGGTAACCGAGCAACTTGGCTTCTTCCAGGCGCAAGAGCAGCATCTCATTGATCAGTGCCGAGTTGTCAAACTGGCGCGTTGCCGGGTCGGCCTGATCGGAGGCGCGGGTGACATAAGCGCGGTACAACTTCTCGCGCAGGGCACTTGTACGGGCAAACTGCATTACCGGCAAGTAGCACGGCATCTTGAGCGTGAGCTTGTAGCCCTCTTTGCCCTCTGCCTTGGCTGCGGCCAGCGCGGCTTGCTGCACATCAGCGGGCACTCCGTCGAGTTCAGACGCTTGCGCGTAATAGGCAAAGGCATCGGTCGCATCCAGTGCATTCTCACTGAACTTCTGGCCCAGTTCGGCCTGACGCTCCTGAATCGCGGCAAAGCGCTCGCGGTCGGTACCCATCAGCTCGGCGCCCCCCAGCACAAAATTGCGCAGCGCGTTCTTGTGAGCCTGGCGCTGTTCTGCATTCAGGGAAGTCGCGTCAATTGCCTTGTATTTGGCATACAAGCGCTCGTCCAGGCCCAGTCGGGTAAAAAATTCGGTGATTTTGGGCAGCGCCTCGTTGTAAGCGGCACGCAGCTCGGGCGTGTCGGCGACGCTGTTCAAGTGGCTCACGGCGCCCCAGGCGCGCCCCAGCTTTTCGGTGGCGACATCCAGCACACTGGCAATGTCGCCCCAAACAGCCGGAAAGTCAGCGGCAGTCACTGTCTCAAGCGCCGTGCTGGCAGCGGCCAGCAACTGGTCAATGGCAGGCGCCACATGGTCCGGCTTGATCTGGTCAAACAGCGGCAAATCGTCAAAAGAGAGCAGGGGATTGTTCATAAATTCTATTTATGCGGCCTGGAGCCGCCAATTCAAGGGAGACAGACGCCGGGCCGCCCCAAGTCGATCTGCGGCCCCCTCGGGGGGCAGCGCAGTACGCGCAGCGACAAGCGTGGGGGCCACATCAAGCGCTGCGCTCGGCGGCTTCAAGGGTGTTGACCAGCAGCATCGTAATGGTCATGGGGCCAACCCCACCGGGCACCGGGGTAATGAAGCCGGCAACTTCCTTCACGCCGGCAAAATCCACGTCGCCACAGAGCTTGCCTTCTTCAGTGCGGTTCATGCCGACATCGATCACGACTGCGCCGGGTTTCACCATGTCTGCGGTCAGCACGTTGCGCTTGCCCACAGCGGCCACGACCACATCGGCCTGGCGCGTGTGGTAGCCAATATCCAGCGTGGCGCTGTGGCACACAGTGACAGTGGCATTGGCTTGCAGCAGCAAGAGCGCCATCGGTTTGCCCACCGTGTTGCTGCGCCCGATCACGACAGCGTGTTTGCCGCGCAGGTCAATACCGGTGGTTTCAATCAGCTTCATGCAGCCGTACGGGGTGCAGGGCCTGAAACCAGGCGCGCCGGTCATCAGCTCGCCGGCGCTCAAGGTGGCGTAACCGTCCACGTCTTTGCTCACGGCAATCGCCTCAATCACCTTGTGCGGGTTGATATGTTTGGGGATTGGCATCTGCACCAGAATGCCGTGGATCGCCGGGTCGGCATTGAGCGCGGCAATGCGCGTCAGCAGCGCTTCTTCGGTCAGGGTTGCTTCGTACTTCTCAAACACCGAGTGCACGCCAGTATCGAGGCAAGCCTTGACCTTGTTGCGCACATAGACCGCGCTGGCGGGGTCTTCGCCGACCAGAATGACCGCCAAGCCCGGGGTCACTCCGCGTGCCTTGAGCGCCAGCACACGGGTGGCAACATCGCCGCGCAGCTTGGCAGAGAGGGCGACACCATCGATGATTTGACCGAATTGCTGCGTTGTCATGATTTCATTCCTATAAGTAAAAAAGCCCGCTAGCCCTTATCGGAACTGCGCGGGCAGCTATCAATTAAATACCTTCAAGCTTTGACGGGGGCTTGTCCCAAAGCAATTTTCAGCAGGTCAGCCACGGTATTGGCGTTGAGCTTTTCCATGATGTTGGCGCGGTGCGCCTCCACCGTTTTGATGCTGATGCCCAGGTCGTCGGCAATCTGCTTGTTCAGGCGCCCGGCCACGATGCGCTCGAGTACCTGTGATTCCCGCAGTGTCAGGCGCGCCATCAGGGCGTCGCGGCTGGCCGCACTCTGGTGGTCGGCAAAAGCATCTTTGGCCTGCTCCAGCATACGCTCGACCAGGGTGACCAACTGGTCTTCCTTGAAGGGTTTCTGGATAAAGTCCATGGCCCCTTTTTTCATGGTGTCGACCGCCATCGGCACGTCGCCGTGGCCGGTGATGAAAACAATGGGAAGCGGCGAGTGGCTCTCGAGCAAGCGGCTTTGCAGTTCTAGGCCGGTCATGCCGCCCATGCGGATGTCCACGATCAAGCAGGCCACTTCACGTGCGTCGTATCGGCTTAAAAATGATTCGCCGGATTCAAAACAGCGCACCCGGTAATCTTTGCCTTCAAGTAGCCATTGCAACGAGTCCCGGACTGCTTCGTCATCGTCCACCACGTAGACCGTTCCCTTTTTTGGTATCAGACTCATGTTTTGCTTGGGTGTCCTTGGTTGTCTTTGGCTTGACCGGTTTGCAGATTTGCTGGCGGTGGCAGCACTTCTATCATTGGAATCCAAAATGAAAAAGAGCAGCCGGTCAGCTCGGACCCATTGTAGAGGTTCTCGGCTTTCATTCGGCCCTGGTGCGATTCGACAATTGAGCGGCAAAGACTCAGGCCAATACCCATGCCTTCGGCCTTGGTGGAGTGAAAGGCTTCGTACAGCCTTGCCATCACTTCCGGCGCGAGCCCCTGGCCCGAGTCCAGCACGGAGAATTCAATCACCGGCTTGTCGTCAATTTGCGTGGACGCCACGCGCAGCATCACGCTGCGTTGCGCGGTCGGCCGCAAAGCGGCATCCACCGATTCAGCGGCATTCTTCAGCAAGTTGACCAATACCTGCTCAATCAAGATCGGATCGACCAGCAGGGCGGGCAGGCGCGGCGCCACGTAATGCGTCAGGCGCACGTTACGCCGGCGCATCTCGATTTCCACCAGTTCCACCGCCTCATCGACCATGCTTTCGATATTCGACAACGTGCGGTTGGGCTCACTGCGCTTCACGAAGGAGCGAATCCGATGAATGATCTGGCCCGCTCGCTGCGCCTGCTTGGCGGTCTTTTCCAGCGCGCCCAGCAAATCGGCTTCATTGATTTGTTGCGCCTTGATGCGCGACACCATGCCGTTGCAATAGTTGTTGATGGCGGTGAGCGGCTGGTTGAGTTCATGCGCCACGCTGGAGGCCATCTCACCCATGGTGATCAGTCGGCTGGCGGTCTGGGCACGCTCGATCTGGGCCGCAGATTGCTCCTCTGCAACCCGGCGCGCAGTGATGTCAGTGGCAATGACCATCTGCGCCAGCCGACCATCGACCCAGCTCAGATAGCGGGTGCGCACCTCCAGCCATTTGCCTAGCGCATCCACGTACAGCTCGGCGCTTTCCGACTCGCTGTCGTGCAAGGAGTTGGTGGGCAGGCCGGCAAAGGCGTCCACCTGGTCCAGCGAATCATCACTGGTGGTGGTGGCCGGTACACCGGCCTCGGCAACCAGCTGCAAATGGCCACCCGCTTCGGTCCCGAACCAGAGTCGGTACAGTTTGTTGGCGAACAACAGCTCGTCGCTGCCCAGCGGCGCCACCGAGATCGAGGCGTCCAGCGCTTCCAGCACCGTGGTGAAGCGTTCATGCGAGGCCGACAACTGGTCCCGAATACGGTTGGGCTCACTGATGTCGGTCATGGAGGTCATCCAGCCGGTCTGCATGCCGTGGGCATCGATCAGTGGCGAGACGTAGAGCCGTGCCTCAAACAATGATCCATCTCGGCGCTTGACGCGAAACTGGATGCCACTGGACTGGATCTTGCCGGCCAGTTCTTCTTGCAGGCGTGAAGACAGAGAATCAATGTCGGCATCGGGCCAATAGGGAAAGGGCGCGCTTCGTCCCACCAGCTCGGGTTCACTCCAGCCCGTCATGCGGCAAAAGGCCGGGTTGACATAGGTGATGCGGCCTTGCAGATCAAGCGCCCGCATGCCGGTCAACATGGAGTTTTCCATGGCGCGGCGAAAGCTGGTTTCTGATATCAAGGCCTGCTGTGCCTGCATGCGCCGACGCGTATGGCGCCAGTTGGCGATCAGCATCCAGGCCGTCATCAAGCTCAGTACGTTGACCAACCAGAACAGCCCATTGCCGACCAGGCCGAGCGAGGTTTGATAGGCCTGGGCGCGTATCACCAGGCCATTGCCCACTGGCGATACCGGCACTTCGTAGACATTGACCGGCTTGTCCCAAGGCAACAGACGGGCGCCGGTCTTGCGGGGTGCGATGCCGGTGCCTGCCAGCATGGCCCCATCGGCATCATGGAACGATACGGCGTGGCGGGCCGACACTTCGGCCGGCACACCGTAGCGGAACAGACCGTCGATCGAGTATTCGGCCAGCAGCACACCCAAAAAGCGCGCACGGTCGTTGAATGGAATGTGCAGCTGCAGCACAGCGGGGGCGCTGGCGCTGGCCTCACGCATGGCATAGATGGGCTGCTGCAGTTCACGGGCCAGGTTGTAGCTGTTGACGGATTCGCCGGCATCCAGGGCGTCACCCTTCTTTCTCAACTGCTGGGGCGCCAGGCTGACCGAGCCGAAGCTCGCTTTGACGTTGCGACGGTTGTCGATCCAGCTCAGGCTCTCCAACTCGGGGTATTGGTTCACGATGGCCTCGGCGCGGCTCTGAAAGTCGTCGGCATCGAGTTCCCGGTTCGACACTTCACGCGCAATTCGCATCAGTTGTTCTTGTCGCTCCAGCAGGCGCAGGCGCAAGCGCTGCTGCGTGTACTCGACATCGCGATTGACGGCTTCTTGCTCTCGGTCGATCTCTTCCAGTCGCAAATAGCCAAAGGCCGCCACGATTGCCGCCAGAAACAAAACGACTGCCGCCAAGGGAGCCAGCACGGCAAATCGGTCCTGGCGCTGGGGCGTCAAGCGCTGCCACCAGTTCTTTAACCTTGTCAGCAGCGGTAGCTTCGTGGGCGTGAAGAGTGAAAGGGGAAGACTTGAAGGCATAGTGCGAAGTGTAGATGCCGGTTTGTTGATCAGCGCCAGCTTGGTTGCCATCGGCACACGTTGATCGCGCTTTATGACGAGCTAATTTCTTAATATGAAATCAATATGCATAATTTGAAATATTTTCGCTAGTATGGCAAAATCAAAGTCTTGGAATTTTCAAAAATTGCCAATACCATCAAAACGACAAACATCCCAGGAGACAAGAAATGTCAGTAACCCCAGACAATTCGATTGCCGCAGCTGCGCCTGACGCAGACAGCCAGGAAACCCGTGAATGGATGGATGCGCTGTCCGCCGTTATCCAGGCAGAAGGCCCGCAGCGCGCGCACTTTTTGCTGGAACAGTTGCTTGAGCACGCCCGCCAAAACAGCATCGACATGCCGTTTTCAGCCAACACGGGTTATGTCAATACCATCGAGGTGGATCAAGAGGAGCGCTGCCCCGGCAACATCGAAATTGAGGAGCGCCTGCGCGCCTACATGCGCTGGAACGCGATGGCGATGGTGGTCAAGGCCAACCGGCACCACCCGGTCGATGGCGGCGACCTGGGCGGCCACATTGGCTCCTTCGCCTCGCTGGCCCACATGTTTGGCGCGGGCTTCAACCATTTCTGGCACGCCGAGAGCGAAGGCCATGGCGGTGACTGCCTCTATATACAAGGCCACGTGGCGCCCGGCGTTTATGCCCGCGCCTACATGGAAGGGCGTTTGACGGAAGAACAATTGCTCAACTTCCGCCAGGAAACCGGTGGCAAGGGCTTGTCCAGCTACCCCCACCCCAAGCTGATGCCCGAGTTTTGGCAGTTCCCCACGGTGTCGATGGGTCTGGGGCCGCTGATGGCGATTTACCAGGCGCGCTTCCTGAAGTATTTGCACGCCCGTGGCATCGCCAACACCGAGAACCGCAAGGTCTGGGTGTTTTGTGGCGATGGCGAAATGGACGAGGTGGAGTCTTTGGGTGCGATCGGTCTGGCGGCGCGCGAAAAGCTTGACAACCTGATTTTTGTCATCAACTGCAACCTGCAACGCCTGGATGGCCCGGTGCGCGGCAACGGCAAGATTGTGCAAGAGTTGGAGGGTACTTTCCGTGGCGCGGGCTGGAACGTGATCAAGCTGCTGTGGGGCAGCAACTGGGACCCACTGCTGGCGCGCGACAAAGACGGTGCGCTACGCAAGGTGATGATGGACACGCTGGACGGCGACTACCAGTCTTTCAAGGCCAATGACGGCGCCTACGTGCGCAAGCATTTCTTTGGCCGCGACCCGAAGACGCTGGAGATGGTGGCCAAGATGAGCGACGACGATATCTGGAGCTTGCGTCGCGGCGGCCATGACCCCCAAAAAGTGTATGCCGCTTACCATGCCGCGGTCCATCACAAGGGCCAGCCGAGCGTGCTTCTGATCAAGACCGTCAAGGGTTTTGGCATGGGCAAGAGCGGCGAGGGCAAAAACAATGTGCACCAGACCAAGAAGCTCACCGACGACGACATCAAGATTTTCAGGGACCGCTTCAACATTCCGATCCCGGACAGCCAAATTGCGGATATTCCGTTTTACAAACCGGCTGATGACACACCGGAGATGCGCTATTTGCATGAACGCCGCAAGGCCTTGGGTGGCTACTTGCCGCACCGGCGCACCAAAGCCGACGAGCAATTCACCGTGCCGGCACTCGATGTCTTCAAAAGCGTGATGGAGCCTACGGCAGAGGGTCGGGAGATATCGACCACGCAGGCCTATGTGCGTTTTCTGACGCAGTTGCTGCGCGACCAGGCGCTGGGGCCACGGGTCGTGCCGATTTTGGTTGACGAGGGCCGAACCTTCGGCATGGAGGGGCTGTTCCGCCAGATCGGCATCTACAACCCTGAAGGCCAGAAATACACCCCGGTCGATAAAGATCAGGTGATGTACTACAAGGAAGACGCCAAAGGTCAGGTGCTGCAAGAGGGCATCAATGAAGCTGGCGGCATGGCCAGCTGGATCGCCGCCGCGACCAGCTACTCAACCAGCAACCGCATCATGGTGCCGTTTTACGTGTACTACTCCATGTTCGGCTTTCAGCGCATTGGCGACCTGGCCTGGGCGGCCGGCGACATGCAGGCGCGTGGTTTTTTGCTGGGCGGCACATCGGGGCGCACCACGCTCAATGGCGAAGGGCTGCAGCACGAGGACGGCCATAGCCATATCCTGGCGGGAACGATCCCGAACTGCGTCAGTTACGACCCGACCTTTGCGCATGAGGTCGGGGTCATCCTGCACCACGGCTTGAAGCGCATGGTCGAAAAACAGGACAACGTCTACTACTACATCACGCTGCTCAATGAAAATTACCCGATGCCGGGCCTCACGGCAGGCACCGAAGATCAGATCATCAAGGGCATGTACCTGTGCAAGCCGGGTGCACCAGGCAGCAGTGAGCTGTCGGTGCAGTTGCTGGGTTCGGGCACGATCCTGCGCGAGTCGATTGCTGCGCAAGAGCTGCTGGCCAATGACTGGGGCGTCAGCGCCAACGTCTGGAGTTGCCCCAGCTTCAACGAACTCGCGCGTGACGGCCAGGCCTGTGAGCGCCACAACCTGCTGCATCCAGAGGCGACACCCTGCGCTTCATTTGTCGCCCAGCAGCTTGAAAAGCACAGCGGCCCGGTGGTGGCATCAACCGACTACATGAAGGCTTATGCCGAACAGATTCGCTCTTTCATCCCCAAGGGCCGCACCTACAAGGTGCTGGGCACCGATGGTTTTGGCCGCAGCGATTTCCGTTCCAAATTGCGTGAGCACTTTGAGATCAACCGTCACTTCATTGTGGTGGCGGCGCTCAAGGCCTTGAGTGAAGAAGGTTCCGTGCCAGTGGCCAAGGTGGTGGAGGCGATTGCCAAGTACGGCATCCAGACTGACAAGGTCAATCCGCTGTACGCTTGATCCGGTTCAACGCCCACTTGGCGCTGCAACGCCCAGCCCCACACAAGCGAGGGCGAACGGGGCTGTGGCGCTGGCGCTGCAGGTTTCATAATGAAAGGGTGGCACGCGTGTCTTGCCCGTTAACTGAATAACAAGGAGACAGCTATGTCCTTAATCGAAGTAAAAGTCCCGGATATTGGCGATTTTGATGAAGTTGCCGTGATTGAGTTGCTGGTTAAACCGGGTGACAGCGTCAGCGCCGAACAAAGCTTGATCACGGTGGAGTCCGACAAGGCGTCGATGGAAATCCCATCGTCCGCAGCGGGCATCGTCAAAGAACTCAAGGTCGCTTTGGGCGACAAGGTCAAGCAAGGCTCACTGGTCCTGATTCTGGAAGCGGCGGATGCGGCGCAGGCCGTTGCTGCGCCTGTTACTGCGACACCGGAAATTGCTCAGGAATCTAAGCCAAATCAGGCTGTAGCCCACGTCGTTCCTGAACAAGCAGCTATTAATATTGATTCATCCAGTGTCGGCTCGATCGAAGTACATGTGCCCGATATTGGCGACTTCAAGGATGTGACGGTGATTGAAGTCATGGTCAAGGTCGGCGACGCAGTCCGGCTGGAGCAAAGCCTGATGACCGTCGAGTCTGACAAGGCGTCGATGGAAATCCCGTCGTCCGCTGCGGGCGTGATCAAGGAACTCAAGGTCAAGCTGGGCGACAAAGTCAATATAGGCGACTTGCTGGCCGTTCTGGAAGGCAGCGCCGCAGCGGCCGCTGCCGTGCCAGGCAGTGCGCCTGTGCTGGTCACTCCAGCAGCCTCTTCTTCTACATCAAATGGGCCTGTAGCCCAGGTAGAACAAGCGCTTGTAGCTCCAGTTTCAATAGCGTCTGTCGCGGCTGCAGCGGCTATGCCAGCGCACAACCCCAGCACCGCAACCGTGGGTTTGCCGCACGCTTCACCGTCGGTGCGCAAGTTTGCCCGCGAACTGGGCGTGCCCCTGGGTGAAGTCAAGGGCTCGGGCCTCAAAGGCCGCATCACCGACCACGACGTGCAAGCCTTCACCCGCTCGGTCATGAGTGGCGCGGTTCAAACACTTTCGGCGCAAGCCCAGCCCAAGGCAGCTGCGGCCGCTGGCGGCAATGACGGCGCCGGCCTGGGCCTGATCCCATGGCCGAAGGTGGACTTCGCCAAGTTCGGCCCGGTCGAGCGCAAAGAGATGTCGCGCATCAAGAAAATCAGCGGCGCCAACCTGTTGCGCAACGCCATCATGATTCCGGCTGTCACCAACCACGACGACTGCGACATCACCGACCTGGAAGCCTTCCGGGTCTCGACCAACAAGGAAAATGAAAAATCAGGCGTGAAGGTCACCATGCTGGCATTCCTGATCAAGGCCTGCGTGGCCGCGCTCAAGAAATACCCCGAGTTCAACAGCTCACTCGACGGTGATGCCCTGATCTACAAGCAGTACTACCACATCGGTTTTGCCGCTGACACGCCCAATGGCCTGATGGTGCCGGTGATAAAGGATGCCGACAAAAAAGGCATCTTCCAGATCAGCGCCGAGATGAGTGAGCTGGCCAAAAAAGCGCGCGACGGCAAGCTGAGCCCAGCCGAGATGAGTGGCGCCAGCTTCACCATTTCGAGTCTGGGCGGCATTGGCGGGCGCTACTTCACGCCCATCATCAATGCACCTGAAGTATCGATTCTGGGCGTGTGCCGCTCCACCATCGAGCCGGTGTGGGACGGCAAGGCCTTCCAGCCGCGCCTGATGCTCCCCTTAAGCCTGACTTGGGATCACCGCGTGATTGATGGCGCCGCTGCCGCCCGGTTTAACGTTTATCTGGGGCAGATACTGGGTGACTTGCGTAGAGTCTTGCTTTAAAAAGAAAGAAAAATATGGCACTTATCGACATCAAAGCCCCCGATATCGGCGACTTTTCTGAGGTCACCGTCATCGAACTGCTGGTCAAGGCTGGCGACACCGTCCGGGCCGAGCAAAGCCTGATCACCGTGGAGTCTGACAAAGCGTCCATGGAAATCCCCTGCAGCCACGCCGGCGTGGTGAAAGAGCTCAAAGTGGCGCTGGGCGACAAGATATCCGAAGGATCGGTCTTGCTGGTACTTGAAGCTGCAGAGGCAGCGATTGCCCAAGAATTTATGCCAAATCAGGCTGTAGCCCACGTCGTACCTGATCAAGCAGCTACACAAACAGTAGCGCCTGCAGCCAATGCCGGTGTGACCCCAGTCGCAGCGGCCTCCAGCTACGGCGGCAGCGTCGATCTGGACTGCGACCTGCTGGTGCTCGGCGGCGGCCCCGGCGGTTATTCGGCCGCGTTTCGCGCTGCAGATTTGGGCCTTAAAGTCATCCTGGTTGAGCGCTACGCCCAGCTTGGCGGGGTCTGCCTGAACGTCGGTTGCATCCCCAGCAAGGCGCTGCTGCACGTG
The DNA here is from genome assembly GCA_013791765.1 of Rhodoferax sp. Lineage (GTDB taxonomy): Bacteria > Pseudomonadota > Gammaproteobacteria > Burkholderiales > Burkholderiaceae_C > Rhodoferax. Next base: position 94,066 of record VMTC01000123.1, read on the forward strand.
GCCAGCGTCATCGACGAAGTCAGCCACATGGCCGATCTGGGTGTGGACTTTGGCGCGCCCAAGATCAATGTGGACATGCTGCGCGGCCACAAAGAGAAAGTCGTCACCAAACTCACCGGTGGCCTGGCGGCCATGGCCAAGATGCGCAAGGTTACCGTGGTGCGCGGCTACGGCGCTTTCCTTGGGGCTAACCACGTGGAAGTGGAAGAAACAACCGGCACCGCGCAGGAAAAAACGGGCGCTAAAAAGGTCATAGCGTTCAAGAACGCCATCATCGCCGCCGGCAGCCAGGCCGTGCGCCTGCCGTTCATGCCAGACGATCCGCGCGTGGTGGACTCCACCGGCGCGTTGGCCCTGAAAGAAGTGCCCAAACGCATGCTGATCCTGGGCGGCGGCATCATCGGCCTGGAAATGGGCACCGTTTACAGCACCCTGGGCGCAAGGCTTGACGTGGTCGAAATGCTGGACGGCCTGATGCAAGGCGCAGACCGTGACCTGGTCAAAATCTGGCAAAAGATGAACGCGCCACGGTTTGACAACATCATGCTCAAGACCAAAACCGTGGGTGCCAAAGCCACCCCCGAAGGCATTGAAGTGACGTTTGCCTCAGCAGAGGAGGGTGGTACGACACCAGAGCCGCAGGTCTACGACCTGGTGCTGCAAGCCGTGGGTCGCACACCCAACGGCAAGAAAATCGCCGCCGACAAGGCCGGTGTGGCCGTTTCTGAGCGTGGCTTCATCAACGTCGACATCCAGATGCGCACCAACGTGAGCCACATCTTCGCCATTGGCGACATCGTCGGCCAGCCCATGCTGGCGCACAAGGCAGTGCACGAAGCCCACGTAGCGGCGGAAGTCATCGCTGGTGAATTACAAGGCAACAAGGAGCTGGCCAGTGCCGCTTTCAATGCAAGAGTGATTCCGTCCGTGGCCTACACCGACCCCGAAGTGGCCTGGGTCGGCCTCACCGAGACCGAAGCCAAGGCCCAAGGCATCAAGGTCAAGAAGGGCCTGTTCCCCTGGACCGCATCTGGGCGCGCAATCGCCAACGGCCGCGACGAAGGTGTCACCAAGCTGCTGTTTGACGACAGCGAAGAGGCCCACGGCCACGGCAAGATACTGGGCGGCGGCATGGTCGGCACGCATGCCGGCGACATGATTGGTGAAGTGGCGCTGGCCATCGAGATGGGCGCGGATGCCATCGACATCGGCAAGACCATCCATCCGCATCCGACGCTAGGGGAATCCATTGGCATGGCGGCAGAGGTGGCGCACGGCAGTTGCACGGATGTGCCGCCTGCGCGCAAGTAAGCCGAACTCACACCTCCGGGGCTACTGATTCAGTAGCTCGCGGCGCATGGCCGAAGTCGCAGCGCACCTGACGGATCACGTCTTGCCCCGCCTGCCTGTTCGCCTGTGGGTGCTATCGCCAGCTTTGTACGCCGACTCGAAAGTCCAGGCCGTCGAGCATGCGTTTGAGTAATGCCAAGCCACCCCAAGCGGTGACTTCACGAGAGCTGAAGCAAGGCACCGGGCTTGTTGGATTGCGTGAATACAATCCCGGCCTGCGCCAGATTCCAGGCCTCAACCCCGCGTCTGAGCAGGCGCGGGTGTGCGGGTTGTTGGGTTCGGTCAGGCAACCGGTCGCACTGCTGGGGCTGGAGAAAATCCATTCGTTGCGAAGGGGCAGAGCAGGCTGCAAGTGCAGGTCTTTGCCTTGCTGTCGCTTTGTCATAAGTAGGCCAGTTATCCGGCGGGCGTGGTGCGCAGTGCCAGTCAGGTCAGCGTGGCATCAGGCTTCACGTGTAGGATGCCTTCAGCTCAACTCCAGACCACATTCGCCCATGGCTCACCACGTCACCCGGCTCAAGGTGCTAAGCGCCGGCATTTTCAGCTTGATCCTGGCGCTGGGTGTGGCCCGTTTTTCCTACACGCCGCTACTGCCACTGATGCAGCAACAAGCCGGCCTGGGTGTAGCCGCAGCCGGTTGGCTGGCAGCCATTAACTACGCGGGGTATTTGAGTGGTGCGTTGATTGCATCGCGCATCAGCAACCTGGTGCTCAAAGATCGGCTTTACCGCATCGGCATGGTGCTGGCCATCGTCAGCACGCTGGTGATGGGCTTGAGCACAAACGTGGTGGTGTGGGCGCTGTCGCGTTATGTGGCGGGGCTGACCAGCGCCGCGGCCATGCTGCTGGGCACCGGGCTGATCATGAACTGGCTCATCCGCCACAACCACCGCAGCGAGATGGGCATCCACTTTGCCGGTATTGGACTGGGCATTGCGGGTTGTGCCGGTGCGGTAATGTTGTTCACGCCCTGGCTCGACTGGCGCGAGCAATGGTTTGCCTTTACTGCTGTGGGCTGCGTGCTGCTTGTGCCTGCGCTGCGCTGGTTACCCCCACCGGACACCAGTGGCCTGACCAACACCGGCCACAAGCTGCAAGACAAGCCGCCGAGCCCGTTGTATTTACGGGTGTTCATGGCGGCCTATTTTTGCGCCGGCTTTGGCTATGTGGTGAGCGTGACCTTTATCGTGGCCATCGTAAACCATTTGCCTGGCCTGGGTGGGTGGGGCAATCTGGCGTTTCTGGCCATTGGCATCGGGGCGGCACCGGCCTGCATCAATTGGGATTTGATCGCGCGACGCACCGGTGACTTGAACGCACTGATTTTGGCCGCCGTGCTGCAGATTGTGGGTATTTTGTTGCCTGTGCTGGTGCCGGGTCCGTGGGCCGCCATGCTGGGTGCCTTGCTGTTTGGCGGCACCTTCATCGGCATGGTCAGCCTGGTGCTGAGCATGGCCGGACGCTACTACCCCACCATGCCCGCCAAGATGATGGGCAAGATGACGCTGTCGTACGGAGTTGCCCAAATCATTGGCCCCGCCATCACCGGCATGATCGGGGCGCAGTTTGGCAGCTACAACGCGGGTCTGTATGTGGCGGCCAGCGTCATGGCGCTGGGCGTTGGACTGCTGTTCGTGCTCAAGGGGGTGGAGCGGCGCGACGCGCAAAGCACATCAGGCCAACCCTGAAAGAAACACCAAGCCAACCGCGCGTTGGCATCAGCTCACGGCTTTGAGCCCCTGAGGCTGGCGTTCAGTTCGACACCCAGCCCACGGCCTTTGCCAGCATGAGCAATGCCACCAACACGCTGAACCAGGCAAAGCCTTGCTGCAAGCGCTTGGGGTCTAGCTTCTTCGCGATCCGTTGCCCGGCCAACAAGGCAAGAACGGCTCCGCCGGAAAACGGCAGCGCAACGTCCCAGCGCAAAGGCCCCTGCAGGGCTGCGGCAGCCACCCCGCTCAATGAGACCAGTGCAATCACCGCCAGGGAGGTCAGCTGAATGCTGCGTATGTCCAAATCGGTGTAGCGCTTCAAAGCCGGGACAATGACAAAGCCGCCGCCCACGCCAAGCAGTCCGCTGAGCAGTCCCGCAGTCATACCGGTGGCTGCCAATGCGCGGGCGCATGGGCGTGTCCAGGTCAGGCGTTGATCCAGGGGGCTCACACGGCACAGCACGGCAACTGGCAGCGCAGTCGCCTGGGCAGGACGTTTGAGCATGTGCCATGCGGTATAAATCAGCACCAGGGCAAAAGCACCCAACAGCGGTCGATTGGGCAAGCGCTGCGCCAGCAAGACACCCAGTGGGGCCACCAGCATGCCGACGGCGCCAATAAGAGCGGCAGCCCGGTAGCGCACGATGCCCTGGCGCAAGCCCAGCGCCGCCCCCAAGACCGCGGCCAGGCCTACCGCCACCAAACCCACGGGCGCCGCTTGTTGCACGGGCAGATGCAGACCGAACACCAGCAGCGGTATCGCCATGACACCACCACCTGCGCCGGTGAGCGCCATCACCAGCCCAATGAGCGTGCCCAGCACAACTGCAAGTATCAAAGGGTCCATGTGGCAAGCTTTACAAGGTGTTGATCGGGATTTTCAGGTAGCTGACGCCATTGTCTTGCGGCGCGGGCAGCCGGCCCGCCCGCACGTTGACCTGGATGGAAGGCAGGAGCAGGGTGGGCATGGACAGGGTCTTGTCGCGGGCCGTGCGCATGCTGACGAACGCTGCCTCACTCACGCCATCGTGCACATGGATATTCTGGTCGCGCTGCGCCTTGACGGTCGTGCGCCACATCGGCCCCCGGCCCTCTGGCGGGTAGTCGTGGCACAAATGGAGCCGCGTGTCGGGCGCCAGCGCCAGTATCTTCTGGATTGATTGGTACAAGGTTGCCGCATCACCGCCTGGAAAGTCACAACGGGACGAGCCATAGTCGGGCATGAACAGGGTGTCGCCAATAAAAGCGTCTTTGCCAACCAAGAAGGTCAGGCAGGCCGGGGTGTGACCGGGCGTGTACATCACCGAGACCTCGAGTTCCCCAATCTTGAATTTCTCGCCATCAGCGAGCAGATGGTCGAACGCGCTGCCGTCGGTGTTCAGGTCTTTGTCATTGAATATTTTCTTGAACACGGTCTGCACTTCACAAATACGCTGACCAATGGCCAGCTTGCCGCCCAGCTTGCCTTGAAGGTAGGGCGCAGCGGACAAATGGTCAGCATGGGCGTGGGTTTCCAGCAGCCATTGCAGTGTCAGCCCCTCCTTCTGCATGAAGTCGATGACCAGGTCTGCGCTGGTGTGCGAGGTGCGACCCGACTTGGGGTCGTAGTCGAGCACGCTGTCGATAATGGCGGCGCGCCGCGTACCGGGGTCGGACACCACGTGGGTGACGGTGAAGGTCTCGGGATCAAAAAAGGATTGAATATGGGGTTCTTGCATGAGGTGAGTTTTGCTCAAAATATGACTCCTTCGAACTCAGCCGTTCTGGGGCGCGAGGCTGCAGTGGCCGTCCTTTGGCAGTATAGGGCAATACCGGGTGGAGTATATTTACACTAAATACGGAGGACACTATCTGTGACCTCAGTGCTGGCGAATTTCTCGCCCGAACGACACAAGTGAGTCAAGGAAATTGAATATGCTGTCAGTGAATTTGGGCCCCTTTGCAGTGCCTGTCACCTTGTTGCTGCTAGCAGTAGCGCTGCTGGCGGCCACGGCTGTGGGCCGCTGGGTCGGACGCGATAAACCCATCAAAATAGGCAATGTCCTGATCGATATGCTGTGGGCTGGTGTGCTGGTGGCACGCCTGGCGTTCATTGCGAGCTGGTTTGACCTGTACTGGGCGGCACCGTGGACGATGCTCGACATCCGCGACGGAGGCTTTAGCCCGTGGGCGGGCCTGTTGGGCGCATTCGCGGTGGCGATCTGGCGCGGCTGGCGTCATGCCGCCCTGCGCCAGCCATTGGCTTGGGGCGTGGCAGCCGGGGCGCTGGTCTGGGGCGGCCTGTTTGGCGCAATCGAGTTGATGAACAATGCGCCGCTGCCGCAGGTGCCGTTGGCAACCTTGGCGGGCGAGCCGGCAAAGCTCGCCGAGTTGGCGGGTGGCAAGCCCATGGTCGTCAATTTGTGGGCGACCTGGTGCCCGCCGTGCCGACGCGAAATGCCGGTGCTCGCCGCTGCGCAACAGCAAGAATCCGGGGTGACTTTTGTCTTTGTCAACCAGGGTGAGGCAAGGGAGACGATCCAGCGCTACCTGAGCATTGAAAAAATTTATCTTGCCAATGTTCTGCTTGATGTTGGCGCTCGTTTGGGCCGTGAAGTTGGATCGGGATCGTTACCCACCACGCTTTTCTACGACGCTAAGGGGCGCCTGGTCGACACCCACCTGGGCCAGCTGTCGGCCGCCTCGCTGGCGAGCAAATTAGCCAAGCTGCGCCTGCCTGCCCCGCGGTGAATCCTGGGTTAATGGCAACCGGGCGTGTCAAATATCGGCAAGCAGAGGGTAGGGCGCAGGTGACAGTGTCAGCGGTGGACCGTCAGCTTGCCTGGCGTGCACGGCGCCAGCGGCAAAGGCACTGATCTGCATCGACACAATGGCATCAAAGCCGCCAAGGGGTGCAGGCGCCGCCTGCACCACCATGCCGCACGGCTGCGTTGCATCATCCGGTGCAAACAGCTCATCACCGGCACTCAAGGGCGCCTCGCAATGGGCCAGGTAAGCACGGCGCTTGAGGGTGCCCCTGAATTGGCTGCGTGCCACCACCTCCTGCCCCGGATAGCAGCCTTTTTTGAAGTTGACACCGCCGACCGATTCGTAATTGAGCATTTGCGGCACAAAGGCCTCGACCACCGGCTCGGTGATGGTGGCAATGCCGCTGCGTACTTCACCCCAGGCCCATTGCTCGGGCGTCAACGCGGCGCCCTTTGGTGCAGGCGTGTCCACGGGCGCCACCCAGAGGGCGCGCGCCACGGCGTCGGTGGGGTATAAATTGACCAGTGAAATAGCATCAAAATCAGCCTTGGCCCACGCTCCATCTGCGTAGTCAGCTATGTTTTCAGTAGTTATTTTGAGGGCGGCGCCAGCCAGTCCGTAGAGCAAAAACAAGTCGCTGGCGTCACTCAGTTTGACCTTGGCGCGCAGGACAAACATCGACAGACGCTTGAGCGTGGCTGCAAGAATGTCACGGCTGCACAGCAGCAGGATGTCGGTCGGGCTGCGCTTGAAGCCGATGAAACTGGCTTGCATCCGGCCCTTGGCTGAGCAAAAAGCCGCCAGCCGCGCCTCAGCTTGAGTGAGCAGCAAGAAATCCTGGGTCAGCTGGCCCTGCAAGAAGTTGGCAGCTTCTTCGCCTTGGGCACGAATCACGCCCAGATCGTCCAGCTTTGCGACGCCGTTGAGTTCAATATTCATGGGTGAATTATCATCCGCACTCAATTCGCTGGAGGGCTGTAGGGCTGTGCGTCGTCTATTTATGTTTTTTGTTGTCGTCGCGGCCTTGGCCAGCGGCGGCGCGCTATGGTGGCTGAACCAAAGTTTGCCAATGAGCACCGCGACGGTGGATTTGTCCGTGGAGCCGGGCACATTGCCGCGCGCCGTGGCGAAGGCCGTGGCCGACGCTGGGGTCCAGGTCAATCCCCTGCTGCTGTACGGGTGGTTTCGCCTCTCTGGTGAAGCGCGCCAGATCAAAGCTGGCAGTTATGAACTTGAACGTGGTGTGACACCACGCAGTCTGCTGCGCAAATTGGTGCGCGGTGATGAAGCCTTGCGGGCAGTGACGTTGGTGGAAGGCTGGACCTTCGCCCAAGTCCGTTCAGCGTTATTAAAAGCAGAGCACCTTGCGCCCACTACACGCGGGCTAGCGCCTGATTTGATCATGAAATCGCTGGAGCGCCCGGGCCTGCACCCGGAAGGGCGGTTCTTCCCGGATACCTACACCTACGCCAAAGGCAGCAGCGATCTCGCGGTGTTCAAGCGCGCCTTGCGGGCGATGGACAAAAGGCTGGACGCGGCGTGGGCGCAGCGCGCCCCGGACACGCCCTTGAAAACACCCGACGAGGCGTTGACACTGGCCAGCATTATTGAAAAAGAAACCGGCCGCGCCAGTGATCAGACGATGATTGCCGCCGTGTTCAGCAACCGCTTGCGCATCGGCATGATGCTGCAGACCGACCCGACCGTTATTTACGGCTTGGGCGACAAGTTTGACGGCAATCTGCGCCGAAATCACTTGCTGGCAGACACCCCCTGGAACACCTACACCCGCTCCGGTCTGCCGCCAACCCCGATTTCCATGCCGGGCAAGTCCGCATTGCTGGCAGCGGTGCAACCGGCCCCGTCCAAGGCGCTGTATTTTGTGGCGCGCGGCGACGGCAGCAGCGAGTTCAGCGCCGACCTGGCAGCGCACAATCGCGCGGTGAACAAATTCCAGCGCGGGCAGCAATAAGACATGACATTCCAGGGGCTTTTCATCAGCTTTGAAGGCATTGACGGCGCCGGCAAGTCCACGCACATCGACGCGCTGGCGCAGGCGTTTCGGAGTCAAGGGCGGGCGGTGACGCTCACGCGCGAGCCTGGCGGCACGCCCTTGGCGGAAAAGCTCCGTGTGCTGGTCTTGAACGACGCGATGGACGCCATGACCGAGGCGCTGCTGGTGTTTGCAGCCCGGCGCGATCATCTGCAACAACTGATCGAGCCGGCGCTGGCCCGGGGTGACGTCGTCTTATGCGACCGTTTTACCGATGCCACCTTTGCCTACCAGGGCGGTGGGCGCGGCTTTGATCTTAAAATACTCTCATTTTTAGAGCAGACTGTGCAGTTTATACGTGGGCCAGAGGCTGATTTGATCAGAAGCCCTGACTTGACGCTGTGGTTTGATCTGGCGGCTGAAACTGCGGCGCAGCGTTTGGCCGGCGCACGCAGCCCGGACAAGTTCGAGGCCGAGCCGGTCGAGTTTTTTCGGCGTGTGTCTGAGGGCTACCGGCAACGCATGGCGGCTTGCCCTGGCCGTTTTGCCCGCATCGAGGCCGACCAGACGCGCGAGGCGGTCTGGCTAGATGTGTTGCAGGCGGTGCAAGCCAAAGGCTGGCTGGCATGAGCCTGCTTGAGGTGGCGCCCTGGATTGCCGCGCAGAGCCAAGCGTTGCTGGCGCAAAACGGCCATGCTTGGCTGCTGGTGGGCCCGTCCGGGCTCGGTCAGTACCGCCTGGCGCTGGCGCTGGTGAGCGCCTGGCTGTGTGAGCGCCCAACAGAGCAGGGCGCTTGCGGCTACTGCGGCAGTTGCCATGCGGTCGAGGTACGCACCCACGCTGACTTGTGCGTGTTGATGCCCGAAACCGTGTCGTTGTATCTGGGCTGGCCCCTGAGCGAGAAGGCACAAGGCGAGATTGATGCCAAAACGCGCAAGCCCAGCAAGGAAATCCGCATCGACGCCATGCGCGATGCAGTCGAGTTTTCACAGCGCACCAGCGCGCGCGGGCGCGGAAAGGCGGTGCTGGTGTTTCCGGCCGAGCGCATGAACCACGTCACCGCCAATGCGCTGCTCAAAACTCTGGAGGAGCCGCCCGGCGACGTCAAATTTGTGCTGGCCAGCGATGCGGCCCACCAACTGCTGCCAACCATTCGCAGCCGTTGTCTGGCGCACTCCATGGTTTGGCCGGCGCCTGATGTCGCGCTGGCGTGGCTGCAGCAGCAGGGCCTGGACGCGTCCCAAGCGGCCGTGATGCTGCGCGCATCGGGCGGCCGCCCGGACGACGCCTTGCTGTTGGCGCAGGCCGGCCCCGGTGGCCCGACACCAGCCAGTTGGATCAAGCTGCCACAAGCGATGGCGCGCGGCGATGTGAGCGGGCTCAAGGATTGGACGCCAACGCAGGCCGTCAACGCCTTGCAGAAGCTGTGCCATGACCTGCTGGCCGTCAAAGTGGGTGCTGCACCCCGGTTTTTTGATGCGGCTGAGTTGCCCTCGGTCAGCTCGCTGGACAGCTTGACGGTTTGGGCCAAGGCGCTGGCAACTGCTGCGCGCACTGTGGAACACCCTTTTAACAGTGGGTTGATGCTCGAAGCGCTGGTGAGTCAGGCGCAAAATGCCCTCAACGCAAAGAATTAGCCAATACCCATGAGCAATCCAACGCCAGTCACCCCCCGCCCGAGCGTCATTCAGTTGGCGATCAAGGAGAAGTCAGCCCTCTATGCGGCCTACATCCCCTTGTTTAGCGAAGGCGGCATCTTCATTCCGACCACGCGCGACTACGAGTTGGGAGACGATGTTTATGTGTTGCTGTCGCTGCCCGACGACCCGCAGCGCTACCCAATCGCAGGCAAGGTGGCCTGGGTGACGCCGCCCAGGGCCGCCAACAACCGCACGCAGGGCGTTGGCATTTTGTTTCCCAAGGATGAAAAATCACGCTTGCTCAAGCTCAGAATTGAAGAACTGCTGGGTGCCAGCCTGGCTTCTGAGCGGCCCACGCAGACAATTTGAGCCACCGCTGCACGGCGCACTCGCATGGCTCGGGGGCAGTTCCACCGGCTTGCTCATGGCCTCTGACTGAAACTCATGTTTACTGACTCGCACTGCCATCTCAATTTTCCGGAACTCCTGTCCCAGCTGCCGGCCATCCGCCAAGCCATGAGCGAGGCCAAGGTGGACCGTGCCCTGTGCATCAGCACCACGCTGGAGGAATTTGCCACAGTGCACGCGCTGGCCACGGACTACGACAATTTTTGGGCCACGGTCGGCGTGCACCCCGACAATGAAGGCGTTCAGGAGCCGAGTCTGCAGGACTTGCTCAGCCGGGGCCAGCTGCCACGCGTGGTCGGCATCGGCGAGACCGGGCTTGACTATTACCGGCTGGGCGAGCGCAGCGTGGCTGACATGGCGTGGCAACGCGAGCGCTTTCGTACCCACATACGCGCCGCCCGGCAGTTGGCCAAACCGCTGGTGATTCATACCCGATCTGCGTCTGTCGATACCTTGGGCATACTGCGGGAGGAGGGCGAGGACGGCACTTTGGGCAGCGCCGGTGGTGTTTTTCATTGTTTTACTGAAACGCTGGAGGTTGCGCGAGCGGCGCTCGACTTGGGTTTTTACATCTCCTTCTCTGGTATTTTGACGTTCAAGAGCGCCCAAGAGCTGCGCGATGTCGCCGCCTTCGTACCGCTGGACCGCATGCTGATTGAGACCGACAGTCCCTATCTGGCGCCGATGCCGTATCGGGGCAAGACCAACAATCCGGCCCTGGTACCTTATGTGGCGGCGCAGTTGGCGCAGATCAGGCGCTGCTCGGTGCAGGAAATCGCCGGCATCACGAGTCGCAACTTCGAGACGCTCTTCAAAGGAGTTTTAACGTGAAGTCAAGTCGTTTAAATCTAATGTTTAACTTTAAGACTATTTTTTATCTTATTGTTTTATATACCTATTCTGTATGTAACGCTGGTTCTTATGACGATTTCTTCACGGCCATCAAGCGCGACGATGCCAACACGGTCGTCAGCCTTTTGAACCGGGGTTTTGACGCCAATACGCTCAGTCCGGCGGGTGAGCATGCTTTGTTGTTGGCCATGCGGGAGCCCTCGCTCAAGGTGGCGACGGTCCTGATCAACTGGCCCAGAAGCAAAATTGAAACGCGCAACCGCCAAGATGAAAGCCCGCTCATGCTGGCGGCTCTCAAGGGCTTGACGGATACTTGCCTACAACTCATCCGAAAAGGAGCCAATGTCAACAAGACGGGTTGGACGCCGCTGCATTACGCCGCCACCCATGGCCATCTGGCGGTGATTGATTTGCTGCTGGAGAACTATGCCTACATTGACGCAGCATCACCCAACGGCAGCACGCCGCTGATGATGGCCGCAAGCTATGGAACACCCGAGGCCGTGAAGCTGCTGCTGCAAGCCGGCGCAGACCCCATGCTCAAGAACAATCTGGGTTTGACCGCGATTGATTTTGCCCACCGCGCAAACCGTAGCGATTCCGCCGAGCTCATTGCCGCCTTTGTACGCAGTCGTCAGCCCAAAGGAAAATGGTAAGTGTTCTGAATAGTACTACATACGATGTATATTATGTTAAGTTAAGTTGAAAGTGGCGCAAAAGTTTCTGATAACTTGCAGATTCGCCCGAGCCACCCGGCCCGCCAAAGGCGCCAGGCATGGCAAGCGCCCTAGTCAACTGGCGTCAAAGATTGCCGGCGCCTTGGGTATGTTTCAGAATGAGATCACCTTGTCGCTATCGACGACCCATTGCGCCAAGGCGGGCATGGTGGATGTTTCGGCTCCGTCGAAATAAGGATGGTTCTTGTAAATGCCGCAGCGCGCCATGCAGGTGCCGCAGACCTTAACGGTGACGCCACGCGCGATCAAGGCTTTGAGCATCTGGGACAGGTCTTGATCGTAGCCTTCGGGTGGACGGCAGGCATCACGCGCCAGGTCGACCGCATCGTTCATCAAAAACAGGCGGACTTCGCTGCCGGCATCGAGAAGTTTGTCCGCCAGGCGTAATCCGTTCCAGGTCACGTCGGTGGTGTCGTAGGGTTCGCGATTAAAGATGATCAGGATTTTCATGGTGGCTCCCCAGCTTTGGATAAATCAACGTCTGGCCAGCAGGCCAAAGTGAAACGGGCAACTATTTTGCAGATCAACCGATTCAATGGCGCGGAATCCTGCCTCGGTCATCCATCCCCGACACTGCTCGGGCGTTGGGCGAATCGCCAATGAGGGGCCGCGTGGGGTCTGGATGTCGCTGCGCCAATGGATCACCGAAAGCACGCCACCGTCTTGTAATGTCCGGTAGGCTTCGCGCAGCAAGTTCACGGGGTGCTCCAGGTGCAGCAGGTTAAAAATCATCGCATGCGTTTGCGACCCAGCGTCCACGCCCGTCCCGTTTGCGACGAAATCTCGAACGTCGGCTTGAATGTTGGGCAGATCGTAAGTGAGAGCCTTCTGGCGCACACAACCGACCATTTCCAGATCAATATCCAAAGCGGTGACACGCCCTGTCGTACGTCGCGCGGCTGGCACCGTAAACGAGCCGTACCCGCAACCAAATTCAATCACGTTCCCGTGCACCTTGGTACCCAGTAATTGCTCAGTAGCCGCCTCTGTATTGAAGAAGCTTGCCCAGTGAGCTTCATCAGGCATGCCACTTTCACGTCCCTTCATGTTCATGGTTCGGGGTGCACCACCGCAAGGCCCGCCGCCTGCCATTCAATGACGCCATCGAAAATCTTGCGCACCCGATAGCCTTTCGCGGCAAGCAATGCCACGGCCTCGTCGGACAGCAGGCAAAACGGACCTCGGCAGTAAGCGACGATCTCTGTGTCTGACGGCAACTCAGCGAGGCGCTGTTCAATCTCGGCCAACGGCATCGAGCGGGCGAACGGCAAATGGGCTGTTGCGTACTCGGCAAGCGGACGCACATCAATGACGACTACCTCGCCTCGCCGTGCCTGATCCAGTAGCGCCTCCCGACCAACGGCGGAGAGTTTTGCCGGATCGGCCATCATCTGGCGCAGTGCCATCTTAAGTTCCAACAAGTGCTCTTCGGCAACCTCGCGCAGGTTGACCCACAGGCCGGCAATATCGTTGCCGGCCAGTTGATAGATGATGTATTTGCCGTCGCGGCGCGACGTAACGAGGCGCGCCTCCTTCAACACCCTTAGGTGGGCGCTGGTGAGCTTGATGTCAGCCGACAACTCGCATGCCAGTGCTTCCACCGTCTTCTCACCTTGTGCCAACAGTTCCAGCAACTCCAGTCGCTTTGGGCTTGACACTGCTTTGCCGATTCGGGCGACCTGTTCGTACAGAGTATCTTTTAGCAATCTTTGATTCATATCTACATTCTAATGACTGTACGAATGTTGATCAAGACTGCCAAACAGACTTCTCAACTGAATCTAGGAAATTTCGGTCTACGCCTTCTATTTCACACTCCCTGTGTCACGCCTTTACGAACAGTCTTGGCGTGCTCAATGCCCCTCAATCAATTCCCCAAACAGTTCTTTGACCTTCGCCCGCGCCTGTCCAAGCGCAACGCGGCCTAGCTCGGTAATCTCGTAGACACGTCGCTCGCGCCGACCAGTACGCTCGTGACGCGAAGTCAAATAGCCTTTTTTCTCAAGTCCATGCAGCATCGGATACAGCGTTCCGGCGCTCATCTCGTATCCGTGGTGCCGTAGTTCTTCAATGATGCCGAGTCCAAAAACCGGTTCCTCGGCAGCATGGTGCAGGATGTGCAGACGGATCAGGCCGCCGTAGAGGTCTTTGTCGGTCATTGCCACAGTCTCACGGAATGACACCCAGCAACCAGCCCACCGCTGCGCCCGTGATGACCACCAGGCAGGGCAGGAGCTTGCACAACATCAGCGCGACAAGGGTGACCGTATCCCAAGTGCGCGATTGGGCCGCCGAGAGAGCTCAGCCCAAGGCGCAGAAAGATAAGAAAAACAGACCACGGGTTGCGGTCGCTAGCGTGCGTGTTGGTCATGGTTCTTTTGATTTCAATGGGAATTGGAATTGGAATTGGTTCATAATAATCGAAGTTCGATAATGAAATTCGATTATTTGATGGAGGTACACCCATGGAACTTGTCTTGATTGGCGTCTCGGCGCTATTGGTCTCTGGTCTGACACTTTTCTCAGGCTTCGGCCTTGGGACAGTTTTGATGCCGGTTTTCGCGCTCTTCTTCCCGTTGCCGCTGGCTATCGCAGCCACCGCTGTAGTGCATTTTGCCAACAATATTTTCAAGTTCGGCTTGATGGCCAAGCAGGCTGACTGGCGGGTGGTGGCACGTTTCAGCGTGCCTGCCGCTATCGCCGCCTTGGTGGGGGCAAGTCTCATCAATCTGTTCGACAAGATGCCGATCATTGCAAGCTACACCCTTGGCGGATCGACGTTCGAGATCACCGTGATCAAGGCTGTCATTGGCTCCCTGATCGTGGCATTCGCCCTCCTGGAGTTGTCCAAGCGCTTTCAAGCGCTGGCGTTCCCGCCAAGTTGGCTGCCGCTGGGGGGCGCTCTGTCCGGTTTCTTCGGCGGCCTGTCCGGCAACCAAGGCGCACTGCGCTCGGCTTTTCTTTTGAAAAGCGGCCTGTCAAAAGAGGCTTTCGTCGCAACGGGCGTCGTTTCAGCCGTCATCGTGGATGCTGCGCGACTGATGGTTTATGGCGCCAGTTTCATGGCGAGTAACTTTGCTCAGTCGCAGGAACTGCTTGCGCCAGTTGCGGTCGGCACAATCTGCGCTTTCATTGGCTCCTTCATGGGCAAGCGCATGCTGCAAAAAGTGACACTGCGCACCGTGCAGATCGTGGTGGCTGCAGCCATGCTGCTGATCGGCGTTGGATTGGCGGCCGGTCTGGTCTAGCCGCAAAGCACTGCGGTTAGACTGTCATTTTTTTAATTTTCAGGATATTGATCATGAGCAAACTGGTTAGCTACGACCTTCTCGATGGTGTTGCCACATTGGCACTGGACAACGGCAAGGTCAATGCGATCTCGCCCGATCTGATTGCAGACTTCAATCAGGCTCTAGATCAAGCCGAGCAAGATCGCGCGGTCGTGATCATCACCGGCAAGCCCGGCATTCTTTCTGGCGGTTTTGACCTCAAGGTCATGATGTCTGGCCCGCAAAATGCGATTGATCTGGTGAGCGCTGGCTCAACGCTGACGCGCCGCCTGCTGGCCCACCCGTTCCCGGTCATCGTCGCGTGCCCAGGACACGCAGTTGCCAAAGGTGCGTTTTTGTTGCTGGCAGCCGATTACCGTATCGGCGTCGAAGGCCCATTCAATATCGGCCTCAACGAGGTGCAGATTGGCATGACGATGCACCATGTGGGCATCGAGTTGGCTCGCAACCGTTTGAACCCATCGGCCTTCCAGCGCTCGGTGATCAGCGCAGAAATGTTCAACCCCCAGGGCGCGCTCACGGCAGGTTTTTTTGACCAGGTGGTCGCCATTGACCAGTTACTGGTCACTGCCCAGGAAGTGGCCCTGCGTTTGAAGAAGATCAACTTGCCGGCGCACAAGAACACCAAGCTCAAGGTTCGCAAGGCGCTGCTCGACACGCTTGACGCCGCCCTGGAACTCGACAAAGTCAGCGGTTTGCACTGACCCAGTCGAAGCGGGCTCTGGCCGCTAGCAAGCCGGTCGCCCTGCCCGCCGTTCAGCGCGATAGAGATCACTCTTTAGCGGGCATGTCGCGCAGGTCGCGACGCAGTATCTTGCCGATTGGTGATTTAGGCAGTTCATCACGGAACGTGATATGGCGGGGCATTTTGTAACCGGTGAGCTGGGTCTTGCAGTGCGCAATGATGTCTTCTTTACTGAGCGCGGGGTCTTTTCTGACAATCACCACCTTGACGGATTCGCCGGTTTTTTCGTCCGGTATCCCCACAGCGCCGCATTCAAGAACCCCTGGATGGGAAGCGACAACGCTTTCAATCTCATTGGGGTAAACGTTGAAGCCAGAAACCAGAATCATGTCTTTCTTGCGGTCGGTGATGGTAAAGCCGCCCTCGCCATCCAGGTGGCCGACGTCGCCGGTTTTTAACCAGCCGTCCTGCATCACCTTGGCGGTCTCTTGCGGGTTGTTCCAGTAACCCTGCATGACCTGGGGCCCGCGGATGCAGATTTCCCCTGTGTGCTGCTCAATATCGCCCTCGCCGCGCCAGACCGGTAACTCGTTGAAGTGATCATCGCGGATCGACACATCGGTGGACGGTACTGGCAAACCAATCTTGCCGTTCCAGGGTTCATTGAGCGGATTGGCACAGGCGCCAGGCGAAGTCTCGGTCAGGCCATAAGCTTCCATGATGTAGCGTCCGGTCACTTGCTGCCAGCGCTCGGCTACAGATTTTTGCACTGCGGCGCCACCGCCCACCACCACCTTGAGGTTGGAAAAGTCGAGTTGATCAAAGCCCGCTGCATTAAGCAGGCCGTTGAACAAGGTGTTGACCCCTGTGAACACGCTGAACTTCCACTGGCCGAGTTCCTTCACCAGTGCCGGCAAATCGCGCGGGTTGGTGATGAGCACAATCAGACTACCCCATTTCATGAACGACAGAGTCGAAGTCAGGCAGAAGATGTGATACATCGGCAATGGCGCAATGGCGATCTCTCTGCCTTCCTTGAAGCTGGCCGAAATCCAGACACCCGTTTGCTCCAGGTTGGCCAGAATATTGCGGTGGCTCAGCATGGCGCCTTTGGAAACACCGGTGGTGCCACCGGTGTACTGCAGAAAGGCGATGTCCTCGCCTTTGAGTTGAACCGGTTTGAACGCGGACTTTGCACCGCGCGCCAGCGCTGCCCGAAAGCCCACGGAGCCCTCAATGTGCCAGGGAGGCACCATTTTTTTCACCCTTTTGATGACGAAATTCACCAGCCAGCGCTTGGGCCAACGCAATAGATCGCCCACTTGCGTGGTAATCACATGCTTGACTGGCGTTTTGCCAATCACACCCTGTAGAACACTGGCAAAGTTCTCAATGATGACGATGGCTTTGGCGCCAGAATCGTGCAGTTGATGCTCCAGTTCGCGAGGCGTGTACAGTGGATTCACATTCACAACCACCATGCCCGCGCGCAGGATGCCGAACAGGGCCACCGGGTATTGCAACAAATTGGGCGCCATGATGGCGACGCGGTCGCCTTGCGCCATGCCTGGCAAGCCCTGCAAAAAGGCGGCAAACTCGCACGTCAAGCGCTCCAGCTCGGCATAGCTCAAGGTGCGGCCAAGGTTGTGAAATGCGGGTCGGTCAGCGAATTTGGCCGCCGTCTTTTCCAGCAAGTCAGGAATCGACTTGAACAAGTCGGGATTGATCTCGGCTGGCATGCCGACGGGGTATTTTTTGAGCCAGATTTGCTTATCGATGGTGTTCTCCGTTTAAAGTTAAATTGGGGCTGCGGGTTCAGGCTACTGAAAAATGCACGGTCGGTGCACTCAGGTCGGCAAATGAGGTTCCCAGGGCAATTTCACCGTGGCCATGCAAGGCGCATTCCTCGCGCCTGAGCAACAGGTCGGCGCCACCGCCGGAAAAGCGCACCCAGCAGCCGTAGGAGCTCAGGTCCACGAGCATGACGCTGCCGTTGCGCCAGTCAATGCGCGCATGGGTGCGAGAAACTCGCGGATCATTGACGACGAACTCGGCCTGGTGCATGCGGCCAATGTGAATCGGCATTTCGAAGGATTGGAAGGTCTTGCGGGTGTCCAGCCAGCTCAGCTCAATCTGGCCACCCAATGCATCCGTTTGAGTCACGTCGAACTGCGGGTCCATCTCGGCCTGCATGGTCAGAAAATCTGAGGCGACGTCTTCTTGCCAATCGATTTGGTAGACCGTGCATGGCTCGGCGCGCCCACGGATGCTGATCGGTCCAAGGATTCGAAAGCGTACCCCATCTGCCTCCGTGGCAGTGTCTAGCGCAGCGCTATTTGCCCATATTTGATGCGCACCGGAGAGGTCGCTCAAACGCGCCGCAATATTGACCGCATCGCCATAGCAGTCGCCTGCGACAATTTCGACGTCGCCACTGGCCACTCCGACGCGAATTGGCATGCGCTGGGAAGGTACCACGTGGGTCATGCGTTTTTGGTGTAGACGCTGCATCTCCACCACGGCATTGATAGCCGATGCACTGTCGTCAAACAAGGCCAGCACTCCGTCGCCCAGCATCTTCACGACGCGCCCACCGTGCGCCTCGACTATTTTTGCAATCCAGGTCGTCACCTGCATCACCGCCTGAGTCGCCTTGGCATTGCCCAAGGCTTCAAAGACCCTGGTGCTGCCAAACAGATCGGTAAATACGACAGTAGTGTGCACGCCCATACCCAGCTGATTCCGTTTCTAGATGTTGGGAAGAGTTTAGAGCAAATCCCCCGTTTATCAGGCGTGACCCCAAAATAGCAAAGCATCGCGCCCTTGCACTATCAGATCGGTTTTAGCGCCCATCGGCAACAAGACTTTGGTGGCGACATGACCATAAGGCAAGTTGGTCAGCACTGGCGTTTTGATCTGCTGGCGCAACCAGTTCACCACGGTTTGTAATTTGTAGCCTCGGTCATGCGGTACCAGTTTAAATTCGGTGAATTGACCCAGCAAGATCGCTTTTTGCCGCGCCAAAACACCCGCATGCAGCAGCTGCGTCAACATGCGCTCGATCCGGTAAGGATGCTCGGCCACATCTTCCAGAAACAGGATGCCACCTTTGACCTCTGGAAAATACGGCGTGCCCAGCAGCGAGACCAGCACCGACAGGTTGCCACCCCAAAGTACTGACTTATTTATGCCAAATGAGGCTGTAGCCCGCGTGGATATTGCCTTATTAGCTATTAATTTTTCATCTTCTGGTAGCTGGGATGCAGCAATGCTGACCGGCTCACGCCCTTGCCGCCAGCCTGTGCCCTCCCCCTGCCCATTGATCAAATCGTCAAAACAGGCTTCCATGATGTCGTCGGGTACAAGCGCTGGGGGTGTGAGCTGCCCGTCGGCAGTACCTTGCTTGCCGCCTACGCCAAAACCTTCACACAGGCCCGGCCCGGCCCAGGTGACGCGCCCGGTTTTCGCAAGCACGGCACCCTGAAAAGCCGTGAAATCGCTGATACCTACGAAGCGCATGCCTTGATCGATCGCCTTGGCCACGGCTTTGTAGTGAATGCCCGGCAGTATTCGGGTCAAGCCATAACCACCGCGCGAGATCAACGCGACATCGGCTCCGCTGGCTGCAGCGCGATGAATGGCCGCCAAGCGGGTGTCGTCGTCCCCGGCGAAGCGCAAATGACTGGCCAGCGCGGCCGCGTCGACTTCAACATCATGGCCCAAAGATTCAAGCCGCGCCACACCGCGTTTGAAAGCAGCCTTGTCGCGCACGGCGCCAGACGGAGAATAGATATAGATGTGTTTGTTCATAATGAATTCGACTTGGCCTCGCGGGCCGACACCAGCAGCACGTCCAAGGCGCGCAGCGCAGCCCGATGGCCACGATCCGGAAACGGTGCTTCGTAGGCCGCCTGCTCTAGCTCATTGGGTGGCTCCAGGTCAGTGACCACGAGCTCTGCAAAGCGCCCGGGTGCAGCGCTCATCAGCACTTGCCCCGGCCACGGCATGCCGTGTGGCCGCAGCAGCATGACACGCTGCAAATCGAGCCGCTCCAGCAATTGCAGCAACACCTGTGGATGCCATTGCAAGGTGTGAAAGCTCTCTTTTTTGGGCTTGTCGCTCTTGCCAAAACCGATCAAATCCGGGGCCACCACCCGATGCCCCGCCGCTACGAGCACCGCAATTTTCTTGCGATGCTGGTAGCTCCAGGCCGTCAGGCCATGCAGGCAAAGCCAAGTTTGCGCTGCATCTTGCGGGCCAAGGTCGAGGTAATGCAGCCGCAGCCCGTCCAGTGTGGGCAAATCGTTGATGTAGTGCGAGTCCCAAGGGTAGCCTTGCAAGCCACTGAACCGTGTCTCCGGGGTCCGTAGCGCATCCTGGCGCAGCGGGCTGCAGGCGGCCTGATTTTGAGCGCGCTTTTGCTGGAAAAAGCGTTGAAGCGGCTCGGCGCACGCCTGCGCAAGCACCCCACCCTGCACTTGGGTGCGGTGGTTCAACAGCGCGTTAGCGAACAAATCAACAACCGACCCCGCTGCACCTGTTTTGGGGTCAGCCGCGCCATACACCACGCGCTGCAAGCGCGCGTGCAGCATGGCGCCTACACACATGGCACAGGGCTCCAGCGTCACAAACAACTCGCAGCCCTCAAGCCGGTAGTTGCCCAAGACCTGTGCCGCCGCGCGCAAGGCATTGATTTCAGCGTGAGCGCTCGGGTCGTGGCTTTCAATCGGTGCGTTGCGACCGCTGGCAATCAGCATGCCGTCTTTCAACACCACGGCGCCCACCGGCACTTCGCCCGCTGCGGCGGCCAGATTCGCCTGCGTCAGGGCCAACTGCATGGCTTGGTCATCGGTCATGGTTGCCGGCAAGGTCATTTTTGCAAGCTGGATTGAGCACTATTTGCTACTCTAAATATAGCTACAAACTCAATTAATACGAGGGCTCGCATGCAAATACGTCTATATTTATTCCCACTCAATGGTCGCTGGCGGCTTGCTTGACACGTCATACGTGACGCGGTTGATGCCGCGCACCTCGTTGATGATGCGGCTCGAGACCTTTTTCAGCAGCGCATACGGCAACTCGGCCCAATCGGCGGTCATGAAGTCGTTGGTCTGCACCGCGCGCAGGGCCACGACGTAATCGTAGGTGCGGCCATCGCCCATGACGCCAACGCTCTTGACCGGCAAGAACACCACAAAGGCCTGGCTGGTGAGGTCGTACCAGCTCTTGCCCGACGCCTCATCGATGAAATTGCGCAGCTCTTCGATAAAGATGGCGTCGGCCCGGCGCAGCAAGTCGGCGTATTCCTTCTTGACCTCGCCCAGAATCCGAACGCCCAGACCGGGACCCGGAAAAGGATGCCGGTACACCATGTGATAGGGCAAACCGAGCGCTACGCCGAGCTCGCGCACTTCGTCCTTGAACAACTCGCGCAGTGGCTCTAACAGCTTGAGTCCGAGCTTTTCAGGCAAGCCACCCACGTTGTGGTGGCTCTTGATGACCACGGCCTTTTTGTTTTTGGCGCCGCCGGACTCGATCACGTCCGGGTAAATCGTGCCTTGGGCCAACCAGGCGACGTGGCGCGACTGGTCGCTCTTGAGTTTGTCCGCCTCGGCCTTGAACACCTCGACAAATTCACGGCCAATGATCTTGCGCTTGGCTTCGGGCTCGCTCACACCCGCCAGACAACCCAGAAACTGGTCAGCGGCGTCAACCCGGATCACCTTGGCGTGCAACTTGCCGACAAACATCTCCATCACCATGTCGCCCTCGTTCAGGCGCAACAGCCCGTGATCGACGAACACGCAGGTCAACTGATCGCCAATGGCGCGGTGAATCAGGGCCGCGGCGACGGATGAGTCCACCCCACCGGAAAGGCCCAAAATCACTTCTTCGGTGCCGACCTGGGCGCGGATCTGCGCCACAGCCTCGCTGATGTAGTCACCCATGATCCAGTCAGCCCGGGCGCCGCAGATGTCGAGCACAAAACGTTCCAGAATCGCCGCGCCGCGCTTTGTGTGCGTCACCTCGGGGTGAAACTGCAGACCGTAAAAACGCCGCTCTTCATCGGCCATGCCGGCGATCGGGCAACTGTCGGTACTGGCCATCAGCTTGAAGCCGTGCGGCAATTCGGTGACCTTGTCGCCGTGGCTCATCCAGACCTGCAGCATGCCGTGGCCCGCAGGCGTCTTGTAGTCCTGAATGCCTTCCAGCAAGGTGGTGTGGCCGTGCGCACGCACATCGGCTGGGCCAAACTCACGCTGGTGCCCGCTAGTGACGAGCCCGCCCAACTGGTGCGCCATGGTCTGCATCCCGTAGCAAATGCCCAGCACCGGCACGCCCAGTTCAAACACCGCAGGCGGCGCTTTGTCGGTCGTGTCTTCATAGACGCTGGCGTGGCTGCCCGACAGAATAATGCCCTTGAGCTTGCCATCGCGTGCATAGGCGCGCAGCCACTCGTCAGTCACGTCACACGGATGAACTTCGCAAAAAACATGGGCTTCACGGATGCGCCGCGCAATCAGCTGGGTGACCTGTGAGCCGAAGTCAAGGATGAGGATTTTTTGATGCATTATTCCGCCCGGTAGTTCGGTGCTTCCTTGGTGATCTGCACATCATGGACATGGCTTTCCCGGATGCCGGCGGTCGTAATTTCTACAAACTCGGCTTTGTCCTGCATCTCTTCGATGGTTGCGCAACCGCAGTAACCCATGCTGGCGCGCAAGCCGCCGGCCATTTGGTAAATAATGGAAACCATTGAGCCTTTGTAAGGCACGCGCCCTTCAATGCCTTCGGGCACCAGCTTGTCAGCGTTCGGATTGCCGGTGGAGGACTCCTGAAAATAGCGGTCGGCACTGCCCTGTTGCATGGCGCCGATCGAGCCCATGCCGCGGTAGCTCTTGTAGCTGCGGCCCTGAAACAGAATCACTTCGCCGGGGGCCTCCTCGGTGCCCGCGAACATGCCTCCCATCATCACCGTGCTGGCGCCGGCGGCAATGGCTTTGGAGATATCGCCACTGAAGCGAATGCCACCATCGGCAATCAACGGTACACCGGTGCCCTTGAGGGCCATGGCGACGCTGTCAATCGCCATGATTTGCGGCACGCCCACACCCGCCACGATACGGGTGGTGCAAATAGAGCCTGGCCCAATGCCGACCTTGACCGCGTCTGCGCCAGCCTCGACCAGCGCCAGCGCTGCGGCGCCCGTGGCAATGTTGCCGCCAATCACTTCAACGTGCGGAAAGTTCTGCTTGACCCAGCGCACCCGCTCAATCACGCCTTTGCTGTGACCGTGCGCGGTGTCGACCACGATGGCATCCACGCCGGCGCGGGCCAATAGCTCCACACGCTCTTCCGTACCCTCCCCCACACCTACAGCAGCGCCGACGCGCAGCTTGCCCTGCGCATCACGCGCGGCATTGGGAAAACTGGTTTGCTTGGTGATGTCTTTGACGGTGATCAGGCCTTTGAGCTCAAAGGCTTCGTTCACCACCAGCAGGCGCTCAATCTTGTACTGGTTCAATAACACCTTGGCCTGCGTGAGGGTGGTGCCATCGGGCACCGTGATTAACTTCTCACGTGGGGTCATGATCTGGCTCACTGGCAGGTCATAGCGTGTCTCGAAGCGTAGGTCACGCCCCGTCACCAGGCCCACCACCTTGCCGCCATCGCACACAGGAAAGCCCGAGACACCCAACTGCGCCGACAAATCCATCACCTGGCGCACCGTGTGGTGTGGCGTGATCACCACGGGGTCGCGCAGCACGCCGGACTCATAACGCTTGACTTTCGCCACTTTGGCAGCTTGCTGCTGCGGTGTCATGTTTTTGTGGACGATGCCAATCCCGCCTTCCTGCGCAATGGCAATAGCCAGGCGCGACTCGGTGACCGTGTCCATGGCGGCAGAGACCAAGGGCAGGTTGAGCGCAATATTGCGAGTGAAAAGGGTGGCGAGAGAGGTGTCCTTGGGTAGGACTTGAGAGTACGCTGGCACCAACAAGACATCGTCGAAGGTGAGCGCTTTGCCGATCAGGCGCATGGTCTAAGCTCCAAATGACGGATTGTACCCGCGCCTGTGGTACTCAACTTGCCTGGCATGAGGGCTGAGAATACGGTTTCCCCTTCCTATTTACTGCGTAGCCATCTCGGCTGAGCGCTAAACTTCGGCCATGAAAAATATTCGATTCATTTTTTTGCTGCTCGCCAGTCTGGTCTCTCTGGCCGCTCAAGGGCAATGGCAATGGACCGACAAGGACGGTCGTAAGGTGTTTAGCGACCGCGCGCCCCCGGCCGAGGTACTAGAGAAGAACATTCTTAAACGCCCTGGCAGCAACGGCACGACCAAGGCCGATGCGCCAGCGTCGCCTGCGGTGGCCACAGCCGCGCCACAAAGCGTGGCCAGCGCACCCAAGCTCAGTGGGCTTGACAAGGAAATGGCGGACAAGAAGAAAAAAGCGGACGAAGCTCAAGCCGCCCAACGCAAGGCCGAGCAAGAGAAAATCACGAAAGCCAAAATTGAAAATTGCGCGCGCGCCAAACAGGCCAAAGCGAACTTTGACTCGGGCGTGCGCATCAGTCGCATCAACGAGAAAGGAGAGCGTGAGGTGCTCGACGATGCCGCCCGTGCCGCTGAGCTCAAGCGCATTCAGTCCATCGTGGATGCTGACTGCAAATAGACGGCCTGAGGGAGCGCCGCGCGCGCCGACTCAGTAGCCGGTCTTGGCGCCCGCACGTTTTTTTACAAAGAGCCCGGCGCTGCGCGCGCCCTGGCTCACAAAGCGCTCCCGACGCGCCACTTTGGGGTCGACGCGAAGTGGCCGGTAAATTTCAATCCGATCCTGGTCTTGGAGCCTTTGCGTCAAGCCAGCGGTCTTCCCCCACACGCCCAACGCCAAACTAGACGTATCAAGTTCCGGGAATTGTCGCAACAGACCACTGGCCTGCAGTGCCTGCAAGACAGTGCTGCCTGCGCTCAGTTGCAACACAAGCTCGCGCACATCGCGGGGAAACGGCGCATAAACCACCGTGATTTGAAGGTGCGCGTCACTCGCCATAAACCTGCTGGGCCCGTTTGACAAAGGCGTCCACCATGCTGGCGGCGATCTTGTCAAAAACCGGACCCACCAGCTTGCCCAGCGTCGCGTTGTCAAAACCGTAGTGCAGTGTCAACTCCACCCGGCAAGCCCGCTGGGAGTCATCACCGATCGGCACAAAGTTCCATTCGCCATCGAGTCTTGAAAACGGACCATTCACCAGCTTGATGGCGACCTGTCGGTCCGGCACATGCGCATTGCGCGTGGTGAAGGTCTGGCGGATGCCACTGAAAGAAATGCCAATTTCCGCCGTCATCCCTGTTTCGTCGCCCGTGACGACGCGCGCGCGATCACACCAGGGCAAAAATTTGGGGTATTGATCCACGTCTGTCACGAGCACGTACATCTCGGCCCGGCTGTACCAGATGAGGACGGACTTGGTGACTGTTTTCATGACGGGTTGCTGCTCTGCGCGGAATTGTAAACAAGTGGCTGATCTTGGAAGCCCAGACTAATCTTGCCCACCTTCCTGCCAGTCGAACGCCAGGGCGCTGGCGTTCGACATCCGCTGCGGATTTATGCGCCGCAGCGTTCTTTCTGCGCTTGCGTCAGGGACGAGGCATGGGTCTTTAAACCGAGTCTGGCCAGCAGCGCACGGTCGTCTTCAGCCTCCGGATTGCCCGTGGTAAGCAGCTTGTCGCCGTAGAAAATAGAGTTGGCGCCCGCCAGGAAGCACATCGCCTGCACCGCGTCACCCATTTGA